>DASYIX010000025.1:0-45000 GCA_035997125.1 Gemmatimonadales bacterium
ACTGGCAGTGCCAGGAGAACGACCTCGATTCATCCTGGTCGGCCTCGCTGAGGCATCAATCGGTCCATAGCAATAGCTGAAACGGGAAGTAATCGCGCAACGATTCGAATTCCGGATCGGAGTGCACGTCTTCGTTTTCCAGATTGTCGAAGGCAATCGGCCTACCCTCGACCCATGCCGTTCGGACCAACCCAACCGCTACGACTGGCTCAACGATTTTCTCGTGCAGGGACGCAATGGTCAGGACAAGGAGCGGGACGGCGCGATCGTATATCTCAGTCAGGACCTCAAGACCGAATTGGGGCGTATCAATCTCTTCAGCTGCGGGATTTTTGGGTTGGAGCCAGTGAAGGCGGAAGCAGGATCCGAGAGTATCCGGCGGGTGGCTGCCGACTTGTACTGCGAGCGCATGCAGCTGCAAGTGCCAAAGTCATGAACTGCTCGTTAGAGCGCCAACTGGAATTGAACCCCGCCGATCTGGGTCACCGAGATCGGCGGGAGCGGCATGTCCTGCTCCGCGACATGTATCGCGCCCCGGAACTTGACCCGGTGTAGGGCACGTCGCACCTCAGCACGAGCCACCGCCGCGGTGTTACACTGTTGACTGAGATGGGCCAGCACAATGATCGACAGCCCAGGATGGTGCAGCTCGACCAGCAATTGAGCCGCGGCTCGGTTGGACAGGTGGCCGGCCGATCCCGCAATCCGCCGCTGCACCACCGGAGGATAGGCGCTGGTCCGGAGCTGGACCTCGTCGTGGTTGGCTTCCAGCACAATCGCTGTAAGATCCCGCAGCAGATACCGCACCGCCGTGGTCGGCCGGCCGAGATCGTAAGCCACTCCAATGCTGGTCCCGCCGGAATCGCGCACTACCACGGCGAGAGGATCCGCGGCATCGTGACTGGTGGGACAGGCCTCGACGGTGAACGGGCCCAGCTCAACTCCGGCACAGAGCCCCAGAGGACGGTGCTCCGTGCCGGTCATCCTCGCGATTAGGCGCTGCCATGTGCCCGGAGCAGTCAGCACCGGCACCCCGAGCCGGCGGGCGAGCTGCGCGGCTCCACAGCTGTGATCTCCGTGCTCGTGGGTCAGGGCAATGCCGGCAACCCGTCCCACATCGAAACCCACGGACGTCGCCCGCCGCTCGATCTCCCGGGCGCTGAAGCCGGCATCAATCAGTAAGGCCACCCCGTCGGACTCCACCGCGCAGCAGTTCCCTCGGGAGCCCGATCCAAGCATGTAGAGCGTGATCATCGGGTGCTCCGCCCATAGGTGAGCCGGAGTGACTCCCGCCGCTCGGCGGAGAAAGGGATATTCCGCCGGAGCATCACCCGTTCGGCAATCCGCAGAAATCCGTCCTCGGTCATCCGCTCGCTGCCGGAACAGCCCCAGGCAAAGGGCGGCACGTACTTGGGAGGAGTCGGGGGACCGAACACGTTGGCACCAGCCGAAATCACGGTTCCGGTCGCCAGCAAGGTACCAATTGCAGTCTTGGCGTGGTCTCCGACGAGGCTGCCCACATTGAGGCGACCGGTCTCGATCCGCTCTCCTTCCACCTCGAGGCGAACGGGACCGTACGTGTTCTTGAGGTTGGATGTTGTCGTACCCGCACCCAGATTGACCCAGTGCCCCAGGATGCTGTTACCCACGAATCCGTCGTGACTCTTGTTGGCGTAGCCCAGAAAGACGCTGGAAGAAACCTCGCCCCGCACTCGGCATTCTGGCCCGAACACGGAAGCCCTGAGAAATCCACCCAACACCCGGGTGCCGGGCCCGACATACATGGGTCCTTCCAGCCGAGTGCCGCTCCTGATCTCCGCTCCCTGGTCCACCACCACCGCACCATGGCGCAGGTCAAACACGACTCCGGGCTCGACGGTGGCTCCCAGGCAGATCACCTGGCTGGGGTCGCCCAGCACGATGCTGCCCTCGGGCACGCCTTCACTCGGAGCGGCCAGAAAATCGGCGCAATCCGCCGGGAGCAACTGCTCCAGCGCGGTCAGCAGATCGTAGGTGCCATGCAGGAAGACGCCATCGACCGCGACACCGGGACCTCGCTCGTGAGGACCCTCCCAGCGCTCGCCTGCCGACACCATCCACCCCACCGTCTGGGCACCATGAGTCAGCCGGCGAGTGCCAGGAGCGGGGCTGATGGGAACGCCGGTGGGGGCAAACCACGCTGCCGCCACCACCGCTGGCCCCTGGATGAATGTGGGGGGTTGAATGGGTGGCTCGTCGCCCTCCCTGAAACCGGCCGCGTGAACGCCCAGGATGGCAGATGCATCGTTGCCTATCGCCGCCTCCCACCGCTCCCGCACCCGCCAGATCCCGGCGCGGAGCTCCGCCAGGGGCCGGATGCCCGCAAAGGGAGCCCAGGCCGCCCCGGGCGAGTCGGGCTCCAGGAGGTACAGTGCGGTCACGAGCGCACGTCGCGGATGTCGGGCGGCAAGGCGTCGAGCAGTTGTTTCATCGAGGCCGCCCGCTCGCTCGGCATCACTAGGATTCGCCCGTTGGCCTGCACCACGATGAGGTCCTGCACGCCGCTCAGCACCACCGTGTCCCGCTCCGCCCACACGATGCAGTCGCCGGATTCGTGTGCGAAGGCGTTGCCCACCACGACATTTCCGTGGGGATCCTTGGCCCGCACCCGGGTCAACGCCTCCCAGGTCCCCACGTCGTCCCAGGCGAACGAGCCACTCACCACCGCCACGGATGCGCTCCGCTCCAGCACGCCCACGTCGATCGAGATCGGGGTCACGTTGCGGAAGAAGCCCTCGATGTCTCCCGCCCGGAGCGCCGGGAGATGGGGAGCTACCTCCGGCGTGTGCGCCTGCACTTCGGCCAGCAGGCGCTCCGCGCTCCAGGCGAATAGGCCGCTGTTCCACAAGGCACCCGCAGCCATCAAATCCAGCGCCGTGGCGGCGTCGGGCTTCTCGGAGAAGCGAGCAACCATGCGGGCGCCGTCGCTCAATGGAGGACCGGGGACGATGTAGCCGTAGCCGGTCTCGGGACGCGACGGAACGACCCCGACCGTGACGAGACGCTGGTGCTGGCGAGCGGTGGTGAGTGCCGCGTCGGCGGTTCGGCGGAACGCCGCGGCGTCGCCGACCGCCCAATCGGCATGCAGCGATAGCACCTCGGCCTGGGGGTCACGGCGCTGCGCTTCGGTGGTGGCCCAGATGAGCGCCGGCGCGGTCGAGGCGGCGCGGGGCTCGACCAGGATGTTCTCGGCGGAAAGCTGGAGTACCTTCTGTAGCCGGGGAGCGAGCGCCGCGCCGGTCACCACGAGAATGCGCTCCCGGGGGACCAGCCCGGAGAGTCGCTCGATGGACTCTTCAGCCGTGGAGCTGGACCCGGTGAGTGGCAGTAACTGCTTCGGGTTCTCGGGGGTGCTGAGCGGCCAGAAGCGAGTACCGGAACCTCCAGCCAGAATGACGGCCCATCTCATAGAGGCGGGCCAGTGGGACAGTGGGGCAGCGGGGCGGCCACAAACATGATGATGGGAGAACACTCCGAGTGATTGAGCATGTGAAATGGATGAGTGCTGGAAATGTATAGTGGGACAAGCAGTGTTGTAGCTCTGGCCTACCTACGTCTCGCTGCCCGCTGTTACTGCCCCGCCGCCCCGCTGCCCCGCTTTACAGCAACGCTGTCAACGCCGGCCGGTGCTGGCGGAGATCGTACAGCAGCTCCCCGAGGTTCGATTCCGGCATGGCGAGGATGGCCAGGGAGTCGCCGGCCCCGAGTTGAGCGACGATCATGAGGCCGCGGTCATACTCCAGGACGGCGGTCTGCAGCGCGCCCCGCGCGGCCCCGAGACCCAGGCGGGTGGCGTACTGCACCAGCGTCGCGGTCAGGGCGGCGATGGATTCCGAGTCGGCTGAGCCGCGGGAAACGTGCTCGATCGGAAGTCCGTCTGCGCTGATGACGAGCACTGCCTCGACGCCGTCTCGTGCGGCCAGCTCGCGCACCACCTCGCTCAAGACCGCCATCACCGGGCTCCGTTGCGGAAGTAATAGATTCGGGCAACGTATGAGTGGCCCTTGGTGAAGTCAAGAAAAATATTGATTCCTCTCTGCGTAAGGCTTAACCTTCCGACTCATGAGACCACTTGTCTTCGTCGCTCTGTTGTTCACGGCCGCGGCCTGCAACGGTTCGACCGGCCTGCCCGACGCCACGTTGACCAACGCGGAGCGCACCGACACGCTCTATGCGCTGGTCGGTACTCCTGTTTCAACCCCTAGCGGATACTCGCTGGAGGGGAGCCGGCGAGTTCGAACCGACCTCTCGGTCGACTTCGATTTCGCCTACAATGTCCAAGCCGATGGCAGTCGCGTCTTCCTGCCCAGGGCGGCATTGGGCATCGACCCCACCGCTACGGTGAATCCCGGCTTTCTGACGAGCGACCAGACCTTCGAGGCCATCCAGGTTGCGCCCAGCAACGGGTACCTCACCGATCGGGCGATTCCCCTTGTGGTCGGTTCACGCTATGTCGTGCGCAGCCGCGTCACCTGTCAAATCGGGGTGCCCAAGTACGCCAAGATCGAGGTGGTGTCTTTCGACGACCTAGCGAGAACGGTGGCCTTTCGCGTGCTCACCGACGATAACTGCGGCTTCAAGGGCCTCGAGCCCGGTCTGCCCAAACGCTGAGCGTGATTGACGTCAAGCGACTCCGCCAGGATCCAGTAGCCAGTCGCGCCAGCCTCATGCGGCGGGGGGACCCGTCTCTCGGCGTCACGCTCGACGCCATGCTGGAGCTCGACCGCCGGCGTCGCGACCTTCTGGTCCGGGTGGAGGGCCTGAAAGCCGAGCGGAACGCGGCCAGCGATGAGGTCGCCCGGCGCAAGCGGGCGAAGGAATCGGCCGACGACCTGATGGACCGGCTGAAGGCATCGGGCGAGGAGGTGCGGGTGCTGGACCTGGAGCTCCGGGACATCGAGGCTGCGCTCGATGAGCGGGCCCTCTCGGTCCCTAATTTCCCCATGGACCAGGTGCCCGAAGGTGACGCCTCCGCCAATCGGGTGGTGCGCGCCTGGGGGACGCCGACGGAATTCGAATTTCCGCCCAAACCTCACTGGGATTTGGGAGCATCGCTGGGACTGTTCGATTTGCCGGCTGGAGTAAAGATCACCGGCTCGGGATTCCCGCTGTTCACCGGCATGGGCGCACGACTCGGTCGCGCCCTCGCCAATTTCATGCTCGATCTGCACACCAGAGAGCACGGTTACCTGGAGGTCTCTCCTCCGTACCTGGTGAATCGCGCCACCCTCACTGGAACCGGCCAGCTTCCCCGGTTTGCCGAAGAGGTGTACGCATCCCCGGCGGACGATCTTTTTCTGATCCCCACTGCCGAGGTGCCGGTCACCAATATCCATCGAGACGACATTCTCGAGGCAAAGGCGTTGCCGGCCAGCTACGTCGCGTATACCCCCTGCTTCCGGCGGGAGGCTTTCTCCCACGGAAAGGATACCCGGGGTCTGATCCGGGTCCATCAGTTCGATAAAGTGGAATTGGTCCGCATCGTCCGCCCGGAGCAGTCGCCGGCCGAGCACGAGCTGATCACGGGGCACGCGGAGACGGTGTTGCAGCGCCTGGGGCTGCCCTATCGGGTGGTGGAGCTTGCCGCTGGAGACACCGGCTTCGCCAGCGCGCGAACGTACGATCTCGAAGTCTGGGCCGCCGGCGTTGGAACCTGGCTGGAGGTCTCGAGCTCGAGCACCTTTACCGATTTCCAGGCCCGCCGCGCCAACATCCGCTATCGGCCGGCGCCGAAGGCCAAGCCCGAGTTCGTCCATACACTCAACGCGTCCGGCGTTGCGTTCCCCCGCACCATCATCGCGCTGCTGGAGAACAACCAGGCGCCCGACGGGTCGGTACGAGTGCCGGAGGTGCTGGTGCCGTATCTCGGCGTCGAGCGCTTGACCCCGCGTGGGTAGTGAGCGGCTCCAGCGCCTTGCGCCCGGCATGGTCGTGGCGCTGGTGGCCCTGCTTGCCGGCCTGAGCATCGGCACCGGACTCCTCATCTTCTGGCACTTTCAGGCTGACGCCACCGCCACCAGCCGGCTCTACTCCGGGGTATTTGGTGGCCTCAACGATCCCCGCGCCGGAGCGGAAGCAGAGGCGCTGCTGCGCCTAGGCGAGCAAGTTCGATCGCTGGGAATTCCGCTGGTGGTGACCGATCGGACCGGGAGGGTGACAGCAGCCGCCAACCTGCCGTTCGAGGCGCCGCTGGACGACCCCCAGGTGAAGCTGTATGCCGCCCGCCTCGACCGGCAAAACCCGCCGATCAGCGACGCTGCCGTCGGCACCGTGCACTATGGGCCGCTCCCGGCCCAGCGGAACCTGATTGCACTGGCGGTGCTCCAGGGGCTCACGATCGCGGTCATGGTGGCGGTGGCCATCTTTGCGTATCGCAGCGCGATGGCGGCCCAGCGAGATCGTCTCTGGGTGGCGATGGCGCGCGAAGCGGCTCATCAGATGGGCACGCCACTCACCAGCCTGCAGGGTTGGATCGAACGAGTTCGCTCCCGGGCCACGCCGCCGCCAGGACTGGCCGATCACCTCTCCGCCGATGCCGAACGGTTGGATCGGGTGGCTCAGAGATTCGAGCGGATCGGCAATCCGGCCAAGCGAGAGCCAATCGGTCTGGGAGCGCTGGCGGATCGCGTCGCCGGGTACTTCCGACCCCGCCTTCCGCGCCATACCAACATGATCGATCTCCGGGTCGAAGCGCCCGGAGCGGGACCCACGGTGCTGGGCGATCCCGTCTTGTTGGAATGGGCGCTCGAGTCCCTGGTGAAGAACGCCATCGACGCGCTGCAAGGGCGTCCTGGCACGATTATTCTGCGGGTCGGCGCTGATGATGATATGGGCACTATCCGGGTTGTCGATGATGGGCCGGGGATCGCAAAAGAGCTTCGGCGTACGCTGTTCGAGCCCGGCATCACCACCAAGCGGGGTGGCTGGGGGATCGGCCTGGCTCTCTCCCGCCGGGTGGTCGAAGACGCTCACGAGGGTGCGTTGATGCTGGAGCCAACTGAACGTGGAACCTGTTTCCTGATCCGGGTGCCGCTGGCCGGGCGGGAAACATGATCGAAGCGTCCGACCGTACCCTGGAGCATGGGCTCAATCCGGCCCAGCGTGAGGCCGTCGAGCACGTCCATGGGCCGCTCCTAGTGTTGGCTGGGGCCGGCTCCGGCAAGACCCGGGTGCTCACTATGCGGATCGCCGCGCTGATCGATCAGCATGGCGTGCCGCCGCAGCAGATCTTCGCGGTGACCTTCACCAACAAGGCCGCCGGCGAGATGAAGCACCGGATCGGCCAACTGCTGAGTCGCGATCCATCGGGCCTCTGGATCGGCACCTTCCACTCCCTGTCGGCCCGGCTGCTCCGGCGGGAAGCCGAGCTGCTGGGATTCACTCGCCAGTTCACCATCTACGATCAGGACGACCAAGTCGCTCTCATCCGCCGCCTGATGGAGCGCCAGGGTCACTCGACCAAGCTGTTCCCGCCCCGGGCGATCCAGTCGTTGATATCAGCGGCCAAGAATCGGATGGTGCCGCCCTCCGAGCTGGCCTCGGGCGCATTCGACCGGCTGGTGCAGGTGGCCGCGGAGGTGTATGGAGCCTTGGGGCCGGCGCTCAAAGCGGCCAATGCGATGGATTTCGACGATCTGCTCCTGCACCCGCTAACGCTGTTCCGGGAGCACCCCGACCGGCTCCGAGGGTACCAGAGCCGCTTCCGTTTTATCCTGGTGGACGAGTTCCAGGACACCAACCGGGCGCAATACCAGTTGGTGCGACTGCTGGGCGCCCATGGCAACGTCTGCGCCGTCGGCGATGACGACCAGTCGATCTACGGGTGGCGCGGAGCCGATGTCCGCAACATGCAGGACTTCCTGAAGGATTTTCCCGGTGCCAAACTGGTGCGGCTGGAGGAGAATTATCGCTCGACTCAGATAGTGCTCGACGCGGCCAACGGCGTCATTGCCGAGAACAGCGGCCGGATCGGGAAGACTCTCACCACCCGACGCCGGGGCGGCGAAACGGTGACTCTGGTGGCAGCCGCGGACGAACGGGACGAGGCCGAGTGGATTGTGCGCGAGTTGCAGAAACGCAGCGCGGCTGCGGACTGGGCGTACAGCGAGATGGCCGTGCTCTACCGCACCAACGCGCAGTCGCGAGCGATGGAAGAGGCCTTCCGCCGTGCCGGGGTGCCGTATCGCCTCATCGGGGCGATCAGCTTCTACGAGCGGCGCGAAGTAAAGGACCTGTTGGCGTATCTCCGGCTGGTCGCCAATCCGTCCGATGATGAGGCCTTCCTTCGGGCAGTAGGTGTTCCGCGGCGGGGACTGGGCGAGACCAGTCTGGCCCTCCTCGGCCAGACGGCATCCCAGTGGGGCAAGCCGCTGCTCGAGACCGCTCGTATTGCCGACCGGATTCCAGACCTTCGTCCCAACGTGCGGGAAGCCTTTCGAGCATTCGCCGCTCTGATCGACGGAGCGGCAAAGCTGCAGAATTTGCCACCGGCCGACCTGCTGGAACACATCATCCGGGCCATCGACTACGAGGCCGTCCTCCATGCCGAGGGCCCCGAGGGTGCCGACCGGTGGGAGAACGTGCGCGAGCTGGTGGCGAGCGCAGCCAACTGGTCGGAGGAGGTTATCCCGGCGGAGGACGATACCGGCACATCCCTGGAGCGGTTCCTCGCGGAAGCCGCGCTGCTTTCCTCGGCCGATACCGTAATCGGCGAAGAGCAGGGCGTCACGCTGATGACGCTGCACACCGCCAAGGGGTTGGAGTGGCCGGTTGTCGTGATGTCTGGACTGGAGCATGGGCTCTTCCCGCTGGCTCGCGCAGAGGAACAGCCGTCCGGCCTGGAAGAGGAGCGCCGGCTGTGCTACGTGGGGCTCACCCGGGCCAAAGACAAGCTCTACCTTACCTGGGCCCGTGCTCGGCGCCGGGGCGGCGAGCTGCGGCCGGGCATCGCCTCGCGATTTCTGCGGTCCATTCCACCCGGAATAGTGGAAGAGCGGCGGACGACGTCGTTGTGGGCACCGGACTGGGGGGCGAGCGGGCGGACGGGCGGACGGGCGGACAGAAGCTCGGCTGGCTCAGTATGGGGTGGATTCGGCTCCGGAAGCGATGCATCCGTCCGCCCGTCCGCCCGGCCGCCCGAGGACGAGCCCTCGCAGGATAGTCCCCGGTACGTCAAAGGTGAGCGAGTCCGCCACCGGCGATTCGGCAGTGGAACCATCAGGGGCCTCACCGGCACCGGGCGGGATCTCAAGGTCTCGGTGGCGTTCGATGACGAGGAGGTGGGGGTCAAGCAGCTGCTGGTGGCCTACGCCGGTTTGGAACGAGAATGGGAGAGCGCATGACCATCGGGCTGGACGAGGTGCTCCATGTGGCCAAGCTCGCCGAGCTGGCGGTAAAAGAGAGCGAGTTCCGCCGGCTGGTGGAGCAGATGAATCGGATTGTGGACTACGTGGCCCAGCTAAATCAGGTGCCGTCCGCTGGCGCTGTCGAGCCGTTCCTCGCCGGTCCGCGGTCGGTCGCGCTGCGCGAAGATGTCGAGGGGGCGATGCCCCTCGCCCGCCCATCGGCTGCGATGGCACCCGAGTTCGCCGACGGCTTCTTCCTGGTGCCCCGCCATGGCGCCATGGAGGATCAGTGACGGCGGGGACAGCGGGAAAGCGGGTAAGCGGGGCAGCAACAGCACGCGAGACCGGGGCACGCCTGACCCAGACCGCACCGCTCAACGCGGTCTTGCATTGGTCCCAGGAGCTGCTCGATGCTGAAGGGGCACGGGTCGATGCGATGACTTCGCCGGGGCCACTCGCAGGCATGCCAGTGGCGCTGAAAGACAACATTGTCACCGTGGAGCAGCCGACGACCTGCGCATCGCGGATCCTGGAAGGCTACGTATCGCCTTACAACGCGACCGTTGTGTCGCGGCTCCGCGCGGCCGGCGCCATGATCGCGGCCAAGACCAACCTCGACGAGTTTGCCATGGGCTCGTCCACCGAGCACTCTGCCTTCGGCCGGGTAAAACATCCCCTAGACCCGACCCGGGTACCGGGTGGATCCTCCGGCGGTTCAGCGGCGCTGGTGGCGGCGGGAGTGGTCCCGGCGGCGCTGGGATCCGAGACCGGTGGCTCGGTACGCCAGCCGGCAAGCTTCTGTGGGGTGGTGGGGGTGAAACCGAGCTATGGACGGGTGAGCCGCTACGGTCTGGTTGCCTTCGGCTCCTCCCTCGATTGTGTGTCGGTGTTCGGCCGCACGGTGGAGGACGCCGCTCGGGTTCTGAGCACCATCAGTGGACCCGACCCGCTCGACGCGACGACCGTGGACCGGGCTCCGATGCGGGTTCCGAAGGCGCTGCCCGACCTCCGCGGTCTGACCATCGGTCTTCCTAAGGAGTATTTCCCGGCTGACCTCGAGCGCGGCGTGGCGGCGGCGCTCCGCCGCACGACTCAGCAGATCGAGGAACTCGGTGGAAAGATCCGCCAGGTCTCACTCCCTAATTCCACCTACGCCGTGCCGACCTACTACATCATCGCGCCGGCGGAAGCCGCGGCGAACCTGGCGCGCTATGACGGGGTCCGCTACGGCAAGCGGCGCATCGGAGCCGAGGGAGACATTCGATCGTTGTATCGCACGACCCGGGGCGAGGGGTTCGGCGAGGAAGTGCGTCGCAGAATTCTAGTCGGCACCTACGTGCTGAGCGCGGGTTACTATGACGCGTACTACAAGAAGGCCCAGGAGGTCAGAGCGCTGATCGCCGACGACTTCCGCCGGGTATTCGACTCCGGCATCGACTTGCTGCTCACCCCGACCACGCCGACGCCGGCGTTCAAGGCGGGAGAAAAGACCGAAGATCCGGTGGCAATGTACCTGGCCGATGTGTTTGTCTGCTCGATGAGCCTTGCCGGGCTCCCCGCCATGAGCCTGCCGGTGGGCCGGAGCGAAGGCCTACCGGTCGGGGCCCAACTGGTGGCCCCGCATTTCGGGGAGGAACGGCTGCTGGCCGCGGCCCAGGCCCTCGAGCGAACCCTGGATCCGCTGGCGGAGGTGCGCTAATGGCCTGGGAGACGGTGATCGGGCTCGAGGTCCATGTACAACTACGGACCCGTACCAAGATGTTCTGCGCCGACCGCACTACCTTTGGCGATCCGCCGAACACCAACGTGTGCCCCGTCTGTCTGGGTCTGCCCGGTGCGCTCCCCGTGCCCAACGCCGAAGCGGTTCGGCTCGCGGCGCAGGCGGCCCTGGCGCTCGGCTGTACCGTGCATGAGACCAGCGTCTTCGCGCGCAAGAACTATTTCTATCCCGATCTGCCCAAGGGATACCAGATCTCCCAGTTCGACCGTCCCCTGGCCACGGGCGGGAGCGTCACCTTCGATTCGCCTGAGCGGGGCCGCATTCGGGTAGGTGTTACCCGGCTACACGTCGAGGAAGACGCCGGGAAGCTGTTGCACGACCGGATCCCGGGCAAGACGGCCGTGGATCTCAATCGCGCCGGCATTCCCCTGGCGGAGATCGTGAGCGAGCCGGACCTCAGATCGCCCGCCGAAGCGAGGGCCTATCTGACCACGCTGCGCCAGATTCTGGTCTACGCGGGCGTGAGCGAGTGCAGTATGGAGCAGGGAAGCTTGCGGGTGGATGCCAACATCTCGATTCGCCCGGCCGGCCAGTCGAAGCTCGGCACCAAGACCGAAGTGAAGAACATGAACTCCTTTGCCAACGTGGAGCGCGCGTTGGAAGCGGAGCGGGTTCGGCAGACGGGGCTGGTGGAGGCTGGGCGGAAGGTGGAGCAGGTCACCCTGCTGTTCAATGCGGCGACTGGGCAAGTGAAGCCGACCCGCTCCAAGGAAGAGAGTCACGACTACCGCTACTTCCCGGACCCCGACCTGCCGCCGCTGGTGCTCACCCCCGCCTGGATTGCGGAGCAGCGTGCGACCCTGCCGGAGCTCCCCGAGGCCAAGCGGTCACGGCTGGAGTCGGCCTATGGCCTGCCGGCATACGATGCGAAGGAGATCACCAGTGAAGCGGCGCTGGCTCACTACTTCGAGTCGGTGGTGCGCGCCGGCGCCGATTCCAAGACCGCGGCCAACTGGATCATGGCCGACGTCCGGACCTCGTATAATGAAAGCGGAGCCTTTCCGGTGTCCCCGGAGCGGTTGGCCGGGCTGATCGACCTGGTGCGCGCAGGGACGGTGAGCCATCAGGCGGCCAAGCGCATCTATGGTGAGCTGGCCCGCTCACCCAATGAGGATCCTCGGGCCGTGGCGGAGCGGCTGGGCCTGGTCCAGGTCAGCGATCAGCGAGCGCTCACCGATTGGGTCGATGAGGTGCTGGCTGAGCACCCAGGTGAGGTGGCTCGGTTCCGCGGGGGCGAGACCAAACTGATGGCCTTTTTCGTCGGCCAGATCATGAAGCGAAGCAAAGGAAAAGCGGATCCCAAAGGAGTCCAGCCGGTGTTGCAGATGCGCCTGCGGCAGACGGCGGAAACCGGGCGGTAACGCGAGTACCTACCGGCCCCCTGGCTGCTCGCTCCGTTTTGAGGTGATCGGCGGGGCCATTTTTTCCAATTGCAGGAGACTCATCGGATCCACCGAGATGGCACCATAGCGCGCCACCCAATGCAGATGAGGTCCGGTAACCCGGCCACTCCGGCCAACCGCTCCGATGCGTTGTCCCGCAACCACAGTATCTCCTTCCGAGACGTAGGCGCGGCTCAGGTGAAAGTAGGCGGTCACCACGCCGCCCCCATGATCGATGTAGACGGCCCGCCCCGCGAGATAGAAGTCCGCCACCATCGCTACGACCCCGCGGCCGGCGGCCCGCACCGGTTCGCCGATGGCGCCCGCAAAGTCCGTCCCCAGGTGCCGCCCTTGGAGCTCACCGTTATAGACTCGCGCGGTGCCGAACGGGCTGGTGATCCGACTGGGCCGGGGCACTTGGAAAGGCCCGCTCCAGATCTGGGGCCTCTCCTGCGACCGGCGCGACACCTCTCGGCTCCGGGCAAGCTCGGCTCGAATGCGGGCGGACGAGATGCTATCCGGCCTGACGAAGCCCGGCGCGACCGCCAGGACCTCGCTGGGATAGCCACCCTTCCGCACCGGGACCGAGGTGTGAACCGTGTCAGTGCGGTCGCCGAGCTGAAGGAAAACCGAGACCGGAAGTGAGTCCCCCACATCCATCGGAACACCGATCAGCGCAACGAATCCGCTATCGGAGGGCTGGAAATGAACCGGCTCGCCCGCCGCCGCACCGGTGACGATGTTGGCCCCAATGCTGGGACGAACCCGGAGCCAGGCGAGAGTGCCTTCTGTAAGGGACGCCGGTTCCACGCTGAGGCCAGGGTGGGGCACGGAATCCAGGGCCGGTTTCGGCACGGAGTCCTGGCCCCAGGCCCGGTGCGGCGGGATTGCCCCGAACGAGAGGCAGGCGACAAAAAGACCGCGAGTGATAGTTCGAGGATCCATAGGGCCAACGGGACTGCCGGATGAGCTCAGCGGTCGCCGCTCACGAGGAGCTTGGGGGAGGGGGCGCTGCCTTCAGCCGCGCGCCAGGGCAGCTTCTGGGAGATCCTGCTCCAGAAGACTAGCGCCCGGTCGGGGAGCCCGAAGTGCTCGTTGGCGGCTTCCTGCAGTTCTGCGGTATCGCGCCGGCCGGCCTCGCGCATCACCCGGCGGCGCATCTCCTTGGCCGTCTTGAGTGGCCGCTCGCCCGACGGGTCAAGATGGCGGGCCGACGAGACCGACTCGGTCAGGAGCTCCATCATGAAGTCAAAGGAGAGGCCCAGGTGCCGCTCCACATCAGCATCGGTGAGCGGCCACCGGCTGTACTCCCGGGCCACCTGGCTGGCGCGCTGCCAACTGGTGGTCTCGGTGAGGTGCACCATGCCTCGAAACAACCTCCGGTTGGTGCGCACACTGAAAATGGTCGGGGCGATGATGCGGTCCAGATGCGCATCCGCCGACGCGTGATCGAGCAGGATCACGTCCTTCGCCACCTTGGAGTACGCGTCGCCCAGGTGGGCCTCCACCCTGGTTTCCCAGTAGGAGTGTCCCACCGCCGCGGTGCTGCTGGTGAGCATGAGCTGTCGAGGGACGAAGTAGTTATGGGCGATGGTATCGGCGGCGAGGTGGCTGAGGTACCCCAGCCCGAAGGCGCGCAGGGAATCGGAGGCGGCCAGATCGTGGATCTCCTGGCCCACGTGCCAGTAGTGGCAATGTCGTCCCAGTGGCGCGTAATGCTTGGCGATCGACGAATCGGCGGCGATGTTGCCGTAGAGAAAATCGAACGGAAAGGCTCGCAGCAGATCGGCCACCGCGGGGGGGAGATACGACAAATTCGCGAGGACCGACTCCCCCAAATAGATATGGGTTCCCGGAGTCCAGGCGTGGGCCTGCTGGGGAACCACCAGAAGACACAGCCCCACGCCCACCAGCGCGAGCGCGAGGCGGGGAAGGGTCATCAGCGGCTCGGCACCAGGATTCGTCGCACCCGGCCCAGCATGCCGTTGCCCCGGCGCAGCGAACGCAGAGCCGCGGCGGCGTCGAGCGCGGCGCCCTCGACTTCGTCGTGCACCACGTCGTAGAGCGTTTCCAGCTCCTCGAGCTTCGTCTCGACCCGATCGACCGCCCGCACCGTCTTCCGCCGGAGGCGGCGTGCGGTCTGGGCAAACGCCCCAGCCTCATGTCGCACCAGCACCATGACGTCCTGGGCCTGTTCGGTCAGCCGGCGGACGGTCTTGAGAGTGCGGCCCACCTCATCCTGGAGCCCATCGACGATGGTGGCGATCTTCCGCACCTGGCCGGAGAGCTTGAGCGCGGCAAAAGCGAGCGCAGCCGCTATCGCGAGAAACGACAGGGCAATAATCGCGAGCGATATCGCCATGGTCGGTCCCACCCACGAGGGGGCCGCGCCGACCTGCAAGAGTGCGAGTAATCTCATACGCTAGTCCTCCGGAAGGCTGCACCGACTGCTCGAGCGCCAAAGTCCGGGGTCGGCGGTCCGCCCCCCTCTCGCTAATACAAAGCGGTCTCGGCAGCACCGCAACCCCCTCATTCCGCTTGACGCGATTCCCTGGTGACGCCAGCTTTGGCCATGCCTCCTCGTTTTCTCGTGCACGGCGGCCGTCCGTTGAAGGGAACGGTGCGCCCGGCGGGCAACAAGAACGCCGCGCTTCCCATCCTGGCGGCCACCGTTCTCGCCGACGGTCCAGTCGATCTGGAAAATATCCCCCGCATTCGCGACGTCGAAACCATGTTGGCGCTGCTGGTGGACCTCGGCGCCACGGCGGAGTGGACCGGCGCCAACGCCGTAAGGATCGACACGCGCAACGTCAAACCTAAGCCGCTGGACCCCGCGCTCTGCGCGAAAATCCGGGCCTCGATTCTTCTGGCCGGCCCCCTGCTCGCGCGCTTTGGCAGCGTCACCCTGCCTCCTCCCGGGGGCGACGTCATCGGCCGGCGGCGAGTGGATACCCATTTCCTCGCGCTGGAGCACTTGGGCGCGTCGGTCATGGTGGGCGACCGCTACGAGCTGGAAGCCAAGGCGCTCAAGGGCGACGATATCTTCCTGGACGAACCGAGCGTCACCGGCACCGAGAATGCGCTGATGGCTGCGGTAATGGCCAAGGGTCGCACGATTCTCCGGAATGCCGCTTGTGAGCCGCACGTGCAAGACTTGGCTCGGGCACTCGTGGCCATGGGTGCCGAGATCACCGGTATCGGCTCGAATATCTACACCATCGAGGGCGGGCGGCCCCTGGTGGGTACCTCCTATACTATCGGTCCCGATCACATCGAGATCGGAAGCTTCATCGGCCTGGCGGCCGTGACCAACGGCGAGGTCACCATCGAGCCGGTGCGGGTCGAGGACCTGCGCAGCACCCTCCTGGGCTTCGAACGACTGGGGATTCGACCTCGGGTGGAGGGAACTCGATTGACCGTGAGCCCGGGCCAGGAGCGTCGGATCCGTCCCGACCTGGGCGGCCATGTACCCAAGCTGGAGGACGGTCCATGGCCTGCGTTCCCGGCCGACGTCATGTCAACGACGATCGTGACCGCCACCCAGTGTTCCGGCATGCTGCTGGTCTTCGAGAAGATGTTCGAGTCCCGGCTCTTCTTCGTGGACAAGCTGATCGGCATGGGGGCGCGCATCGTCCTCTGCGACCCTCATCGCGCGGTCATCTCGGGTCCCTCGCCGCTCAAGGGCGGCACGGTGGAGTCGCCTGACATCCGCGCCGGCATGGCTATGCTCCTCGCTGCGCTGGCCGCGGAGGGATCCAGCACCATTCATAACGTGGGCCAGATCGAGCGAGGATACGAGCGCATCGACGAGCGGCTCCGCGCCCTCGGAGCCGAGATCGAGCGGGTGGATGGATAGAGGCGGGAAGGAGGGAAAGCGGGGAAGCGGGGAAGCAGGGAGCGTACGCGAAGCACCGGTGGTTGGAGACATTCCTCGATATGAAATCCCCGGCTGGCGAGAGCGGTACGGGGTCGTTGCTGGCATCACCGGCCGGGGCGACGGACCCGGATTCGATCTGGGTCTGTGGAGTAGCCAGCCCGTGGGTGAGGTGATGAGCCGCTGGCTCGCGTTTCGTCGCGAGTTGTCCGAGTTCCAGGCCGTGGCCCTGGGGAATCAGGTCCATGGCGTCGAGGTCATGAGGCTCGACGACGGCCGCGGATGGATCCAGATGGAGGGGATCGATGGGTGGATCGCCACCCGGCCGGGGATCCTCCTGACAGTGACGATCGCTGACTGCGTGCCGGTGTATCTGATGGCCCCTGGCCGGGGAATCGCATTGCTCCATGCCGGCTGGCGGGGGACCGCCGGTCACATTTTGGGGCGGGGAGTCGACCGGCTCCGGTCCGCCGTCGGCTCATTGGGTGACATCGTAATGCATTGCGGTGTAGGCATCTGCGGTGAGTGTTATGAGGTAGGTTCTGAGGTGATGGCGGGCTGCGGACTGCCAGCCGTTGGTCCCGGACCCTGGCATGTCGATCTCCGAGAGCGATTGGCTGAGCAGGCAACCACCCTGGGTGTCACCCAGGTGACCCGCTCGCCGTGGTGTTCGGCCCATGACCGTTCCGCGTTTTACAGTCATCGTGGGTCTCGGGGCGCCGATGGACGAATGGTGGCGTACATCGGGATGCTTGCTTCCAACCCGCTTCCAGCATAATATTTAGCGGCTGTCCCGGGAGGCGCTGGTACGGGCCGACTGCCGATGTGGGGGAGTTCCCCCACATTTTTTTTCTTCTCCGCCGATGTCTGCCGACGCGCTGCTTGCTCCGATTCGCGATCACATTGCCGGACTCGGGTTCGAGCTGGTGGATCTCCGGCGAACCGGCACGCTACAGCGCCCCATCCTGCAGGTGCGGGTGGACCGCCCGGACAGCCGACCTGGCCAGGGAGTGACGGCCGACGACTGTGCGGTCATCAGCCGGTCCCTCGAACGTTTCTTGGAAACCAGGGCTATGGTCGGGCCGCGGTACGTGTTGGAGGTCTCGTCGCCCGGGTTCGAGCGGCCGCTCCGGTGGCCGGAGCATTGGCGGCGGTTCGTCGGACGCGAGGCGCGGGTGCGGGCGGAGTCCCTTCGGGGACGCAATCGAGTCCGGATCGTTGCGGTTCCCGATGACGAGCACGTGATTGTCCGGCGAGACGACGGCACGGAGCTGACGCTCGCCTTTGCAACGATACGGGAAGCGACGTTGGTGGCGGAGGTGGAGGTGTTCGGTAAACGGCGGTAGGGGGAAAACAGGATGGCAGGCTCGACAGAGATGTTGGCCGCGTTCCGCGAGCTGACGACGGCAAAACAACTGGAGCGCTCCGATCTGCTGGAGCTCTTGCGCGACGGCATTCACGCCGCACTGGTGCGGAAGTTCGGCCCCAACGTGCGGTTCGAGCTGAGCGTCGATGAGCTGCAGGGCACCATCAAGGTGGTGCGCCTCCGGCAGGTCGTCGAAACGGTCGAGGACGCCAGTTGGCAGATCACGTTGGAGGAGGCCCAGTACGAGGACCCCGACTTCGCGATCGGCGACATGCTGGAGGAAGAGGTCCCCTTCGTGGAATTCGGCCGTCTCGCCGTGCAGGCCGCCAAGCAGCGCATCATCCAGCGGGTTCGTGAGGGCGAGCGGGCCCGGATTCGGGAGGAGTTCGCGTCCAAGGTTGGGGAGCTGCTGTCGGGCGAAGTCCAGCAGATCGAGCGGGGCAAGCTGGTCATCATGCTGAACAAGTTCCGCGAGGCGGAAGCCATCGTCCCCTATCGGGAACAGAATCACCGGGAGCACTTTCATCAGGGCGATACCATCCGGGCCGTGCTCAAGCGGCTGGAGGAGACCCCGAAGGGTCCGCGCCTGATCCTCTCCCGGGGCGACCCGCTCTTCGTGAAAGCGCTCTTCAAGCTCGAAGTGCCCGAGATTCAGCAGCAGGTGGTCGAGATCCGCGCCATCGCTCGCGAGGTTGGGAGCCGCACCAAAGTGGCGGTGATCTCGCGCGACGACGCGATCGACCCGGTCGGAGCCTGCGTCGGCCTCAAGGGATCCCGGGTGCAGGCCGTGGTCAACGAGTTGGGCGGCGAGCGGATCGATATCGTGCCCTGGTCGCCCGATCCGGAGCGGTTCGCCCGCCTGGCGCTGGCTCCCGCCCGAGTGGCCAAGGTCTTTTCCGATCCCGAGGCCAAGACTATCCAGGCGGTGGTGGACGAGGATCAGCTCTCGCTGGCCATTGGCCGCAACGGCCAGAACGTCCGGCTTGCCTCGGAGCTCACCGGGTGGAAGATCGACCTCTACTCCAGCCGCGAGTGGCTGGAGCGTGGTGGTGAAGGCCCGCTCTTCGCGCCGCTGCCTCCCGAGGAGGAGATGGCGGGTAAGGTGCCTCTCAGCGAGCTCAAGGGTCTTTCACCCGACCTGACCGGCATCCTGGAGAGCGCGGGATACAAGATGCTCAACGACATCCTCGATCTGGAGCGCGAGGATATCGCCAAGATCCCAGGCATGACCCCGGAGACCGCGGACCAGCTCATGGCCTTTCTCTCCGAGCTTACGGATGAGGATGGTGGCGAGGAGTCGCGGCCCAAGGCATGAGCGGCCTGCTGGGCCTGATGGGACTGGGATATCGCGGCCGTCGGGTCGTGGTCGGGGTCGATGCGGTGCGCAAGGAGTTGCAAGCAGGGAAGTGCTGGTGCGTGGTCCTGGCGGAAGACGCCAGTCCGCGCGCCGTAGAAAAAGTGGTCCGGCTGGCGAGCGCCAAAGGGGTGCCGTTGCTGCCGGGGCCGTGCGCCGCAGCGATCGGCGCGCAACTGGGAAAGCCGCCTGTCATGGCGGTAGGCGTGCGGGACCGCGCGTTGGCCGGCGGCATGGTGCAGCTGGCAACCGCACGCTCGTAACGGAGGAATGAGTGGTTAAAACAAGAGTCCACGATCTGGCAGCGGAGTTCGGCGTCGCTCCTGAGCAGCTCCTCAACATGCTCAAGGACATGAACATCTTCGTGCGCAGCCATCTCTCGGCCCTGGAGAGCGACCAGGTGTCGGCGGTACGGGTACGCTGGGAGCGGGAGAAGCGCCGCAGCGCCGAAGAGCCCACGGCCAAGAAGGGCCGGCGCAAGGCCGCCAAGGCGGAGCCCGCCCCGGTTGCGGTCGAGGCCAAGCCGGCCAAGCGGCGCCGCACCGCCGCAGAGGTCGCCCAGGTCGAGGCCCAGGTCCAGGCGGAGAAGGCCGCCGAGCTGGCCGCGCTCGAGCTGGAGCGCCCCGTCATCCACGAGGTGGAGGAGGCCGCGCCAGCGCAGTCACTGGAAGAGCGCGCCCGGGCACTGTTCAAGGATCTACCGCCCGCTCCGCCGGAGTCCGTGGAGGGCGAAGTCGCCACCGAGGAAGAGCCAGTGAATGGGGGCGCCCCCGAGCCTGCTCTCTTCCGTCCCACCCCGGCGGCACCACTGCCCAATCGGGCACCGTTTATCCCGCCCCGGGTGCAGCGGCCGGCGCCACCTCCGAGCCGTGGTCCCAAGCCGGTATTCAGCAGCAGCGCCCCAGCCGCGCCGGCGCGCCCGAGCAGTCCCTCCCGTCCCGGCGCGCCGGGCCGCCCCGGTGGCGACCGCCAGGCGCCGGTCCGCACCTTCGGCCCCGATGCGGAGAAGGGAGGCGGCCGGAAGAAGGGCAAGAAGGGCAAGCGTTCGTCAGTGGACCAGGAGGCGGTGCACGCCAACATCCTCCGGACTCTCCAGGGCATGAAGGGTCCGGCAGGACGCAAGGGTCGCCGAACCGACGAGCCATCATTCCGTGAGGTCCAGGCCGGCCGTGCGGCTGAGGAGCGGGAGCGGGAAAAGACCCTGATCCGGGTCAACGAATTCGTATCGGTCTCCGAGCTCGCTACCGCCATGAAAGTTCCGGCCACCCAGATCGTCCAGTTTGCCTTCAAGGAGCTGGGCCTGATGGTCACGGTGAATCAGCGCCTCGACTTCGATCAGATCGAACTGATCGCGTCCGCCTTCGGCTTCCAGGCGGTCAAGGAAGACGAGTACGCGGCGGAAGCTGAGGTCGATCAGACCACCGACAGCCCGGAGCAGCTGGTCTCTCGTCCGCCGGTCGTCACCATCATGGGTCACGTGGACCACGGCAAGACTTCGCTACTGGACTACATCCGGAAGGCCAACATCGTCGCCGGCGAAGCCGGTGGCATCACCCAGCACATCGGCGCGTATCACGTGGAGCTGCCCGGGGACAAGGAAATCACCTTCCTCGACACTCCAGGTCACCAGGCCTTTACCGCCATGCGGGCCCGCGGGGCGCAGGTCACCGATATCGTCGTCCTAGTCGTGGCGGCGGACGACCAGGTCATGCCCCAGACGGTCGAGGCCATCAGCCACGCCCGCAACGCCGGCGTGCCGATGATCGTGGCCATCAACAAGATCGACCTGCCCACCGCGAACGTGCCCAAGGTCAAGCAGGATCTCTTGCAGCACAACGTCGTGCTGGAGGAATTCGGGGGTACCACGCTGTCCGCCGAAATCTCGGCCAAGAAGGGCACCGGGATCGAGAAGCTGTTGGAGCAGATCCTGCTCCAGGCCGAGATTCTCGACCTCAAGGCAAATCCGAGCGGGAAAGGTCACGGGACCGTGCTTGAGGCGACCCTCGATCCAGGCAAGGGTCCGCTGGCTACGATTCTGGTGCAGCGCGGCACCCTGACCGGTGGGGACAATTTCATTTGCGGCAAGTTCTCGGGACGGGTTCGGGCACTGTATGACGAGCGGGGCAAGACGGTGAAGACCGCGGGTCCCTCGACGCCAGTCCAGATCCTCGGCTTCGAGGGCGTTCCCGCCGCGGGCGATGTCTTTGCCGTGGTAACCGACGCTGTGGAGGCGCGGGACATTGCCCAGAAGCGGCAGCGGCTCGAGCGCGAGGCGCAGAACCGCCGCAGCGCCAAGGGCACGTCGCTGGAAGACTTCAGCCGCGCCCTCAAGGAGGGCGAGGTCTCGATGCTCCGCATCATCATCAAGGCCGACCAGGGTGGTCCGGCGGAAGCCCTGGCCGACGCACTGGCGCAGCTGACCACCAGCGAGGTGCGGGTGGATGTGGTGCACCGCGGCGTCGGCGCCATCACTGAGAGCGACATCCTGCTGGCGAAAGCCTCCGGCGCCATCGTGCTTGGCTTCCACGTGCGACCCGATTCCAACGCCCGGTCGGCGGCGGAGCGGGAGCAGGTGGATGTGCGTACCTACCGGATCATCTATGAAGCGGTGGAAGACGTGCGCAATGCGCTGGAAGGCCTGCTGAAACCGGAGGAGCGGGAGACGGTCCTCGGCGAGGCCGAGGTGCTGCAGCTCTTCAAGGTGAGCAAGGTCGGCACCATCGCCGGATGCACGGTGCGGAGCGGCACCATCCAGCGGACCGCCAAGGCGCGGATCATTCGGGATGGCTCTCCGGTCTACACCGGGTCGCTTTCCAGCCTCAAGCGGTTCAAGGACGATGTGCGCGAGGTACGGGAAGGACTCGAGTGCGGCATCGGCATCGAGAACTTCAACGACCTGAAGGTGGGTGACCGGATCGAGTCGTTCCGGATGGAAGAGATCAAGCGGACGCTGGCTCCGGCCGCGGGGGAGAGTCGGGAGCTGGGAGCCAGGAGCTAGAGGCTCAACCGCCACAGCCATGCATCTCGCCATTACCACCTGGGATCTCCACCTCCCGGGCTGTCTTTCCCTGAAGGAGAAGCGCAGCGTGCTCAAGCCGTTGACGTCGGGGCTGCGCCGGACGCTCAACGTGTCGGTGGCGGAAACCGGCCATCAGGACTTGTGGCAGCGCGCCGAGGTCGTCTGTGCCGCGGTGGGCAGCGATCGTGGAGTCGTCGAGGAGATTCTCCGTGCCGCCGACCGCCTGGTGGAGGAAGCCGCCGGGGTGCGCATCATGGATACCGCGACGGTGTTCCGGTGAAAGGCTCGTCGCGCCGTCCAGAACAGGTGGGTGAGACCCTCAGACAGGTCATCACCGACGCGCTGGCCCGCCAGGTCCGCGACCCTAGAGTTGGCTTCGTCACGGTGACCGCGGTCCTGGTGACCAACGATCTGTCGCACGCACGGGTCATGGTCAGTGTCCCCGGCGAGGACAGCGACAAGACCCGGGCACTCGAGGGCCTCCAGAGCGCAGCCGGCTTTCTCCGCTCCCGTGCCGCCCGCACCCTGACCACCCGCTCGGTGCCCGAGCTGCATTTCGAGCTCGACCGGGGACTGGAGCACGCTGCCCGGATCAACGAGCTCCTCAACACCATTCGGCGGGAGGATCAGGACTGATCGGCGCTGTGCTGATAAACAAGCCGGCCGGGGTCACCTCGCACGACGTGGTTCAGCAGGTTCGGCGCCGAGTGGGGGTCCGTGCCGCCGGGCACACCGGCACCCTCGACCCCTTCGCCACTGGGCTGCTGGTGGTCTTGATTGGAAGAGCGACCCGGCTGGCGCGGTTTGTCGAGGCGAAGTCCAAGACCTATCTGGCCACCGCCCGGCTCGGCATCCGCACCACTACGGACGACCTCACCGGAGTTGTGGTGGACACGGCTGCAGTCATGCCGGATGAGCCAACGGTGCGGGAAACGTTGACCGGATTTCTGGGCGCTCAGTTACAACAGCCGCCGCAGTACTCGGCGAAGCGGGTGGCGGGCGAGAGAAGCTATCGCAAGGCCCGACGGGGCGAGCCGGTGGAGCTGGCCGACGTCCGGGTGACCGTCCACTGGATCGAGTTGGTGGATTATGCGCCGCCTGATCTCACCTTCCGGACCGCGGTCAGTGCCGGGACTTACATCCGGGCCATGGCCCGGGATCTGGGAGACCGGCTCGGGGTCGGGGCCCACCTCACCAGCCTGCACCGGGAGGCGATCGGCTCGCTCCTGGTCGACGACGCGGTCCCCCTCGAGCAGGTGACCCCGTCGGCCGTGCTGCCGGCGATAAGGGTTTTGCGAGACATGCCGGGGGTCGATCTCGACGACGCAGGGCGCAGAGATGTCATCCATGGGCGGGCGGTCGTAGATGGCAGGGCGGTGGGGCAGCGGGGTAGCGGGGTAGACGTGGCTCTGTTGGCTGACGGTGAGCTCATTGGCGTAGCCCGGTCTGACGGCGAATGGCTCCGCCCTTCAGTTGTGCTTGAAACGCTGGAGCCGGGGTGACCTCACTGCCCCGCGGCCCCGCGGCGCCGCTGCCCCCGCTGCCGAACGGCACCACTGTCACGGTCGGCTCGTTCGACGGCGTACACCTCGGCCACCAGGCGGTGCTGCGCGAGATCGATCGCAGGGCGCGAGCCGCGGGGCGAGCGAGCGTTCTGGTGACCTTCGATCCCCACCCGCTCGAGGTGGTGAACCCGGAGGCGGCGCCGCCGCTCCTCACCACCGGTCCCGAGCGGCTGGAAATTTTGGCCCTCTCCCCGCTCGATTACGTGGTTCTGCTCCGGTTCGACCGCCATCTCGCCGGTCTTACGCCGGAAGGCTTCGTGCGAGAGGTGCTGCTGGAACGTTGCGCCGTGCGCGAGCTGGTGATCGGGCATGACCACGGGTTTGGGCGGGGACGGAGCGGAGACGTCGAGACCCTGCGTAACCTGGGCGCGGTCCTCGGCTTCGAAGTCGACGTCGTCGATCCGGTCGATTTCGCCGGGCAGCACGTGTCCAGCAGCCGGATTCGCCGGGCCGTAGCTGGCGGCGACCTGGCACTGGCCGGGGCCATGCTGGGCCGGCCCTATGGCGTGGTCGGGAGGGTCGGGGAGGGTGAGCGCCGAGGACACCTCCTGGGCGTTCCCACCATCAACCTGAGCGAACTCTCGCCCCGGAAGCTTCTGCCGCCCGATGGGGTCTATGCGGTGCGAGCTGAGTGGCGCGGGGGTGGCGCGGGCGGGATGATGAACCAGGGACCCCGGCCTACCTTTAAGGATGGGCGCCGAGTGCTGGAGGCTCATCTGTTCGGCTTCGACGGCGACCTCTACGGCGAGTGGGTGCGCATTGAATGGGTCAAGCGCCTGCGAGACATCGAACGGTTTGAATCCGTGGAGCATCTGAAGAAGCAGTTACAGCATGATCGTCTGCGAGCCGAGGCGGCACTGGCCGAGGCTCCAACCAACCCTAGCCGCGTGTCCCACGCCTGAGGGCCTGATCCACGATGTTCTCATCTATTCGTTCGCGACTGCTGATCATTGCCCTGCTGGTCGTTGCCTCGGTGTACTTTCTCTTTCCCCGAGACATTACCACCCGTGAGCCGGGCCCGAACGGGGTCATGCACGACGTCACCGTTACCCGGGTACCGCTGAAGCGTGGCCTCGATCTCCAGGGCGGCATGCATCTCGCCCTCGAGCTGGATCAGTCCAAACAGGTGTCCGCCGATCCCAAGAAGGATCTCGACCTTGCCTTGACAGTGCTGCGGAAGCGAATCGACGAGTTCGGGGTCGAAGAGCCACTGGTCCAGAAAGTGGGTGACAGCCGGATTGTGGTGGAGCTCGCCGGCATCACCGATCCCGCGCGAGCCAAGGGCATCGTACAGCGGAGCGCGTTCCTCGAATTCAAGATCACCGATAAGACCGGAGCGCTGGAGAAATCGCTCCCCGCCATGGATCGCACTCTGCGAAATCTGGGGGTCAAGGGCGAAAACCAGGCGGAGAAGCCGTCCGCGGTGCAGCAGCTGCTCGGCGGTGATACCGCCAAGGCCGGACGGAAGGACAGCACCGCCAAGGACACCACGGCCGTGATCGGCGGCGTCCTGAGCGGCTTGATTCAAGCCTCGGGCGCCCTGCCGGGCGAGTACGCAGTTCCGGAGCCCGCTTATCCTCGAGTCGACAGTCTGTTGAGCATCCCGGCCGTGGCCCGCCAGCTCCCGCGTGGGCTCACTCTGCGCTGGAGCGCCGCTCCTACCAGCGTCGGCGTGCAGCCCGTGCGGTATCTCTACGCCCTGGATGAAAAGAGCATTGTCACCGGCAGCAATCTGGTCGACGCCAAGGCCCAGCTGGATCCGCTCACCAACGGACCGATTGTCACCTTCGAGCTGGACCGCGCCGGCGGCCGCAAGTTCGGAGAGGAAACCGGTAAGCACGTCGGCGACTACATGGCCATCCTGCTCGATGGCAAGGCGCAGGGTCGCCCCCCGGTCATTCAGAGCCGCATCGGGCGCAACGGTCAGATCACGCTTGGCGGCAAGACGCTGCAGGAGGCCCAGGACCTGGCCCTCACGCTGAAGGCGGGGGCGCTGCCGATTCCGCTCAAGATTGTGGAGGAACGGCAAGTGGGTGCCACCCTCGGTAGCGATTCGATTCACCACGGGATCACCGCGGGCGTCGTGGGTACCGCACTCGTCATTCTGATCATGCTCGTCTTCTACCGGCTCAGCGGGGTCCTGGCGGTGGTCGCGCTCGCGCTCTACATCCTGTTCACCCTCGGCGGCTTGTCGATGGTGAATGCGACCCTCACTTTGCCTGGCCTGGCCGGGATCGTGCTGTCCATCGGCATCGCGGTGGACGCGAACGTGCTGATCTTCGAGCGCATCCGGGAGGAGCTACTGCATGGCAAGACGGTGCGACTCGCGATCGACGAAGGCTTCAAGCACGCCATGAATGCCATTGTGGACTCCAACGTCTGCACCGTGCTTACGGCGCTCTTCCTCTTCCAGTTCGGCACCGGGCCGGTCAAGGGATTTGCGGTCACCCTTATCCTGGGTATCATCGCCTCCATGATCACCGCCGTGTTCGTGACCCGAACCTTTTTCATGATCTGGCTGCAGCGCCGGCCCGCCATGTCCACCTTGAGCATCTGATATGCTGAGACTCTTTTCCAACGCGAAGTATGACTTCATCCGTCTCCGGCATTATGCCTACGGACTGACCGCTGCCATTCTCATTCCGGGGCTCATCTTCCTGCTGGTCAAAGGGCTGAACTACAGCATCGAGTTCACCGGGGGGACGTTGCTCCAGATCCAGAGCAAGCAGCCGGTGAACGTGGGGGAGTTGCGAACCGGACTCGACCGCCAGGGCCTGCACGGGGCTGAGATCCAGCAGTTCGGCGCGGACAACGAGTATGTCATCCGGGCCCGGGTGGCCAAGGCAGGGAGCGACGCCAACGACACCCAGGCCACCGCTGATGCGGTGCGCCACGCGCTCGACAACGTGCTCGGGGCCGGCAACTACACGGTGCTCCGGACTGAGGCGGTCGGCCCCAAGGTCGGAGGAGAGCTCCGGCAGAAGGCATTCCTGGCCATCTTTCTTTCCTTCTTTGCGGTGCTGGCCTACCTCGCGTACCGGTTCGAGTGGCGCTTCGGCCTCGCTGCCGTAATTGCTACTGCGCACGACATTCTCGCGACCATTGCGTTTATCGGGTTCCTCCGGCTGGAAGTGAGCCTTACCGTTGTGGCGGCGGTGCTGTCGATGGTGGGCTACTCGCTCAACGACACCATCATCATCTTCGACCGGGTGCGGGAGAACCTGCACCGGCATAAGCACGACACGTTCGAGCAGATCCTCAACCGCTCGATCAACGAAACCCTTCCGCGCAGCGTGCTGACCCACGGGACCACCATGTCCAGCCTCATCGCCCTGACCATATTTGGCGGCGAGGTGATTCGCCCGTTTGCGCTGGTGATGCTCTTCGGCGTGTTCACCGGAACCTTCTCCTCCATTTACATCGCCTCACCGGTCCTCATGGCGATCGAGAAGCGCTGGCCCGGTCCCGCCGCGCGGGGACACCTGGGACCGCGGAAGGCCACCCCGCCGGCACCGAGCCGGAAGCCGCAGACGGTGGGGTGACGGGAAAGACGGCAAAGTCGGGAAGGACGGGAAGGTTCGTGACTACCTTCCCTTCGTTACCCTTACGCCCATCGTTCCCGTCTTTCCCGTCCTTCCCGTCTTGTTAATCGACACCCACTGTCACCTCGCCGACGCGGCCTATGCCGCCGACCGGCCCGAGGTGCTGGAGCGGGCCTGGGCAGCTGGAGTGGATCGGGTGGTGGTGATCGGCGAATCCCGCTCCAGTGCGGAGGCGGCGCTCGCCATGGCAGCCGCGGAGCCGCGCCTGCTGGCCACCGCGGGGATCCACCCGCACGACGCCCGGGAGTGGAATTCCGAATCGGAAGCCTGGCTTCGTGAGCGGCTTCGCGACCCGCGAGTGGTGGCCGTGGGCGAGACCGGTCTAGACTTTCACTATGATCACTCCCCGCGCTCCGAGCAGCACCGCGCCTTCGAGGCCCAGCTGGCCCTCGCCGCCGAGGCAGGAAAACCGGCCGTCATTCACGCTCGGGACGCGGATGACGAAGTAGCCGCGGTGCTGGCCCACCATCCTGAAGTCACCGCGATCCTCCATTCCTTCAGCAGCGGCATGGGACTCTTGCGAGCGGGGCTGGTCCTCCGCCACTATGTGTCGTTCAGCGGAATGGTCACCTTCAAGAATTGGCGCCTGGACGATGCCGTCCTGGAGACACCCTTGGATCGGCTGCTGCTTGAGACGGACAGTCCCTATCTAGCGCCGGTGCCGCACCGGGGAAAGCGGAACGAGCCGGGCTTTGTCCGCCAGGTAGCGGAGCGGGTGGCAGCGGTGCGGGGAATTCCGCTTGATGAGCTCATCGCGGCAACGGGCGAGAATGCCGCTCGGGTGTTTGGACTGAAGTAGGAGACTTTCATGGCTACCGTAACGCCGGTCCCGTCCGACATCGCCATCGCCCAGGCTGCCAAACTCCGGCCTATCGCCGACGTGGCGTCCGAGGTGGGGCTCAAACCCGAAGAGATTCTCCCCTACGGACGGTACAAGGCCAAGGTGAGCGCGGAGGCCATCGCCAAGCGGAAACCCAAAGGGAGGCTGGTCCTGGTCACCGGCATCAATCCGACTCCTGCCGGCGAGGGCAAGAGCACGGTGACGGTCGGGGTGAGCCAGGCGCTCCGCCGACTAGGCAAGAAGGTGGTGGTGTGCATCCGGGAGCCGAGCCTGGGCCCTGTGTTCGGGGTCAAAGGCGGAGCGGCTGGGGGCGGCTATGCCCAGGTCGTGCCCATGGACGAAATCAACCTGCACTTTACCGGTGACTTCCACGCTATTACGTCGGCGCACAATCTGCTGTCGGCCATGCTCGACAATCATCTGCATCAAGGGAACGCCTTGGGCATCGACCCCCGCCGGATCACCTGGCCCCGCACGATGGACATGAACGACCGTGCGCTTCGTTCCATGGTGATCAGTCTGGGCGGTATCAACGCGGGCCCGGTGCGGGAAGAGCGATTCGTCATCGTGCCGGGGAGCGAGATCATGGCGATCCTGGCCCTCGCCACCGACCTCACCGACCTGGAGGCGCGGATCGGCCGGATCATCGTAGGCCTCACCCGGGATCGGAAGCCGGTCACGGCGGCTGACCTCAAGGCCTCGGGGGCAATGACCCTTCTGCTGAAGGATGCCCTCCTTCCCAACCTGGTGCAGACGCTCGAGGGCGGCCCGGCGCTGGTCCACTGCGGCCCGTTCGGCAACATCGCGCACGGGTGCAACTCCCTCGTCGCTACCAAGCTGGGCCTCGCATTGGGGGAGATCGTCCTGACCGAGGCCGGCTTCGGAGCCGATCTAGGTGCGGAAAAGTTCTTCGACATCAAGGCTCGCTTCGGCGATCTCAAGCCGGAGGTCGCGGTCGTGGTGGCTACAGTGCGTGCGCTCAAGATGAATGGCGGGGTGAAAAAGGACGCCCTGGGCAAGGAAGATGTGGCCGCTCTCAAGCGGGGATTGGTCAACCTCGAGGCCCACGTGAAAAACGTGCAGAAGTTCGGGGTGCCGGTGGTAGTCGCGCTCAACCGGTTCACCTCGGATACCGATGATGAGCTCAAGACGGTGCTCGATGCGGCCAAGGGCTGGAGCGCGCGGGCGGCGCTGAGCGAGGTGTGGGCCAAGGGTGGGGAGGGCGGGGAAGCGGTGGCTCGAGAGATCCTGACTGTGCTGGATGAGAAGAAAGCCGCCTTCAGGCCGCTGTACGACGTTTCCAAGCCGATCAAGGAAAAGATCGAGACTATCGCGCGGGAGATCTACGGCGCGGCGGGGGTGGACTATACCGCGGCGGCCGAGAAGAACATTGCTCAATGTGAGACGATGGGACTGGGACGCACACCGGTGTGCATCGCCAAGACCCAGTACTCCTTCTCTGACGACCCGAACAAGCTTGGCCGCCCGACCGGGTTTCGTCTTACCATCCGGGACGTGTATCCCTCGGCCGGCGCCGGCTTCGTGGTTGCCCTGGCGGGGGACATCATGACCATGCCCGGATTGCCCAAAGCGCCGGCGGCCGAGTCGATACGAGTCCTGCCTGACGGCACTATCGAAGGGCTGTTCTGATGTCACTCAACCTCGTGGCCACTGATGCAGCGCCCAAGGCGATTGGTCCCTATAGCCAGGGAATCCGCGTCAACGGATTCGTGTTCACCGCCGGCCAGGTGGCGCTGGATCCGAGCACCGGCGAGCTCGTGGCCGGCGGCATCGCCGAGCAGACCACCCGGGCTCTGGAGAACCTCCGCGCCATACTCGCTGAGGCTGGCACCAGCATGGCGCAGGTGGTGAAGACGACGGTCTTTCTCGTCGATATGGCCGATTTCACGGCGATGAACGAAGTGTACGGTCGCGTTTTCGGGAGTCACCGCCCGGCCCGATCCACCGTCGCCGTCGCGGCGCTCCCGCGGGGGGCGCGGGTGGAGATCGAGGCGATTGCCACCGTTTAGCCTTCAAGACGGGAGCGGATCGGACCTGGTGGTCTGGCCGGTCTTCAAAACCGCGATGGAGACGCCTCCGGCGGCTCCGGTGGGTTCGATTCCCACACGCTCCCGCCACCCTCGCCGCGTTGCGGCGTCTGTTTGGATTCTGCTTGCCATGAGCTTCGGGTCAGTGGTAGAGCTGGTCGCCCAAGCCGCCCCGAAGCCCGCCCGCCCATCCCAGGGGGCACCGGTCTCACCCGACACGCTACACCGCCAGTACATCAGCCCCTTCAATGCCCTGTGGCGTTCCATGCTGATTCCAGGTTGGGGGCAGGCCCGGCTGAATCGCAAGCTGGCCGGAGGAATTTTCGTAGCCTGGGAGGGAGTGACGCTGGGGATGACGCTGAAGACTCGCAGCGAGCTGGACTATCTCCGGCGCGTCAACTCGGCCCGAGCCGATAGCAAGCGGCAGGAGCACGAAGACTGGTGGGTGCTGCTCGCCTTCAATCACCTCTTCGCCGGGCTCGAGGCTTACGTCTCGGCCCATCTCGCCGATTTTCCGGGTGACCTCCGGTTCCAGGCCGTGCCAGGGGGAGTGGGGGCAGCAATGTCCCTGCCCATCCGCCTGCAATGAATCGTGCCCCGATCGGAATCTTCGACTCTGGCATCGGCGGGCTCACGGTTGCCCGAGCGATCTACGAGCGGCTCCCCCAGGAGTCCACGATTTACTTCGGTGACACCGCGCGGGTGCCCTATGGCCCCAAGTCACCCGAGACGGTCAAGCGGTACAGCCTGGAAATCCTGCACTGGCTGCTGGGACAAGGGGTCAAGGCGGTGGTCATCGCCTGCAACACCAGCACTGCGCACGCGCTGGAGGCGCTACAGGCGGAGTCGCCGGTGCCGGTGATCGGGGTGATCGAGCCGGGCGCCAGGGCTGCGGTGTCGGCAATGAGGCAGGGTCCCATTGGAGTGATCGGTACCGCCGGGACAATCGCAAGCAACGCCTATGCCCGGGCCATCCGGAAGGCAAAGCCGGAAGCCGCGGTCGAGCAACGCGCCTGCCCCTTGTTCGTGCCGCTGGTTGAGGAAGGGTGGTTTGAGCACCCTGCGGCGGAGCTGATTGCCACCGAATATCTCGAGCCGTTGAAGCGCTCCGGGGTAGATGTGATGGTACTCGGTTGTACCCATTATCCACTCCTTAAGCCCCTGCTTCAGCGGATCATGGGACCGGGAATACGTCTCATCGACAGCGGGGAGGAAACGGCGGCGGCGGTGGAAAGTGCGCTGCGTACCACTGGCCTCGACGCTCCGGCGGCCGGGGACCCGTACCACCGCTTCGTGGTGAGCGATGACGAGGCCCGGTTTCGGCAGGTGGGCTCGCGGTTTATCGGGGAGCGACTGGGGAAGGCCGAGGTCGTGCCGCTGGGCTGAATCTGCACAGTTCCACGCCGGAGTCATTTGCCACGGCGTAGCGGAATCCGTCAAACCAGGCTCCCGGATTCAGGTACTGCCTTCCTGTTGCCGAGGTCGAGAGCATCGCTCGGTGAGTATGCCCCATGATCAGGAGATCGACCTGCGGCTCGTTGGCCAGGAAGCGCTCGGCCCACTCTCGTTGGCGGTCCCCGGCGCGTGCTAACTTCGTTTCGTCGGCGGTGTGGTTGCCCAGCATCGGGCTCAACAGGTCCACCAGGCGAAGCCCGAAATCGGGATGCAGGAACTGGTAGACTGTGGCGGTTGCAGGGTGCTGAATGAGGCGATGGATCAGCCTCGCCTGCCAACGGGGCTCGGTCAGGCCGTCGCCGTGGATCGCGGTCACCGTGCGATCTCCGAGCTGAAAGGTGGCCCGCAGCGGATGGAAGTTGAGACCGAGATCTCGTTGCCAGAACCCGCTGTCCCACCGGTCATGGTTTCCTCCCACCATCACGATCGGGATCTGGCGCCGAAGCCGGGCCAGCGCGGCCGCAACGTGGAAACCTCGCCGGGGAATGACCCGGGAGTAGGTGAACCAGAAGTCGAAGAGATCGCCGTTGATGAGCAGGCAGTCGCCCAGGGTAGGCACGGCATCGAGGAACTCGAGCAGCGCATCCTCAACGCCGGAGGACGCCACGCCTAAATGGGCATCGGAGACAATAACGAGGGAGTGGCCCTGCACGGCGCCAAAGATGGACATCCCCTCTGCCGACCGCAACACCCAGGAATGTGACGGCGACAGCGTCCCGAGCGTCTACAACCGGTGAGGCTTTCATGGCGACCCAGGCTCCGGCAATCTCGGAGATCCACGTGCGGGTCAACTACTCCGAGACCGACCAGATGGGGGTCGTCTATCATGCCCGGTATCTTGTGTGGCTCGACATTGCCAGGACGGAACACCTTCGCCGGAGCGGCATGAGCTACCGCGAGCTGGAGGCCGAGGGGCTGCGGCTGGCGGTCAGTGACGTGTCCATCCGCTATCGCCAGCCCGCCCGCTACGACGATGCGCTCCGAATCCGCTGCTGGGTCCGGGAGGTCGCTTCTCGGCGGGTCGGTTTCGGTTACGCAGTTGAACACGCGGAGGACCATCGGCTCCTCGCTACCGCATCTACCAGCCTGCTGGCGCTCGATGCCAGCATGTCGCTCAGCCGGCTTCCCCCCCGAGTGCACGACGCGTTGCACCCCATTCCCGACCCCGTCAAGCTCTGATCATGCGATCATCGAGTCTCCTGTTCTGTCTCTGCATGGGCCTTGCCCGACCGGCCACTGCCCGGGCGCAGGAGGAAGCAGTCGTCGAGCAGCTTGCCCCAGTACTCGCCGCCGAAGACGCGCGGGAGTGGCAGCCTGATCTGTTTCAACGGGCCCTGGCGGCTCCTGATACCATGGTTCGTCGGATTGCCGCCATGGCCGCCGGCCGGGTCGGCGACCTCAGGGCAACGCCTCTCCTGGTTCGCCTTCTGGATGAGCCTGACTCGACAGTACGGGTTGCGGCCGCCTTCGCCTTGGGCCTGCTCCGGGATTCAGCGGCGATCCAACCGCTGATCGAGCGTCTCACGGGACTGCCACCGCTGGACACGGCTAGTGCCGACGAGGCGGTCACCGCTATCGCGAAGACTGGGGGTCGGCGCGCCGCGGAGTTCTTTGCCTCTGTCCTGAGCGGGAAGGTGGCGCTCACTCAGGTGGATCCTGCCTCCGCCCGGAACCAGATGCTGCTGGAGAGCTGGCGCCTGGGAACAGACGCACCGACTGCCGCCCTGTTGCCCTTTGCCGACGACACCACCATGCCGGTGCGCTGGCGGGCCATCTATTCTCTAGGACGCCTCCGTGCGCCGGGAGCCGCCACGCATCTCATAGCAGCGCTTCGGGCCGAGGACCCGGGCACCCGGGCAGTCGCAGCGCGAGCGCTCAATCGGGAGTTCGCGGTGGCCGCAAAGCTGGAGCCGGCTTCCGTCGCAGGACTGCTCACCAGAGGGGTGGACGACGACGATGCCGGCGTGCGGGTCAACGCACTGCGGTCTCTCGCCAGTTATCACGACTCGACCCAGGCCCCGCTGGTCGCCTCCCGCATCGATGACCCGGATCCCAACGTGCGAGTCCAGGCTGCCACCAGCCTCGGCGAGCTGGGAGGCTCGATGGCCAGCAGTAGGCTGGTTCGGGTAGTCCAGAGCAAGCGAGGGTTCGCTCTCCGCCGTGAGGCGCTGCTCGGTTTGGCCCGGATCGACCCCGCTGCCTTCGGATCGGCGGGAAGCTCGTGGCGGTCCAGCGCCGACTGGCGGGAGAGGGCCGCGGCTGCGGAAGGCTGGGCCCGAGCCGGCGCTTCCGGCGCACCCTGGTTCACCGCGGATCGAGATGGTCGGGTAATTGCCGCCGGTCTCCAGGCATGGGCCGACAAGGTGGTGGGACCCAATCAGGCATTGGACGAAGCAGCTCGACGGCTGCTGGCCCACGCCGATGCCGGCGTGCGCAGCGTCGCCGCTGACGTGCTCACCCGGCTCGCCGATCTCGCGGATCTTGCTTCGCTCACCGCGATGTACAGCCGATCGGCGCGGGACTCGTTCCCGGACGCGTCGCTCTCGGCCCTCAATGCGATCCTGGCCATTCGGCGGCGCAGCGGGGCGGCTGCGGCCAGAGTCGACCGCGAATTTCTGCAGACGGTCCCCCGGCCAGGCAATTACTTGCTCCGTGGCTGGGCCGAGACCAACTGGCCGGAGGCAGCCAACCGTTGGGGCCCGCCGTATCCGGCCGCCACTGGCCGCACGCTGCAGGACTACCGGGACCTGGCGCGTCGGTTTCTGGTCGCCCCCGATTCGGTCGCACGTCCCCACATATTCGTCGAAACCGAGCAGCGCGGAGTTCTGGAGATCGAGCTGTTCGGACCCGACGCGCCGCTCACCGTGGCTAATTTTCTCCGCCTGCTGGATCGCCGCTTCTTCGACGGCAACCGGTGGCACCGGGTGGTACCCAACTTCGTCGTGCAGGACGGAGATCCCCGGGGCGACGGCTTTGGTGGGCCGGGTGGCTCGATTCGAGACGAGATCAACCGAAACCGATATGGCTTCAAGCCCATGGTCGGGATGGCTCTCTCCGGCCCTGACACCGGGTCGAGTCAGTGGTTCATCACCCTGTCGCCCCAGCCTCACCTGGACGGCACCTACACCGTGTTCGGCCGGGTGGTGGGGAATGTGGCGCCGCTGTCGCGGATTACTCAGGGAGATGTGATCAGGACGATTCGGAGATGACGGAGATGGCGGAGAGGACGGAGAGGCTCAAGACTCCGGAGTCGATTGGTCCGACAGTCTGGCGTGTGCTGCTCTCCGTCTTCTCCGCTATCTCGGTCCTCTCCGTCTTCTCCCTCCCGGTACACGCCCAGTTCTTCGCCTTCGGCCAGAATAAGGTCCAGTACCGCAACCTGGACTGGCGGATCATTCGGGGTCCCCACGTCGATCTCTACTTCTACCCGGCCGAAGCCGAGCTGGCCCCGGCGGCGTTGGAGTATGCCGAGGCCAGTTACGACACCCTGGCGGTGCAGTTCGGCCACGAGGTGGCTGCCCGTATCCCGCTCATCGTCTACGCCTCCCATACCGATTTTGAGCAGACCAATATCCTTCCCTTCACTCCTCCGGAAGGACTGCTGGGCGCTACCGATTTCATGAAGCGTAGGGTGGCCCTGCCGTTCCGCGGCAACTTCGCCGAGTTCCGCCATACCATGCGGCATGAGATGGTGCATGTGTTCCAGCTCGATCTCCAGGCGGACAGCTATTACTTGGCACCCCGCTCCGGGCGGTTCAGTTTTCCGCTCTGGTGGACCGAGGGACTGGCCGAGCTGTGGTCTGCGGGCGAGGACGCCCGTGACTACATGATTCTCCGGGAGCTCACCCTCAGCGGGCGGTTGCCATCATTTCGCCAGTTGACCTATGCGGCCGGGGGGATCGTCTATCCCTTGGGAGGGAAGATTCACCGTTGGCTGGCCGACAAGTATGGCGACTGGCGAGTGCCGGTGATGTACAAGGAGCTCAACCGCTACGACACCTTTGAGGACGCCATTCAGGCCACCTATGGCCGATCGCTGGACCAGCTGAGCGAGGAATTCCAGCTCGCGATGCGCCGTGCTTATTATCCCTCGGTCGACAGTCTCGCGCCTCTCGTGATCCTGGGTCAGGAGATCACCCAGCTCGCGGTCAAGCCGACCTTTGTGCCGGACACCACCCCCGACGGGTCCGGCGAGGTGATTTACCTCTCGCCGGCCAACGGCTACATCACCGCGTACCGGAAGCACCTGAGTGGCGGCAGACCCCAGAAGGTGGTGACCGCCGGGCGGTCGGCCGAGCTCGAGGCGTTCCATCCCTTCGACTCGCGCATGGACGGCTCCCGTCCGGGATTCCTTTTGTTTGCTGCGCGCTACGGTGACCGGGACGCACTGTTTGTTTGGGACCTCAAACGGGGACGGGTGGCGGGGCGGTATCAGTTCGACCGCCTGGTCTCGATCCTCTCGCCTACCTGGATGCCTGATCGTCACAGCATCGTGTTCAGCGGACTCTCGGAGAGTGGCGTATCGGATCTCTACCGGGTGCGGCTTCCCAAAGGTACGCTGGAAGCCCTCACCCACGACCGGTATCAGGACCTCGACCCCAGCCCTACGGTGGATGGCCGCCGTATCGTATTCGCCTCCGATCGAACCGCCGGAGGACGTGAAGGCGCGGTCAATCTCTTCATCCTGGACCTCGCCCAGGGAGGTATCCATCAACTCACCCGCGGCAAGTGGGTGGACGAGGGTCCGTCCTGGGGGCCGGATGGCCGGGTGTACTTCACCTCGGATCGGGATGGGGTGCTGAACGTGTTCTCCACCGACACCTTGGGCGAGGGGCGGCGCGAAACCTCGGCTTGGAGTGGTGCGTTCGATGCTGTGCCGCTGCCTGACAGCAGCGGGCTGCTGGTGGGAGGATTCCACGACCTCAGTTGGAACCTGTACCGCTATCCGGTCGATACGATCGCCCGAGCCGACCGGTTCTCCCTCGATTCCGGCTCGGCGCCGGGGCAGTGGGCCTGGACGACTCGGGGCGACACCGCCATCGGGAAAGCCTCCGGAGAGCCGTATCGTAAGCGACTCACGCTCGACGTCGCAGCGGGCGACGCGGTCTTCGTGCCCGGATATGGCGCGGCGCAGGGGATCGCTTTTCTGATGAGCGACCTGCTCGGAGATAACCTGTTCTACGGTTCGATCGAATCATTTCAGGGTCGGAACCTCGGCAACCTGGTGGCCAACATCAACGCGACCGCGATCTACCTGAACCGGGCGCGGCGGGTCAACTGGGGACTGGGCGCGTTTCGCACCAAGGGCCGCAACTTCGAAGGCGCACAGGTCGTGGCCTATGATGAGACCGCCACGGGAGGGATTGGTCTCCTGCGTTATCCGCTCAGCCGGTTTACCCGGATCGACGGCACCTTCATCTTCGAGCATTCCGATCGAGTGGATTTTACGCTCCCCGTGGATCAGCCCCGTCGGGTCGGCTGGATCGCGTCGCACTTTCTGAGCTTCGTGCACGACAACTCGCTCTGGATACCGTCCGGGCCCATCGACGGCGGACGCATCAGCCTCACGGCTGGAATTTCCAGCGATTTTACCAACAGCCGGTTCGACAGCTACCTGCTGAGCGGCGATTGGCGACGCTACTTCCGCCTCGGCTCCCGGAGCACTTACGCCATCCGCGCTTACGGGTTCTATAGCGGAGGCGACCGCCCCAAGAGAACCAACATCGGGGGCACCACCGGCTTGCGAGGCTATCCCGAGTTCGGGTACATCGTCGGCACCCGGGCCTACATGCTTAACCAGGAGATGCGATTCCCTCTGCTGAATCACCTCACCCTGGGGACCCCGTTCGGCGACCTCGACTTTCCTGAATTTCAGGGGGGCCTGTTCGTCGACCTCGGTAAGGCCCTGATGCACTACGAGTCGCGTCGTGCCCTCCTCGGCAGCTATGGCCTCAGCTTCCGTCTTGCTCTCGCCCCCCTTGCGGTGCTGCGATTGGATGTCGGCCGGCGATTCACCAACGGCGGCTACCAGGGCTACAGTCTCAGCGCGGAACAGCGGCGCCCCAGCTTCGTGCACTTCTTCTTTGGTTATAACTACTGATGCGGCAATATGTTGGGCTTGACCGCCCCATTCTCCTGGCCTATCTTGGCCTGGTCGGGGCGGGGTGCCGGAGCGCTCCGGGTCCCGTCGTGCCGGCCCCCTTGGAGCCAGTCACGCAGGCGCAGGTAGATCAATGGGTCGCCTCCACCATTCCCCCCGAACGCCTGCGGCATCGATTCAAGTGGCTGTTTCAGGACGAGCGTGGCAGCGCGGGAGGGCGGGGGAGCGCCCGGATCGCACCCCCGGATTCCCTGCGATTCGATGTGGCGGGTCCGTTCGGGAGCGGCGCGGCCTCCGCAGTCGTCATTGGCGACCAGGCGGTGTGGATGGAGCCGGCGGACGCCATTGCCAAGCTGGTTCCCAATTATCCCTTGATGTGGGCGATGTTTGGAATCGCCCGACCTCCATCCCCGGACGTGGCGTTACGGGGGATCTCGACGGGCACGGTGACGGCGTGGCAGTACGCCGGTGCCACCGACACCATCGAATATGTCCGAACTGCCGGCCAACCGGACCGTCTCGTCGCCCAGGTCCACCGGGCCGGCGAGCTTCTCGGCCGGGCGGAAACCACCCTGAGCCCTGATGGCGTCCCGCTGAAAGCTCGGCTCACAGTTCCCAGCCGCCCGGCCCGGCTCGACCTCACCTTTCTTTCGACGGTACGTGACTCCTTTGCGCCTGAGATCTGGCTTCCTCGTAAGCCTTAGCGCGCTCGCACTGAGCGGTTGCCTTTACGGCTTTACCGGCGGCGGCCTGCCACCCTCGGTCAAGACTGTGGCGGTCTTGCCCTTCGACAATCAGACCCCGGAGCCGACCCTGACTCAGGAGATCTCCCGTGCGGTGCGCGAGGCGGTTGAATCGCGCTTGGGTCTGCGGCAAGCCACGGAGGCCAAGGCCGACGCCGTGGTGCGGGGCTCGATCACCCGGTACGAGCCTGACCTCCCAGTGGCCTACCAGGGTGGAGACAGCAGCAAAGTGACCGTCACCCAGCGTGAGGTACAAATCACCGTCTCGGTTGAGATTGTCGAGAAGCAGGGAAAGCCACTCTGGCAGCGCAGCGGCCTTACCGTGCGGGGTACCTACGAGCCTGGCCGGGAGGCCGACGGGCGGCGGAAGGCCCTCGACGATCTGGTGGTCAACATTGTGGAAGGGGCGCAATCCCAATGGTGAGCGATCTCTTCGTCCATCCTCCCCGGGCCGAGCCGCCGCGCTAGCCCGGGTGCACGATCTCTCGATTCCCGACCTTTTTCTCATTTTGGCAGCGATGCTCATCGCGGCCAAGCTCTTTGGCGAATTAGCTGAGCGCTTCGGGCAGCCTGCGGTTCTGGGTGAGCTCGTCGCTGGCGTGCTGCTCGGGGGCAGCGTGCTGGGCATCGTACCTGTGGAGGGCCCCGCGGCGGAGATCGTGCACGTGCTCGCCGAGCTGGGCGTGGTGCTCCTCCTGTTCGAGATAGGCCTGGAGACCGATCTGAAGCAGATGTTCCGGGTCGGTGCGGTCTCGCTCTCGGTGGCCACCCTCGGCGTGGTGCTCCCGTTCCTGCTCGGGTTCCTCTACTGGGCTTATGCGCCGCATCCCGGGGGCAACGGTAGCGGCGACCTTACCGCCGCTGCCGTCTTCGTGGGGGCGACGCTCACGGCAACGTCCGTCGGCATCACCGCGCGGGTGCTCTCGGATCTCGGCAGGATGCACACCCAGGAAGCCAGAATCATCATTGGGGCGGCCGTGATCGACGACGTGATCGGGCTGGTGATCCTGACTGTAGTCTCGGCCATGGCCGCCGGGAGATCCCCGGGTACTCTAGACGTCCTCCGGGTGGCCGGCATCGCTGTGGGATTTCTGGTGATTGCCGTCGGGGCCGGCAGGTATCTGGTTCCCCGCCTGTTCGATCTCGTGGTCCGGATGCGGGTCCGTTATGTCCTCCTCGTCTTTGCCGTCGCCTTTGCTCTCGGCCTCTCCGCCGTGGCGTCGCTGGCGGGAAGCGCACTCATCATTGGCGCGTTCGCGGCAGGAATCATTCTTTCAGGCACGAATCAGTTCGACACCATCGCGCGGGAAGTCCGGCCAGTCGCCTCGATCTTCACCCCGATTTTCTTTGTCAGTGTAGGGGCCTCGGTCAATCTTCGGCTGCTGGATCCGGCGGGGGAGGGATCTGCAGGTATTCTTGGAGTGGCCGCGGCCATCACCGCGCTCGCCGTGGCCGGCAAGGTGGCAGCGGGTTGGGCGGCACCCTGGGTCAAGTTCCGCCGGCTGGTGGTCGGCGTGGGAATGGTGCCGCGGGGGGAGGTGGGTCTCATTTTCGCCGACATCGGAAGGCGCTCCGGCATCCTCAATGAAGCCGTGTTCGGCGCCATTCTCCTCATGGTGATGGCCACTACCTTCTTGGCGCTACCCGGTCTGAAGCTGGTCTTCGGGTCCTCTCCCTCCGAGTCGGCCGAGTCATGACCGATACCCGGGTAAAGCTGCGGAATCGCCCCGAGGCTATCACCTGGCGGGCCCGTCAGACCGGACCGGTCGTGTTCACCAACGGTGTCTTTGACTTACTGCATCCTGGCCATGTGGAGCTGCTGGAAGCGGCGCGGCGCGAGGGAGCTGCCCTCATCGTCGGGGTCAACAGCGACGCATCGGTTCGCGGCCTGGATAAGGGCCCCGCCCGACCGCTGACTGGAGAGGCTTCCCGGGCTCGGGTTCTGGCTGGGCTTGCGGCAGTGGACTGTGTGGTGCTCTTCGACGAACTAACTCCCCTGGAGCTGATAAGATCCCTCACCCCTGACGTGCTGGTGAAGGGCGCCGACTACCCGCGGGAGAGCATCGTTGGGGGCGACTGGGTCGAGGCCCGGGGTGGCCGGGTCGTCCGGGTTCCGCTGGTCGGCGGTTTCTCGACTTCCTCTATCGTGGAGCGTCTGCGTGCCTCGTCCTGACGGCCGGCTGAACGATCAACTGAGACCACTCGTTCTCGAGCGGCGGGCGAACCCTTACGCCGAAGGTTCCTGCCTCATTCGGATGGGCGGCACCCTGGTCCACTGCACGGCCAGCGTCGAGCAGGGAGTGCCTCCCTTCAAGAAAGGCACCGGCGAGGGCTGGGTCACTGCCGAGTATGCCATGCTACCTCGCGCGACGGTCGAGCGCACCTCTCGGGAGCGGAATGGGCCTGGCGGCCGCACCCAGGAGATTCAACGGCTCATCGGACGCTCGCTCCGGGCCGCGATGGCAACCATGTCGTTCGGGGAGTTCACCATCCGGATCGACTGCGATGTGCTCCAGGCTGATGGCGGCACTCGCACCGCGGCGATTACCGGCGGATGCGTCGCGCTGGTGGATGCCTGCACCTGGCTGGCGGAGCGGACTTCGCAGCCATCTCCCTTTGGTCAGCTGGTGGCAGCGGTGTCGGTCGGAGTGGTCGAAGGCGAGGTGCGGCTCGACCTTGCCTACGCTGAGGACAAGGATGCCGGCGTAGACTCCAACATCGTTATGGTGGAGCCGGTGGAGTTCGTGGAGGTGCAGGGAACTGGGGAACATGCAACCTTCACTCGGGGACAGTTGGAGGCCCTCCTCGATCTGGCAGAGCGCGGTGTAGCCGAGTTGTTCCAGGCCCAGCGGAAGGTGCTGGGCCGGTGAAGGTTCTGGCTGCCACCCGCAATGTCGGAAAGCAGCGGGAGATCCGGCGGATACTCGCTCCATCCGGGCTGGAGATTGTGTTTCCCGATGACATCTGGCTGCGGGAGACCTCCGCGGGCGATGCTTTGGAGCAAGCGCAGAGCTTCGAGGCTAACGCGCGCCGGAAGGCCGAGTATTTTGGCCGCCTCAGCTCATTGCCCACCTTTGCCGACGATTCGGGCCTCGAGGTCTTCTCCCTTGGCGGGGCACCGGGCGTGCACTCGAAGCGCTGGGCCGGTGCGAAAGGAACCCCGACCGAGGTTGATGCCGCTAATAACGCCGAACTCCTGCGTCGGTTGGCCGGAGCACCCGAAAGACAACGAGCCGCTCGCTATCGCTGCGTGCTGGTCTTTCTGCGTACGCCAGATGCGGTACCGACCGTCTCCCACGGTGACTGCACTGGCCGGATTCTGGAGGCGCCCAAGGGTAACGACGGGTTCGGCTATGATCCGCTCTTCTTCAGCGAGGAGCTGGGCAAAACGTTTGGAGAAGCCACCGCTGAAGAAAAGGACCGGGTCAGTCATCGGGGTCGAGCCTTGCGCGCGCTGGCGCACAGCCTCAAGCCTTGAGCGCCACAGCTGTTCGAAGCCCGACCCAAGGATGTTTTTTGCGTCAGAGTATGGATGTCGTTAAGCTCTTGCTTCGACATCAGTACGGGGTGTGGCGCAGTCCGGTAGCGCGCCTGCTTTGGGAGCAGGAGGTCCCGGGTTCGAATCCCGGCGCCCCGATTCCTCTCATTTGACCCACTGCGGCCTGGTCCATGCGCCAGGGTCGAAAATGGCGGGATCCAATTGTACGTTCGTCTTCGGACTACTGTATTCCTCCTTGACCCTCTGTTCTCCACCGGAAAGAAAGAGCACTTCCATACCGACCCAACCGCCGCCCAGAGCGAGATATTTCCCGAAGCGGGTGTCGTTGGTCACAGCCGGATTCTTCTTGGAAGGCTCGAGGCTCCGCACGAAGTAGAGCCGCTGGGCATCGATCCAAAACTGGGGGCTGAGGGTGTCACCAGCCTCCGCCCCCACGACGTACGTCGGCCGTCCCTGCCAGGTGGTCAGATGCAACTTCGACAGATCGTAGTTGAGTCCCCGAAGCTTCCCAACAATCTCAGAAACTGGCGACCCGTAGACGTCGAACCCAAGCACCATCAGCGGGTGAACCAGCGGCTTGGCCTCCTTCAGTTTGCCCTGCTCGAACGCATAGACCGAGTCATTGCGGAAGAGGATGGTCTTCATACTGTCGAGGGGAGCGATGTCGATCCGCAGCTTGCCGGGCAGCTCGAGCGCCTCGTACCAGGTCTCGACCTTGCCGTCGGGAAGCGTAGTCTTCTGGGTGAAGGTGAGGGTGCGGTACCACTTGCCGGCGTAGCGGTCGCGCATCTGCGCGATGAGCTCCTCTCCATTTTTAGGCTTGGCTGCTGGACCGTCCGGAAGCCCGGCGAAAACCAGGGCACACAGAAGTAATGGAAGTCGAAACACCGGGCCTCCAGGGCAGGGATGAGGTTGGAACGATTTCAGGCTCTACGTCCGGTATGCGCGGCTAGTTTCTCAGCCGTTATACTTGATGGCGTTTTCTCCTCTCGGCGCCCGTAGCTCAGTTGGATAGAGCAACAGCCTTCTAAGCTGTGGGTCGCAGGTTCGATTCCTGCCGGGCGCATTGGTTTGTAGCGCGCTCCATCCCGTACCGGATCCCCAGAGACAACTAAGAGACCATGGACCTATGGGTGGACTAGCCGGACGCCTTCTGCCCCGACACGCGGAGCTGCGGCCCATGCTGCGGCTGGCAGTGCCGGTAGTCACCGTCCAGGTCGGGATGATGGCCATGGGGGTGGTCGATACCATCATGGTTGGCCATATCTCAGCCCAGGCGCTCGCCGCAGTGGCGTTGGGCAACCTCTACTTCTTTTCCCTTGCTGTATTTGGTATGGGAACGCTGATGGTCCTGGACCCGGTTGTGGCTCAAGCGGTCGGGGCCCGGGACCAACCGGCCATCGCCCGGGCGGTTCAGCGGGGCTGTCTCCTGGCAATACTGCTCGCCATTCCCACGAGCATCCTCCTGACCGTCGCCGCGCCACTGTTCGAGCTGGCTCACCAGCCGGCCGAAGTCATACCCCTAGCTGCGAGCTATTCCGTCCGAACGGTGCCTGGCGTCCTTCCATTCCTCCTCTTCATCGTCTTCCGCCAAAGCCTTCAGGCCATTGGACGGACCGCTCCAATCGTCGGGGCGATTCTGGCCGCCAACCTGGCCAACGGTCTACTGAATTGGGCTCTCATATTCGGCCACTTGGGCTTCCCCGCCTTGGGCGTAGCGGGCTCAGCCTGGGCCACATCCGTGAGCCGGGGACTGCTGGTGCTGGGACTGTGGTTGGGGGCGAGGCGCCAGCTCATGCCTATGCTCCACCCGGTGCGGGCCGAGACCTGGCGCCTGGAACCGTTGCGGCGGATGCTCCGGCTGGGAGCCCCGATCGGGGCCCAGCACGTGCTGGAGTTCGGGGCATTCGCGCTCGTAGCCCTGATGATGGGATGGATCGGAACCCGCGAGATGGCAGGGCACCAGATCGCCATCAACCTGGCGGCACTCACCTTCATGGTCCCGCTAGGTGTGGGGGATGCCGCCTCGGTCCTGGTGGGCCGTGCCGTGGGGCGCGGAGACATGCCCAGCACCCGGGGGGCGGCTCGAGCCGCCTTCGCTTGCGGTGCAGCGTTCATGTCGGTGACGGGAGCTGTGTTCCTGATTGCTCCTGCAGCGCTCGCCCGGCTGTACACCCGCGATCTCGACGTGATCGCGGTCGCAGTCCTCCTCATTCGAATCGCCGGAGTATTCCAGATATTCGACGGGCTTCAGGTAGTCGGGGCCGGTATTCTCCGGGGTTTGGGAGATACCCGCGCGCCTATGCTCATTTGCCTGCTCGGCTACTGGCTGCTGGGTATCCCCTTAAGCGCTTATCTCGCCTTCGGCGCGAGACTGGGACCGGCCGGTCTCTGGTGGGGGCTCGTGCTCGGCCTCGGAGTGGTGGCCATTCTCCTCCTCGCCAGGGTCCGCCGCCGTCTGGCGCAGAAACAGTCGCGCGTGGTGATCGATGGTCAGACCCCGCAGCGAGCCGGGGGTCCCGAGATGGCTTGGGTGGATACAAGAGAAGGGCGACAGAGATAAGTCGCCCTTCTCGTTCAGGCAGGTCCAGCCCTACTTGGCATCCGCGGCAGGCAACCCGCTCTCCCCGTTCCTGCAGGTCTGGGTGAGCGGTCCCCTCAGCGCGACGCCTCTTCTTCCGTTTCCTCGGGCTCTTCCGCGTCCACGTTGATTACGCTCTCCGCCAGGACGGTCAGCTTCTCGTCCGTGGTCTCCTCTTCCTCGAGGGTCTGGCCCAGCAGGTCGTGCACCTGATCGTAGCCCAGCATCTCGGCATAGGTACATACGCACCCGTAGCTGGCGATTTCGTAGTGTTCCACCTTCTGGGCCGCCGCGATCAGCGCTGCGTCCATAACGGATGGCTCGGCATCTTCCTCCATGGTCTTCCTGCCTTCTTCGATCAATCCGGCCATGCCATCGCATTTCTTTCCCTTGGCCGGCACGCCCAGG
>DASYIX010000025.1:47500-87911 GCA_035997125.1 Gemmatimonadales bacterium
TTCTAGCTCGCATCACTTTCTTTTTGTCGGCCCCTGCGGGGGCCGACGTGCTCTTTGACAATTGAGGGATGGATGGTTGTAGTCTGTGGGTTCGCCGCAAGGCGGATCAGCAGACGGGTGTGAGGAATCAACACCGAGTTGCGAGGTCTTATTCGCGTAAGACCGCGCAACTTGAAACTGGCCCTCGCGGGCTGGTTTCGAAACGAATTTGAGATCAAACGCAATAAGGCACACGGTGGATGCCTTGGCATCGAGAGGCGATGAAGGTCGTGATAAGCTGCGATAAGCCTGGGGGAGCTGCACATGAGCCGTGATCCCAGGATGACCGAATGGGGAAACCCGGCGAACCGCGAGGTTCGTCATCCCGCAAGGGAAGCCAACCCGGGGAACTGAAACATCTCAGTACCTGGAGGAACAGAAATCAACCGAGATTCTCCTAGTAGCGGTGAGCGAACGGGGAAGAGGCCAAACCGTGGGGGCATGCCCTCGCGGGGTTGTGGGACCACAACGTGGGATGCACGACGCTAAGGTGAAGCGGCCTGGAATGGCCCGCCAGAGACGGTGAAAGCCCGGTAACCGCACGCGTACGGCCCCTAGTGGTATCCCGAGTAGCGCGGAGCACGTGGAATTCTGCGCGAATCTGGGGGGACCACCCTCCAAGCCTAAATACTCCTCGATGACCGATAGTGCACTAGTACCGTGAGGGAAAGGTGAAAAGCACGCCAGGTGGCGAGTGAAAGAGATCCTGAAACCGTGTGCCGACAAGCGGTCGGAGGACACGCAAGTGTCTGACGGCGTGCCTTTTGCATTATGATCCGGCGAGTTACTGCTCACGTGCAGGTTAAGGCCTTTAGGGCCGGAGCCAGAGCGAAAGCGAGTCTGATAAGGGCGACTAAAGTACGTGGGCGTAGACCCGAAGCCGTGGCGATCTACCCTTGAGCAGGTTGAAGCCGCCGTAACAGGCGGTGGAGGACCGAACCGTTGTGGGTTGAAAACCGCTCGGATGACTTGAGGGTAGGGGTGAAAGGCCAATCAAGCTCGGAGATAGCTGGTTCTCCCCGAAATATATTTTGGTATAGCCTCGGGAAATGAGTTCACAGGAGGTAGAGCACTGGATGGGTCCGGGTCGTGAATAACGATACCTCCCCCAACCAAACTCCGAATGCCTGTTGAATGCTGCCCGGGAGGCAGTCGCGGTGCGCTAATGTACCGTGGCGAGAGGGAAAGAACCCAGAGCCTCAGCTAAGGCCCCGGAGTGGCGGCTCAGTGTAGCAAAGGATGTGGGTATGCTGTGACAACTGGGAGGTTGGCTTAGAAGCAGCCATTCCTTTAAAGAGTGCGTAATAGCTCACCAGTCCAGCGTAGCCGCGCCGATAATGGTCGGGACTTCAAGCCGCCCGCCGAAGCTAGGTCTTCATGCGCAAGCATGAGGGGTAGGGGAGCGTTCCCACAGCAGTGAAGCCGGGGCGGAAGCCTTCCGGTGGAGCGGTGGGAAGTGAGGATGCCGGATTAAGTACGCGAGAAACAGGGTGAAAACCCCTGTCACCGTAAGCCTAAGGGTTCCTGAGCCATGTCGATCAGCTCAGGGTCAGTCGGTCCCTAAGTCGAGGCCGAGAGGCGTAGACGATGGGAAACGGGTCAACATTCCCGTACCAACTGTAAGCCGTTACGAGTCTGAGGAGGGACACAGGAGCAAGGTCACCGGCGGGTGGTGGATTTTCCGCTGCAAGGTGGTAGGCGTTTCCGGGGAATTAAAGACCTGGATAGCCGAGAACCGATGCCGAAGGGGCCGTATGGCCCCGCCAAGGGTGGCTGCCGCACACTGTCGAGAAAAGCTTCGCAGACCAGGACTGCAGTTGACCGTACCGTAATCCGACACAGGTGGGCGAGGCGAGAAGCCTAAGGTGCTCGAGTGATTTACGGAAAAGGAACTCGGCAAAATTACCCCGTAACTTCGGGATAAGGGGTGCCGGTTGTATGTGACCCGTCAAGGGGAGCAGAAGCCGGCCGCAGAGAATCGTCCCAAGCGACTGTTTAGCAAAAACACAGGAGCGTGCCAAGGCATTGTCCAAGCCGACGTATACGCTCTGACTCCTGCCCGGTGCCGGAAGGTTAAGGCAAGCGGTTAGCCGCAAGGCGAAGCTGCGAACCGAAGCCCCGGTAAACGGCGGCCGTAACTATAACGGTCCTAAGGTAGCGAAATTCCTTGTCGGGTAAGTTCCGACCTGCACGAATGGAGTAACGACTTGGGAGCTGTCTCTTCCGTAAGCTCGGCGAAATAGCAGTATCGGTGAGGATTCCGATTACCCGCAACAGGACAAAAAGACCCCGTGCACCTTTACTACAACCTGTCATTGAACGTCGGTATGACCTGCGTAGCATAGGTGGGAGCCGTTGATCTGGTCCTTTCGGGGATCAGGGAGGCAACAGTGAAATACCACCCTTGTTTTACTAACGTTCTCACTCCGACGGCAACACCGTCGAGGACCGTGGCAGGTGGGTAGTTTGACTGGGGCGGTCGCCTCCTAAAGAGTACCGGAGGCGCGCTATGGTGGGCTCAGTGCGGTCGGTAATCGCACGATGAGTGTATAAGCAAAAGCCCGCCTGACTGCGAGCGCGACGGCGCAAGCAGGGACGAAAGTCGGCTTAAGTGATCCGGTGATCCCGTGTGGATGGGTCATCGCTCATCGGATAAAAGGTACGCTGGGGATAACAGGCTTATCGCGCCCGAGAGTTCACATCGACGGCGCGGTTTGGCACCTCGATGTCGGCTTGTCACATCCTGGGGCTGGAGAAGGTCCCAAGGGTCCGGCTGTTCGCCGGTTAAAGTGGCACATGAGCTGGGTTCAGAACGTCGTGAGACAGTTCGGTCTGTATCCGTTGTGGGCGTGGGAGTGTTGAGGGGAGTCGTCTCTAGTACGAGAGGACCGAGACGAAGCGACCGCTCGTGTACGGGCTATCCTGCCAAGGGTATCGCCCGGTAGCGATGTCGCGCGGAGATAACCGCTGAAAGCATCTAAGTGGGAAACTCTTCCCAAGATGAACACTCCTGGGGCATAAGCCCCCTAAAGGGCCCAGGGAGACTACCTGGTTGATAGGCCGCAGATGTACGGCGCGCAAGCGCTTCAGTCGAGCGGTACTAATCGCCCGTGAAGTTTGATCTCTTCTTTCTTCATACTACATACCATCCATTCTTCAATAGTCGGGAGCTAGGAGTCAGGAGCTCGATCGGTGGCGCATGTCGCTCCCTTTCAGCTCCAGACTCCCAGCTCCCAGCTAAATCGGCTGACGACTAGCGCGCAGGGGCCACACCCGTTCCCATTCCGAACACGGCAGTTAAGCCCTGCAGCGCCGATGGTACTGCAACTGCGAGGTTGCGGGAGAGTAGGCCGTCGCCAGCCTTTCCTTTGAAAGCCCCATCCAGCACAGCTGGGTGGGGTTTTCTGCTATCGACTAGGCGGCAAGCTGCTCCCACCCAGACCTAGAATTCGTTACAAGGCGCGGGTTAAGTACCCCAAGCCAACCACCGAAGCTCCCCTCAGAGGATGCCGAGCCCTTCACCCCTACTCCAACTTCGTGTAGCTCTGGAGGCTCCATGTGGGGAGCATTACGCATTGGCGTAGCTTCACTGGCAATCGGGGTGAGTCATCCCCTCATCCCACCACCTGTGCTGCATTCCAGGATGACCCTGGTCGTCCGACTTCCTGACGGAAAGAAGACCAGGCTTCCGATCGCCGGTACCCCCGCCGCTCCCGCGGTGAAGGGTAGCGCTGAGATCGAGTATCGGGGCGGACGGTCCAGCATCAAACTTACCCTCGATAAATTGCCGGATCCCCGTCGCATGGGTGCTTTCAGCACCACGTACGTCGCCTGGGTCGTAAAAGGTGATGCGGGGGTCGAGAGTCTCGCTGAAGTACCGATGAAGAAGCAGGACGTACTCGGGTCAACGGCCGCCCGCACCCTGGGTCTGATCATCACAGCCGAGCCCTACGCCTCCGTGCGGCTCCCCTCCTCACTGGTGGTGGCGGAGCTGACCCTCCCGCAACCTTCGGAACCTCAGCTGCAGTCCACCACGGTCAGGTATGAAGGGGTATCGGATGACTTTTATGAGTCGGGCCTCTCCGACCCATCAGCGCCATCGCCTGACTCGTTGACTCCGCTTCCGGTGCTGGCTGCTCGCCGTTCCGTAGCTATCGCCCGCAAGGTGGAGGCCGGCCAGTTCGCCCGGGCAGAGTTTAGTTCCGCGATCAGCTTGCTTGACTCGCTGGAACGAGCTTGGGTCAAGAAGCCGAAGGACCAAAAGAAGTACGCCGAACTGGCCCGGGAAACGGCGCGTCGAGCTGACGTCGCGCGCGAGCTCGCCGTGACCCGAGGCGCGGAGGCGCGAGAGGAAGCAGAGCGTCAGCGCGCTCAGGAGGACCGGCAGCGGGAGGCCGCCGCTCAGCAGGCTGCGCTGGAGAGCTCGGCGCACTCCGCCGCCCAGGCCCGAGCTGACGCGGAACGGGAAGCCCAACTTCGGTCCCAGGCCGAGCGGGCCGCCGCCGACCTCCAAGCCCGGCTGTACGCCTCCGTCTCTGCCATCATGGAAACGCGCCAAGGTGCGCGCGGACTGATCGCGGCATTGTCCGGAGTCAACTTTGAAACCAACAAGGCCACCCTGAAGCCGGTAGCTCGGGAGAAGTTGAGCAAGTTGAGCGGCATACTGCTCGGCTTTCCGGGGGACTACAAGCTCGAAATCGAAGGGCACACCGACTCAACCGGGACCGATGCATACAACCAGATGCTCTCCCAATCGCGGGCAGAGTCCGTTCGAAACTTCCTGGTGGAGCAGGGAATCCCAGCAGAGCGGATTCCCTCTACCCAGGGATTCGGCCGCACCAGACCGATCGCGCCGAATGATACCAGAGCCAATCGAGAGAAGAACCGGCGCGTCGATATCGTCATCGAGTAGACCAACCGCTAACAGTGAAAGCCCTACCAGCTCACAGCCGGTGGGGCTTTCCCCGTATCTTGATGCATGCCTCGCAAAACCGGCCACATCGCCCTCGCCGGCGCCCCCAACGCGGGGAAGTCCACCCTCCTGAACGCCCTCGTAGGCCAGCATCTTGCCATCGTGAGCCCGAAACCCCAGGCCACCCGGCTTCCCGTGACAGGGCTGCGAACCGAGGGCGACACCCAATTCATTTTTCACGATCTCCCCGGTCTGCTCGAGCCCGGCTATCTGCTGCAGGCCCGCATGCGAGATATTGCCCTCGATACTTCAGCCGAGATGGATCTCATCCTTCATCTGCATCCCGCCCCCGGAGCTCCGGCACCGCCCTTCGAGCGACTGGCTGGTCTCGTGACGCCTCTCCCGGTGCCAATCGTCACGGTGTATACCAAAGGTGATCTCGTCACCCCCGCGGAGCGAGCCACGTTGGAGCAGACGGCTTCGGTCGTCGCCGCAGCTGGCGATCAGGGGTTGGAGCGGTTGCTGGACCGGATACGCCCGTACCTGCCGGAGAGGGAGTTCGAGCACGACCCCGACGACGTTGGGACTCAGCCGCTCCGGTTCTTCGTGGTCGAGTTTCTGCGCGAGGCGGCCTTTGACCTGCTGGGCGACGAGCTGCCCTATTCCTTCACTGCCGAGGTAGAGGAGTTTCGCGAAGCGGAGCGGCCCGTATACATTCGAGTCACCCTTTTCGTCGAGCGGGAGTCGCAGAAGGGTATCGTAATTGGCCGCTCGGGCCAGATGTTGAAGGCCCTGGGTTCCCATGCCCGGGCTCGGCTGGAGCAGCTGATCGGTGAGCCGGTGTATCTCGACTGCTGGGTCAAGTCTCTGCCCAACTGGCGCAAGAGCTCAGCAGCGCTGGTCCGTTTCGGCTTCCCCGCCGCGCCCTCGGGGGCCCATCCTCAGGGACACACCTCCCGGGACAAGGAGTCCGCATGACGCTTTCCCCCGAGCTGCTTCAGATTCTGGTCTGTCCCAAGTGCAAGGGTGAGCTGGAATATCGAGCATCTCCCGAGGCCTTGATCTGCCATGCCTGCCGGCTGGTGTATCCGGTCGAGGACGGCATTCCCATCATGTTGATCGACGAAGCCAAGCCGCTCTGAATCAGCCTCCATCTCCCCGAATGAACCCGCACACGCTGAGCACGTACGCTCAGCGGGCGCTGGAAAACGCTCGGGCGGAAGCGCTGCGACTGGGCCACGACTCGATCGGAGCCGAGCACATCGTCCTCGGATTGCTGCGGGGAGAGGGCCCGGCTGGCGCCCTCCTTGTCCGGTTGGGGCTGGATCCCGGTGTGGTGGAGAAGCGGCTGGAGTCCGGGGGCCGACGTCGCCAGCCCCGGAGCACCCATGAGGAGCTGGCGTATACCTCGCATGCCAAGCGTCTCATCGAGGTCGCCTCCAAGGAGGCCAGAGAATCCGGTACCGGGCTCTCCGCGGAGCACCTGCTGCTGGCCGCCCTGCAGGAGCCACGGGGCACTCTGGCGAAGATCCTCGGTGAGGCAGGGGTCTCCCCCGAGCGGGCCCAGGCCGAGCTCCAGCGGGTGGTGCACGGCGACCGATCTGCCCCAGTGGCGCACCCTGACTTGGTGGCCCGCCCCACTGGAGGAGTCCCGTGGCGGCTCTTGCTGTTCATTGCCGTACCGGCGAGCATGGTGCTCGAGTGGGTGGTCCACGCCTCCGCCCTCCCGGTCTTCGTGGTGGCCTGTCTCGGAGTCCTTCCATTAGCCAGTTACATGGGGGAGGCCACCGAGCACCTGGCTCATCGAACGGGTCCGACGATCGGCGGCCTTCTCAACGCCACCTTTGGAAACGCGGCCGAGCTGATCATCTCGATTGTCGGGCTCCAGGCCGGTCTGGTGCAGCTGGTCAAGGCGTCCATCACCGGCAGTATCCTGGGGAATCTGCTCCTCATCCTTGGGCTCGCCATGCTAGCCGGTGGCCTCAAACGCAACGAGCTCCGCTTCAACCGTACCACCGCCGGGATGAGCGCGGGGATGCTGGCCCTTGCCGTGGTCGCGTTGGTCCTGCCCGCCCTCTTCCATTCCTTACACCCGGAGCAGGCTGCCAGACTATCCGAGCTCCGGATGTCTGAGGCAGTGGCAGTCATCCTGCTGATCACCTACGGACTGTCGCTCCTCTTCACCCTCAGGACTCACCGATGCCTGTTTTGGTCGGAGGGTCACGCAATGGAAGGTCCGGCGTGGGGTGCGGGCAAGGCTATCCTGATCCTGGGACTTGCCACGGTGGGTGTCGCCATCGAGTCGAAGCTTCTAGTCCACGCGGCCATAGAGGCCACCAAGACGGTGGGACTCACCCAGACATTTCTCGGCCTCATCATAATTCCGATCATTGGCAACGCGGCGGAACACGCGACAGCTGTGCTGGTTGCCCGTAAGGGCAAGATGGACCTGGCCTTGCAGATCGCCCTCGGCTCCAGCACTCAGGTTGCTCTGCTGGTTGCGCCGATACTTGTATTCGCCGGCGTGGTCCTCGGGCGGGAGATGACCCTGGTTTTCACCCCGTTCGAGGTGATAGCGCTGGGTATGGCGACCATCGTCACAGCCATCATCACCCTGGATGGGGAGTCCCATTGGTTCGAAGGGGTCCAGCTACTGGCCGTCTACGGGATGCTGGCGGTGGGGGCCTTCTTCCTGGTTTGACAGGCCGGAATGCCGTTCCTAAGTTAGCTAGACGTAACTCCTTACGAGAGGCAATGGGTGCGGACTCGCCCGACGATTCTCTTCTTTTCGCCGGACGGTTGTCCGGTGCCGGCCTTGGTTCGCCAATGGGCCGGGGTCCACACGTTTCCGCTGCTGGAGTTCAACCAGGCAGCGGAAGTGGAATCGATCGTCCTGCGAGGCCATCCCTGCCTGTTGTTCATCGACGGCGACAGCTCGGGCACCGATGGCATGGGGTTGGTCCGGCGGCTCAAGAGTGATGCCTTCACCGCCATCGTGCCGGTGACCACCCTGGCGGGGACCCACCATCCGGAGCAAGTCCAGGCCTGGTTCGGGTCGGGAGCCGACGAGGTCATTACCGGCCTGTTCTCGCCGGCCGAGCAGCGCTCTCGACTCGATTCCATGCTGGTGCGTACCGAGCGCGACGTGTCGGTGCACCCTTCAACCCGGCTTCCCGGCACCACGGAGATCGAGCGGGAAATCCGCCGCCGGCTGGAGTCCAACCAGGAGTTCGCCGTCTGCTACGCCGATCTGGATCACTTCAAGGAGTTCAATGATCGCTACAGCTACTATGAGGGTGACCGAGTCATCTACATTCTGTCCCGAATTCTGCACGATGTGGTCAAAGGTCTTATGGCCCAGCGGGGTTTCGTCGGGCATATCGGGGGCGACGACTTCATCTTCATCATTCCTGCGGGGGACATCAGTCCGGTCTGCAGCGAGATACTCGAGGTCTTCGATGCCCTCATTCCCCTGCAATACAACGATCAGGACCGGCGGGCGGGCTACTTCTTCGGGAAGGACCGCCGGGGGCAGCTCCACCGGGTTCCGCTCATGACCTTGTCGATCGGGATCGTCACCAACCGGCATCGCCGGTTTGCGCATCCAGCCCAGGTGAGCGAGCTTGCCACCGAGATGAAGAGCTACGCGAAGACCTTGCCCGGGTCGGTATTCGTAGTGGACCGTCGCCACGGAGCCAACGGGGAAGAACGGTCAGGACCAGCCTCCAGGGAGAAGTCTTGAGGATCTCGCGATGAACGTCACCTGCCCGAATTGCGCCACTATCTATCGGGTCGACCCGGCCAAGGTCCCAGAGGCCGGGGTTCGTGCCCGGTGCAACGTGTGCAGCGCCGTGTTTGCGGTCCGGCGGGAAGCGGAGCAGGGACCACCTGCTCTCGTTGCGGCACCGGCATCCAAGCCGGTCGCCGCCCCCCCACCGGCATCGGCACCTCCATCCGCAGCGGTCGAGTCAAGCCGTCCCCCGGTCAAAGAGGCTCCGCCGAAGCCTCAGCCCGCGGCGGTACCCGAGCCGCCGAGAGCCCCAGTTCCTGGAACCGCACCGCGACCCGCGGCGGGTCCCGCGCCGGCTGCACCCGCTGGTCCCCAGCAGCGTCCGGTGGCGCCGCAGCGTCCCGCCGCCCCGGCAGCCGGTCCGCCCAGTCCAGCGACCCGTCCCGGTTTCGCAGTCCCGGGAAGAGCATCTCCAGCACCAGCCGGACCCGCCAGTCCGGCCGCCCCCTCAGCCCCTTCGCCCCGGCCTGCTGCGCCTACCGGCGCTGCTCCTCTCTCCCCGGCCCCGGCCGCGCCGCCAAAGCCGGCCGCCCCGGCAGCGGCACCGGCTGCCGCTGCACCGCCCCGCCCGGCGAGCGCGGCGGCAGGGCGGCCGGCCAATCCGTTCCTCTCACAGGATCCTGCCCTCAAGGCGCGCCGACTGGCCCGAGCGCTCATTTCCGACATGGTGGTGTACCATCCGGGCAAGCGGCAGGAAGGCCTCAGGGACGGCAATCTCAAGGCGCTCTTCGAGGAGGAGATCAAGAAGAGCTGGGAGGAGTATGCCGAGCAGGTAGGCAAAGAGGTCGCTGAATCCACCGCTTACTTCCAGGAAGCTCTGAACGAGATCCTGGCCGGTGGCAGGCCGATATTCTGAGGGGCAGGTGAGAGGCACCCCTCCTCCCTCTCACCTTTTACCTCTCACTTCTCCCTTCATACCTCCATTAAGTTTCCCCCCACATCTCATGGGGAGAAGTCGGCATGTCCGAGCTAGTGGACCGTCTTACCGACCTGAAACGCCGGGTCACCGAGCTTCGAGAGTTTCTTTGACTTGCCCGGGAAAGCCGAGCGGCTGAGCGCGCTGGAGTCCCGGCAATCCATGCCCGGCTTCTGGGCCGATCCCGAAGCGGCGCGCACCTCCGTCCAGGAGATCAAGAGCCTCAAGAACTGGCTCACTCCCTACGACACTCTGAATCACCGGCTCCAGGGGGCCCTGGAGATGGCCGAGCTCTTGGAGGCCGAGCCGGACGAGGCACTGCAAGCCGATCTGGCTGGGGAAGCGGACGAGATTGAAACTGCCGCCGAAGCCTTCGAGCTCCAAGCCATGCTCCAAGGGCCGGAGGACTTTCGGGACGCACTCCTCACCATCCATCCCGGCGCGGGCGGCACCGAGTCGCAAGACTGGGCTGAGATGCTGATGCGGATGTATGTGCGCTGGGCTGAACGGCACGGCTTCGAGGTGTCGATTCTGGATCTTCTGCCGGGTGAAGAGGCCGGCATCAAGTCGGTCTCGATCGAGATTCGGGGTCAGTACGCCTACGGCTATTTGAAGGCGGAGAAGGGGGTCCACCGCCTGGTGCGAATCTCGCCCTACGATTCGCAGGCCCGTCGGCATACTTCGTTCGCCTCGGTCTTCGTCTACCCGGATATCGACGACACCATCGAGATCGATCTGCGCGACGAAGACATCAAAATGGACGTCTTTCGCGCGTCGGGAGCCGGCGGCCAACACGTCAACAAGACCTCCTCGGCCGTCCGGCTGACCCACATCCCGACCAACACGGTCGTCTCCTGCCAGCAGGAACGCAGCCAGACGAAGAACCGGGCCACCGCGATGAAGATGCTGCGGGCCGCCATATATCAGAAGAAGCTGGAAGAGCAGGAGGCTGCCCGCGCGGTCGTGGAGGCAACCAAGACCGACAACTCATGGGGCAATCAGATCCGGTCTTACGTTTTCCAGCCCTATACGATGGTGAACGATCACCGAACCGAGGTAAAAGTCGGCGACGTGCAGCGGGTCATGGATGGAGATCTGGACACGTTCATACAGGCGTATCTCAAGCGGTTCGGAGGCAAGGCGGCGTGAGCGTAGTGGAAGAGCGTTCGTACGTCGAAACCGCCCGGCGGGAGAAGCGGGCGGCGCTGGAGGCGCTCGGCGTCCGGCCCTTCGCCTATCGGTACGAGCGTTCGCACACGGCCCAGGAGGCGGCCGAGTCCTACCGGGATTCCATGGGTGACCAGGGACCCTCCGTCACGGTGGCGGGCCGGATCGTGTCCTGGCGCCCCAAGGGTAAGGTGGTGTTTGGCGACATCGAGGACTCGACTGGTCGGATCCAGGTGTACATCCGCCAGGACGATCTCGGCTCCCGATACGAGGTCGTCAAGCTGCTCGACCTGGACGATCATGTTGGCATCGCTGGAAGGGTGTTCCGCACCAAGGCAGGCGAGATCACCGTCAAGGCTTCCGAGGTTACTCTGTTGGCCAAGTCGTTGCGGCCTCTGCCGCGAGGCAAGACGCAGTCAACGGAAGAGGGCGCTCACACCTTCGGCGGTCTGACCGATCCCGAGGTTCGGTACCGCCAGCGGTACGCGGATCTCGCGGTGCATCCCGAGGTGCGGGACGTCTTCCGGCTCCGCGCCAAGGCCGTCTCCTGGATCCGCCGCTTTCTCGACGGACGCGGCTTCCTGGAGGTCGAGACGCCGATCCTGCAGCCGCTCTATGGGGGTGCCGCGGCGCGCCCGTTCGTCACCCATCACAATGCCCTGGATATGCTGCTCTACCTCCGCATCGCCGACGAGCTGTATCTCAAGCGATTGCTGGTGGGGGGGCTGGAGCGGGTCTACGAGATCGGTCACGACTTCAGGAACGAGGGCATGGACCGGACCCATAATCCGGAATTCACCATGCTTGAGCTCTACCAGGCGTACGCGGACTACAACGACATGATGAGCCTGACGGAGGCGATGGTCGCCGGGGTTGTGGAGCACACCGTCGGCACCACTGTGCTGGAGCGCGACGGGACCACGCTGACCTTCCAGCCTCCGTTCAAGCGGGTGTCTTTCGTGGAGGGGGTCCGCGCGCAGACGGGACTGGATCTCGGTACCGCGGGCGAGGACGAGATGCGCCGCCTGCTCCTGAAGGCCGGGAAGGAAGCCGATGCGGTCGCGGACCTCTCCGGCGGGAAGCTGCAGGACGAGGTCTTCAAGACCTTTCTCGAGCCGCACCTGGTGCAGCCGACCTTCGTGGTGGACTACCCCAAGGCCCTGTCGCCGCTGGCCAAGGAACACCGCAGCGACCCGGCGCTCACCGAGCGATTTGAGTTGTTCGTTGGAGGGCGGGAGCTGGTGAACGCATTCAGCGAGCTCAATGACCCCGACGATCAGCGGCGGCGCTTCGAGGACCAGGTCCGGCAGCGGGCCGCCGGAGACGAGGAGGCGCACAGCTATGATGCCGATTACATCCGCGCGCTCGAGTACGGCATGCCGCCGGCGGGTGGCCTGGGACTGGGAATCGACCGTTTGATGATGCTCATTGCCGACCAGGCTTCGATTCGCGACGTGATCATCTATCCGGCAATGCGCCCGGAGGGGACATGACGGGCGGACCGGCGGACCGGCGGACGGGCTGGCTAGCTCGGATTCGAGCTTGGTGGCGAGAGTGGCAGTCGACCTTTCGCTGGCCTTCGAAGCTGGAGTGGCGGATCGCGCGCCGGTATCTGCGGAGCCGGCGGAACTCCCGCACGGCGTCCTTGAATACGGTGATCTCGACTGGCGGCGTAGCGGTTGGCGTGACCGCCCTGATCGTCGTGCTCGGGGTCATGAATGGTCTCCGCGACGACCTGAGGGAGCGGATCCTGGTGGCCAATCCGCACCTTCGGATTCTCACCTTCGGCTCCGGCCTCCGGCTGGACGACTGGCAGAAAGTGCTCACCCAGGTGCGCGGCCAGCCTGGAGTCGTGGCCGCCAGTCCCGAGGTGATCAGCCAGGCCGGGATCACTGCCGGCCAGGACTATGGTGAGGGTGTCAACCTGCTCGGCTTCGACCCCGACACCGGAACCAGATCAGTCACGTCGCTGCCGCAGTCGATCACCAAAGGCGATCTCTCATTCAAAACCACCAAGCCGGGAGTCGACGGCGGCGTGCTGCTCGGTTCCCGATTGGCCTCCCGCTTGTCGGTCTATCCTGGCGACATCGTAACTCTGGTCCCGGTGACCCAGGCCAAGGTCAATCCCGCGCTGGGGGTGGCCGTCCCCCGGTTTTGGAAGTTCGAGGTCACCGGCCTGTTCGATACCGGCATGTTCCAGTATGACAACCAGTTCGTGGTCATGTCTCGGGAGAAGGCGCAGCGGTTCACCGGCCTGGGTGACGCCGTGTCCGGTATCGCGGTCAGAGTCGCCGACCCCGAGCGCGCTCCCCAGATCGGCGCCGCCCTGGAGAACCGGCTCGGCTACCCCTACCGTGCCCTCGACTGGCAGACCCAAAACTCCAGCCTGTTCAGCGCGCTGCAGCTGGAGAAGCTCGCCATGGGGCTGATTATCTTTTTCATCATGGTGGTGGCGGCGTTCAACATCGTGGGCACGCTGACCATGGTGGTGACCGACAAGACCAAGGAGATCGGCATCCTGCGGGCGATGGGTCTGACCTCTACGGCGGTTGCCCGGGTGTTCCTGGTGCAGGGGGCGGTGATCGGGCTGGTGGGCACTGGCGTAGGACTCCTGTTCGGACTCTCCCTGGCCTACGTGGTGGACCGGTCGGGGTGGGTCCGGATCAATCCGGCGATATATTTCATCGATCACCTCCCGGTCCACATCGAGTGGCTGGACGTTGGCGTCGTGGTGCTCGCCAGCCTCGCCATCGCGCTGGTCGCGACCGTCTATCCCTCGCGTTCCGCTGCCGCTCTGACTCCAGTCGAAGCAATCCGCCACGAATGACGGCGATTCTGGAGAGCCAGGGGCTGCGGAAAGTCTACCGTGGCGGCGACGGCAACCCGATCGAAGTGCTGTCGGGCATCGATCTCACGGTGAGCCGGGGGGAGTTCGTCGCCATCGTGGGAGCCAGCGGCTCGGGCAAGAGCACGCTGCTCCACCTTCTGGGCGCGCTGGACCGGCCCTCCGGCGGTACGGTATTGCTGGCCGGCCAGGCGTATGAGGCCGAGCGCGAGGAGCATCTGGCCACCGTCAGGAACAGAAAGCTGGGGTTCGTGTTCCAATTCCATCACCTGCTCCGGGAGTTCACCGCGCTGGAAAACGTGATGATGCCGCTTCTGATTGCGGGCGAGAGCGACGTCAGGGCCCGCTCCCGGGCTGAGGAGCTGCTTGCGGCGGTCGGCTTGGCCGGCAGGATGTCCCACCGGCCTTCGCAACTCTCGGGTGGGGAGCAGCAGCGCACGGCCGTCGCCCGGGCATTGGTGGCCGATCCGCTGGTGGTCTTGGCCGACGAGCCCTCGGGCAATCTCGACAATGCGAACAGCGAGCGACTGCATCAGCTGTTCGCGCATCTTTCCCGGGAGTTCGAGACCGCTCTTGTAGTCGTCACCCATAACCGCTCGCTGGCTGGGCGAGCCGATCGGGTCTTGTCGCTCGAAGGGGGCCGGCTGGTACCACTCTCCGGTGTGGAGTCGATGCCCTGATGTCCTGCGAGCAATGCCATGAACGGGACGCGGTCATCCACCTGACCCAGATCGTCAACGAGCAGGTCACCACCCTGCACCTCTGCGAGCGTTGCGCGGCAGAGAAAGGCGTGGAGAGTCCTGGCGCGGCGCCGAAAACACCGCTGGGGACTTTCCTCGCGGCCATGGGACAGGAGCTCCCGGAACAGACCCCTGCGGCCCGGCCGGGTGACGCGTGTCCTCGCTGTGGGGGTTCACTGCAGGACTTTCGGGAGAGTGGCCGGCTGGGTTGTTCCGACTGCTACCGCTCATTCGAGGTACCGATTCGCGACCTGCTCCGCCGCCTGCACGGTTCCACCCACCACAAGGGTGAGCGCTACGCCGAGCGGGGCAGCTCGACCAATGGGGAGCGGCAGCAGGCAATCGAGCTGCGGGAACAGCTGCGCCTCGCGGTCGAAACCGAGAACTTCGAGCTGGCCGCCGAACTGCGCGACCGGCTTCGGGTACTGGAATGATCGATCTCAGTCTGCTGACCGACGGCGGTGTGGGGTGGCTCGATGCCAGCGGGCCGTCGAGTCACTTGGTGCTCTCCACCCGGATCCGGCTGGCCCGGAATCTGGCTGGACGTGTGTTCCAGGGACGCAACTCAGAGTCCGAACGGGAGGACATTCTCGAGATCGTGGAGGCCGCGGCCCGGGACACCGTGCTGTTGCGCCGGGCTATCAAGTTCCGGCTGGACCACCTGGATCGGACCGACCGGCAATTATTGCACGAGCGACACCTGGTTAGCAAAGAACTAGCCGGTCTGGATGCCGACGGCCGGGTCCGTTCCGGAGCGTCCCTGCTGGTGCAGGACCGGCTTGGGGTCATGCTGAACGAGGAAGACCACCTGCGGCTACAGGGGCTGCATTCCGGCTTTGCGCTGGATGCCGCCTATGCCGAGGTCGACAGGCTCGACGCCGAACTGGGACAACGACTTGCATTCGCATTTCATTCTGAGTTTGGTTACCTTACGTCGTGTCCGACCAACGTCGGCACAGGGCTGCGGGCCTCGGTTCTGATCCATCTGCCGGGGCTGGTGTTGACCAAGGAAATCTCCAAGGTTTTGCAGGGCTTGGCGCAGGTTGGGCTGACCTTCCGCGGCCTGTACGGCGAGGGAAGCGAGGTCGTCGGCAACTTCTTCCAACTGTCAAACCAGACGACGCTCGGCAGTTCCGAGTACGAGCTACTCGACCACCTCGGTAAAATGGTCCGGCGGGTCATGGACTATGAAGAGCAGGCCCGGCAGGTGCTGCTGCGTGACGCCCCCGCAATCATCGAGGATAAAGTCTGGCGGGCGTATGGGTTGCTTCGTTATGCACGAGCCCTGTCGTTCGAAGAGGCTATGAATCTGTTGAGCGGCGTACGACTCGGTGTCGGAGTCAGCCTCATACCCGATGTCGGCATGTATACGCTCAACAAGTTGTTGGTCTACACGCAGCCGGCCCATCTGGCGCTGGCGGAGGGGGTGGCGCCGAACGATCCGGAGTTGCCCGTGCGACGGGCACAGTTCGTGCGCAAAGTGTTGGAATCCGAAGTGGGACGCCGTGGATGAGCCGCGACGACGGGGCTTCGGAGCTACGTAGGATATCGCGATGAACGGCTACAATTTTACCGATCGTGTCCGCAAAGTCCTGCAGATGGCCCGCGAAGAGGCGGCGCGGCTGCATCACGAATACGTGGGGACGGAGCACATCCTCCTTGGCCTCATCCGAGAGGGCGAGGGGGTGGCGGCGGCAGTCCTCACCAACCTCAACGTCGATCTCGAAGATATCCAGCAGAAAATCGAAGAGACGGTAAAGAAGGGGAAAGCCGCGGCGGCGGCCGGCCCCGATCTGCCGTATACGTCGCGCGCCAAGAAGGTGCTCGAGTTGGCCATGACCGAAGCGCGGGAGCTCAACCACTCGTATGTGGGGACTGAGCACCTGCTGCTCGGCCTGCTCCGGGAAGAGAAGGGCATCGCGGCCCAGGTCCTCACCGATGCCGGCGTGAACCTCGAGCAGTCGCGGGCTGAGACGCTCCGCCTGCTAGGCAGCGACATGCCCCAGGCGTCCTCCGGTGGCGGAAGCAGCCAGCCGAGCGCCACCCCGAAATCGGAAAAGAAGTCCAAGACCCCGGCCCTCGATCACTTCTGCCGCGATCTGACGCAGCTTGCCGCGGAAGGCCAGTTGGACCCGACCATCGGCCGGGCCAAGGAGATCGAGCGGGTCATGGAGATTCTCGCCCGGCGGAAGAAGAACAATCCGGTTCTCATCGGCGAGCCCGGGGTAGGCAAGACCGCCATCGTGGAGGGGCTGGCGCTGCTCATCGCCAACGGACTCTGCCCCGATGTGCTGCGGGATCACCGGGTGCTCTCGCTGGACATGGCTGCGGTCATTGCCGGAACCAAGTATCGCGGCCAGTTCGAGGAGCGGCTCAAGGCGGTCATGAACGAGATCGCCCAGAACAAGCAGATCATCCTCTTCATCGACGAGCTGCATACCCTGGTGGGCGCTGGCGCGGCGGAAGGTGCCATTGATGCCTCCAACATGCTGAAGCCCGCGCTGGCGCGGGGTGAGCTGCAGTGCGTAGGCGCCTCCACCCTGAACGAGTATCGGAAGTACATCGAGAAGGATGGGGCGCTGGAGCGCCGCTTCCAGACGGTCGTCGTGGAGCCGCCCACGGTCGCGGAGACTATCGAGATCCTCAAAGGCCTGCGGAAGAAGTACGAGGACCACCACCGCATCAGTATTCCGGATCTGACGCTGACCGCCGCGGCCGAGCTGTCGGAGCGGTACATCACCGACCGGTTCCTGCCGGACAAGGCCATCGACGTGATCGACGAGGCCGGGGCCCGCGCCCGCTTGGCGTCCCAGGTTCCGCCGGCCGAAGTGGCCGAGCTGAAAACGGCGCTGGAGAAGGTGAACGTGCAGAAGGAAGACGCGGTGAGGGATCAGAACTTCGAGCGCGCGGCCTCCCTCCGGGACCAGGAGCGGGATCTGCAGAACCAGATCCGGCTCAAGAACGAGGAGTGGGAGCGGGAACGGCAGACCAAGCGGCCGGTGATCGACGAGGAGGCCATTGCCTTTATCGTCTCGCGCTGGACCGGCATTCCGGTCACCCGGCTGCAGGAGGCCGAGACCGCCCGGCTGATGCGGATGGAAGACGAGTTGCACGGCTCGGTGGTCGGCCAGGACGAAGCCATCAAGGCCGTGTCCCGGGCCATCCGTCGTTCGCGGGCCGGACTCAAGGATCCGAACCGTCCGATTGGCTCCTTCATCTTTTCGGGCCCGACCGGAGTCGGAAAGACCGAGCTGGCCCGGGCACTGGCCAAGTTCCTCTTTGCCGATGCCTCGGCGCTCATCCGGGTCGACATGTCGGAGTATATGGAGAAGTTCTCCGTGTCTCGTTTGATCGGCGCCCCTCCCGGCTACGTCGGCTACGAGGACTCGGGGACGTTAACCAAGGCGGTGCGGCGGAAGCCCTACTCGGTCGTGCTGCTGGACGAAATCGAAAAGGCGCACCCGGATGTCTTTAACATCCTGCTCCAGGTGCTGGACGAAGGTCATTTGACGGACAACTACGGACGGGTCATCGACTTTAAGAATACGGTCGTGATCATGACCTCGGACGTCGGGGCCCGCGATATCATGCAGGGTAAGACGCTTGGGTTCCACGGCGGCGATCAGCGGCACAGCTTCGAGAAGATGCAGGACACGGTGAAGGAGGAGATGAACAAGGTCTTCAATCCGGAGTTCCTCAATCGACTCGATGACGTGATCGTGTTCCACCCGCTGGCCAAGGACCACATCTCCCAGATCGTCGGCATCCTGCTGCGCGAAGTGCAGCGCCGCCTGGGAGACGAGGTCAGGCTCACGCCGGCCGCCACCGAGTTCCTGGTGGAGCACGGCTATGATCAGAACTTCGGCGCTCGCCCGCTGAAGCGCTCCATTCAGCGCTACATCGAGGATCCGTTGAGCGAAAAGATCCTAATGGGTGAATTCGGCCGGGGAGACGAGATCGAAGTCGATGTGGCGCCGGACGGTGAACGGCTGGTCTTCCGGGCGCTGACCGGCACTCAGGCGTAAGCGTCCCGCGCGCCGGGCTTCCATCGGGGGCCCGGCGCGCTTACCATCCGCCCCTTGCTGATGCGCAGTTTCCTCTGGATCCTTGTTGCTGGCTGGCTTCTCCTCGGCGGCCCGGCGGCTCTCGTCGCGCAGGATACGTCGGCGCCCGCGGTCGACAGTGTCCTGGTCCAGGGCAACCAGCGGCTCACCGCCTCACAGATCATCGGCACCTCCGGCCTCATCGTCCACCAGCCGATCAACTACCGCGACATTCAGCGCGCCATCACCGCGCTCTTCAAAACCGGCCAATTCGATGATGTGGTCGTTGAGCAGCGTAATGCCGGGCCTCGCCTGATCCTGGTCATCCGGGTCAAGGAGCGCCCTGTGCTGGAGAAGTGGGCCGTGCGCGGGGCTAACCGGGTCGGCGAGGGCGAGGTTAAGAGCCGGGTCCATCTGACCGAAGGCCGCCCGCTCGACCGCAACGCGGTAGAGCAGGCTCGCGCCGGCATCGATTCGCTCTACAAGCATCAGGGCTACTACGCCTCGCAGGTCAAGGTGCTGCAGCTCACGCCCAGTCCGGGTCGGGCTCGCATCGTCTTCGATGTGCAGGAAGGCCAGCGGGTGGCGATCAGCCAGGTGATCGTCGACGGGAACAAGCATTTCTCCGATAAGGCCGTGGTGAAGCACATGGCCACTCGCCCCGAGGGCTTCTGGTGGTTCCAGAAGGGCGAGTTCGACGAGCGTACGGTGGAGCAGGATGTGCGGGAGCGGCTCCCCAACTGGTACGCCGACCAGGGCTTCGTCGATTTCCAGGTAACCCACGATTCGCTGGTCTCCGACTCCACCGGAGGGAAGGCGGTGCTCCGCCTTACGGTGGATGAGGGGCCGGTGTACCGGGTCGGGACGTTCGACATCCAAGGCAACCGCCGATTTTCGATCGAAGAACTACGGGCTCTCTATCCCTTTGGGCCCGTCGGGACCGATGGCGCTCCGCTCGTCGGGTCTCGTCCGTTCAGCCGGTCCGAATGGAACGAAGCGACGGACAAGGTGCAGAAGCTGTACGCCAATAACGGCTACATCTACGCCCAGGTCCAACCGGAGGAAATCCGCCGCACCGCTACGCGCGGTGCACCGGTGGTGGACCTGCGATGGACCATTCGAGAGGGATCGCCCGCGACCATCAATAAAGTGGAGATCGTGGGGAACGACGTTACCCACGAGCGCGTCATCCGCGAGGCGATCGTCATGTTGCCGGGCGATCTCTTTAGCCAGGACCGGTTGATCCGGTCCTATCAGAATGTGGCCAATCTGGGATTCTTCCAGCAGCCCATGCCGCCTCCGGACGTCCGACCGGCGGCCAATGGGGTCGACGTGGATGTCGTCTTCCGGGTGGAGGAGCGGCGCACCGGCAACATCAATTTCGGGGCATCGTTGGGGCAGGGAACCGGAGTCGGGGGCTTCCTTGGCCTGGAGGAGCCCAATCTTTTCGGCCGGGGCAAGCGGGGCAAACTACAGTGGCAGTTTGGCAAGAACATCAACGATTTCACTCTGAGTTATACCGACCCGGCCATCCGGGAGAGCCGCGTCTCGGGCACCCTGTCGGTGTTCGACTCGCGGGCGCGGTACAATATCGGCGACCTGGGACGTCGTAAGCAGACCGGCGCGAGTCTGCAGCTGGGTTTTCCCCTCCTGGGATCCCGCTATACCAGGCTGTTCCCCTCTTACTCGTACCAGCTTATCAACTACAGCGAAGGCTCTGCCGACATCCAGGCCCGCTTCCAATGTAGCTCCTGCACCAAGTCCACTTTGGGCCTGAGCGTGGTGCGGGACACCCGGGTCGGACTGCCGTTCGCCACCGGCGGCTTCATGACCAACGTCGGCGGTGAGTGGAATGGCGGCATCCTGGGTGGCACCGGTGACTATCGGAAGGTGGACCTGGAAGGGCGTTGGTACGCTCCACTCGGCAGCCTCGGCGGCGGGGGACAGCTGGGCGCAGGGGTGCAGTTCGTCCTGGGGCTGACCGCCAAGTCGGGGTTCGTGTTCGGCGACGCCGGCCCCTTCTATCAAGATCTCTACGCGCTGGGTGGGGTGCAGTACGGTATACCGCTCCGCGGCTACAACGAGTTTTCCATTACGCCGAACGGGTTCGACCCGAGCGCGGGCGGCAACTCCGCTGCGAGCTCGCAGTCATTCGGCAAATCCTACGCGGCCTTCACGGTAGAGGCCGGCGCCCGGATCAGTCAATCGCTCTATGTGAGCACGTTCTTCGATGCCGGGAATGTTTATCGAAGCGCCCGCCAGTGGGATCCGACCCGGCTATTCCGCGGTGCCGGGTTCGGGGCGGCCGTGATCTCGCCGCTGGGCCCCATCGGAATCGATCTGGGCTACGGCTTCGACAAAGTAAATGCCGCCGGCAGACCCACTCCTGGCTGGCAGCTCCACTTCAAGTTGGGCAATTTCTTCTAAGCAGCACGCACCTTTCAACGGGAGTGAAGCATGAAGCCTGTCGTCGTGGGAGTCTGGGTGGGGTTGGCCGCGGTAGCGGGTACCGGATCGCTCGCTGCTCAACAGGGTGGCAATGCCAAGGTGGCCTACGTGAACACCCAGGCGATCCTCAAGCAGACGCCCGGATACGTCAAGGCGGAGTCGACCTTCACCAAAGAGCTGGCTAACTACCGGATCGAGGTGCAGAAGCTCCAGGCCACCCTCGACTCGTCTGCCGCAGACTTTGACCAGCAGTCGGTGATGCTCAGCCCGACGCAGCGTGCAGCCAAGCGCAAGGATCTCCAGGCGCAACAGCAGAAGCTGGAGCAGCGGACCCAGGAGCTGCAGCAGCAAGCGGCGACCCGCGAGCGGGAGCTACTCGACCCGATTCAGACCAAGGTCAACAGCGTCATCGAAGGGGTGCGCGCGGCAGGAAACTACGCCATGATCTTCGATGTGAGCGCGCCCAACAACGGTATCGTCACCGCGGATAAGGCGCTGGATCTGACTCAGCGCGTCATTCAGCAGCTCAAAGCGGGCAGCTAATCGCGTGACGGCTGGCAGTCTTACCGCGCAGGCGGTCGCCGACCTCGTCGGTGGCCGCCTGCTTGGCGATGGGGGGGTGCGCATCCGGGCGGTGCGGCCCCTTGACCGGGCCGGTCCCGACGCGCTCTCCTTTGCGGTCTCCAGCCGCTACGCGGCCCAGCTCGGGAGCTCCAAGGCCGGTGCGGTCCTGGTGCCGGAAGAACTCGCTGGTGGCCTTTCCGGCCCCAGGACCAGAATCGTGGTGCCGGATCCCTATAAGGCGCTGGTCCGAGTCATTGGAGCGCTCTTCCCCACGGCGCCGCCGGCTCCCGGGATCGATCCGACCGCACGGATCGGAGCGGGAGCAGTGCTGGGCCTTGATGTGTCCATCGGGCCCTTCGTAGTGCTGGGGCGAAACGTCCGGCTGGGCGCCCGCTCGAGGTTGGGCCCTCATGTCGCCCTGGGCGACGGTGTGGTGGTCGGGGAAGACAGCATTATCGGGCCCGGAGCGGTGTGCTACCCCGGCAGCCGGATCGGCAGCCGGGTGGTGCTCAAAGCGGGTGCCATCATCGGCGGCGAAGGGTTCGGCTATCTAGGGGACGGCAAGGGACACACTCGCATTCCTCATGTGGGCGGCTGCATTCTGGAGGATGAGGTCGAGGTGGGCTCCAACACTTGCATCGACCGGGGGAGTCTCGACGACACGATGGTAGGACGGGGCAGCAAACTCGACAACCTGGTGCAGGTAGGACACAACGTGCAGATCGGCGAGCGCTGCCTGATCATGGCGGGTGTCGGAATTGCGGGGAGCACCCGGATCGGCAACGACGTGATCTTGGCAGGTCATGTGGGGGTGACCGATCATGTCGTTATCGGAGATGGGGTCCGGCTCGCGGCCAAGAGCGGGGTGTTCGGGGACATTCCGGCGGGCGCGGTGATGGGCGGTAATCCGGCACGGGCGAATCGCCAGTTTCTCCGGGCCCAGGCTGCGATGTACCGGCTGGCGCCCATCGTGGATGAGCTCGAACGGCTGATCCCAGGACGAGGCGGCCGTGACTAGGCGTACCCTGGCCCGGAGCGCCTGCGTCACCGGAATCGGCCTGCACACGGGTTCACTCGTGACCGCGGTGTGTCAGTCGGCCCCGTCGGGACAGGGGATCATGTTCCGGAGAACGGATCTACCGGGGGTCCCGGTCATCCCCGCGCGCCTGGGCGAGGTGCAATCGACTGAACGCCGAACGGTGCTCGGTCAGGGAGAAACCGTCGTCCAGACCGTGGAGCATGTGCTCGCCGCTACGGCCGCCCTCCAGATCGACGATCTGACCATCGAGTTAGACGGACCGGAACCGCCCATCGGCGACGGCTCGTTTGCACCCTATCTGGCAGCGATGAACGAAGCCGGGACCGTGGAGCAGCCCGGCGAGCCTGTGATCTACCGGGTGATACAGCCGTTCGAGCTGACCGAGGGCGATTCGTCCTACGTCGTCGCACCCTCCAAGTCGCTGCGGCTCACCACCACGATCGAGTGGAGTCACCCGCTTATCGGCCGGCAGACCGGCTCGTATGATATCACTCCGGATGGGTTTGCTCGGGAGATCTCGGAGGCCCGCACCTTTGGGTTCCTCCGCGAGGCGGAGGCCCTCCGGGCCCGGGGGCTGGCGCTGGGCGCTGCGCTGGAGTCCACCCTGGTGCTTTCCGATGAGGGGCTCGTGGGCGGCGCGTTGCGCTGGCCCGACGAGTTCGTGCGCCACAAGGCCGGCGACATCCTGGGGGACCTGGCACTGATCGGCGGCCGCATCCAGGCCCATGTGGTGGCCACCAAGCCCAGCCATCAGGGCAATATTGCGCTGGCTCGCTGGCTCACCCGTACCGGAAAACGCGAGGGAGGGATTGTGATGGACATCGGCAAGATCCTGGACGTGATCCCCCACCGCTACCCATTTCTGCTGGTCGACCGGATCATCGAAGTCGAGGGCACCCGGCGGATCGTCGGCATTAAGAACGTGACGATCAATGAGCCGTTCTTTCAGGGCCATTTCCCGGGCCATCCCATCATGCCCGGAGTGCTGATCATCGAGGCCATGGCGCAAGTCGGAGGTATGCTCCTCCTGGGCACGATCGAGGATCCCGACCAGAAGGTGGTGTACTTCATGTCGCTCGACAACGTGAAGTTCCGCCGGCCAGTGCTGCCGGGAGACCAGCTGCGCTGCGAGCTGGAGATGCTCCAGAATCGCGGGAAGACCTGCCGGATGAAGGGGGTGGCGTATGTGGAAGGCAATGTCGTCGCCGAAGCGGAGATGATGGCCCGGGTGGTGGATCGGTGAGCTCTACCATCCACCCAACGGCCCTGATCGATCCCTCGGCCGAGCTGGGGGCTGGCGTGGTCATCGGGCCCTACGCTATCATCGGCCCCCGGGTATGCATCGGCGACCGCTGCCGCCTGGGCCCCCGAGTCACTCTCCAGCGGAACGTGCGTCTGGCCGAGGACGTCTCGATCGGCGACGGCTCGATTCTGGGGGGCGACCCCCAAGATCTCAAATATGGGGGCGAGGAGACCTGGGTAGAGATCGGTCCCCAAACCATCATTCGAGAATACTCCACCATCAACCGTGCCACCTCGGCCACGTTCAAGACCACGGTCGGCGCCAGGTGCTTCATCATGACCTACGTACATCTCGCGCACGATTGTCATGTGGGCGACGACGTCGTCATTGCCAACGCCACTCAGTGTGCCGGGCACGTCACCATCCACGACCGCGCGATTCTCAGCGGGCTCAACGCGGTGCATCAGTTCGTCACCATCGGCACCTACGCGTTCGTGGGGGGAGGCTCCCGGGTCAACCAGGACATCCCGCCTTACGTCAAAGCGGTGGGCAACCCGATGGAGCTGTATGGTCTCAATTCCATTGGACTGCAGCGGGCCGGCTTCTCGGGTGAAACCGTCGCGGCGCTCAAGCGGGCCTATCGCCTGTTCTTCAATTCCGACCTCAATCTCTCTCAGGCGCTGGAGCGCGCCCGCAGCGATCTGCCAGCGGTTCCTGAGGTCGAGCGGTTCCTCGCATTCGTCGAGTCCAGCGAGCGAGGGGTCCCGGCGTGAAGGCGCGACTCCCGGTCGGAGTGGTCGGGGTCGGAGCCCTGGGACAGCATCACGCCCGCCATCTGGCTCGGCTCCGCGAGGTGCAGCTGGTCGGTGTCTGCGACATCGAGCCCGGACGGGCGGAGAAGATTGCCAGTGAGCTGGGTACCGCCGCCTTCGTCGAGGTGGACGACCTGCTGGCGAGGGTCGAGGCAGTCACCGTCGCTGTGCCCACAGCGGCCCACATCGAAGTGGGGTTGCGCGCCTTGGAGTCCAGTGTGCCCGTGTTGATGGAGAAGCCTCTCGCGGCCACCCTGGAAGAAGCTGACCGGCTGATCGCCGCAGCAAACCGGCGGCGGGTCCAGCTCCAGGTCGGTCACATCGAACGGTACAACCGGGCACTCCGTGCGGCTGTGCCTTTCCTGGACGGCCCCCGCTATATCGAGAGCCTGCGGCTGGCTCCCTTTCAGCCCCGGGGCACCGACGTCGCCGTGGTGCTCGATCTCATGATTCACGATCTCGACCTCGTGCTGCACCTCACCGGAGGCAGCGCGGCCACTGAAGTCCGGGCCTCGGGGGTTTCTCTCCTCTCGCCTCATCTCGATCTGGCGAACGCCAGAGTCGAGTTCGCCAACGGCGCCGTGGCTCTCGCAACCGCCTCCCGAGTTGCCCGGGAGCGTATTCGCCGGTTGCGCTTGTTCCAGCCCAACGGGTATTTCTCGCTCGACCTGGCCACCGGTGAAGGCGAATTCATGCGGGTCCGGACCGGCTGGCAGCCGGGCACGGGGAGGGAGTTGTCCGACGTGGTCGAGCGGATTGCGCTCCAGGCGCCCGAAGCCGATGCCCTCTCTCTGGAGCTGCAAAGCTTTGTCCACGCAGTGCGAGGCCAGCGCGAAGTCGTGGTCCGGGGCGAAGAGGGCCGGGCTGCTCTCGCCCTGGCACTCCGGGTTGCCGATGCGGTGCGGACCCAGCCCCTCGCCGTCTCAACTCCCGAATGATCCAGCGGGGCGAGCCTCGCATCTTCATATCCGCTGGCGAACCGTCGGGCGATCTGCACGCTGCCGGCGTGGTGCACGCACTGTTCCAACGCTACCCCGGAGCGACGATCGAAGCGTTGGGTGGGCCACACATGCAGCAGGCGGGCGCCATCCTTCGCTATCACATGGAGGGCCTGGCCGCGTTCGGGGTGGTGGAAGTGATCACCAAGATTCGAGCGCACTATCACCTGCTGCGAGCCCTACAGGAAGACTTTCGAGTGAGCCGCTACGATCTGGTGGTCTTGGTAGACTATCCCGGCTTCCATGTTAGAGTGGCCGAGGCGGCCCACAAGGCAGGAACCAAAGTCCTGTATTACATCGCCCCCCAGCTCTGGGCCTGGCGGCCGGAACGGGCTCGCCGGCTGGCCGCTGCGGTCGACCGACTCGCGGTCGTGCTTCCCTTCGAGCAGACGTTCTTCGGCCGGTTGGGCCTCCAGAGCGAATACGTAGGTCATCCATTGGTGGACCGCGGACCGGGCCCCAGTCGAGAGCAGGCCCGGGCGCAACTCGGTATTACCGCCGGAAGCCGGGTTCTCGGTCTCTTCCCCGGCAGCCGGACCCAGGAGATTCGCCGGCTGTGGCAGCCCTTCAGAGATGCGGCGCAACAGCTTCTCCGGGAAGGGAGCTGCGACAGAGTCCTGGTCGCGGGCACGGCGAAGGGGGTATATCCCGACCCCGGTCCCCTAGAAATCCTGAGGGGGAATGCTATCCCGCTCTTTGCGGCGGCCGACGCCGCCCTGGCCAAGTCGGGCACCACCACGCTCGAGGCGGCGCTGGCGGGTACACCGATGGTGGTGGCCTATCGGGTCCACCCGCTCAGTTGGGCCGTCTTTCAGCGGGTGAGAACCGTGCGCTGGGTCAGCCTGGTCAATCTGGTGGCCGACCGGGAAATCGTGCCTGAGCTGCTGCAGGATCGGGCCACCGCGGCGGAGCTGACCAACGCGGTTCGGCCGCTCTTGAATCCGGCCGATCCCCGGACGCTGGCACAGCGTGAGGGCCTGGCGGTGGTCCGAGACCGGCTGGGCCTACCGGGTGCGTCCAGCCGGGTGGTGGCACTGGCCGGTGAGCTGCTGGACCCGTGCGACTGAGGCTATCACCGGGAGCTGCCCGCACCGTCGTCGGTCCGCTCCTCAAGACCCTGGCGTCCTCCTGGCGAATACGTCTCCGCGATGAAGAACGCTGGCTGGAGATCTGCCGGGCCCGGCAGCGTCACGTTTTCCTGCTCTGGCACGAGGCGCTGCTACCACTCCTATGGCAGCACCGAGGGCAGGGCGTGGCCATCGTGGTGAGCGAAGCCAGGGAAGGGCAGTACCTCTCCGATTTCGCGGCCTCGTTGGGATACCGGTCGCTACCCGGATCGAGCACTCGGGGGGGTGCCCGCGCCCTGCTGGGCGCTGTGCGCGAGCTCAAGGCGGGACGAGCCGTGGCGTTCACCCCTGACGGCCCCAGGGGACCGCGGCGAGAGATCAAGCCCGGAGTGGTGGCGGCGGCACAGCGGGGCGGAGCGGTGGTCGTGCCGGTTCACGCGGAGGCCGACCGGGCATGGCGATTACATTCATGGGACCGCTTCATGATACCCAAGCCGCTCACCCGGGTCTGGATCAGGTATGGACGTCCATTCGAGGTGGGACCCGGCGAATCCGGGCTCAACGAAGGAGTGGAGCTGGCCGCGGCGCGCCTCGATGAGATCTCCGCACAGAGTCCATGGCGCGACGAGGCGATAGCCATCGGCTAGTCCGCTGGCTGTGGACCAGCCGGCGGCCCGACGCTCGGCTGGTCCGCCTGGCGTTGCTCCCGGCGTCCGCGCTGTGGCGTGGGGCCATGGCTGCCCGGGAGATGGCCTACCGCTACGGCTGGTTCGTCATTCGCGATCTGCCGCTGCCGTCGGTTGCCATCGGCAATCTCACCGTCGGCGGCTCGGGTAAGACCCCGGTTGCCATATGGGTGGCCCAACACTACGTAGCCCGTGGTCTCGTGCCCGGCATTCTGTTGCGGGGCTACGGGGCCGATGAGACCCTGGTGCACCAACACGCGGTGCCTGAAGCGCGGGTGATCGCGGACCCGGACCGAGCCGCCGGCGCCGACCGCGCCCTGGCAGGGGGAGCGCAGGTGCTCGTGCTGGACGACGCGTTTCAACGCCTCGACGTGCGCCGCGACCTCAACATCGCGGTGGTGAGTGCAGAGACCACCCGCGCGGTTCGGTGGCCGCTTCCAGCGGGTCCCTGGCGAGAGGGCCTGGGAGCGCTGGAGCGAGCGGATGCGGTGGTGATCACCCGAAAGCGGGCAACTCCGGAAGCGGCTCAGATATTGGCGGCTGACCTCCAGGGAAGGGTCGAGGGGCCGGTTGCGATTGCCCATCTGGGTCTTCGCTACGTCGAGGGCATGGTCAGCGGAATTCGGCATCCCGTCTCCACGTTGGCCGGCAAGCGGGTGGTGGCCGCCTCCGGGATCGCCGATCCTGACGCATTTGTGGCCCAGACCAAGGCCACGGGAGCAGCCGTCCAGGTAGCCACCTGGAAGGATCATCACGACTATCGGGACGAAGACGTCGCCTGGTTGGCCCACGCGGCGCGGCGGGCCGACCATGTCGTGATCACCCAGAAAGATGCCGTCAAGCTGCGAAACCGCTGGCCGACCTCGGTCCCAGAACCGCTGGTGGCCATGTTGGACCTGGAGTGGGAGGAAGGTGGCGAGGCGATCGTCGCCGCGCTGGACGCCGTCGTCACGCCGATTGAACGACTGTAACCAACTCTCGGAGCGTTCCTCGATCTTATGACCACTGTCACCCGTCCCAACCAAGACCTCATTCGTCCGGAGAAGGACAAGTTTCTCGCCGAAGAGAATCCGTTCGAAGCGATGATGTCTCGCTTCGATTACGCCGCCCAGCGCTTGAGTCTCGACCCGGGGCTGTACAAGGTGCTGCGCAGCCCCGAGAAGCAGGTCATCGTCTCGGTGCCGATCCTGCGAGACAACGGCGAGGTCGACGTCTATACCGGGTACCGAGTGCTGTACAACACGTCGCGCGGTCCCGCCAAGGGCGGAATCCGGTTCGATCTGAACGTGACGCTCGACGAGGTCAAGGCACTGGCCGCCTGGATGACCTGGAAGTGTGCTGTAGTAAACATTCCCTTCGGCGGCTCCAAGGGCGGTGTGGTCTGTGACCCCAGCACCATGTCTAATCCGGAGCTCGAGCGGGTCACCCGGCGCTACACCTCCGCCATCATTGAGATGTTGGGGCCCGACTCGGACGTTCCCGCCCCAGACATGAACACCAACGAGCGGGTCATGGCGTGGATCATGGACACCTACTCCATGCACAAGCGGCACACTGTGACCGCGGTCGTGACCGGCAAGCCGGTCGAGATGGGAGGCTCGCTGGGACGGCGAGAAGCGACCGGCCGCGGCTGCATGATCGTGACCCGTCAAGCGCTGAACCGGCTGCGGATGCCGGTCCAAGGGACCCGGGTCGCGGTCCAGGGGTTCGGGAATGTGGGGTCGGTCTCCGCCGCGCTGATGGAGCAACAGGGTATGAAAATTATCGCGGTCAGCGACAAGTCTGGCGGGATTCACAATCCCAAGGGACTCAAGATTCGGGACGTCATTCAGCACGTTCGGCAGCACCGATTTCTCAGCGGCTACCCCGAGGCCGAGCAGATCACCAACGAGCAGCTCCTCGCCCTGGATTGCGATGTCCTCGTCCCTGCCGCCCTGGAAAACGTCATCACCAGCCAGAATGCCAAGGACGTGAAGGCCCGCATCATCTGTGAAGGCGCCAACGGCCCCACCACGGCCGGCGCCGACAAGATCCTGGATGAGAACGGCGTCTTCGTCATTCCGGACATCCTCGCCAACGCCGGTGGGGTGACGGTGAGCTACTTCGAGTGGGTGCAGGACCGCGGCGGCTACTTCTGGGACGAGGACACCGTGAATCAACGGCTGGAGCGGATCATGGTGCAGTCCTTCGAGGAAGTGGCCTCGATGGCCGGCAGGCATGGGATCAACCTGCGAATCGGAGCCTACATGCAGGCGATCGAGCGCGTGGCGGCGGTACACCGGCTGCGAGGGATGTATGCCTGAGGGCGGGGCGGGTGCCCTCTGGGCGGTTGGGAAGTGGGGAAGGGTCATGCGGCTGGGTCCCCGCTGATTGTGGAGATCACGGTCGCTGCGGTAGGCAAGCTGAGGCCTTACTACCGCCAGGCCGTCGACGACTATGCCCGTCGCTTAAAGCGATATGCCGCCATTCGTGAGCAGGAGGTGCGGGAGGCCAGCAAGGCCCCCAGCGCCGCGGCGCAGCGGGCCGAAGAGGGGGCGCGGCTCGAGACCAAGATGCCTGAAGGAAGCACCGTCATAGCGCTGGGCCGGGAAGGGGCTGGCTGGAACAGCCGGGAGCTGGCCCGACAAGTGGAGCGCTGGCTCCTCGCCGGGCGACCGGTGGGAGTGCTCATTGGAGGCTCCCAGGGATTGGATCCTGGCTTACTCGCTCGAGCCAATGCCCGGTGGAGCCTGGGGCCGCTCACGCTTCCCCACGAGCTCGCCCGGGTGTTGGTGTTCGAGCAGCTGTACCGGGCGTTCACGATCTTGCGAGGCGAGCCGTACCACAAAGGAGTATAGTGACTGAATGGTTCGAGGAGTGGTTCGGCGAAGACTACCTCCAGTTGTACCCTCACCGCGACGATGCTGATGCGGAACGCGCTGTCACGCTGATTGCCCGCACGGTCAGCCTCCAGCCGGGTTGGCGGGTGCTGGACGTAGCCTGCGGTGCGGGCCGCCATGCCCGGGCATTTGTGGGCGCCGGAGCTCGCTGTTTTGGGCTCGACCTCTCCGCGACCCTGCTGCGTCTGGCTCGCCAGGTCACCGATGCTCCCCTGGTCCGGGCGGATATGCGGCAGCTTCCCATTCGGTCTCGCTCCATGGACCTCACGGTCAATCTCTTCACCAGCTTCGGCTACTTCGAGCGCGATGCGGAACATCGGGCCGCGTTGGAGGAGATGATTGCCACGGTACGTCCCGGCGGGTGGTTCGTCATTGATTTTCTCAACCCGGCCGCGGTACGGCGCCAGCTGGTTCCCGAGGAAACCCTGCAGCTGTCCGGCCGCACGATCCAGGTGTCCCGGTCGGTGTCCCCTGATGGCCGGTACGTCTGTAAGAGCATTCGGGCGCCAAAAGGTAGACATTATACGGAGCGGGTTCGCCTGTTTGAGCCCGAGCAGATCGCCGGCATGCTCGAAGGGGCCGGGGTGACCGTGCGGCATCGCTTCGGCGACTACGATGCATCAGCTCTCACTCCGGATGCGGCTCGCACCATACTGCTAGGACAGGTCGGATGACGCTGAGCATCGTCCCCACGTCCGCCGCCGGGATTCTGGAATTCCCCTCACCGCGGGAGGGGCAGTTCGATCCCGCGCTGGCGGACGCGATCGTAGCAAGCCCTGCCCGCGACGCCGCTCTCCGCAAGCTGGGGGAGCCGGGCGCCCTGGCCGTGACCACCGGCCAGCAGCCGGGTCTCTTCACTGGCGCGCTGTACACCATCTACAAGGCCCTGTCCACCGCCGCGCTCGCGCGGATCCTGGAGCGCCAGTGGCAGCGTCCGGTGGTGCCGGTGTTCTGGGTCGCGGGAGACGATCACGATTTCACCGAGGCCAGCCAGGCCAGCTGGATCGGAGGGGATGGCGCGGTACGAACGGCCTCACTGCCTCCAAGACCACCCGCTGCGCCGCTCACTCCGCTGTACCGCGAGCCGCTCGGCCCGGCGGTGGCCGACATTCTTGGTCTGCTGGAGGCCGACCTGCCGCCGTCCGAGCTCCGCGACTGGACCATGGCCTGGCTGCGGCGGCACTACCAGCCACCGGCGACAGTCGCCGGCAGCTTCGCCGGTGCACTCGCCGAGCTGCTCGCGCCCGCCGGGGTGGTTTGTCTGGAGAGCACGCACTCGGCCGTCAAGCGTCTTGCGGCGCGCTACCTGGTGCGGGCGTTGGGGCTGGCCCGCGAGCTCGACCGAGATCTGCAGCAACGGGTGGACGAGCTTCGGGCTGCGGGCACCGATCCGGGCGTGCCGGTCGGAGATGGCGCCACGCTGGTGATGCTGGAAGGGACGCTGGGCCGCGACCGGTTGGTGACCGACAACGGCGGCTTCATGACCCGGCGGGGAAGGGAACGATTCGATCTGGACGCGCTGCAGCGCATCGCGGCCTCTGAGCCCGAGCGCTTATCGCCCAATGTGCTCCTGCGGCCAGTGATCGAGAGTGCGCTGCTCCCCACCGTCGCATACCTGGCAGGCCCGGCGGAACGGGAGTATCTCGCCCTCGCGGCTCCGGTGTACGAGCGGATGCGGGTTCCCCGACAGCTGGTCCTGCCTCGGTGGTCCGGCATACTGGTCGAGCCGCGGGTAGATCGAGTGCTCCAGAAGTTCAATATCGATCTCGGCGACCTGCTGGAGCCATCCGGTGGCTTGGAGGCGAGGCTGGTGCGATCTCAGCTTCCGCCTGAGGCCACCCATGCTCTGGAGACTCTGCGCGCAGCCTTAGAGGCCGAATACGAGACCCTGGGCCGGAGCGCGGCGGAGATCGATCCTACCCTGACCCGGCCGGTGCAGGGAGTGAAGCATCAGGCTCTAGCCGGGCTCCAGGACATCGAAAAGAAGTTGGTGCAGCATCTCAAGCGCCGGCAGGAGACCGAGCTGGGGCAGATCGCGAAGGCGCGAGCATTGGTCCTGCCGGACAACAAACCGCAAGAACGGATCCTGACCATCGCGCCGTTCCTGGCACGGTATGGTCCTACACTGCTCCGAGAGCTGGACGACGCCATCGAGACGTGGTACGCCACGGCCCTTGAAGGCGTCCTGGATCCTTCGTAGACTCGACCCATGTCGGTCATCGCATTAATTCTGCTGGTAGCTCTGCTTATCCCGATCATGGGGATCGTGGTCGATTCGCCTATTGGCCGTGCGCTAGCCCGCCGGCTCGAAGGCCCGCAGGCGACTCCTCCGGCGCTGGGTGATCTGGCCAAGAAGGTGGAGCTGCTCGAGGCAGAGGTCGATGATCTGGCTCGTAGCGTGCAGACGCTCCAGGACGAAAACGCATTCCTGCAGCGGCTTCTGGAAGACCCGCCGCAGCGCGTCACCCTCCCACCCCCACAAAGTCCCTGAGCGCCCGAGCGGGCCGGCCAGCGGCTACGGTTGCCGCGGGGATCCTGTTGAGCCGGATCCTTGGACTGGTCCGAAACCGGGCCTTCGCCCACTACTTCGGTACCTCAGATGCCGCCGACGCGTTCAACGCGGCCTTCAAGATCCCGAACTTCCTGCAAAATCTCTTCGGGGAAGGAGTCCTCTCGGCCTCCTTCATTCCGGTCTACGCCCGGCTGGTAGCGCGAGGTGACCGGGAGGAGGCGCGCCGGGTGGCAGGCGCGGTGTTCAGCATTCTCGCGCTTGCCACCTCACTGCTGGTGCTCGCCGGGGTGGCGGTCACGCCGGCACTCATCGCTGTTATCGCACCAGGGTTCGAAGGCGAAAAACGGGACCTAACCATCCGCCTGGTCCGGATCCTGTTTCCCGGGGCCGGGCTGCTGGTGTTCTCCGCCTGGTGTCTGGGCGTGCTCAACAGCCATCGCCGTTTCTTTCTTTCCTACGCGGCGCCGGCGCTCTGGAATCTCACAATTATCGGGACTCTGATCGGCTTCGGCGGTTCTGCTCGCGGCTACCGGTTGGCTGAGATTACTGCGTGGGGGTCGGTGGCCGGGAGCGCGCTTCAATTTGTGGTGCAGCTCCCTACCGTACTGCAGCTACTGGGCGGATTGAGACTGAGGCTCGAGCGGGGCTCGGAAGCGGTTGCGAGGGTGGTGCGCAATTTCGTTCCCGTGTTCGTCGGTCGTGGCGTGGTGCAGATCAGCGCCTACGTGGACACAGTGCTGGCCAGCCTGCTACCCACCGGCGCCGTCGCTGCCCTCTCGTACGCACAAGTGATCTATACTCTCCCGGTCAGCCTCTTTGGGATGTCGGTTTCGGCCGCCGAGCTGCCTGCCATGTCGAGCACCGAGGGAGAGGGCGACGAGCGGGACGCTGAACTGCGCGCCCGGCTGGGTCGAGGCCTTCGCCAGATCGCGCTTTTCGTCATTCCCTCCGCCATGGCGTTCCTGGCGCTGGGCGACGTCATCACCGGCGCGCTCTACCAATCCGGCGAGTTTACCCGCAGCACGACTGTCTATGTATGGGGGATTCTGGCGGGCTCCGCGGTCGGCTTGCTGGCTTCGACCCTGGGCCGGCTCTACGCGTCCACCTTCTATGCCTTACAGGATACCAGAACGCCGCTGCGGTTTGCCGTCATCCGGGTCGTCCTGACCATTGTCCTCGGCTACTTATTCGCCATACCGCTTCCCGGTCTCCTCGGGTTGGACCAGCGTTGGGGAGCGGCGGGTCTCACGGTGTCCGCGGGGATGGCAGGCTGGGTCGAGTTCACCTTGCTGCGCCGGGCGCTGAACCGGCGCATCGGCCGTACCGGGATTCCCCTCCCGATCGTGGCCAAGCTGTGGGGAAGCGCAGCCGCCGCGACCATCGCAGCCTCCGCAGTGAAGCTTGGCCTTGAGTCACAGCACCCCCTCGTCGTGGCATTATTTTCCCTCAGTATGTACGGCATCGCCTACTTCGCCATCAGCGCAGAGCTCGGGGTACCCGAAGCCCGCCGGCTGTTGAATCGAGTCTCCTGGTTTCGTAGAAGGTGAGACTACGGAGCATGTTCTAGCGAGATCGTCGTGACCACACCCTCCATTCCCGATTCCCTCCAGCGGAAGCTCGATACCCTTCCGGAGGGACCGGGTGTGTATCTCTGGAGGAGTCAGCAAGGTGAGGTCCTCTACGTCGGGAAGGCCAAGCGGTTGCGCAGCAGAGTGCGGAGCTACTTTGCCACCGACTTCCCTGATAGTCCCCGAAATCGACTGCTGCAACGCCTGATCGGCGATGTCGAGACCATCGTGGTGCCGAGCGAGCCCGGCTCGCTGATTCTCGAGAACAATCTCATCAAGGAATACCGGCCCCGCTTCAACGTCCGTCTCAAGGATGATAAGAGCTATCCCTCGATCGCGGTGACGCTGGGCGAGCCGTTTCCCCGGGTTCTGGTGACCCGCCAGCGGGATATCCCCGGGGCTCGTTACTTCGGCCCGTATACCGATGTCGGCCAGCTGCGGCGGACCCTGGCCATCATCCGGCGACTGTACACGGTCCGAAGCTGTCAGGACAAGCTCCCCGAGGAGCGCCGGGAGCGGCCCTGCCTGGATTTCTACATCGGGCGCTGCCGGGCCCCGTGTATGGGGTGGCACGATATACCCGAGTATCAGCGCATGGTGGAGGACGTGGTGGACTTCCTGGAGGGTCGCACCCAGGATGTCCGGGCGAAGGTGCGCGAAGCCATGCTGGAGGCGAGTGAGGGCGAGGACTTCGAGCGGGCCAGGGAACTGCGCGATGCCCTCCGGTGGCTCGATCGTCTGGACGAGCCCCTGGCGGTCGAGGTGATGGGGACGGGTAACGCCGATGTGGTGGGCTATGCCCGCGACGGCGACGATGCCGTGGGCGTGCTCATGCGGGTGCGGCAAGGACGTGTCGTCGGGCGGGAGCACCGATTCCTCGAGGGAGTCGAAGAGGAGCAGGACAGCGCGGTGATCAGCGCGTTTCTGGTTCGCTATTACGTACCGGTCGAGGACCGGGCTCGGCGGCTGGTGATCCCATTTCCGCCCGAGGAGTGGGACACGGTAAAGGAACTTTTGCCTGATACCGACTGGTTGGTACCGCAGCGGGGAACCGCGCAGCGCTGGCTCGCCCTCGCCGATCAGAACGCCCGGCACCTGCTGGAAAGCCTCCGGATCGAGTCATTCGAAACCGAGGAGCGGTCCGAGGACCCGGTATACGCGCTGGGACGCGATCTCGGCCTCAGCCTGGTGCCCCGCAGCTTCATTTGTGTGGACATCTCCCACAACCAGGGCCGGGATACCGTGGGCTCGCTGGTGTGGTTTGAAGCGGGGAGGCCGCGCAAGAGCGAGTACCGGAAGTTCAAGATTCAGGGAATGGGCCAGCAGGACGACTATGCAGCCATTCAGGAGGTCCTGACTCGCTACCTCACGCGACGGCGCGACGAGGGGCTCCCGCTCCCCGATTTGATCGTCATCGACGGCGGCAAGGGCCAGCTCAGCGCGGCCGTCACGGCTGCGGGGCAACTGGGCTTTCCCAATCTACCGATCGTGAGCCTGGCCAAGCGGGAGGAAGAGGTCTTTCTGCCGGGCCGGGCCGAGAGTCTGCGGCTGCCTCGGCGAAGCCCTTCGCTGCGGTTGCTTCAGCGGGCGCGGGACGAGACACACCGTTTCGGGTTAGCCTACAACCGGAAGCGGCGAGCCCAGCGCACGATTACGTCGGAGCTGCTGAACATCCCAGGGATTGGCCCCACCAAGCGCAGGCTTCTCCTGGAGCGATTTGGAAGTTTGGCCGGGGTGAGATCCGCCTCAGTAGCCGAGCTTGCCTCGGTACCAGGTTTCTCGACCCGCCTCGCAGAGCGGATCCTGGAGCATCTGGTGATTGGCCGCCCCTCCTGACATATTCTAAGTCTATGTCCGATGGACGTTTTGCCATCTTGGATCCGATGGCCGGAGCGAGCGGCGACATGCTGCTGGGGGCCTTGGTCGCCGCTGGCGCGGAACCCGATTGGTTGCGAGCGCTCCCTCGGCGTTTGGGATTCCCTGGGGTTCAGATAGACATCGGACAGGTCGACCGGTGCGGACTGGTTGCCACCAAGGTGGACGTTCGGCTCCCGGACGGCACCCAGGAATTGCCCTCCCGGCCCATCGGGGACCACGATGAGAGTCACCCTGACGAGCATCATGAGCTGCACGGCCACGGGCCGCACCGGCACATCGGGGAGCTCATCGAGCTGATCGAGCGGGCCGACCTCTCGGCTCCCGTACGGGAGCAGGCGTCGCGGGCCTTCCGGCTGTTGGGAGAGGCCGAAGGCCGGATTCATGGTCTCTCCGCCGAGGAGGTGCCCCTACACGAGGTGGGGGCGGTGGACGCACTCATCGACATAGTCGGTACCATTGAAGGCTTTGAGCAGTTGGGTATTACCCGGATCTACAACCGGCCAGTGGCCCTGGGGAACGGCTGGGTGCGGTCGGAACACGGGGTAATGCCGGTTCCGGCCCCGGCGACGTCCATTCTGATCGAGGGACTCGAGGTGGCGCCCAATGGGCCGGTCATCGGTGAGGCGACCACTCCCACCGGCGCGGTGCTGCTGCGGGTGCTATCATCGGGGCCGCCCCCAGCGCGCTGGCGGGCCGTGAATGCCGGGGCGTGGGGCGCGGGAGGCCGGAATCCGAAGACTTACCCAAACGCGCTACGGCTGATTCTGGCCTCATCTGCTCCCGAGGCCGGCGAGGTCGTCCTGTTGTCCACTGATCTGGACGATCTGAGCCCGGAGTACCTCACCCCACTGCGTGATGCTCTGTTTGTCGCCGGCGCGCTCGATGTGCAAGTCTGGGCTACCCAGATGAAGAAGGGCCGGACCGGGTTCCGGATCGAGGTTACCGTGGGACCCGCAGAAGCTGACGCCGTGGCTGCGGCGCTCTTTCGCCACAGCACGACGTCGGGTATCCGACGGCAGGTAGCCGAACGGCTGACCCTTGCCCGCCGTGAGATCGAGGTCACTTCTTCGGACGGAACCGCGGTGCGAGTGAAAGTGCTCGACGGTCCAGATGGTCCTCGGGTGAAGCCGGAATACGAAGACGTGGCAGCAGTTGCCCGGCGTACCGGGAAGCCGGCTCATGAAGTGGCAAGGGACTTGCACAATCGGGCGCTCAAGTCTCTGTTCTCGAACAAGGAGTCGTGACGAGTGAACACCAGAATCGTGATGCTCTGCCTACTTGGAGGAACGATCAGCATCCCCGCGGCCGCGCAGCAAACCACGGTCAACCAGCGTGTGGCCCAAGCGATGCCCTCCAAATACACACCGCCCGCATGCGGCATTAAACCGGGGCACTTCAAGGTCAGTAGCGGCGGCGCGTACCTGAAGACTGCCGTCGAGACGACGCCGGCCAATCGAGATCGGGTACTGAACTCGGGTCAGAAGGTGCTGCTGGAGGCCATTCAACAGAATGGTCAGGAAAAGAACCCCGCGGCCTGGTACTATCTCGGCCGAGTCTACCTGCAGAAGGGGGACATTGTCGGAGCCGACAGCGCGTTCACCAAAGCGGAGGCTATGGCTCCCGCCTGCAAGCAGGAGATCAGCGGCTTTCGCTACATGGCCTGGGTGCCGTTGGTGAACGGTGGCATCACGTTCGCCAAGGCGGAAAACAACGACTCTGCGCTCGCGCTCTTCCGTCAGGCCAACACGATTTACCGGGACAAACCCGCCGCGTATCTCAGCAGCGGAGTTATCTTCGCCAACACCGGCCAGACCGACAGCGCCATCGTGAATTGGCAGAAGGCGGCGGAAATCGCGGAGCGGACCAACGCGGTTGAGGATCGAAATACGGCGACCCGAAACCTGGCAGCGATGTATCAGCGGGCGGATCGACACCAGGACGCGATCCCGCTACTGGAAAAGTATCTGACCTGGGTCCCCAACGATGTGGAGGTGAAGCGGGCGTTGGCCAGCTCCTACCGCGCGACGGGGCAGAACGACAAAGCATTGGCGATCGAGAAGGAGGTTGGCGGGGGACCGGCGACACCAGGGCCGGCGGCTGCGTCGGCGAGCACCATGAACGCGGCGGTCGAGGCATACAACGCCAAGAAATATGACGTGGCCTCCAAGGGGTTCGAGGAAGTGCTGGCTGCAGACCCGTATAACCGGGACGCCCTGTATGGGCTGGCCAATGCCTACTTGGGACTGAAGAACTGGCCCAAGCTGGAAGCCACCGCGACGCGGCTGGCCGCCATCGAGCCCATGAACGAGGAGGTCCTGCGGCTGCTCGCCACCGGTCAGCGCAACGCCAAGAAGGAAGCTTTGGCGAACAAAACGGCAATTCGGGTGCTGTCTCTTCCGGTAACGGTGGCAATCAAACAGTTTGCCCCGACCGCAAAGAACGCCACCATCACTGGAACCGCCACCGGCCGCGAGGCACAGAACGCTCAAGGGAAGCCGGTCGCGCCAGTCCCGATCACTCTGGTCTTCGAGTTCCTGGATGCGAAAGGAGCGGCTCTCGCACCTCAGGAAGTCCAGATTCCTGCGCTAAAGGCGGGGGAATCACAGCCAATCGAAGCCAAGGCGGAAGCAGATGGCATCGTGGGTTGGCGATATAAGCGGAAGTGAGGAGGAGATCCCATGGCGGCACTTCGGCGGGAGCAGTCGGACGGGATCGGGCTCACCACTACCAAAGCCCCGTTCATCGAGCAGGCCCAGCAGGAAGGCCGCCTGTACATCCATCAGCCTTACGAACTGTACTCCGACGCCAACCACGATTCGTGGCGCCGGCTCTTTGCTCGCATGGAAGACCGCTGGCGCCGTTACGCCAACCCGCGTTTTCTCCAGGGCATCGATAGCCTTTGCCTGGCGCCGGATCGGGTGCCGCGGCTGGAAGACGTGAACCGATTTCTCAGCCCGCTCACCGGCTTCAAGGCCAAGGCGGTGAGCGGGTACATCCCTTCGTTCCTCTTCTTCAATAGCCTGCGCAACCGCGAGTTTCCCACCACCATTACCATCCGCGACGGTGCTACGCTGGACTATCTGCCTGAGCCGGACATCTTCCACGACATTGCAGGCCATGTCCCGATGCACACGGACCGCGCTTTCGCGGACACGCTGGTTCGTTTCGGAGACTGCGCCCAGACCGCCGCCGACATCGTGGCCGGCATTGGGGACGAGAAAGAGAAGATTCGGCGGGTCACCAGCATCTTCAAGGCGATGGCGAGATTTTTCTGGTTCACCATCGAGTTTGGTCTGATGCGGGATAAGCGCGATCTGCGGGTGTATGGGAGCGGACTGCTGAGCTCCTACGGCGAGATCGCCCATTCGATTGATTCACCCGAGGTGCAACGCTACCCGATTCAGCTCGAGTGGGTCATCAACCAATACTTCGAGATCGATCACTACCAGCCCCTTCTCTTCGTGGTGGATTCCTTCGACCATCTGTTCGACCTGGTGGGGGAGCTGGAGCGATGGATGCGCCACGGGCGGTTGGATAACGTGTCGCCCGGCGAGCCGGCAATCAGCGAGCCGGATCTGCGCAGCTTCCTGGAGGCGTCGGCAACCAAGTAGGGCCGGGTTCACCTTGACCTTGCCGGGCCCTCGCATCACATTGCGACCCAATCCGCGGGCGTAATTCAGTGGTAGAATGCCAGCTTCCCAAGCTGGACGTCGCCGGTTCGAGTCCGGTCGCCCGCTCTGCCGCGTAAAAACCTCACCCTATTTCAGCCTGAATCCCCCCATCCAATAATTGTCAAATTCCTGGATCAGCCCTAGCCCTCAGGCCGTGTCGGACGACACAGCGACGTCAACTCCGCTCTCAGATCTTGCGGCCTTTCCAGGTGGCATGGGGTGCGGTCCCGAGGTTAGCCTTCCCGTTGCGCACACGCAACGCAGCTTGGGGTTTGAATTCCTAAGCCATTGGAGCATGGCAGCTTGCGATAAGATAACCCGACGCCAATTCGGCCCGGGATCTGCATACAGACGGCGGGAATGGTCTTGAATCCTTCTTCTTCGGCGCCCCAATAAGGGACGCCCCAGGGCAATGATGACTCGAATTCAGCAACTACGCATCTGGGCGCTTGGGGCGCTTCTCGCGGCGAGCTCCCTCCGATGCAACGGCACGGACGTTCAACCCACCGACCCGACCACCATCGCCATGATCAGCGGCGACGGTCAGACGGGGACTGCCGGCCACGTGCTGGCGAACCCGCTCGTCGTCGAGGT
>DASYIX010000026.1:0-57275 GCA_035997125.1 Gemmatimonadales bacterium
CACCGGGGATGGCGGGAGCCGATTTGGCCAATCTGGTCAACGAGGCCGCGGTACTCGCCGCTCGGCGCAACAAGACCCTGGTCGACATGTCGGACTTCGAGGACGCCAAGGATAAGGTCATGCTGGGTGTGGAGCGGCGCAGTCTGGTGCTGACCGAGGACGAGCGGACCCTAACCGCCTACCACGAGGCGGGACACGCGATCGTGGCTACCAAGATCCCCGGGAGCGATCCCATCCATAAGGTCACCATCGTTCCCCGCGGTCGGGCGCTCGGGCTCACAGCCTCGCTGCCGGAGGTCGACCGGCACAACTACACCAAGGACTGGCTCATTGGCAGCCTGGCGATGTTCTTCGGTGGCCGCGTCGCCGAAGAGCTCGTCTTCGGGGCGGACAAGGTTACCACCGGCGCGGGGAACGACATCGAGCGCGCAACAGGACTGGCGCGCCGGATGGTCACCCAGTTCGGGATGAGCGAGCTCATCGGCCCACTCGCAGTCGGGGACAAGGAACAGGAAATCTTCCTCGGGCGGGAGTTCGCCCAGCGCAGGGAGATCTCCGAGCGCACCGCGCAGATGGTTGACGACGAGGTGAAGCGGCTCATCGACGAGGCCTACTCGCGGGCCAGCCTCATCCTCAGTGAGAATCGCGAGCTGCTGGACCGCATTGCCCAGGCGTTGCTCGATCGCGAGACCATCGATCGTGACGATCTGGACCGGCTGGTGAAAAACCAGCCGCTTCCGCCGCGCAGCTTGCCGCCCTCCGAACCGGCGGCTGCACCCAGCAACACCGCCGCCAAGCCGGGTGCTTCACCGGCTCGCGCGCCGATTCTCGGAGCGCCGCCGGCCGAACCAGCCGGCGCGTGAATGTTACGCCGCTGGCGCTTCACTCCCCCAGGGCGGTGCGCGATGCGCTGCGCTCGCACGGGTGGGAGGAGGCGCTGGCAGCGAACGCCGCGGCCGGAATCCACACTACCGCATTTCATCTGACCGGACTGGACCAGGGAGCAGTTGAGGCCCTGGTCCCGTTCGCTGGCGGCCTGGGTCTCGAGGTCCTCACCGGCGACTCCTGGGCTATACTGGCCGGCAGCCGCTCGCGGCTCAGTGTGTTGGCTCGTCCGTGGACCGTGCCCCAACCGCTGGCCGAGGTCGCCGCCGGAATCGGGCTCGCCATGCCCGCCGAGCCAGCCATCGGGTGGCAGACTGCCCGCGGTTTCCTCTCGCTCGATCGTCCGGTCCTGGTGGGTATCCTCAACGTCACTCCCGATAGCTTCAGCGATGGCGGCCGCTATGCCGGGGCTGGTGCGGCCGTCGCCCACGCCGAAGCGTTGTTGCAAGAGGGCGCAATCGTCATCGATGTGGGCGGCGAATCCACCCGGCCGGGCCGGGACGCCGACGTGCCGGCGGAAGAGGAGCTGCGCCGGGTTATCCCGACGATTGAGGGCCTGGTGAAGGCCCATCCCACGCTGCTGATCTCGATCGACACGGTGAAAGCGAGCGTCGCTCGCGCGGCGCTCGAGGCCGGGGCGGCCATAGTAAATGACGTCTCGGGTTTGCGGCTCGACCCTGACATGGCAGCTACAGTCGCTGCCGCCCGGGCCGGCGTGGTATTGATGCATTCGCGGGGCTCGGTCCTGGAGATCGCCTCCTACACCCATGCCGATTACGCTGGAGATGTGGTCGGCGGGGTGCTGACTGAGTTGCGGGAGGCGTTAGCCCGGGCCGGCGCGGCCGGCGTGGGGCAGGAGCACACCGTTCTCGATCCCGGACTCGGATTCTCCAAGACGGTGGAGCAGAATATCGAGCTGCTGGACGGGCTGGACGCGCTTCAGGCGCTCGGCCGGCCCCTGCTGGTGGGACCTTCCCGCAAACGCTTTCTCGGTGCGGTCACCGGCCTCCCGCTCGAGGATAGGGACCGGGTCACCGCCACGGCGTGTGCCCTGGCCTACGAACGGGGTGCCCGGCTCTTCCGGGTGCACGGCGTGGCCGCAGCGCGCGAGGCCCTCGCTCTGGCTCAGGTGATGGGAGGGCCGCCATAATGCTCTCCCCGCGGGGCGAGCCTCAGACCGATGGTCCCGCCTATCGCGCGGCTATCGGAGTCACCGCGCTGGTGCTGCTGGGCTACGTCCTGACGCTGGCTCCGACCGTGACGTTCTGGGATGCCGGCGAGTTCATCGCCGCCGCCAAAACGCTCGGCATTCCCCATCCGCCGGGGACCCCGCTCTTCGTCATGATCGCCCACGTTTGGGCCATGGTATTCCCGTTCGGGGAGTACGCTGTCCGAACCAATCTGCTCAGCGCGCTGTTGAGTGCGGCTGGCGCAGGCTTCTTCTTCCTGGTCGCCTACGAGTCCATCCGGACCATGACCGCCGACCTGGAAAGGGAGGCCGCCCGAGTGCTTCGCCTCGGTGGCGCCACTGCCGGCGCGGTGCTCGGCGCTTTCACCTTCACCAACTGGCAGAACTCGAACGAGACCGAGGTCTACGCGGTCGCGACGTTTACCATCGCCGCGATGAGCTGGCTGGCGCTGGTCTGGCGCAGGTCTCGGGGGACCGACCGGGCGGGTCGCGTGCTCCTCTTGATCGTCTATCTGGCAGGGATCTCGATCGGCAACCATCTGCTGGCGCTGCTGGCCGGTCCAGCCGTGGTCATGTTCATGGTCAGCACCCTGCGCACCACGCCCGCGACCGATCCGTCGCAGCGGCGGGCGGAATGGAGTCAGGCGGCAGTCATTGCGGGAATCTGGGCCCTGTTAATCGGCACCGGCCTCGGCAGCACCGGGCTGATAGCGCTGGGTGGTCTGTGCTTTCTTGGCGCGGCGACCTACGCCTTGCTGGGCGGCGTCGGCGCTTTTGCGCTGCTCACCCTGCTCGTCGCGGCTATCGGCATTACGCCGTACCTGTTCATGTATCTCCGTTCGGCTCAGCATCCCCCGATCAACGAGGCGGCACCAGCCACCTTCGACGCGCTGCTCGCGGTCATCCGCCGGGCGCAGTACCCGCCGCGTACGCCGCTGGACGATCCCACGGTGCCGCACGGACCTGACAATCCGGGTCGGACCCTTGGGCTCCTGGCGATCCAGTTCTGTGATTACGTGGTCTACTTCGTCTGGCAATGGGCCAAGTCTCTGGGGATCTGGCTTCAGGCTGCCGCCGCCATCGTGTTTGCAACGCTGGGGGTCAGCGGATCATTGGCCCAACGCCGAGCCGACCGGTCTGCCTGGTGGCTGCTGGCCGCTCTGTTCCTGGTCACCGGCCCGGGTCTGGTGATCTACATGAACTTCAGGCCCGGTTTCGGCCGCTGGTTCGACAGCTATCCCTCCGGGAACGCCCACGAGGTTCGCGAGCGGGACTACTTCTTCGTCGTGAGCTTCATCGTGTGGGGCCTCTGGGCGGGCATGGGGCTGGTGGTAGTCGCGCGGGCGCTGCTGAGTCGGCGCGGGGCCGCACGCCGATTAGCGCCGGCCGCACTCCTAGCTGCGCTCTTGCCGGTGGCCCTCAATTGGACGGCTGCGTCGAGGCGGCATGGCCCCGATGCCCGGCTTGCGGCCGACTGGGCCTACGATGTGCTCAACACCGTGGCGCCCTATGGCGTCCTCTTTACCTATGGCGACAACGACACCTTCCCGCTGTGGTGGGCCCAGGAGGTCGCGGGCATCCGTCAAGATGTCGTCGTGGTATGTCTGGCCCTGGCCAACACCGATTGGTACATGAGACAACTGCGAGACGCGCCGGTGCGGCCAGTGGACCGGAAGGCGCTGCCCACAATCTGGCAAGGGGACATCAAGCCGCCGCCGGCCCAGCCGCTGCACGGCATGACCGACTCGATGATTGCCACTGCCATGAGCGGCTACGCGGTTCCGGAGGATCAGCGAGTCTCCCTGGGACCACTCACCCGCACTCTGAAGGCGGGGACCTTTCTCCTTCCCAACGACATTCTGACCCTCGGCGTGGTCCGGCAGAATGTTGGTCGGCGGCCCATCGTCTGGGCAATCACCACCGGGCGAGATTTCGGTGGCCTGGGGAGTTATGTGGTTCAACAGGCGCTGGGTTTCGCACTCCACACCAGCCCGCCGGACACGACCTCTCCCGCAATAGATACCCGGAAGCTGGCCGGGGCACCGCTGGACATTCCCACCACCGAGCGGCTGCTGTGGGAGACCTACCGCTACGCGGGTCTGCTAGACGGGGATGTCACCAAGCTCGAGAGCACTAGCGCCAGCATCGCGTCGACCCTGTCACTACCCTTTACCCAGTTGTCTTACATCTACAGCGCCCGCGGGGAGCATGACAAGCTGATGCGGACGCTGGAGCGAGCCATGCAGCTCACCCCGAATCCGGCTCTGCGGGCGGCTCTGGCCGAACTGCGCCTCCGCGGGGCGGATAGTATCTCGCCGCTTCAATAACCGAGCATCCCCCGATAAATTAGAGGGTTATGGACTTCCCAGGCCTCCCGGCCCGGTTGGCCGCCGTTCGCGCTACGGTGGCCCAAAGCCAGGCGGCCGGGGGCTGGCGGCACCCGGTGCGCATCGTGGCAGTCACCAAGACCCACGGGCCGGAAGCGATCCGTGCGGCGCTTGCGGCGGGCCTTCGCGACATCGGAGAGAATCGGGTCCAGGAGGCGCTCCAGAAGCAGGAGGCCGTGCCTGACCTTCCGATCGAGTGGCATCTGATCGGCACCTTGCAGCGGAACAAGGCCCGGCACGTGGCGGGCCGCTTTGCACTGATCCACTCGATCGATCGGGCCGATCTGGCGACCGAGCTGGACCGGCGAGTTCCGGCCGGCGGGCGGCAGAGTGTGCTGGTACAGGTTAACTGTTCCGACGAGCCGCAGAAGGGTGGGGTCTCGCCCGAGTCGCTCCTGGCCCTGCTGGACCAGCTTCGACCCCTCGAGCGGATAGAGATCCGGGGGCTGATGACAATGAGCGCCCTGACCGACGATCCCGTCGAGCAGCGCCGAGCATTCCGCCGGCTGCGCGAGCTACGGGACGCGGCGGAGGGTGCGGGGCATCGGCTGGCCGAACTATCCATGGGCATGTCGGGCGACTACTCGATTGCGGTAGAAGAGGGGGCCACGATGATCCGGCTGGGGACCGTTCTGTTTGGAGAGCGGAAGTCATGACTGACGACCACGCCTTTCATCTGACACCACTGGATGTCCGGTCGCAAGAGTTCGCTCGCGCGCTCAGGGGATACGATCGCGCCCAGGTCGATGAATTCAAGCAGGCGATCTCGGAAGAGCTCGAGCGGCTGCTCCGCGACCGCGCTCAACATGAGGAGCGGCTCCGCAGCGCTCAGGAGCAGCTGCGCGCCTTCCGCGATCGGGAGCGGGCCATGAATGAGGCGCTGGTTGCCGCCCAGCAACTGCGGGTGGACAGCCGGGAACAGGCGGAAAAGGAAGCGGAGCTGGTATTGCGCGAGGCGAGAGCGGAGGCCGAGCAGATTCTGGAGCGAGCTCAGCAGGAAGAAGCGGTCGTGCGCGAGCGTGCCGATGGAGTCGCGCGCCAGTTCAGCGCCTACGTGGCCAGTTTCCGCACCCTGCTGGAGCGGCACCTCGGCGAGGTGGACGGGCTGCAGCGCCGGGTTAAACCGGGCACTCCGGAGGCCTCGGACGACACAGTGCCCAGTGCGCCGAAACCGGGAGCACCGAAGTGACTGCGGCACCCGCGCTGATAGATCGGATCCAAGCTGCGACCGGGGTGATTCGGGAGCGAACCGCTCTGCAACCCCAGGTCGGCATCATCCTGGGTACTGGCCTAGGAGGCCTGGCCGAGGAGATCGCGGTGGAGGCCACCGTACCGTACCAGGAGATCCCCGGCTTTCCTCTGTCGACGGTGGAGAGTCACGCCGGCCGGCTTCTGCTCGGCCGGCTGGCAAACCGGCCGGTGGTGGCGATGCAAGGCCGCTTCCACCGTTACGAGGGTTATGGCCTCGGTGAGGTGACCTTCCCGGTCCGGGTGATGCGCGCGCTGGGCGCGCGCGTCCTCATTGTCTCCAATGCCTGCGGCGGGATGAACCCGCTCTGGAGCCCGGGCGATCTGGTCCTGCTCAGCGATCACATCAATCTGCTCGGCGATAATCCCCTGGTGGGGCCCAACGACGAGCGGCTGGGGCCACGCTTCCCCGACATGTCGGCACCCTACGATCCGGAGCTCAGGGCGATCGCCCGCGCGGCTGCCCTGGAGCTCGGTATCACGCTGAGAGAGGGCGTGTATGTCGCGGTGCCGGGGCCCAACCTCGAAACCCGCGCGGAGTACCGCATGCTTCGAGGCATGGGCGCCGACGTGGTGGGGATGTCCACCGTGCCCGAGGTCATCGTGGCTGCCCATGCCGGCATGCGGACAGTGGGCATCTCCATCATCACCGACCAGTGTCTGCCTGACGCGCTGGAGCCGGCAGACATCGGCCGGATCATTGCAACCGCCGGACGGGCCGAACCGTCGTTGACCCGGCTCATCACTCGGTTGGTGGAGCGGCTGGTCTGATGGCGTTCCCCTCCTGGCCCGACCTCACAGCCAACGAGCTGGAGCAGGCGCAGCTCGCGCGGTGGAAGGAAGAGGGACTCTTCCGCCAGACCATCGAGGCCCGGCGCAGCGGCCCTCCCTTCGTGTTCTTCGAGGGCCCTCCCACGGCTAACGGCCGGCCCGGCATCCATCACGTCTTTTCCCGGACGATCAAGGACCTCATCTGTCGCTTCCACTCGATGCGGGGAGAGTCGGTGACCCGGATCGCTGGTTGGGACACGCACGGCCTGCCGGTCGAGATCGAGGTGGAGAAGGAGCTGAAGCTCAACGGCAAGAAGGACATCGAGCGGTTCGGGGTGCAGGAGTTCAATGCCCGTGCCCGGAAGAGCGTCTTCAAATACCAGAAGGAGTGGGAGGATCTCTCCGACCGGATCGGGTACTGGCTGGATTACGAGCACCCCTACATCACCTGCAGCAACGACTACATCGAGAGTGTGTGGTGGTTGCTGCAGCGCTTGCACCAGCGAGAGCTGCTCTACCGGGGACACCGGGTCCTGCCGTACTGCCCCCGCTGCGGAACGGTGCTCTCCAGTCACGAGCTCGCGTTGGGTTACGAGCAGGAGACGACCAATTCGATCTATGTGACCTTTCCGCTGGAGGACGATCTTAATCGACAGCTCCTGGTCTGGACCACGACGCCGTGGACCTTGCTGTCCAACGTGGCGGTGGCGGTTAATCCGGAGCTGGAATACGGCGAATACCGCGTGGGTGACCGCCTTCTCATCCTTTTGACCAGCAAGGCTGAGCTGCCGAGTAGCTCCAAGCCCGGTGCCCCGACCTTCGGTGAGCTCGGCGCGGAACGCACCTTCAAGGGTAGCGAGCTCATCGGCCTCCGTTACCGGCGCCCGCTCGAGGTCGTGCCGCTGCCCGACGACCGTGCCTCCCGTCTTGTGGTGGCCGGCGACTTCGTGACGGCAAAGGACGGATCCGGCCTGGTCCACATGGCTCCGGCATTCGGTGCCGACGACTATCAAGCCGGCATCGAGCACGGTCTCGCACTGGTGCGCCCGGTGGCTCCCGATGGAACCTTCACCGGCACCAACTGGCCTGAGATCGAGGGTCGCCTGGTGACGGCTCCGGAGACCAACGAGCTCATCGTGAAGCGGCTGAAGCAGGACGGTCGCTGGCATCTGACCCAGCCGTACACCCACCCATATCCGCACTGCTGGCGCTGCTCCAGTCCGCTGATCTACTACGCCCGGGATTCCTGGTTTGTACGCACCTCGGCCGTGAAGGATCGGATGCTGGAGTTGAACCGGCAGGTGGACTGGCATCCGCCTGAAGTCGGGGCGGCACGGTTTGGAGACTGGCTGGAGAACAACATCGACTGGGCGTTGTCCCGCGACCGGTACTGGGGAACGCCGCTCCCGGTGTGGGTCTGCGAGAACGACCTCAGCCACATTGAGGTGATCGGAAGCTACGCCCAGCTGGCGGAACGCTGGGGCCGCCCGTTGCCGGAGGATTTCGACCCGCACAAGCCGTTCATCGACCAATACACCTGGGCTTGCCGCTGCGGTGGTCTGATGCGCCGGACGCCGGAGGTGATCGACACTTGGTTTGACTCGGGGTCCATGCCCTACGCTCAGTGGCATTATCCCTTCGAGCACCAGAACGAGTTCGACCAGCATTTCCCGGCCGATTTCATCTGCGAAGGCGTGGACCAGACCCGGGGGTGGTTCTACTCGCTGCTGGCCATCGCGACGACGGCATTCGACAGCCTGGCGTACCGCCACGTGATCGTGAACGACCTGGTACGCGACGCCGACGGCCAGAAGATGTCGAAGAGCAGGGGAAACGTGGTGGACCCCTGGACCGTCATTCAGGAGTTTGGGGCCGACACCGTCCGCCTCTATCTGCTCGGGTCGAGTCAGGTATGGCTGCCCAAGGACTTCGACCGGCAGACCATCCCGGACGTCGCCGGCAAATTCTTCAATGCGCTGAAGAACAGCTATCAGTTTTTTGCAGCATATGCGGGCGATTGGCCTCCGGCCCAGTCTCCCGACCCAGCGAAGAGGGAACTGGCCGACCGTTGGCTGTTGAGCCGGCTGGATGCGGTGGTGGAACGGGTATCGGAGGCGTGGAGCGGATACGACGTCACCGCCGGTGTACGTGCGATCATGGATTTCGTGGTCGACGACGTGTCCCAGTGGTATGTCCGGGTGAACCGCTCCCGCTTCTGGGCGCCGGATTCGGTGGCCGATCCCGCGGCGCTGGCTACCCTGTACGAGGCCCTGACCACGGTGAGTCAGCTGCTGGCGCCTGCCGCCCCGTTCGTGAGTGACTGGCTGCACCGAGTGTTGACGGGAACCTCCGCCCACCTGGCACGGTTTCCGGTACCGCGTGGGCTACGCCGTCCGGAGCTGGAGACGGCAATGGACGCGGTGCGCCGCCTGGCCTCGCTGGCCCGCTCAGCCCGGGAGGCGCGGAACATTCGGGTGCGGCAGCCGCTGGGCCGGATGCAGGTGGCCGTGCCCGCGTCGGTCCGGGGCGGGGTATTCGACGAGTTACTCGGACTACTGCGGGCCGAGGTGAACGTGAAGGAGATCCAGGTCGTTGCGTCCGATACTGATCTGGTCCGGCTCCGGGCCAAACCGAATTTCCGGACGTTGGGGAAGCGCTATGGGAAGCGCACGCCCGCCGTGGTTGCGGCTGCTGCGCGGCTGACCGCGGACCAGCTACGCGGTCTCGAGCAGGGAGTGCCGGCTACCCTTGAGGTCGATGGCGAACCGATCACGTACCTACCCGAGGACATCGCGGTTGAGCGTGAGGTCCTCAGCGACTGGCTAGTGCAGAGCAGTGGACCCTTCGTGGTCGCGTTGGATCCACAGCTGGACGATGTCCTTCGTCGCGAGGGCCTGGCGCGGGAGGTGGTGAACCGGGTGCAGCGCCTCAGGAAAGAGGCTGGTTACGCCTACAGCGACCGGGTCGCGCTCTGGATCGACGGCAATGTGCCCGTGCTCGAAGCCGTCAGGGCCCACGCGGGTTACATCCGGGGCGAAACGCTGGCCCGATGCCTGGAAGTGGGCGCCCGTGCGCCGGCACCCAACCTGCAGCAGCAGATGGAGATCGACGGCCACGGGGTGGTGATGGGAGTGCAACGCTATCAAGACGGCCGGACTGAGTCGGCCTCAACCATGGACGAGTAATGAATAAGAAACAGCTTTCACATCTCGAGAAGCGCCTCATGGAGGAGCGCGCCCGCGTCATGAAGGAGCTGGGCTTTTACGACGAGTCCTTCAACGCGACGTTGCAATCCTCCGACGGCGATCTCTCCTCCTATTCGTTCCACATGGCGGACCAGGGAACCGACGCGATGGAGCGGGAGAAGCAGTTTCTCTTTGCCTCCCAGGAGGGCCGCTACCTCTGGCACGTGAACGAGGCGCTCCGCCGGCTCTACGGCAGCCCCGATAAATTCGGCCACTGTCAGCAATGCGGGCAGGAGATCAATTTCGAGCGGCTCGACGCCTTGCCCCACGCGCGGCTCTGCATCACCTGCAAGGAGAAAGAGGAAGATGGCAAACGGCGCTGAACGGCAGGTGTTCCTCCGAGCGGCACTGGCAACGGTGGTGCTCGATCTGATCACCAAGCTCATCGCCGAAGCCTCGCTGCTGAGGACGCCAGGTGTGTCGGTGTTCGGTGACTGGTTTCAGCTGCGGCTGGTTTACAATCAGGGCGCGGCCTTTGGTCTCCACGTCGGGCCCTACTCCCGCTGGATCTTCTTCACCGTGGCATTAGTGGCCGTCTTCGTGCTGGCCCGGATGTCCCGCGGGAGCCCGGTCGGAGACCGGTTCCGCCAGCTCGCGCTCGGCCTGGTTGCTGGCGGGGCGGTGGGAAACCTGATCGATCGGGTGCGCAGCTCCAGGGGGGTGGTGGATTTCCTGGACGTGGGGATCGGCGCCCTCAGATGGCCAACCTTCAACGTCGCCGACATCGCGGTGAGCTGCGGCGCCATCGCTCTTGCCATATCGCTGTGGCGGGAAGATGCCCGCCGTCCGGAGCCGGAGTCGGCTTCGGCGGCGTGAAGGAAGCAGGGCGGCGGGGCAGCGGGGCATCGGGTCAGGCAAGTTCCGAAGTCCCACCCGAGACCGCTCCCCAATCTCAGGTCGAGTTCACTGTCCTCACGGCTGCAACTGAACGTCTAGACCGCTTTCTGGCAGATCAGCTCGCCATCTCCCGCACTCAAGCCGCTCGCCTGGTCGCCGACAAGCTCGTCAGCATCGATGGCAAACTGGCCCGTGCGTCCCGGCTGCTCTCGCGGGGTGAGACAGTCACGGTCCGGATGCCCGAAAACGAGCCGCCGCGCACACTCCAGCCCCGCGCCATCCCGCTCACGCTCGTCTTCGAAGACGAGCATCTCGCCATAATCGACAAGCCGGCAGGTCTGGTGGTTCATCCTGCACCGGGGCACTGGGACGACACCCTGGTCAACGCCCTGGTCGCGCGCGGTACTACCTTAGCCGGCGGGGCGGAGGGTCGGCCCGGCATTGTCCACCGACTGGATCGGGACACCTCGGGCCTGATGATCGTGGCCAAGACCGATCTAGCCCACCGCCGGCTCGGCGCCGCCATCGCCGCCCGGCGGGTGCGCCGGAGTTACGCAGCGCTGGCGTGGGGTCATCTGGATAAAAGCCCGGTGCAGATCGACGCCCCGATCGGCCGGCACCAACAGGACCGGAAGCGGATGGTCGTGTCGGCCACCGGCCGGGCGGCGCGAACCGATGCCTCGGTGGTGGCACGGTTCGACGTGGTCGACCTCCTCCGGCTTGAGCTCCACACCGGCCGGACCCACCAGATCCGGGTCCATCTCGGCCACCTGGGCCACCCCCTGGTCGGAGATCCGGTCTACGGCGGCGGCGGCAGCCGCCGGATTTCCGGAATCCAGCGCCGGTCGGCGGAGGTGCTCGAGCAGGCTACCCCCAGGCAAGCACTTCACGCCGCTGCTCTGGCATTCCGCCACCCTGTGAGCGGTGCACCACTCGAGTTCACCTCCGAATGGCCCCGAGATCTCTGGCCTGCACTGGTTGCAGTGGGTGGCGAAGAAATGGTTGCCCGTTCAGAGCCTCTTAGCTATCTTCGTTTCTTTAATAGAGATGGCTAACTCTCCCGCGCTTCACGCCGTCATCTTTCGAATCGGTGAGGTTGTCTGCGCGGCCCCGGCAGGGATCGTGCGTGAGATCCTCCCCCGCCTGCCGGCTACCCGAATTCCCGGCGTGCCGGACACGGTCGAAGGGCTGGTCAACGTCCGTGGCAGCCTCCTCACCGTCCTCGATGGGCATCTCCTGCTGCAACAGGAGCGGCGGTCGTCAGACGAGGGTGCGATCGTCGTACTCGAGGTAAGGGGCCGCGGTTACGGTCTTGGCGTCGGTCAGGTCCTGGATTTCCTCGAGGTCCCCGCCGGCTCGGTCGTCGAACGCCGAGAGCTGCCCGGGGTCGATCCCAGGCTGGTCAAGGCGGTCGGGCTTGGAGTAGGAGGCCAGCACTTCATCCTGCTCGACGTAGACGCCGTCTTCGCACCGATCATCGGAGGGTAGGCGTCATCCCGCCGCCCGTTCACCCGCACGGAGGAAGTCTGTGAATCACACTGTGCTCGTCTGCGATGACGCCATCTTCATGCGCACGATGATCAGCGATATCCTGAGCCAGGCTGGATTCGAGGTGGTCGGCGAAGCCGAGTCGGGCCTTCAGGCGGTCGAGAAGTATCGAGCGCTCAAGCCCGATCTGGTCACCATGGACATCGTGATGCCCGACATGGGGGGCATCGAGGCCGTGCGCGAGATCTGCAAGAGCGATCCGGAAGCCAAGATCCTGATGTGCAGCGCGATGGGGCAGCAAGCCCTAGTGGTCGAGGCGATTCAAGCGGGCGCCAAAGACTTCGTGGTGAAGCCGTTCCAGCCATCCCGCGTGCTCGAGGCGGTACAGCGCGTCCTGGCGTGATCCATGGATCTCTCCAAGTACGCAGTCCTGTTTCTCGCCGAGAGCCGCGAGCACCTCCGGGCCTGCAATAGCTCGCTCCTGGAGTGGGAGGCAGAGCCGGCGGCGACCGAGCCGGTGGATCGGCTCTTCCGCGCCATCCACACCATCAAGGGGATGGCCGCGACGATGGGCTACGCGCCGGTTGCCCAGCTCGCCCACGCCACGGAGAACTTGCTCGACGGGTTGCGGCAGGGCCGCGTGTCGGCCAACTCACCGATCTTCCAGCTTCTCTTCCGCGCGGTGGATGCGCTGGGGCGAGCCGTGGAGGGTGCGGCAGTCGGTACCGAAGCCTCGGCTGACGCCGCGCTGCTCAGCGAGCTCGATCGGGTGGCAACCCCATCAGCCGGAGCCGCCACGAGCAACCCGGAAACGGAACCGGCTCCGACCGCGGTCGAGCCCAAGACTCGCCGCGCCTCGGATGCCCCGCGCTCGCGCCCGGTCCAGGTGAGCATTCGGTCCGGTGCTGTCATGCGCGGCGCTCGCGCCGCCCTGGTGCTCCGGCGGGCGGAATCGCTCGGGCAGCTGAGCGGCGTCCGGCCCCCGCCGGCTGAGCTGGAGCGTGAGGATTTCGACGGCCGTTTTTCCTTCCGGTTGCAGACCAAGCTCCCTGATCCGGAGATCGAGTCGGCGCTGTTGGCGATCGGGGATGTAGAAGCAGTGCGGTTTGATAGCCCCGCGGCGCCGGGGGAGGCGGGCGATAGAGGGAGCGGGCGTCAGATCCGGATCGACCTGCAACGGCTGGATCTGCTGATGAAGCAAGTGGGCGAGCTGGTGGTGGCCAAGAACCGGCTGGCTGCGCTCTCGGGTGAGGCGCGGGATCCTGTGCTCACCGAGCTGAGCGAGCGGATTTCCCGGCTGGTCTCCGGGATGCAGACCGAGGTCATCGCCGCCCGGATGACGCCGGTGGGCGAAGTCTTCGAGCGGTTCCCTCGGCTGGTGCGCGATCTCTCTCGCGACCTGGGGAAGCAGATCCGCTTCGACATGGAAGGCGAGGAAATCGAGCTGGACCGCTCGATCCTGGATGAGATCGGCGAGCCGTTGGTGCATCTGATTCGCAACGCGGCCGACCACGGCATCGAGTCGCCCGCCCAGCGAAGCGCGGCCAGTAAGTCGCCCGTGGGACGGATCCTGCTGTCCGCCACCCGCGAGCGCAACACGGTTGCCATCCGGGTGACCGATGACGGCCGGGGGATCGACCGCGACAAAATCCTGGCCAAGGCTCGTCGCGAAGGCGCGGCACCCGAGACCGACGCACTGACCGACGATCTGCTGGTGCGAGTGTTGGCGCGCCCTGGCTTCAGCACCGCGGAAAGTGTCAGCGGCGTGTCGGGCCGGGGAGTGGGAGTCGACGTGGCGATGACCCGGGTGCGGGCCCTCGGGGGCACCCTCGAAGTCCGCAGCGATCTGGGAAAGGGAGCCACGTTTTGTCTTCGGGTGCCTCTCACCCTGGCCATCGTCCGCGCCTTGTTGACGGAAGCCGGCGGTGAGCGGTACGCCATTCCCCTGGCGTATGTGGCGGAGACGGTCGAGTACGATCACCGTGCCGTCACCGCGGTGCGGGATCGGGAAGCTCTCGTGGTCCGGGATCAGGTGATTCCCACGGTGCACCTCCGGGACCTGGTCGCGGCCCGAGCGCCTAGCCAATCGGCCCGCCGGCCCACCGTCATACTGGAGGTCGGGGAGCGCCGCGCCGCCTTGGTGGTCGATGCGTTGGTGGGACAGCAGGACATCGTGGTCGAGCCGTTCGACGCACCTCGCGGGCTTCCCCCGTACGTAGGCGGCGCGACCATTCTGGCGGACGGGGCACCGGCCCTCATCCTGGACGCCGCGGCGCTCCTTTAGGAGGAAGCATGGAAGACGTGCGTGACCTGAAGGCGTCGCAGCTCGATGCCATGCGTGAGGTGGCCAACATCGGGGCGGGCCACGCGGCTACCGCGCTATCGGGCATGACCAACCGGACCATCATGATCACGGTGCCGCGGGTGTACGTGCGTCCGCTGGAAGAAGCCTGCGGTCTCGTGGGCGATCCCAACACCGTCATCGCTGCGGTGTTGATGCATATGATGGGCGACCTCACCGGGCGCTCCATGGTGCTGTTCCCCGAGCGCGCGGCCAAGACCATGTGCGATTTCCTGTTCCGGAGGGAAATGGGCACCACTCAGGTCTTTGGCGAGATGGAGCAGTCCAGCCTCAAGGAGGCCGGCAACATCCTGGCGAGCGCGTACATGAACGCGCTCAGCGACTTCATGGGGCTGATGCTGGTTCCATCGGTCCCCAGCCTGGTGATCGATCTCAGCGGCGCGGTGCTCACCTCCGCGCACCTCAACTTCGGCCACGACCGGGACTACGCCTTCTGCGTCGAGACTTCGTTCCGGGTCGAAGGTTCCAGCGATCCGTTGGGGGGACATTTTCTGCTGTTGCCGGATTTGTCTTCCCTGCGATCTATCTTCGACGCCATCCGACTGCCCTGATCCATGCCGGCCCCCGCGCTTTCGGAGCGCGATCTCACGGTGCTCCGCTCCTTCGCCCGTCGGATCGATCCTTCCGACGCTGGGGCACATAACAATCTCGGCGTCCTCTACTACCAGAAGGGATTGATCGACGAGGCGATCGCCGAGTTCGCTCGCGCCCTCGAGCTCGACTCCAAGATGCAGGTGGCGCAGGCCAACCTGGAGATCGCGTACCGCGACAGCGGGCACTACGATCGCCACCTCAACGACCTCCGCGACCGGGTCCAAAAGCGCCCCAAAGACCGCGACGCCCGCTGGGAGCTCGGCCGCGCCTACGCGACCCTGGGACGTCACGAGGAGGCGGTGACCCAGTTCGAGAATCTCCTCGCGAGCCATCCCACCGACGTTCCGGCCATGGTCCAACTCGGTCTCGCCGAGAAGGCGCGGGGCCGTCTTGATACCGCCAGCGACTGGCTGGCTCGGGCTTGCGACAAGGATCCGGAGAACGCGGCGGCCCGGTTCTATCGCGGAGAGGTCCTGTACAACCGCGGACTGACCGAGCTTGCCCTCGTGGCCCTCAAAGAAGCCGTGGCCCGGAACCCCGAGTATGCCGAGGCTCACTATCTCCTGGCGTTCGTGTACGGTGACCTGGGCCAGCATGAGGCGGCCAAGGCATCGACCAAGAAGGCGGTGCAGCTGAACCCGATGCTGGCGCGGGCCCAGGCGAACTTGGCGCTGGCGGGAGATGGGCAGCGGGGCAAAGCGGCAGCGGGACAGAATGGGGCCGCGGTTTCTCAGCATGACATCAGCGCCCTGCCGCGCCGCGGCGCCACTGACAGCCCGCCCGCCCCACAGTCCGTCCCCGGCGCCCTGCTGGCTCACTACAACCTGGGCCTGGCCCTGCGTCAGAAGGGATACCACGAGGACGCCCTCCGGGAATATCAGCTTGGCGTGGATGCCGGCGAGGATCGACGACTCAGCCTGCAGGCCATGGCCGAAGTCCATCTCCTGCGGCGCGACCTCCCCGCCGCTCTCGAGCTCTATAACACGCTGGTCAAGGAGTTTCCCGACTCGCCCAAGCTGTGGAACGAGCGGGGCGTGTGCCTGCACCAGGCGGGTGTTCGGAGCGATGCGCTTGCCTCCTACGAGAAGGCCGTAGCGGCCGATTCCGCTTACCAACTGGCCTGGAATAATCTCGGCGTGCTCCGCGCCAGCGAGCCCTCCAGTGACAGCGCCGTGGCTGCGTTCCGCCAGGCGCTGGGTGGCTCTCAACCGCTGTTCACCGCACGGCTCAACCTGGCGTTGCTCCTGATGCAGCGACGCCAGTACAAGACCGCGCTGGTGGAATACCAGCGGGCCCTGAGCGAACAGCCGACCAGCGCTATCGGATGGAATGGGGTGGGACTGGTGTTGATGGAGCTCAAGCGTTTCGAGGAAGCGCGAAACGGATTCGGCAAGGCGGTGGATGTGGATCCCGAGTTCGCCGCCGCGCACTACAACCTGAGCTTCGTCCTGAGCCAGCTGGGCGATTACGATGGGGCGCTGCGGGAGACCAAGCGCGCGCTGGAGCTGGAGCCCCTCTACGTCCCCCAGAAGTTTGCGCTCACCATCGACCTTCAGTACGAAGATCCCACCATCGCCATCGCGCCGGAGCTCATCGCCGATGCCAGTGGTGACGAGCTGGCCGGTGAGTTCAGCTTTGACTCACCCGCGCTCGACCGGTTGTTCGAGGAGCTGGCTCCGGCGGAGCCGGCCGAGGCGCAAGAGCCGGCCGATAGCGTGTTGCGCCAGGCGCGCGATCTCATTGCCAAGGGACTGCTGGATGGCGCTCGCACCGAGCTGGATCGAGCAGCGGCGCGGGGAGCGCCGAGGCACGCCACTGCGGTGCTTCTGGGTCAGATCTTTGCTCGGCGCGGTCTCCATGGCGAAGCGCTCGAGCGGTACCGGGAAGCTCGGGCCCTGGTGCCAGCCGACTCCGACGCCATTCTGGGCGAGATCAACGCGCTTCTCGCCCTCGGCCGTGCTTCGGATGCGCAACCACTCGCCGACGAGTTGGCAACCCGGGTGCCGCGCGATGCTGACGTGTTGGCCACCCGCTCGCGGGTGCGGTTCGCGGTGGGTGACGCGGCCGGCGCGCTCGAGTCGGTGCAGAAGGCGCAATCGCTCGCTCCCGGACGCGCCGATCTCCTCCATCTGCAGGCCCAGGCTTCGGCCAAGGTGGGTGACCGCGCTGCCGCGCTCAACGCGTTCAACGCCGCGCTCCAGCTGGATCCGTCCCTGGTGCGAGTGTGGTATGAGCTGGGAGCGCTGGAAGAAGACCGGCGTAGCTGGGCCGCGGCCCGGGCCGCCTATGAGCGCGCCCTCGACCTCCTTCCCACCTACGGCCCGGCGGCGCTGGCGCTGGCCGACCTGATCCGGCGAACCGACTCGGCCCGGGCAGCAGTGCCGGTGCTGGTGCAATTGCTGGAGGCCGATCCATACGAGCTGGAAGCGCTCACCGCGCTCGGCCGGGCGTTGCTGGAAGACGGCCGCACCGTGCAGGCGCTCGAGGCCTTTGCCCGGGTCCTCCGCTTCGATCCCGACCACACGGCGGCTCTCTATCACCAGGGCACGGGCTTCGCCCGGCAACAGCAGTTTGACCAGGCCGTCCAGGTCTGGGAACGGGTCATTCGGTTGGCCCCGGATGGGCCCTTCGCCGCCGAGGCGCGCAGCCGTGCGCGATCTGCCCGCGACCTGCAGAACATCTTCGCCGCGGCGGGCTGAGTCATGGCGCTCGAAGGGCCGCTCAAGGAGTTCCACATCCAGGACGTCTTCCAGCTGCTGGACCTGGGCCAGAAGACCGGTGTCCTGCGGGTCACCTCCGAGCTGCGGCAGACCGAAGCTTCGGTCGCTTTCGATCGGGGCCATATCGTTGCCGCACGGCTGGGCAAGAATCCCCAGCGGTTCGGCGCCCGGCTGGTGCGGATGAGCAAGATCACCGCGAAAGACCTCGACCGGGCCCTGGCGCTGCAGGAGAAGGGCGATCCCAGGCGGTTGGGGGATATCCTGGTCTCGATCGGAGCCATCGCCCGGCGCGAGCTCGACCGCCAGCTCAAGGCACAGATCGAGGAGACGATTCTCGACCTGCTGAGCTGGAAAGAAGGCCACTTTCGCTTCGAGGAGGGGGCAAACTTCGACGGGTTAGTGGAAGCGCCGACGCGGATTGCGAGCGAGGGACTGCTGATGGAATCGGCGCGCCGGCTGGATGAGTGGTCGAGGATAGAGGCCACGGTGCCGCACCTGCGCGTGGTGCCCAAGCTGCCGGCGCACGACGGCCCGGCCAGCGGACGGCTCGATCTGGCGCCGTTCGAGTGGGAGGTGCTGGCCGCGGTGGACGGGGAACGTGACCTGCACGCTCTGGCTGACACGCTCGGGAAATCGGAGTTCGACGTGGCCCGCACGGTCTTCACCCTGGCCGCAGCCGGTGTGATCGTGCTGGACGACACCCGCCGGGGTGACAACGGTCGAGATCCAGCGATTTCGTTGGCTCCTGCCCGTGGAGCCTTGGGCAAAGGCGAGTATGAGAAAGCCGCAGCCGCGCTGCAGGAAGTGTTGCGGCAGGACCCGCTGATGCCCGAGGCCAGACGCCTGTTCGGTCTATGCCAGGCGGCCTTGGGACGGTTCCGCGGCGCCGCCGAGACCTGGAAGGGGTGGGCGCAACTCGGCACCCACACGCAGGCAGAGGAGGCGCTCGCCCCGACGGTCGAGCGGCTCCGGCAGGCGGCGGAGACACTGGCACAGGAGTTGGAGAGCCATCGTGAGTGATGACATCAGGGCGCTGACCACGCGACTGGCGGAGGAGCCGAATAGTCTCGCGTTTCTGGAGCTGGGCGAAGCGCTGCGCCGGCGAGGCCAGCTCGACTCGGCCTACAAGGTGGCGCGAGGAGGCCTGTCCCGGTATCCGGCGTTGGCCGATGCCCACGACCTCATGGCGCGCATCCTGGGCGACCAGGGCGATCTGGCCGGAGCCTTCGACGCCTGGGCCGAGGCGCTGCGCTTCGACCCCATGCGGATCGGAGCGTTGAAGGGAATTGCGTTCCTCTATTTCCGGGCAGGCGATGTGCCCGCGGCACTGGAGCACCTCCAGCGCGCCGTGGACATCGACCCGGACGACGAGTCGATTCGACAGGCGATCGAGCGAGTGCGGGGCACCGCCGCGTCCGCGCCTTCTGCCGAACCGGCGGCCGCAGCGGACGGAGAGGTGCCGGTTACGGTCTTGAGCTCTGATGCGCCGGCGAGTCGGGCCGCGCCGGCCTCGGCCAATGGACATGGCGAGACTGGTGTGCTGCTCGTGGATGGCAAGGGACTCCGGCTCAACGGCAGCCTTCGGGGTCCCAACAACGAAGACGTCGGTGATCGAGTGGCCGCGGAGCTTGCCGGCGTGTCCAAGGAGGCCTCCCGGACCACAAAGCTTCTGGGCCTGGGTGGGTGGAGTGCGATCGCGGTCGAGGCGCCGGACGGAAACCTGTTTCTGGTCGCACCCACTCCGGACACCCTCCTCCTGACCGTGCGCGAGTCATCCTTGCCGATGGCTCGACTCGGCCTGATTGCCGAGCGGGCCGCAAAAGATGCCCGGGACTGGCTGGGGAAGCAGAAATGAACGCAGCCGACGCGGCTCTGGAGCGGGTCACCCGAGTCCCCGGCGTCCGGGGATCATTGCTGATCTCCGGCACCGACGGACTGGTGGTCGCCGAGCGGTTGATGGATGGCATCGACGGGCGGGCCATCGCCGCGCTGGCGGCTAATCTGGTCCAGCGGCTCGATCGGGCCACGAGCCGGGCGGGGATGCGGGCTCCCACGTTTGTGCACCTGCACGGCAATAGTGGATCGGTACTGGCCGCGCCCGGCAGAGAAGACCTGGTCCTGGTCGCACTGGCGGGAGTGGACGCCAATCTGGGTCTGGCCCGAGTGGAGATGCTCGACGCGGTTGGTCACCTAGCCTGATGCGCGCGCTCGAGCCCTGGGTGGCAGCGCCGCTGCAGACCTTCATTGACGAGTCTTCGGCCCGGCTCATTCTCCTGATGACCACGTCGGGTCAGGTGGTGGCGCAGCACGGCTTCTCCCGCTCGGTCGAGGTCATGACCGCCGCGGCCCTGGGCGCGGCAATTGTCGCCTCCACCGAAGAGCTCGCCAAGATCATGGGGTCACCCCGCTTCGGCGGGCTGGTGCACGGTGGAAGCAAGCAGAGCTGCATGCTCGCGGCGTTCGGTACGCCGCGCGGACGCTGGATCGGGCTGGTGGTCTTCGGGAGCGAGACATCGGTTGGCATTGTCCAGCTGTTTTTCGATCAGATGGTGGAGGAGCTGGTAACGGCCGCACCTCGGGAACAGCCGGCCCGGCCGATGCCGGAAAACTTCGAGCAAGAGCTCAACGCCAGTCTCAAAGAACTCTTTGGACGGTAACCGGAATGTCTCTCGTCAACTTCACCGCGCGTGAGATCACCTGCAAGATCGTCTACTACGGACCGGGGCGGTCCGGCAAGACGACGAACCTGCAGTACGTCTATGGTCGAGTCCCCGAAGCTCGCCGCGGACGCATGGTCTCCCTGGCCACTCAGACCGACCGCACCCTGTTCTTCGATTTCCTGCCGCTCGAGCTGGGCTCGATCTCCGGGTTCACCACCAAATTCCAGCTCTATACCGTGCCCGGCCAGAGCTACTACAACGCGACCAGGAAGCTGGTGCTCCAGGGCGCGGACGGCGTGGTATTCGTGGCGGACAGCCAGGCGCGGCGGTTCGACGACAACATGGAGAGCCTCCAAAACCTCCAGGACAATCTGCTTGCCCAGGGCGTGGACATCCGCCACCTGCCGGTGGTGTTCCAATACAACAAGCAGGATCTGCCGCGCGATCTGATCCTGACGCCCGAGGAAATGGACGACGCGTTGAACTTTCGCTCGGTCCAGAGCTTCTCGGCTGATGCACTGCATGGCACCGGGGTCTTCGAGACTCTAAAGGGCGTGTCCGAGCTGGTGCTTCGACGTCTCGCCGCGGGGAGCGCGGTCGCGTGACCGCAACGCTGAATCCGCTCTACCGGTTCGACACCCTGGTGGTCGGGGCGGCGAATCGCCTGGCCTTTACCGCGGCCAAGGCGGTTGCCGAGTCCCCCGGCACCGTCTATAACCCACTCTTCATCTATGCGCGTCCAGGCCTGGGAAAGACCCACCTGCTGATGGGCATCGGCCACGCCGCACGGGCCATCAATCCCCGTCTCTCGGTGGAGTACCTCACCCTCGACGAGTTCGTCGAGTCGTTTCATGCCGCCGTTGCGGCCGGCCAGGGTGAGGCGTATCGCCGGCGCTTTATCGACGTCGACCTGCTGCTGGTGGATGACGTCCAGTTTCTGACCCATCGCCGCGAGATGCAGGCGGAGCTGCTCCGCCTCAGCGACGCGCTGCAGACCTCCAACCGCCAGATCGTGCTCACCAGCGACCGTCCTCCGGCGGAAATCGAGGCTTTGGACGAGCGCTTGATTCGGCGGTTTGCCGGTGGGCTCGTCATCGACATCGCTGCTCCGGACTATGAGACCCGGGTCGCCATTCTGCGGCGAAAGGCTGAGGAGCGCCGGGCCAAGTTCGGCGAAGGAGTTCTGGAGGCAGTGGGGTCGCTGGTCATCGACAATGTCCGTGAGCTGCTCGGCGCTCTCAACCGTCTGGTCGCCTTCCAGGCGGTGAGCGACACTCCCCTCAAACCGGAGCAGGCTAAGATGCTGGCCGGCGGGACGGAGGCGACGGGCGGGAACGATCGGGTGGAGAAGGTGGAGCAGGCAGGAAAGTCGGGGAAGGCGGAGAAGGCGTCGTCCGCCGGAGACGAGTTCAGCGACTTTCTCTCCGAGGTCTCGGCGACCGTGGCGCAGCAGGTGGACTCGTGGCGCACCAAGGTCGCCGCGGCCATCCTGCGCTGGGAAGGAGAAGGGTTCAGCACCGGCAGGCTCGAAGCGCTGCTGCAGCAGGAAATGACCACCGATCCCGAGCAGGTCTTGCGCCAGTTCGAGTCCGATGTCCGCCGGCTCCAGGCGCTCCACGCGGAGGCCGTCGAGCTGGCTCCGGCACTAGCAGGGTCGAGTGCTTTCCGCGATCCCGACGGGATCGCCGGTGCCGAGGCGCTCACTCAGCGCGCCCGGCAGGGAGCTCACCCTCCACCGGCGCCGCTCCCCATCTGGCGCTTGGACGACCTGTTCGAGAGTGCCGGCAACCGTATGGCCTTGAAGGCTGCCCGCGCGATCGTTACCGAACCCGCCAAGCGGTACAACCCGCTTGTCATCGTCGGTGCCAGCGGAGTAGGGAAGACCCACCTGCTCCACGCGCTGGGCAACGCACTGGCCGCCAAAGCCAAGGGGCCGGTGGCCTGCCTGAGCGGACATGAGTTCACCGGGGAGCTGATCGAGGCGATAGACCGGGACGCGGTGGGCGCGTGGCGCGCAAGGTACCGTGCCGTGGCTGCATTTCTACTGGATGATGTGCATCTGGTGGCCGAAAAGGATCGAACCCAGGACGAGCTCTTCGTCCTTTTCAATTTTCTGGCCGAGTCCGGCCGGCAGATGATCTTCACCTCGGCACTGCCCATTTCGGAACTGGCGGGAGTCGAGCCTCGGCTTCGCAGCCGGCTCGAGGGCGGGCTGGTGGTGGAGCTGCCGGCACCCGAGCGGGAGATCCGCCAGCTGGTCATCGAGCGTCTGCTGGTGGCCAAGCTGGGCACTCTGGATCCGGAGCTGGCTGAGTACCTGGGGTCCCGGCCGGCGGACTCGATCCGTGCGGTCAGTGGTCTTCTGCAGCGAGTGTTGAACGCGGCCGAGACCAAGGGCGTGGCACCGAGCGCTGCTCTGGCGCGCGAGGTGCTCGAAGGCTCGGCCCCGAGGGCTCCTCGCCGGCAGACGGCGACTCGGACGAGCGGGGTTGTCGCCCCAGTCGTCGGCGCCCGCAGCCGCGAGAAGGTGGTTTGGGACTGGCCCGATGTCGGTGACCGCATCGTCGAGGAATGGCGCTGATGGCCATCAAAGGGAGTCTCAAAGAAGCCAGCCTTCCGGACGTGATCCAGCTGCTCTTTCTGGGGCGGCGAACCGGCTGTCTCGCGCTGGCCGATCAGCACAACTTCGGCACCATCTACCTGGACGAGGGTCTGATCGTCTACGCCTCGATCGTCAACCGGCGTGACCGTCTCGGGGACATCCTGGTGCGGAATGGCCGGATCACGCCGGACGAGCTCCAGAAGGCGATCGAGGCCCAGGACGACGACCGGCAGCACAAACTGGGCGAGATTCTGGTGAATCTCGGAACCCTGAGCCGCACTGAGCTGGAAGACTATATGCGCCTCCAGATCGAGGAGGCGGTGTACTACCTGTTCACCTGGACCTCGGGGACGTTCAACTTCGAAGCCGGGGTGCGTCCCGAGCGCGAGGACTTCCTGGTTCGGATCAGCCCCGAAGCCCTTCTGCTCGAAGGCGCTCGCCGGGTGGACGAGTGGAGCCTCATTGAGAAGAAGATTCCCTCGTTCGATCTGATTTTCTCGGTGGACCAGCAGCACATCGCTCAGTCAACCCCGACCCTGTCAGCCGAGCAGCAGCGGCTCCTGCCGCTGATCGACGGCACCCGCGACGTGCGGCAGCTTATCGATGAGTCGGGCCTGGTTGAATTCGAGGTGGGGAAGGCGCTCTTCGGACTGATCACCGCCGGGTTCGCTCATCGCGTGGGTACCTCCACCGCTACCGCTCCGAAGGTCAACGACAGCCGGGTCGACGAGCACCGGAACCTGGGGATCGCCTTTTATAAAGCCGGGATGCTGGAGGAGGCACTCCGCGAATTCCGGCGGGTAATCGACCTGCGGCCCGGCGACAGCAGCTCGCCTCTGTTCCTCGGCCTCATCGCCATTCGACAGGCTCGGTGGGAGGAAGCCGCCGAGGCCCTGCGACGCGCCGCTGACGCCGGAGTGCCGAAGCCCGCTGCGCTGCACAACCTCGGCTTTGCCCTCGAACAATTGGGCCGATTGGACGAGGCCGAGGCAGCCTATGGCGATGCGGCCGGGCGAGCGCGCGACGATGCCCGGGTGATGCTGGGCTGGAGCATCGTGGCGCTGAAGCGGGGCGATAACAAGGTGGCGCAGGGCCGGCTGGCTCGGGCCCGCGAGCTCCTCAATGGCAAGCCAGTGCCGGCGCTCTGGTACTGGGCGGCTACGTTGGCGACTTCGGGTCTGGATGACGCGGAGGGTGCGCTCCAGACCGCGCGCGAGGGTGTGGCGGCCTACCCTAATAATCCCGTGCTGCAGAACAACCTCGCCGTCCTCCTCGAGCTGTGCGGCGACGTTCAGGGAGCAGAGGCCATGCTCCGCTCGGCCCTGGCCGAGGATGCCGCACTGCCACAGGTCTCCAAGAATCTGGCCGACATCCTCTACCGGAACGGCCGCTACGACGAAGCGGCAGAAGCGTACGAACGGGCAGCGAAACTCAACCCAGAGTTGGGTGACGATCTCTACTTCAAGCTCGGCAACATCGCCTATAAGCGGCGGGACCATGCCCGCGCCAGAGAGAGCTGGGCCCAAGCCGCCTCCCTGAATCCGGGGCACCAGCTGGCCCGGGCCAATCTCGAGATGCTGGATCTAGCCCAGTGAGTCCGTCCGAGGAGGACGCCTTCGCGGCGCTCACCCGCAAGATCTCGCTCGAGGCCGGTCTGTCGCTCGATGCCTACAAGGACAAGTGCCTGCGGCGGCGGATCGCCGTCAGGATGCGAGCCTGCGGAGTGCACAGCTATGCGGAGTATCAGGCGGTGCTCGATACCAATCGGGCGGAATACGAACGGCTGAAGGACGCGATCACGATCAATGTCACCCGCTTCTACCGCAACGCCGATACCTGGAACGTGTTGCGCAACCTGCTGCCCGAGGTATGCGCCAATGAGCGGACTGAAGTGCGGGCCTGGAGCGCCGGCTGTTCCTCGGGCGAGGAAGCCTACACCTTGGCTATGCTCATCGCGGATCACCTCGACCGCGAGGGCAAGCCAGAGCGGTTAGGCCTGGTAACCGTGGATGCGACCGACGTCGACCGTAAGTGTCTGGAACGAGCCCAGGAAGCTCGCTATCGTCGGGACGAGTTGACCGAGATCCCTCCCAGTCTGGCCCAGCGCTACTTCGAGAACGACGGAGACGAGTGCCGGGTGGTCGAGCGGGTGCGCCGCCGAGTCGTGGTGCGGGCGCAGGACCTGAGCAGCGACCCGCCGCCCCGGCGGAACTATCACCTCATTCTCTGCCGCAACGTGGTCATCTATTTCGGGCGTTCCACGCAGGAGCGGGTGTTTACCGCCTTCGCTGATGCCCTTGCACCCGGCGGGTTGCTCATCCTGGGTAAGGTGGAGACCCTCTTCGGGCCGGCCCGCGATCGCCTCACTCTGCTGGATCCGCGCGAGCGGGTCTATCGGCGGGCCGCGTGAGCGGCCGCGAGGTGGTGGTTCGGGTCGCCGATCTTCGGACCGGCAGGGCCGAGGATGTGCTGGTGACCGTCGGCCTGGGTAGCTGCGTCGCCATCGTGCTTCACGACGCGGAAGCCAAGGTTGGGGGGCTCGCCCACGTGCTCCTGCCTTCGCCCGCGCTCGCCCGACCCGATAGCAACCCGGCCAAGTTCCCCCAGTCCGCCGTACCCCGACTGCTGGAGCTGATGGTGGCGGATGGAGCCCGCCCCGAGCGCATCACCGGACGGTTAGCTGGAGGCGCCAGCATGTTCGCATCGCTGGCCCCCCCGGGAACGATTCAGATGGGGGAGCGAAATCTGGTGGCGGCCCGTCAGGCGCTTTCCAAGCATGGAGTCCGCTTGGTTGGTGAGGCGGTGGGAGGGGATTTCGGCCGGACGGTGCGTCTCCGCGTCCGCGATGGAAGGGTCGAGGTCAGGACGGTGTCCCATGGTGTCCGGCATCTCTGATCCGAGCCGGGTGCTCGTGGTGGACGACAGTCCGTTCTTTCGCCGGCTCCTCACGGATGTGGTGGAAGGGTCGGGGGAGTTTCGGGTGATAGCTACGGCGCGGGACGGAATGGATGCGCTCCGGAAGGTGCGGACGCATGCGCCCGACGTCGTGCTGATGGACCTGGAGATGCCCGAGCTCGATGGCCTCGGCGCCATCGGCTATATCATGGCCGAATCCCCCCTGCCCATCGTGGTGGTCAGCGCCTACGTCGGCCCCGGTGCCACCGCTGCCATCCGGGCACTGGAGCTGGGCGCCGTAGATCTGGTGGCCAAAGAGGACGAGCGTGGCGCCGACGCCACCGCCCGGTTTGCCGAGCGACTCATGAACGTGCTGCGCGCCGCCCGCATGGCGGACATCAAGCGGGTTGCCCTGGGCGAAAGACGGGTCGCCGAGCGGGCACCGCGATCGCCGAGCGGCACTCCAGGCCTGGCGCGTCTCTGCGTCGCCATCGCGGCATCGACCGGAGGGCCCAGGGCGCTCGCTGAGATCGTACCCCAGTTGCCGACCGGCTACGAGGCTGCAGTCGTCATCGTGCAACACATGCCACCGAAGTTCACTCGCAGCCTGGCCGAACGATTGGCGGCCCAGAGCCAGTTCCGGGTGGTGGAGGCCCAGGATCGCATGCCACTCCTGGCGGATACCGCCTACGTGGCCCCGGGGGATTACCACATGCGGGTCGAGGTCGGGCCTCAAGGGCTTCATCTCGTATTGGATCAGGGGCCGACGGTGTGGGGAGTGCGCCCGGCAGCCGATCCTCTCTTCAGCAGTGTGGCTAAGGCCTTCGGCCCCCGGGCCGTCGGTGTGGTTCTCACCGGCATTGGAAGAGACGGGGCGGAAGGTCTCAAGCAAATTCATGAGGCAGGTGGGATCGGCATGGCGCAGGACCGCGAGACGGCAACCATCTACGGGATGCCGGCCGCAGCCCTGCATGCCGGCGGAGCCCGGTACGTCGTCCCGGTCGCCCAGATGGCAGACCGCATCGCCACGGAGCTCAGCCACCTGAGGCGGCGGTGAGCCGAAGCGACGAAGGGTTTCTCCTGGTTCGCGCGGGCAACCGCCGGGTCGGCCTTCAGCTGTCCCAGGTGATCGAAGTGACGCAGCTCGGCCAGGTCCATCCGGTGCCTTCGGTGGAACCTGCGCTCCGCGGAGTGGTCGCGCTCCAGGGACGCATGGTGCCGGTGGTGAACCTGGGGGCATTGCTCGAGGGTTCGGCCTGCCCGGAGAGGACGGAAGTTCTCGCGGTGGTGGTGAGTCTCGATGACCGGCGCTTGTGTCTCGAGATCGAAGAGGCGGAAATCCTGGTGCGCCAGCCGGCCTTGCCGGTTCCCCCGGGCGAGACGCTGCCCTGGGTCATCGGCGTGGCCCGGCATGAGAATGGGCTGGTGCCCCTGATCGACTTGTCTGCGCTCGGCTCCCGCTTGATGGAGGCTGCATCGACATGACCACAGGCGATGATGTTCAAGTGGTGACCTTCCGGGTGGGGCGCCAGGAATTCGCGTTCGACATCCTTCAGGTGGAGCGGATCCTGCGCTACTCGCCGCCGTCACCTCTTCCCAAGGCCCCGGAGTTTCTGGAGGGCGTCATGCCCTATGGAGAGACTGCGGTGCCTGTCATCGATCTGCGCAAGCGCTTCGAGCTGGACGCACCGATACGGGAGGAGACCAGATTGATGGTCCTGGAGCTCGAGAACCAACGGGTGGCGGTACTGGTGGATGAGGTGCGTGAGGTCCTCCGGGTCGACAGCACCACCATTTCGGCTCCCGGACCAGTGGTGAGTGGTCTGGCTGCGATCTATATCGCGGGCATTATCACCCGGCCGGAACGGACGATCATCATTCTGAATGCCCGCAAGCTGCTCTCCGCGACTGAGCGGCTGGCCTTGAGCGAGCTAGGGGCGGCCTAGATGACCGAGGCCTGGCTCGCATCGATTCGCACTCAGCTGCAGGAGATTGCCGGACGCCTGGATGGCCCGGCCGGGGCAGGGCGGGACGCGGTGAAGCGGGACATCATTGCCCTCTTCAAACGGGTCGACGGAGCCTTGACCGACCTGAGCCAGATCAAAGAGGACATCCGGGAGCTGGTGGAGCGTTACAAACAGGCGAGCAGCGTTGCCGATACCAGTCCGGCACCGCAGTTCACCGGCGCCCGCCCCGCCGTCCACGCCGACCACCTGGGCGCCTCTACCTATATAGAGAAGGGATGGAGCTTCATCTCCCTGGGCGATTACGGCGGGGCCATTCAGGCCCTGGAGAAGGCGCTGACGCTGTCGCCCGGAGCCGTGGAGGCTACCTCACTGCTGGGCTGGGCCCAGATGCTCAACGAGGATTACGACGACGCTCTGGGGAATTTCTCCAAGGTTCTCATGAAGGAGCCGGCCAACGCGTTGGCCCGCATCAACGTCGGCTATATTTGTCTGAAGAAAGGAATCTTCGGTGAGGCCATCGAGCATCTCTCGAAGGCTATCAGGCTGGATAACGACCGGAAGGCAACCCTTTACGCTCACTACTATCTGGGACTGGTCTATCTGGAGCGCGAGATGTACGACGACGCCCAGACTTTTCTCCGGAAGACGCTCAAGCTAGGGCCGAAGCTTATCGAGGCATATTTCGAGCTCGGCCGGGCGCTCTGGCTGGGAGGCGAGCGAGAGGAGGCGGTACAGGTCTGGACCGACGGTCACAAGGCAAACAAGTTCAACCCGTGGGCCAAGCGGTGTCAGGAAATGTTGGACGTCGCCTCCGCCGGAGGCGAGGTGCCTCGCAGTCCGCTCTCCGAATAGGTCTTTCCCTAATACTATTGTGGGTCGGCTGGCTCTCCGGATCTCCATTGAGACTCGGAGCGAAGAGCCAGACTCAAGCGCTTGGAGATCAGCCCCGTACGGTTCAAGTTGGACAAGTGACCGCGGTCGCATGGCCGGCGCAGCTACGGCTTGCGGTCGAGCTGGCCAAACGGGCCGCCGAGTCAACCGAGTGGCCGGGCTTGGGTCGTCGAGACCCGGGTCGGTTGCAACTCATCGTGGTGCCGGATGGCCGCCTCATGGACTCTCTTTCCTCCGGCCGGGCTCCTTCCTGGGGCGCCGCAGTCGCCTTACCAAGCGCGCGTACCATCCTCATTCGCGCTGATGGGAACGATCTGTACGGTACGCTCCGGCACGAGCTCGCCCATCTTGCCTTGCATCACGCGCTGCGGGTGCGAGTGCCGCTCTGGTTTGATGAAGGCTATGCCTCCTGGGCCGCGGGCGAGTGGGACCGGCTGGGAGCCCTGGAGCTCAACCTGGCAGTGGTTCGAGGCGCGGTCCCGGATCTTCGTGGCTTGGATGGGGCTCTGCGGGGATCGGCAAACACCGCCGATGTCGCGTATGCCCTCGCCGTTTCCGCAGTGACCGAGCTGGCCCGCCGGAATCCCTCGGGGACGCTCACCCCTCTGCTCCAACAGCTGGCGGCGGGCACCGATTTTGACGCGAGCGTCCACGCCACCACCGGCCTGACCCTCGCCCAGTTCGAGCAGGCATGGCGCCGCACCCTCCGCCAGCGCTACAGTGTCGCCACTTGGCTTCTCGCCGGCGGTGGCTGGACCGTGCTCGCGCTTATTCTCTGGGTCCTGGTCCGGCGCCGGCGCAATGCGGAGAGCGCTCGCCGGACGGCGCTCGACGAGGGCTGGGAGATTCCGCCCGAAAGCGCGGCGGCTACTGAACTTGACCCAACCCAGGAACGGTAGTACCCTCATCCTCCATGTCCAATTCCCGCCTTCCGGACCGCTCAGGTCCACGGCACTTTGTGCTCGCGCCGCGAAATCTGATCATCCTCGCCCTAGCGGTGATCGTGCTGGCGGCAGGATACTTGACGCTCAAGGCCGGTCACCCCAGCGCCGCGGCGGTGATTCTTGTGTTCGGCTATTGCGTGCTGTTCCCGATCGGCATCGCCCTGTAGCGAGAGTGTCGCTCATCACGGCACAGTCCCTGCGATACCGCTAAAAACCTGTGTGGGAGCCCGTGCCCTCAGGGCGAATAGCTCAGCTGGTTCAGAGCGCCTGCCTTACACGCAGGATGTCGGGGGTTCGAATCCCTCTTCGCCCATTCTTTACCCGCGCTGAGCGGGGGTGTGTTGGCCCGAAAGGGCTGTCCTGTTGGGGAGACCAAGGTATGTACTTGTCACGTCTGGTGGTAACCCTCCTGACCGCTGGGACGTTGTCGGCGCCGTTGGCGGCGCAGGGCATACCTCGCGGTTCCCGCACGTCGTCGCAACCGGTAGCCAACGCGCCGCGACTGATGGTGGCCAACCCCTTCGCGTTCGCGCCCGCTGATTCGGCCAACGCTGTCAGGATCGGCACCGCTCTGCGGCAGGCAATGAGAGACATCGCGGGCCGGAACTTCACCGTCATCGAGCAGACCCAGATGAACGACGCGCTGAAGCAGTACGGCTATCCGATCGACGCCATTCTCACCCCTCCCCTGGCCACGACGCTCGCCAAGAACATTCAGGCCCGTGTGCTGGTCACTGGAACGCTGGCGAAAGGGGAGGGGGGCCGCACGTCGGTCACCGCGCGATTGATCGGGGTCAATGACGATGCTGGAAACGTAGTGACGTTGACCCAGGGGCAAGGTCAGACTGCCGAGGATTTCGGCAAGAAGATCGCCCAGGCGCTCGCGCCGGCGGTGAAATCACTCCCCGATGCCAAGGCCTGCGTTGACCAGCAAACCACCAAGACCGATAAGGCGGTCGAGGCGGCCAACAAGGCGACCAAGGCCCTGCCCAACAATGGACTTGCCGAGTTCTGTCTGGCCCAGATCGCCAAGGCCCAGAAGAAGCCGGCGGACGTGGTCAAACACCTGCAGGCTGCGGTGAAGGGAGATCCGTTGAGCCTTCCGGCGTGGACTGCTCTGGCCGAGCACTACCAAGCCGCCAACGATACCGCCAACACGCTGGTGGCATTCAAGCAGATGCTGCGGGTGGCCCCAACCAACCAGAAGCTCCGGGAAGAGCTGTTCAAGTACTTCCTCCAGTCCGGTCATCCGGAGACCGCGCGGGATGTGGCCGATGAGGGACTCAAGCTGGATCCCTACAACGCCGACCTGTACGATCTCAAGAGTAATGCTTGTCTCTTTCTCAGCGACTTCAAGTGCGCGGTGGATGCACTGGAGACGATGTACGCCACCGACTCTACCAAGGCTGATACTCTTTTCTTCACCAAGATCTCGGCAGCGGCGGCTGAAGGAGACAACCCCGACAAGGTCCGCCTGCTCAAGTGGTCTCAGATCGGAGTCAGGAAGTATCCCAATAACCCGACCCTGTTGGGCTACCTGAACAAGGCGTATTCGATGTCCGGCCCAGTGGACAGCGTCATTTCGGTGACCAACCGGATCATTGCCAAGGATACCACGTCCAGTGGTGTGGTCGCCGCGCTGGAAGCGGCCAAGGCTCTGATCCTCCCGCCGGATGCCGCGACGCCCAAGAAGGACTCGACCGTGGCAGGAACGAAGCCAGACTCCACGGCCGCTGGGGCCGCCAAGATCGATTTCACTCCACGGCCCAAGGAAGCGGTACCGTTTCTCGAGTTTGCCATCCAGCACGGGGATGCTCAGGCCAAGGAAAACGCAGCCGCTCTGCTCTATAGCGGGGCAGCCCCTCTGCTGCAGCAACCCCAGGATCTGGCGGGCGCCGAGCAGCTGCTCCGGCTCTCGGTGAAGGCTGCCAACCCGGCGGGCCGGGTCTACCCGGCGGCCAACTATCTGCTCGGCCTCGCCACGCTGTTTCAGGTCCCGCAGATCGATCCCAAGGCTGAGAAGACCAAATCCTGCGATCTGGCTAAGCAGGAGCAAGCGTTGCTGGCGGCCTCCGATTCCGCTCTCAACGCAGGCCGGTCGGTCAACCCCGAGGCAGTGGACAAGAATCTGGGGATCATCAAGAAGTACGATCCCCGAATCAAGTCGATGATGAAGGCGTATTGTAAGGAGAAGAAGAAGGCTTAGGGCGGGAGGGTCACCCTAGACCCCCCCTCTCTGACCGCCTATATTCCGCGCTCCCAAACGGGGGCTGTAGCTCAGCTTGGTTAGAGTGCCGCACTGTCACTGCGGAGGTCGCGGGTTCGAGCCCCGTCAGCCCCGCTCGCTCTGTTGAATGCCCACCCCGTCCCTGTGGACGGGGTGTTGTGTTTCCGGCCATCAGAGCCCGAGATGCCCGATCTGGATTCCGCGTTCCACACGCCGGTGCTCCTGCACGCGGTGCGCGCCGCCGCTGCCGGGGCACAACGCGCTGTCGATGCGACCCTGGGAGATGGGGGTCACGCCGCGGCATTGCTCGGCGCCGGCCTGGAGGTGCTGGGCATCGACCGCGATCCGGAAGCGATCGCGGTGAGTCGACGTCGGCTAGGGGACGCCCGGATCCACTACCTTGAAGCTCCTTACGCCTCGCCCGAGGCGCTATCGGCGGTGGCCGGCTTTGAACCGGATTTCATCCTTTTGGACCTCGGGGTTTCGTCCCGCCAACTGGACGAGGCGGGGCGAGGTTTTACCTTCCGTCCGGGCGCACCGCTCGACATGAGGATGGGAAAGGTGGGGAAATCAGCCGCGGATCTCCTGAACCGGGCTGAAGCGGCGGCACTGGGGACCATATTCCGTAACTACGGCGACGAGCCCCGGGCCCGGCGGCTCGCCGCTGAGATCGTGCGCCGCCGCGAGCGGCAGGCATTCACCACCAGCGACGACCTGGTCAACGCCATCCGGGCCACGCTCGGACCCAAGAGCGGACCGGGGGATTTCGCCCGCCTGTTTCAGGCGGTTCGCATTGCCGTGAACGACGAGCTCGAGGGACTCGGACAGGCTTTACCCGCTTTCCGGGATGTGCTCCGGCCGGGAGGACGGTTGTCGGTCATCACCTATCACTCGGGAGAAGACCGGCTGGTCAAGCACTCGTTTCGCGAGTGGTCGCGGAGCTGTATCTGTCCGCCGGAGCTTCCGGTCTGCACCTGCCGGGGTCATCCCCTGGGCCGAGTCGAGCCCCGAAAGCCGGTGGTCCCGGAGGACCTGGAAATTGCCGCAAACCCCAGAGCCAGGAGCGCCAAGCTGCGAAGTTTCGTGGTGAGCGATGCGAGTTAAGGGGCGTCACTGGGTGTTCCTGTGGCTGCTGATCTTTCTGGGCGGAGCCCTCATGGTGGTGGCTCGCCAAACGGTGGCGTTCCGCACCGCTCGTCAGCTTCACGATCTCAGGGAGGAGCGCAGCAACCTGGAAGCCCGTCGCGCCGAGCTCGAGCGCCGCATTCGAGTCGGCTCCAGCCGCCAGGTGCTGGTGCCCATCGCCCAGCGCGCACTGGGCCTGCATGAGCCGGCCGATTCCGAGTTCGTGCTCTTTACGGTGCCGGCCCCCGCCGATCCTGAGGCACCCTGATGGGCAGACCCCAGGCGCGCATAGCCGCGGTGCAGTTCGGTTTCGCGCTGGGTATCCTCGCCATTCTTGCCCGCGCGGCGCAGCTCCAACTGATCCAGGGCGAGCGGTGGGCCGATCAGGCCGAACGGCAACGGACCGAGCGCGCAGTCCTTCCAGCCCGGCGCGGCGCAGTATACGATCGCAACGGGGCTCCCCTTGCAGTCAGCCAGGAGTTCTATCACGTCGGCGTGGCGCCTAATGAGTTGACCGACCCCGGCGCGGCGGCCCGGCTGCTGAGCCGAAGCCTCGGCGTACCCTGGAGCGGAGTGGCGCGGGACCTGCGGACCGGTAAGCGGTGGCTCTACTTCCATGGGCCCTTCACCGCCACCCAGGTGCAACCGCTGCGGCGGGTCGACGGTATTCATCTCAGCAGCGATTTCCAGCGGTTCTATCCCTCCCGATCTCTCGCTCGCGCCATCATCGGCGGCCTCTCGCCCGACCGGCCCTCCGGAGCAGCGGGACTGGAGTTCGCGCTCGATTCGATCCTGACGGGTCAGCCGGGACAAGCGGTGCTGCTGAAGGACCGCGCCGGACGCCGCTACGACTCGCCGGCCCGTCTGGTACGGGAGCCGGTGGCCGGCTGCGACGTGGTGCTCACCATCGACGCGGAGCTGCAGGAGATCGCCGAGCGCGGTTTGGAGGAGGCGCTGGCGACGATGAAAGCCGAAGGTGGCGATGTCGTCTTCCTGGATCCCACCAATGGTGAGCTGTTGGCACTCGCCTCACGGCAGGCCAGCAACCGTGGTCTCGGCTCGGCCCGCGCCTCAACCTTCACCGATCCATTCGAGCCCGGCTCTACCGCAAAGCTGTTCACTGCTGCTGCTCTCCTCACCCATCGGCGGATCCAGAGCTCGGATGCGGTCTTCGCCGAAGGCGGCACCTGGCGCATGCCCATCACCAGCAGCGGGCGCACCCGGGTGATCAGTGACGCCCACAAGACCGCGGGCAATCTCACGCTGGCCCAGGCGATCCAGGTGTCCAGCAATGTCGCCATGGCCAAGTTCTCGTTGCGGCTGTCTCCCGAGGAACAGTTCGAGATGCTGCGCGACTTTGGCTTCGGCACTCCGAGCGGGGCGGAATTTCCGTCCGAATCGAGAGGGCGGCTCGCCCGCCCGGACAAGTGGCAACCGATGTACACCCGGGCCAGCGTGGCGATGGGCTACGAATTCGGGGTTACTCCGGTCCAGCTGGCCGCCGCCTACGGCGCGATTGCCAACGACGGCCTCTTGCTGACCCCGACGCTGGTTCGTGAGATCCGCAATCCGGATGGTGAGTTGATCTATCGACACCAGCCCGAGCCGGTGCGCCAGGTGGTCACACCATCGGTCGCGGCCAGGCTCCGCGAGTATCTAAAGGGGGCTATGGGCGAAGGGGGCACCGGGAGGGAAGGGCAGCTGGTCAACTACACCCTGCTGGGGAAGACCGGGACCGCGGTGCGGTTTGAAGGAGGGCGCTACGTGCACGGTGAGTATACCGCCTCCTTTGCCGCCCTGTTTCCGGCGGACGACCCTCGGCTCGTGGTGATCGTCAAGATCGACAATCCCAAGGGCAACTACTACGGCGGTCTCACCGCGGCGCCGGTAACCCGGACCATGCTCCAGCAGGCGCTGGCCTCACGCCGGGTGGCGATTGATCGCAGCCGGCTCACCGAGCCGGACAGCGCCGCCATCCGGACGCCTCACACTCGGGTTCCCCCCGCAGGGATGTCTCGGATCGTCCTCACCTGGCCATATTACTCCACCGAATCCGCCGTCAAGCCACTCCCAGTCCCGCAGGTAACCGGCCGGCCGGTCCGCGAGGCCGCGCTGGCGTTGCATCGCCGCGGTTTCAGAGTAGTGCTTCGCGGCCTGGGGCGCGTGAGCCGGACGCTGCCGGCCGGTGGTGAGACCGCCACGCCAGGGACCGCGGTGACGGTATGGGCCCAGTAACCATTTTTCCGGAAGCCGGATGACGCTCACCTGGACCGCTGTGGTGGACGAGCTGCGGCGTGCCGATCTTCTCCGCTCTGCGCCGGCTCGCGGCCCCGACCCGAGCGGACTCGGCGCGGATAGCCGAATGGTGGGGCCCGGTATGCTCTACCTCGCCGTGCGGGGTTCGCAGTCGGATGGGCACCAATTCGTGGCTGATGCGGTCCGCCGCGGAGCGACCGCGGTGCTGGTCGAAGCGCCGCAACAGTCCGGGGTGCCCGAGATTGTGGTGCACGACAGCAGACGTGGGGCGCTGATTCTGGGAGGCGCGTGGTACGGCCACCCTGCCCGCCGGCTCACGCTGGTGGGGGTGACGGGCACCAACGGCAAGACCACCACAACAGGCCTGATCCGACATCTGTTCAACCAGAATGAGACCGCGGGCAGTATCGGAACCCTGGGGGCGTTCGATGGGAAAGGCGAGCCGGTGAGCTCGACTGCGGGCTCGTTGACCACTCCGGGCCCCATCGACCTCCAGGCCACACTAGCGTCCTTGTTGGACCGCCGCGCAACCCACGTAGTCATGGAGACATCCTCGCATAGCCTGGATCAGGGGCGGCTCGACGGCGTGACGTTCGCTGCTGCGGTGTTCACCAACCTGACCCGCGACCACCTCGACTACCACGGCACCATGGAAGCGTACCTGGCGGCCAAGCTTCGCCTCAGCGCGCTGCTCCGTCTCGGGGGAGTAGAAGTTGTGAACCTCGACGAGGAGGCCTGGCAGTCCATCCCCAGGCGCCCGCCGCGGCTAACCTTTGGATTCCACCCTGCCGCCGACGTGCGAGCTACCGCCGTGGCCCTCGATGCATCGGGGTCAACCTTTCACCTGAATGGGCGATTCGGGGGAGCCGATGTGGTGCTCCCACTGCTCGGTGATTTCAACGTCGCCAATGCGCTGGCCGCTGCAGCGACTGCCCTCGCGTTGGAAATGCCCGTCGATCGCATTGTGGAGCGCTTGTCGACTGCACCGCAGGTGCCCGGCCGGATGGAGCGGATCTCTAATATTCCCTGCATCGTGCTTCGCGACTATGCCCATACCCCCGACGCACTCGAGCGGGCGCTTATGGCCTTGCGGCCGCTCACCCGAGGGCGACTCATCGTGGTGTTCGGGGCCGGCGGCGATCGGGACCGCGGCAAGCGGCCCCTGATGGGCCGCATTGCCGCCGAGCTTTCCGACCTGGCCATCGTTACCTCGGACAACCCCCGCACGGAAAATCCTGAAGCCATCATCGACGACATCGAGCAGGGCATGGGTGGCCTGCCGCACCGGCGGATTACCGACCGGCTGGCAGCCATCCACGCCGCGTTGGATGCGGCGCAAGCAGGAGACACGGTTCTTCTGGCGGGGAAGGGACACGAGACCTACCAGGTCATCGGCACCGACAAACTGCCCTTCGATGAGCGCGAGATCGTCCAGAACGCGGTGCGAGGTAACCCATGAGCCCGCCGCCGCCGTGGTCCGAGGTTGCCGTGCGGGAGGCGCTGAGCCTCCCTCCGGTCGCCGGCCGCAAGCCGGACACCTTCACCGGCATCTCGACCGACAGCCGGGCCATTCGGCCTGGCGCGTTGTTCGTTGCGCTAGTGGGGGAACGATTCGATGGCCATGACCACCTGGCCGGGGCGGTCGGAGCCGGGGCGAAGGCCGCCGTGGTACGGCGGGGCACGCCGTCGGTTCCGGGGCTCACCTTGTTGGAGGTCGATGATACCCTGCGCGCCTTCGGGCTCCTGGCGCGGGCCCGGCGCGGAAAGATCGCGGGTCCCGTGGTGGCGGTGACCGGCACCAATGGCAAGACCAGCACCAAGGAAATGCTGGCGGCGGTGCTCGGCACCAAGTACCGGACCTACGCTACTCGACAGAATCTCAACAACCTGGTCGGCGTGCCGCTGACCATCCTGGAGGCGCCGGCAGATACCGAGGCCCTAATTGTGGAAGCCGGGGCCAACCTGCCGGGAGAGATCGCGCGCTACCGGGAGATCATCGAGCCTTCGATCACCATCGTCACCAACGCGGTGGCAGGACACCTCGAAGGGTTCGGATCGCTGGCCGGCGTAGTGGCGGAGAAGCTGTCGCTCACCGACGGTGTGTCGCTCGCCATCGTCGGCATCGACCCGCCCGGGCTGGCAGAAGGCGCCCGTTCCCGCGCCAAGCAGGTGCGGACCGCGGCCCTTCGCGACGCCGATCTCACTCCCGAACGAGTCACCCTGGACGACTCGGCCCGCCCCGTGGTCACCATCGACGGCCACACCTTTGTCCTGGCTGCGCGAGGACTGCATCAAGCCGACAACGCGGTTCGGGTGTGGGCCGTGGTCCAGGCCCTGGGCCTCGACCCAACCGCCGCCGCCGCGGCGCTGGAAAGCTTCTCGATTCCAAGCGGCCGGGGGGAGCTGTTGCAGGAAGGCGCGCTCACCATTCTCAACGACTGCTACAACGCCAACCCCCAATCGTTTCGCGCGGCCATCGCAACGGCTGGAGCCATCCGGGGAACCCGGCGCCTCGTGTTCGTCGCGGGGACCATGCGGGAGCTGGGGAACGATTCTGCCGCGTTGCATCAGGAGATTGCCGAAGCCCTGGTCGACCTCCACCCCGAGCTCCTGGCGGCGGTGGGCGACTTCGTCCCGGCGCTCGACCCCTACGCCGGCGCGCTCCGCCACCGCCTGGTCACGGCACCCGATCCGGTGGCGCTCGGGCCGTTGCTGGCTCCGCACCTGCGCGGGGACGAGATCGTGGTGCTCAAGGCATCCCGCGGAGTCGCGCTCGAACGTATACTTCCCGCGCTCAAGGCTCGCGCGAAGCATCCCGCCTCCCCCGGTGCTCCGCTCCATCCCCGTTGAGGATTGATGTTCTATCACTGGCTCGCACCGCTCGGCAAGACGTACATCATTTTCAATCTTTTCAATTACATCAGCTTTCGCGCGGCGGGTGCGACGGTGACCGCGCTGCTGCTCGCGTTCGTGGTGGGACCGCCGGTGATCCGGCGGCTGCGGGAGCGGAAGGTGGGCCAGGTGATCCGGGCCGAGGGTCCGGCAAGTCACCAGAGCAAGCGGGGCACGCCCACCATGGGTGGGCTCATCATCCTGCTTGCCACAATCGTGCCGACCCTCCTCTGGGCACCGCTCACCAATCGTTTTGTGGTGGTGGCGATGCTGTCCACCCTCTGGATGGGCTGCATCGGATTTCTGGACGACTACCTCAAGATCGTGCAAGGAAAATCCCGAGGCCTCGTGGCCCGGTGGAAACTGGCCGGGCAGTGCACCTTCGGGCTGCTGCTCGGCCTCTTCCTCGCCTTCAATCCAGTGGTACCAGCTGACACCATCCCAGCGACCGCCACCACTCTCCCCTTCTTCAAGTATCTGGTGGTCAACTTCGCGCCCTGGCTCTTCGTGGTGTTCGTCACCCTGGTGATTACCGGAAGCAGCAATGCGGTCAACCTGACCGACGGACTCGACGGCCTTGCCACCGGTCTGGCCGGTATCGCCGCGGCCGCCTTTGCAGTGTTTGCCTATCTCTTCGGGCGGGTGGATGTCACCACCTACCTCAACGTTTTCTATCTCCCCGGAGCGGGGGAGCTTGCCATCTTCTGCGCCGCGTTGATGGGTGCGACCATCGGTTTCCTCTGGTTCAACGCCCATCCGGCTGAGGTGTTCATGGGAGACACCGGGAGTCTGGCCATCGGGGGGGCCCTGGGCACGGTGGCGATCCTGCTCAAAGCGGAGTTTCTGCTGTTACTGATCGGCGGGGTCTTTGCCGCCGAGGCAATCTCGGTGCTGGTCCAGACCAGCACCTACAAGTGGTTCAAGCGTACCCGTGGCCGCGAGTACGCCGACGCCCACCGGGTGTTCCGCATGGCGCCGCTCCACCACCACTTCGAAAAACTGGGCTGGGCCGAGACCACCGTGGTGACCCGATTCTACATTCTCGGTTTGCTATGCGCGCTGGTGGCGCTCTCAACCCTGAAGGTGAGATGACGGGCGCCGACGGAGCCGCGCTGTTCGATCGCTGGCGAGCGAGCGCGAAGGAAGTGGCGGTGGTGGGTCTGGGGAAGAGCGGAGTCGCCGCCACGCTGCTGCTTCGCGGACGGGGGATTCCGGTGTATGCGTCGGATACGGGATCCGGCTCCGCCTATGAGGGATGGGCGCGGACTCTCCGCGAAGCCGGAGCCTACGTCGACCTCGGGAGCCATGACCTAGATCGTATTGCCCGTGCCGCAGCGGTCGTGGTGGCGCCGGGTGTGCCCCCGACCGTGCCCGCGCTGGAAGCGGCGCGCCAGGCCGGGGTCCCGATCTACGCCGAGGTGGACATTGGATTCGTCGCGCTGCGAAACACGCGGTGCGTAGGAATAACCGGCACCAACGGCAAGACCACCACCACGTCGCTGATCGCCCACGTGCTGGCCAGCGCGGGCTACCGGGCCGAAACGGCGGGCAACATCGGCCGCCCTTTGTGCGACGTCGCCCGATCGGCCGACCCTCCGGCGTGGCTGGCGCTGGAGCTCTCCTCCTTTCAGCTGCACGATGCGCCGCACCTGAGACCAGCGCTGGGCGTGCTCACCAACCTGGCTCCCAATCATCTCGACCGCTACACCAGCCTGGAGGAGTACTACGGCGACAAAGCGCAGCTGTTCCGTGGCGCTGATGCCGGCTCGGTCTGGGTTACCAACGCCGACGACCCCGCGGTCCAGCAGATGACCCGCCAGGTACCGGGGAGACACGTCCGATTTTCGACCCAGAGCCCGGCGGATGGGTGGTACGATCGCAGTCGCGCGCGGCTGATGCTGGGCAAGAGAGAGGTCATCCAGCGAGGGGCGCTACCGCTATTGGGCGACCACAACGTCGCCAACGCGCTGGCCGCGGCACTGGTGGCCGCCGAAGTCGGCGCGCCAGTGGAGCGGATCGCCGAAGGGCTGCAATCGTTCCGCGCCATTCCCCACCGGGTGGAGCCGATCCGTGAGGTGGACGGCGTGCTCTGGATCAACGACTCCAAATCCACCAACATCACCTCCACCGAGGTGGCTATCGCCGCGCTCGACCGGCCGTTCGTGCTTCTGCTCGGCGGACGCCACAAGGGCGAGCCGTATACCCGGTTGGTGGATCGGCTGCGGGAGCGGTGCCGCGCGGTGGTCGCGTACGGTGAGGCCGGACCCCTGGTGGTGAAGGACCTCGGCTCGAGCCTGAAAGTGGTCCCCGCCGGAACCTTCGAAGAGGTCCTTGCCACCGCCCGCAAGCTGGCCCGACCCGGCGACGCCGTGCTGCTGTCTCCCGCCTGTTCGAGCTACGACATGTTCAAGAACTACGAGGAGCGCGGGGACCGTTTCCGCGCTGCGGTGGCGGCATTCTGACCCCGCGTGCGGTCCGGCACCCCGGCGAGCTCCGGTGGGAAACCCGCCTGCTGGCCATGGTAACCGCCGCCTTGCTCGTGTTCGGCATTGCGGCAACCTACGGCGCAGCCAGCCTGGTGACTCTGCAGGGACAGAACGCTGGACTGGGATTTGCCCTGCGCCAGCTTTCCGGCGCAGCGGTGGGCGGGGTGCTGCTGCTCATCGCTTCTCGGTTGGATTACTACCGCTGGCGGTTCCTTGCCTGGCCGCTGCTGTTCGTCACCATCGGGTTGCTTCTCATTCCGCTGCTGCCCTTCACTCGCGCGCTGGCGCCATCGGTCAATGGCGCACGGCGGTGGATCGACATCGGGCCGATGAACTTCCAGCCCTCGGAGCTGGCACGGCTCGTCGTGGTGATCTGGTGTGCCATGCTCGCCTCGAAGAAGGGGGAGCAAGTGCGCGAGTTCAAGAAAGGCGTGCTGCCTTTCATTCTGATTCTGGGTCTGATGTCGCTGCTGATTCTGCTCGAGCCCAATCTCTCGATGGCGACACTGGTGGCGCTGCTCGGCGGCCTGGTCCTGTTCACCTCCGGCGCCAAGATCGGCCACTTCGGTCTGCTGTTCGGCTGCGGGATGATTCTGGTGTTTCATCAGATCCGCGACGTGCAGTATCGTCTCGCCCGCCTGGTGACCTTCCTCAATCCGGGCGACGCCACCACCGAGGCCGGCTTCCAGATCCATCAGTCGTTGGTCGGCATCGGGTCGGGCCGGCTCCTCGGCGTTGGATTCGGGGAAGGGCAGCAGAAGCTGGGATACCTCCCGTACGCCTACTCCGATTTCCTGTTCAGCACCATCGGAGAGGAATGGGGGTTCCTGGGAGTTCTGGTGGTTGTCTCTCTTTTTGCTCTCTTCTGCTGGCTGGGATTTCGCATCGCCAGGACCGCGGCCGATCCGTTCGGGCAATATCTCGCGGTCGGGCTCACGGCGACCATTGGGCTCACCGCTTTTATGCATATGGCGGTGTCACTCGGCCTGATTCCAACCACAGGACTCACGCTGCCGTTCATGTCCTATGGCCGCTCCAGTCAGGTGATCTCCCTGCTGGGGACTGGGATTCTGATCAACATCGGCCGGCTTCGAGGCAGTCCCCGGGCGGGTGGGCCGAGGGAGAGGCGGAAGGCAGCGGGGCAGCGGGCCAGCGGGGCAGAGGTGCAGCAGGAACGACGGGCGGGAGGACGGCTCGACCGGCGCTCAGGTGGCTGAGTCTGTTGCTGCCCCACCGCCCCGCGGCCCCGCGGCCCCGCTTCGAATCCTTATCGCGGGCGGCGGCACCGGCGGCCACCTCATGCCGGCGCTGGCCATAGCAGATGCCCTTCGGGAGCACGCGCCGCAGGTCGAGCCGGTGCTGATTGGGGCGGTGCGAGGGGTCGAGGCTCGGATTCTTCCCACCCGCGACTTCCGCTTTCATCTCCTGCCCTCCGAGCCGATCTATCGGCGGACCTGGTGGCGGAACTTCCGCTGGCCGTTCGTCGCGGGCCGTCTGTTGAGGGCGGTGAGCCGGGTCTTCGAGACCGAGCGCCCTGCCGTTGTGCTCGGCACCGGGGGATACGCTTCCGGACCCGTGGTCTGGTGGGGAGCGCGACGGGACATCCCCGCGGCCATCCAGGAGCAGAACGCATATCCCGGACTGGCCACTCGCTGGCTCAGCCGGAGAGTCCGTCACGTGTATCTGGGATTGCCGGAAGCTCGGCGGCTGCTCCGGTTCGGCCCCAACACTGAAGTGTTTGATACCGGGAATCCCATCTCGCCGCCGTCCCCCGGGCGAAGGAGCTCGGCCCGAGGCAGATTCGGTCTTGATGGCACTCGTCCGGTTCTGCTGGTGACGGGTGGGAGTCAGGGTGCGTTGGCGATCAACCGGGCGGTTGCCGGTTGGCTTGACGCCGGAGGACCCGGGCAGGCCCAGCTGATCTGGGTAACCGGTCGCGGGACCTATGATGAGTTCAGCCCCTACGACCGGCCTCCCACCGTCCGGGTCATCGATTTTCTGGACCCCATGGCGGACGCCTATTCGGTAGCCGATCTCGTGGTGTCTCGGGCCGGGATGATCACGGTGGCGGAGCTGTGCGCCTGGGGTCTCCCCAATGTGCTCATCCCGCTCCCGACAGCAGCGGCCGATCATCAGACCCACAACGCCCAGGTGTTGGCCGCGGCGGGTGCATCCGTGGTCCTGTTGCAGTCCGAGCTCACTCCGGAGAGGCTGGGCGACGTCGTTTCCGGATTACTCAGCGACCCGGTCCGGCGGAAGCAGATGATCGAGCGCGCCCTGGCCCGCGGACGTCCTCACTCCGCCCTCGACATAGTGTCCAAATTGTTGACACTTATCGGGTAGGCGCGGGCTTTCAGAACGCTCAGCAACATCTTACATTAGCCCATCAAATCATGGCACTGTTCAACCCCTCGGATAAGCGCACGGTGCACTTCATGGGAATCGGCGGCGCGGGGATGAGTGCGCTCGCGCTCATCGCCTGCCGGCGAGGGGTGGCAGTGAGCGGCTGCGACGTCGATTTGTCGGGGGCGGGTGACCTCCGGGCGCTCGGCGTTGAGCTGTCCCAGGGCCACGACCCGTCCCACCTTGCCGGGGTCCGCGCCGTCGTGGTGACCGCCGCGGTGCCGTCCTCCCACCCTGAGCTGGAGCGGGCCCGAGCGCTGGGTCTCCCGATCGTGCCCCGCAAAGTGGCGCTGGCCGAACTGATCGAGGGTGCCGACGCTGTGGGCGTCTCCGGGACGCATGGCAAGACCACGACCACCGTGATGACGACGGAAGCACTCACTGCGGCGGGGCTCAATCCCACGGGAATAGCCGGCGGCAGGGTAAGCACCTGGGGTGGCAACGCGCTGGTCGCCGGCGACGAGTTGTTCGTGGTGGAAGCCGACGAGTTCGATCAGGCCTTCCTGACCTTGTATCCGACGGTGGCGGTGGTCAACAACGTGGAGCCCGACCACCTCGAGTGCTACGGCTCCATGGCGGCGCTGGAAGATGCGTTCGTGGAGTTCGCCGGGAGGGCGCGAATCGCAATCGTGAGCGCCGACGATCCCGGGGCCAGGAAAGTGGGTCAGCGACTGAAGACGACGGTTCGTCGGTTCGGCCTCGACTCTGATGCCGATCTTCGGATCAGCGACATCGTGCAGCGAGAGGATCGGACCGAGGCGCGAATTCGCTGTTCGGGTGGTCGCTCGGTCCCGCTCCGCCTGAAAGTGCCGGGGCTCCACAATCTCCGAAATGCGGTCGCGGCGCTCGGGGTGGTCGAGGCGCTGGGCGGAAAGCTCGAGCCCGCAGCGGCGGCGCTGAGCGAGTTTCAAGGGGTCGGCCGCCGGTTCGAGCGGCTGGGCGAGTTTGCCGGAGTCGCCGTGGTCGATGACTATGCGCATCATCCCTCGGAGTTGACCGCCACCCTTTCGGCGGCGCGCCAGGCCTTTCCTGGTCGCCGCCTGGTCGCGGTGTTCCAGCCGCACCTCTACTCCCGGACCGCGGCCCACGGGCAGGCCATGGGTCAGGCGCTGGCTGCCGCGGATCTGGTGATTGTGACGGAGATATATCCCGCCCGGGAGCAGCCCATCGCGGGAGTCAGCGGGCAACAGGTAGCCGACGCGGCCGAACGCGCCGGTGCTGACGCGCGGTTCGAGCCGACCCGGGCCGAAGTCGCCAGAACGGTGTATCAGGCGCTTCGAGCCGGGGACGTCGTCCTCACCCTCGGTGCGGGCGACATCACCCGAGTAGCCCCCGAGCTGGTGCGTTGGCTGAGCGCCGCCTGACCCGCGGCTGGCTCGTCCGCGCTCGCTCCCGAAATGCGTTGTTGGTGGTCGGCGCCATCCTGCTTGGGGTGGTGCTCTGGGATACCGGCCCGAAGTTCCTCCGCCGACTCGACTTTTTTCGGATCCGGCGGGTGGAAATCGCCGGACTTCGGTATCTTGCTCCGGGTAAGGTCATTGCCGCACTGGAGCTGGATGCCCGGTCGAGCGTGTTCGATGACCTCGAGGCCGCCAGCAGCGGCTTGAAAGCGCTTCCGGGCATCCAGTCGGCCGAGGTCAGGCGCCGACTCCCTGGAACGTTGGAAATCATCGTCGAAGAAGCAGTCCCGGTCGCTCTCGCCCCCCGAGGCGCCGGCATGGCGCTCCTCGACTCGAGCGGCAAAGTGCTTCCGTTCGATCCCGCAGCCACCGCGCCCGATCTCCCGATCGCCGCGAGTGCCGACCGGGTGGTGGCGCGAGTGCTGGCAAGCGTGCGAGAGCATGACCCCGTGCTGTTCGGACGCATCGGGGCGGCGTGGCGGGTGCGCGAGGACGTGATACTCGATCTTGACGGACGGCGGCTCTGGTTCGGCCCAGCGGTCACGGCGGAGGACATACGAGCGGTGATGGCGGTCGCGCAGGACCTCGCCCGACAGGGGCGAAATTATCAGGAGCTCGATGGACGCTTCGCCGGTCAAGTGATCGTCCGCCGGGCCGGGGCATGAACACTCAGCCGCAGCGGCTCGTCGCCGCGTTGGACCTGGGTTCGACCAAAGCCGTCGCGGTGATTGCCGAAGTGACCGGCGATGCCCGCGACCCGGGGGCCAAGATCCTAGGCCTGGGAGTGGAGCGAAGCGCTGGGATCCGGCGCGGGGTGGTGCGCGACATCGAGGAGACCACCCGGGCAATCGACAAGGCCATGAAGAGCGCCCAGCGCATGGCCGGTGTCGAGGTGGGGGCCATCTACTGCGGCATCGCCGGGGAACATGTCGCCGGCCGGAGCTCGCACGGCATGGTATCGGTGACCGGCGATGAGATCCGCACCAGCGATGTGGCCCGGGTCAACGACATGGCCAGCAACGTGAGCTTCGGCCGGGACCACGAGCTGCTGCACGCGATTCCCCAGGATTACCTCATCGATCAGCAGGGGGGAATCAGCGAGCCCATCGGGATGACGGGATCCCGGCTCGAAGCCGAGGTCTACCTGGTGACGGTGCTCTCCAGCGTGCTGCAGAATATGCGGCGCTGCGTCGAGCGGGCCGGCTACCACGTGGCGGAGTTCGTGCTCGAGCCGCTGGCGGCATCGCTCGCGGTGCTCACCCCCGACGAGATCGAGCTGGGGTGCGCCATCGTGGAGCTGGGTGGCGGGTCGACCAACGTGTCGATCTTTCACAACGGAAAGATTCGCCACACCGGCTCCTTGCTCATGGCCGGCGGACACGTGACCGGGGACATCGTGCATGGACTGCAGGTCACCCAACACGACGCGGAACGTTTGAAGGAGCGGTTCGGAGCGGCCTTCGAGCCGCTGGTGCCGGAGAGTGATGTGTTCGAGCTCCCCAGCACTCCGGGCCAGGGCGCCCGTAATGCCCAGCGGCGGGTGCTCGCGCACATCATGCATATGCGGCTGCAGGAGGTATTGGAGTACGCGCTCGACGAGATCACACGGGCAGGGTATCACCAGCGGCTGCCGGCCGGCGTGATCGTGACCGGCGGCGGCGCCCTGGCCTCGGGCATCGTGGAGCTGGCCCGCGAGGTGTTCGCGATGCCGGCCCGATGCGGAGTACCGGGGCAGCGGCTACGGGGACTGGCCGACAGCGTCGAGTCCCCCCGGATGGCAGTACCGGCAGGCCTGGCGCTCTACGGCGCCCGGCAGGTCGCGGTCAGTGGTGGGCTGGGGACGGGAACGCGAAAGTCACCGGCAGTGGAGAAAGTGCTCGCTCCAGTGAGGCGGTGGCTCCAGGATTTCTTCTGAGTCGGGCCGGGGGACATGACTATGATTTTTGAGCTGGAAGAGGGCGCGGCCCAGACCGCGCGGATGAAGGTGGTGGGCGTGGGGGGTGGCGGCGGCAATGCCGTCAACCGGATGATCGAGGATCAGCTGGGTGGGGTCGAGTTCATCTCGGTCAACACCGACTCCCAGGCCTTGGCGATGTCGAAGTCGGACATCAAAATCCAGATCGGCCGCAAGCTCACCCGCGGCCTGGGTGCGGGCGCGCGTCCCGAGATCGGCCGGCAGGCGATCGAGGAGAACCGCGACGAGGTGCTGCACGCGGTCCAGGGTGCCGACATGGTCTTCGTCACCTGCGGCATGGGTGGCGGAACCGGAACCGGTGCCGCGCCGGTGGTGGCCCAGATGGCGCGCGAAGCGGGCGCCCTCACCGTCGGCATCGTCACCAAGCCCTTCCTCTTCGAGGGCCGCCGGCGGATGAAGCAGGCAGAGGGCGGCATCAACGACATGCGCAACAACGTCGACACCATGATCGTGGTACCCAACGAGCGGCTCCTCGCCGTCGTCGGCAAGGGAATCCCGTTCCAGGAAGCCCTGAAAAAGGCCGACGAAGTTCTGCTCCACGCCACCCAGGGCATTGCCAGCCTGATTACCTCGACCGGCATCATCAACGTAGACTTTGCCGACGTGCGCACCGTTATGCAGAACGGCGGAGCCGCGCTGATGGGCACCGGCATCGGCCGGGGCGAAAACCGGGCGTTGGAGGCCGCCCAGCAGGCGATCTCCAGCCCGCTGCTCGACAATATCTCTATCGCAGGCGCCATGGGTGTGCTCATCAATATCATCGGCGGCGACGACCTGACCTTGGGCGAGACCACCCAGATCAACGACATCATCCATGACGCGGTGGGCGACGACGCGGAGATCATCTTCGGCGCCGGCAACGACCCCGCCATGCACGGCGAGGTCCGGGTCACGGTCATTGCTACCGGCTTCGACCGCCCGGCGGTGACTGAACAGCCGATCGGTCGCGCATCCGGCGCGGCAGGCGTGATCAACTTTCCTTCGCACCGCCAGCGGGCGTCGGCTCCGGTGACGCCGGCCACCCCGGTCATCACCCGAGTGCAGCCCCGAGTCCATCAGACTCCAGCCGCGGGAACCGCCACCGACGTCCCCGAGATGGAGATTCCCACGTTCATCCGCCGGCAGATGGATTGATGCGGAGGCTCGGACTCCCTGCGGCGGCGCTGATCCTTGGCGCCGCCGCCTTCTTCGGTTTGAGTGGCCGCTGGCCCTGGCACCGGCTGAGTAGTCCGGCGTCGGCGGCGGACAGTGCGGCCCCACGTCCACGGTTCATCGAGACCCTCGACACCCTTCACCTGGGCGAAACGCTGTCCAATCTCCTGGCCCGGCACAGCGTCATGATCGATTTCGCGAGCCTGGATCCATCGCTCTCGCTCAATCCGCGCCGAGTGCGCGCTGGGCTGGTCTTCAGCTTTCTCCGGGAGCTGGGCGATTCCAGCCCGACCCAGGTACAGGTTCGCACCTCACCGGAGCAGCGGGTCACCTTCCAGCGAGCAGCTCAGGGCTGGCATGCCGTGGCCCAGCCGGTCCGCTGGCAGTCGCAGGAGACCCGGATCGAGGGCGTCATCAACAACTCGCTGTATGAGGCGCTGGATGCCGGTGTCAGCGACCAGCAGTTGGGCGGCGGCAACCGGCAGCGACTGGCCTGGGCGCTCGCGGATGTCTACGCCTGGCAGATTGACTTCACCCGGGATATTCAGCCCGGAGACCGGTATCAGGTGGTGTTCGAGCGGCTGGTGTCAGAGGACGGCGAGGTCCGGGTGGGCCGGGTGCTGGCCGGTGATCTCACGATCTCGGGCAAGAGCCTGACGGCATTCCGCTTCGGCGAAGGCAGCGGGCGCAGTGCGCTCTACTATGACACCGACGGCAATTCCCTGCGCCGGGCTTTTTTGCGGGCGCCGGTGGAGTTTCGCCGGGTCTCGTCCCGATTTGCCAGCGCCCGGTTCCATCCCATACTCGGCCTGACCCGGCGGCACGAGGGCACCGACTACGCTGCGGCTCCTGGCACCCCGGTCATGGCGGCGGGCGACGGCGTCGTGCTCCGGGCGGGCGGGGCCGGCGGATACGGCAATCTCATCGAGCTACGCCACCTCAACGGAATCACCACCCGCTACGGCCACCTGCGAGGCTTTGCCCACAACATCCGTCGGGGCGTCCGCGTTGCCCAAGGCCAGACCATCGGGTATGTCGGATCCACCGGGCTCGCCACCGGCCCTCACCTGCATTACGAATTCCGGATCAACGGGATCGCCAAAGACTCACGCCGGGTCACTCTCGGCAGCGGTGCACCGGTTCCGAGCTCGCAGCGTGCCACCTTCGAGCAAGAGCGGGACCGACTGCTTGGGTTACTGCGCCGGTCCGACAGCGCCGCGGCCCCGCCGTCGTCCATTGCCGGGCAGGCCGCCGAAACCTCCACCCGGTGGTGGCCGTAGCGCCTGCGTAGTGGACCTCCTCCCTGCCATCGATATCCGTCGAGGCCGCGTCGTTCGCCTGAGCCAGGGCGAAGCGACGCGGCAAACCGTTTACGGCGATGATCCGCTCGCGGTTGCGCAACGGTTCGTGGCCGACGGCGCCGGTTGGATCCACGTCGTCGATCTCGATCGGGCGTTTGGCACGGGCGAGAACCTGGACCTCATCCGGCGTATTGCTCACCGGGTGGGATCACAAGTACGGCTGCAGCTCGGTGGTGGGTTCCGCTCCGTAGCGCTGCTCCAGGCCGGCATCGAGCTGGGAGCTGCCCGGATCGTCATCGGCACCGCGGCGACGACCGACCCCACCTTCGTCCTGGCCGCGGTAGCTGCGGTGGGCGCCGAACGGCTGGCAATGGGGATCGATGCCCGTGACGGCTTTGTAGCCGTGCGGGGGTGGACCGAGACCTCCGCTCGTCGCGCGGATGAGCTTGCTCGCGAGGTCGTCGCCGCCGGGATTCAGACGGTGGTCTACACCGATATCGGACGGGACGGCATGCTCAACGGCCCGGATCTGGCCGGCGCGGTCGCCCTCCAAGCTACCGGCGCGCGAGTGATCGCCAGCGGCGGCGTGGCGAGCACCACCGATATTCGATCTGCCTGCGAGGCCGGTCTGGCCGGAGCCATCGTGGGCCGGGCGCTGTACGAGGGGCGGCTGACCGTGCCGCAGGGACTCGAAGCCGCCCGCTGCTCCTTCTCCCGCTGATGCTGAACGCGGTCCTCGTCGCGCTCCTCGCCTTCGGGCTTGCCTGCTTCACCTATCTGCGATTGGAGCGGCTCTGGAGACGGGCCTGGATCCCCCTGGCGTGCCGGGCCATCGCCTGGACCGCGCTCGGTCTCCTCCTGGTCAATCTCAGCTGCCCCAGGCGTGGCGCTCCGTTGCGTCCTCTCGTGCTCCTGGATGCCTCTCTCAGTATGGGGGCAGCGGGCGGGCATTGGAGGGAGGCTCGGGACTCGGCGCTTCGCTGGGGAGAAGTCCGGACTTTCGGGGACGAGCGCCTGAGCGCCGACACCACCCCCGCCCGCGGCCGATCACTGCTCGCCCCCGCCCTTCTCGCGGCCTCAGCTTCGGACCGGCCGATCATCGTCGTCAGCGACGGTGAGATCGAGGACCTGCGCGACATTCCCCCCGACATTCTGGCCCGAACCGGAGTGAAACTCGTCCCCCGAGAGCCCCGACCCGATCTGGCGATCACCCGGGTTTCGGGGCCCAGCCGGGTCAGCGCCGGGGACTCGATTCCGCTCGACGTGCTGGTGGAATCAGAGGGGGCCGCTCGCGACAGCATTTCGGTCGAAGTGGGAGCTGGGACCACGAGACTGGCCGTACGAACGGCTCGGCTCAAGGGCCAAGGCGCCGGGCGAGTCCGCATCGTGGTTCCCTCTGCGGCGCTCACCTCGGGTGACCATCTGCTGCAGGTAAGCCTGGTACGCAGCGGAGATGCGGAGCCTCGCACGGACAGTCGGCTTCATCTGGTCACCGTGGCTCCCACGCCGGGGGTGGTGTTTCTCGCGGGCCCGGGCGATTGGGACAGCCGTTTCCTCTATCGTACGCTGCGCGAGGTTGGCCAGCTTCCCGTCCGCGGCTATGTCCGGCTCGAAGGCGACCGTTGGCGATCTATGGCCGATCTGCGTCCGGTTCCCGCTGAGCAGGTGCGGCGGGCTGCGCGCCGAGCCGACCTCCTGGTTCTTAAGGGCGGAGTCGCATCGTTCGCCGAGGGAAGCCTGGCTCGAGGAATCTGGAGCTGGCCCAGCGGTGAAACCGGTGAGGCGCCGGCGACCGGCGATTGGTACCTCTCCGCTCCCGATGCCTCGCCGGTGGCCGGCGCATTCCTGGGTCAACCGGTGGACTCATTTCCTCCTGCCATCCAGCTCCTACCCATGGAGACGGGGCCGCGCGATTGGGTGGCGCTCTACGCCCAACTGGGCCGTCGCGGTCCTCAGCGGCCGGCGGTCTTCGGCCGCCAGGAGGGCCGGGTTCGCAGAGTGATTGTCGCGGCCGACGGTCTCTGGCGCTGGCCCTTCCGGGGTGGCTCCAGCGAGCAAAGCTACCGGTCCTGGGTGGCCGCTACGACGAGCTGGCTGCTGGGCAGTGTCGACTCAGCCCGAGGATTGGCCCGTCCGGTGCAGCCCGTTGTGGCAGCCGGCCGCCCCGTGGTATTCGACTGGGTGGGCTCCGGCTCGGCAGTGCCTCAGCCGGTCACCTGGACCAGCGTCGCCGGGGCCGAGACACCTGAGGCGAGCACACCGCGCGCAGACACCCTTCATTTCGATGGTGAAGGTCGAGCCACGGTATGGCTGCCGGCGGGGGCGTATCGCTACCGATTGGCCGGCGGTGGGGCAGGGACCGTGGCGGTCGAGGAGTACTCCGACGAGCTGCTACCCCGACCCCTGACGCTCACGTCGCATGAAGCGCGTCCCACCCGGTCCACTACTCGGACGTCGGCTCGCGACTGGCTCTGGCTCTTCGGGATCTGCATCCTTGCGCTCTCCGGAGAGTGGTTCGCTCGGCGGCGACTCGGGCTCCGATGAGGTGGTAGATTTACCCCATCTGAGCCGGCGGATGACGCACGAATGAGAACCAACAGGCTGGGAACCAGTGAAAAGCCGAGCGTCTGGTCACGCATCAAGCAGATTGCCCTCACCGATGTGGGCGCGCTCATGCGAGGCCTCAACGCGGACGACCTCGAGAACCTGGAGCGGGTTCTCATCGAAGCGGATTTCGGCGTCAGCGCCACGGTAGAGCTGACCCAGGCGCTGGAAGACGAAGTGCGCCGGGGCCAGCACAAGACCGAAGCTGACCTCAAGCGGTCGCTGCAAGAGCGTCTGGCTCGTATGCTCGAAGGGCCCGAGGATCCCGGTACTGTGGCCCGGGCCAACCCGGGACCGACCATCATCCTGATCGTCGGAGTCAACGGCACCGGAAAGACCACAACCGCCGCCAAGCTTGCCTGGCGGCTGCAGCGTGAGGGCCGCAAGGTGTTGCTCGCTGCCGCGGACACCTATCGCGCCGGCGCCATCGCTCAGCTCCAGGTGTGGGCTAATCGCCTCGGCATTCCCTGCGTGGCCGGCTCGCCCGGAGGAGATCCGGCGTCGGTAGCCTTCGACGCCATCGACGCGGCCGCTTCCCGCGGCCTCGATACGGTCATTGTTGATACGGCCGGCCGGCTGCATACCCAAGAAGGGTTGATGGAGGAGCTGCGAAAGGTCACCCGGGTAGTGGGACGCCGGCTACCGGGAGCGCCGCACGAGACCCTCCTGGTGCTCGATGGCACCGTGGGACAGAATGCGATTCAGCAAGGGAAACTGTTCTCCGAGGCGGTGGCTCCCACCGGCATCGTGGTCACCAAGCTCGACGGCAGCGCGCGAGGCGGTGCGGTGGCGGCGCTCCGTCGGGAGCTCGGGCTTCCTATCCGATTTCTGGGGCTGGGCGAATCGGTGGAGGACCTGGAGCCGTTCGACCCCGAACGATTCGCGGAAAACCTCCTCGCTGAAGCCCCGGTCGAGGCCTCCTAGCAGACATGCCCGCGCATAGCGCTCCGGCCGCCCTTCGGCTCGATACCCCGGTGCAATTTCTCAAGGGGATCGGTGAGCGACGGGCCGAGGCGCTGGAGCGGCTGGGCGTTCGCACCGCACGCGACCTGCTGTGGCACCTTCCTCATCGCTACGTCGATGCGTCTACTCTTACCCCGCTGGCCAAGGCGCAGCTGGGACATGAGGTGGCCTGCGTCGGCAGAGTGGTGGCCAAGGGCGTTCTCCCCACCCGGCGCGGGCTCCGGATCTTCCATGCCGTGCTGCGGGACGACAGCGGCCTCCTGGAGTGCGTCTGGCCGGGGCAGCCCTTTCTCGACCGCACTATCGCAGTAGGCCAGACCCTCCTCGTTTCAGGCCCGGTGCGCTTCTATCATGGCCGGCAATTGGCGCCTCGGGAATATGTGATTCTCGAGGACGCCGACAGCGAAGCCGACCCGCTCTCGGCGGGCAAGATCTTGCCGGTTTATCCCGCGACTGAGGGTCTCAGCCACAAAGTCATCCGGTCACTCATTGAGCGGCACCTGGATGGGTTGATCGGCCTGTCCCAGGACTTGCTCCCCGAGACCCTGCGACACAGCCTGGACCTGCCGCCGTTGTCCGATGCCTTACGGTCGGTGCATCGGCCGGCTTCGTTGGAGGAGGCGGAGCGGGGCAGGCGGCGGCTGGCGTTCGACGAGCTGTTCGACCTTCAGCTGATGTTGATCCGGGCGAGGGCGGTAGCCAAGCGGCATCGCAGCGGAGTCGCCTTTGTCATCAAGAAAGATCTCACCTCCCGGCTCAAGCAGAGCCTGCCGTGGGAGCTCACTGAGGACCAGCAACGCTCCATTCGCGAGGTCACCGGAGACATGACAGCGCCGGAACGGATGCACCGGCTGCTCATGGGCGACGTGGGAACGGGGAAGACGGTCGTCGCTCTCTTTGCCATGCTGCTGGCGCTCGAAAATGACTTTCAAGCCGCCCTCATGGCTCCCACCGAGCTGTTGGCCGAACAGCACGGCGCGACTCTGGAGGCGCTGCTGGCCCCACTGCAGCTCAAGCCCGAGCTGCTGCTCGGGCGACAAACCCCAGCGGAAAAGGCCGCGGTCCGCAAGCGTCTCGCGACCGGCCAGGCCCGGTTGGCGGTGGGCACCCATGCACTCCTGCAGGAAGGTGTGTCGTTTCGCCGGCTGGGTTTGGTGGTGATCGACGAGCAGCATCGCTTCGGCGTGGAGCAACGGGCCGCGTTGATTGGCAAAGGGGCGGCGCCGGACGTCCTGCTCCTCACGGCGACGCCCATTCCGCGATCGCTTGCACTCACCCTCTATGGGGATCTCGACGTGTCTACGCTCAAGCAGCGGCCGCCGGGTCGCGGGACGGTCCGAACTGCCGTGCGCAAGGCAACTCAGCGGGAGCGCGTCTTCCAATTCATTCGGAGCGAGTGCGAGAAGCGCAGGCAGGCGTACGTGGTGCTGCCCGTGATCGAAGAGTCGGAGCGAGCCGATCTGCGGGCGGCGACGACGATGGCGCAGACGCTGTCGGCCCGCTGGCCCGAGCTCCAGGTGGGCCTGGTTCATGGCCGGCTGCGGGGCGAGCAGCGCGACGAGGTCATGCGCCGGTTTCGGGCGGGTGACCTCAACGTGCTGGTGGCCACCACCGTGATCGAAGTTGGGATCGATGTTCCCAACGCCAACATTATGCTGATCGAGCACCCTGACCGGTTCGGGCTGGCCCAACTGCACCAGCTCCGCGGTCGCATCGGCCGGGGACCGGACGAGAGCTACTGCATTCTGCTGGCAGATGGGCCCACGCCCGACAGGCTCCAGGGCTTCGCCGCGACCCAGGACGGGTTTAGGATAGCAGAGTTGGATCTGGCAGAGCGGGGCATGGGTGACCTGATCGGGGCCCGGCAGTCCGGCGGCTTCGAGTTGCGCCATGCGCGGTTGCCGGGCGACACCGATCTGCTCGCCCGCGCGCGGGAGCTGGCCATGCAGATTATCGAGGGCGATCCGGCGCTCCAGCGGCGGGAAAATCAACGGCTCAGAGAGCGGGCCGTGGCGCGATATCCCAGGGCGGTGGAGTTGTTCCGCGTGGGCTGAGAGAGAGCCGGAGAAACTCCTAGAAGGCAACCCGCAAGCCCAATCCCGTTCCCCACCGCAGGCTGCGCACTTCCGGCTCGAACGGAATGTTGCCCGGTCTGCCTTTGGGCTGGGTCAACTCCCACACAAATAACGCGGCGGCCCCGGCCAGTGCCGCTTCGCCCCCGACGAGCCAGCCACGGGCTATCCGGTCATAGTGGAGCGAGGTCTGATACAGATTCTCCGCCTCCGGGTCCAGATAGGTGCCGTCGGGCGCGAGATCGCACCGGCTGCGATCGATGCAGAGTGTCTCTAAGGAGTTGAACGCGTCATCGGCCTGGTTGTGCGACCGGAGGGCCAGGTAGTTCATCCCCGCTGACCCGGCCACCACCAACCACTTTCCATACTTGACCAGCGGTCCCTGCGCCTCGGCCTGACCCGCCAGGAGCAGGAGTACGATCGCCGCGGAAAACGCGCGCCTCACTGACGAAACCGATGGAGATCGCCGTTGCCGCCCACGGCGATGAGGCCGTTGGCAACCGGGACAGGGCCAAGTTCGACGGGCCTCCAGACCTGCACCCGCCAGACCTCGCTTCCGTCGGTCCGGAGGGCCCGGATCGTGCCGTCCGCCCCGCCGAGTAGCAGGAGCTCCCCAACCACAGTCACCGGAGCGGAAATCGGCCAGTGCAGGGTGGCAATGGGTTTGGCCACCGGATCGCCACCTGGCTGGATCCGGTACACCGTGCCGAGCCGGGTTGCGAGGAAGAGCGTATCCCCGAGTGCCGCGGGAGAGTCCAGGACCGGCGCGTCCACCCGCAGTTTCCAGTTCACGGTCAGGTCGCCGGGTCGGATGGAGACCAGCTGGGAGTCGGTGGTTCCCGCCACTAGCGCGCCTCGGTGAGCCAACCAGGGCGAGACCACCGTGCCTGGGGAGCCCACGCGGTGGGTGACTTTGCCGTCCGCAACGTTGAGGCGCATGAGGGAGTCAAGGGTGGCCACAAGCACTCCACCATTCCCTGCCGCTACCGCCGCTGTGCGGGAGACCCCGACCCGCCGATGCCAGCGAAGCTTGCCCGTTCCAGGGTCGAGCGCGACGACCTCACCCCGCTGAGTCAGGGCCAGCAGAGCACCATCAATCAAAGCGAGCGGTGCTCCTATGGGGTCGGTGGACATCCGCCAGATCGGCTTACCCTTGGCCCGGTCCAGGGCCTGGATCCGTCCCTGGGGACGGGAAGTGGCCACAAAGATCGTGTCCCCCGCCAACAGAACCCCGCCCAGGATCATGCCGGATAGCCGGGAGGACCAGCGCATTTCCCCGCTCACCAGATCCACGGCATACACTTTACGGTCGATGCTGCCGCCATACAGGATGTTGTTCTCCACCTGAACCTGGCCAGTGAATCTCCGCCCCGCTCGAGCAGTCCAAACTGGAGTCGGCGCATTACCCGCCGCGCTCGCGGGCAGCGGCACTGGCGCCGGCCGGAAGTTCACGCACGCCGCGTTGACGCTCCCTAGGACCAGGGCTACACTCAACGCTCTTTGGCGCAGACCCATTCTCCCATTGGACCCGGTATGACGGCAGTAGACATCCGCGGCCTCCGTGAACACGTCGGCGAGACGGTTACCGTCCGCGGCTGGGTCACGACTACCCGTTCGAGCGGCAAGATTGCGTTCGTCGTGGTTCGCGATGGCTCCGGTTACGTGCAAGGGGTCCTATCGAAGAAGGAAGTGTCGGATTCTACCTGGTCTGCTTTCGGGTCGCTCACCCAGGAAGCCAGCGTCGCGATGACCGGCCAGGTGCGGGAAGAGCCCCGCTCACCCGGTGGATACGAGCTTGCCGTGCAGGCCCTGGAGGTGCTGGGATCCAGTCCGGAGTATCCGATCACCCCCAAAGAGCATGGGACGACTTTCCTCTTCGAGCATAGACATCTCTGGCTCCGGACCAGGCGGCAGGCGGCGGTGGCGAGGGTCCGCCACGAAGTGACGCAGGCCATCAGGGATTTCTTCTTCCAGCGCGACTTCATCCTGGTGGATACCCCTATTCTGACCGGGGCAATCGGGGAGGAGGCCGGCAACCTGTTTGCCACCGACTACTTCGATCTGGGCAAGGCCTACCTGGCTCAGACCGGGCAGCTGTACGTGGAGGCTGCCGCCGCCGCGCTGGGCAAAGTGTACTGTTTCGGCCCCACGTTTCGCGCGGAGAAGTCCAAGACGAGGCGGCACCTCACCGAGTTCTGGATGGTCGAGCCCGAGGTGGCCTTCGCCGACCTCGACGACGTGATGGCGCTCGCCGAGGATCTCGTCGTCTCGGTGGTCGCGCGCGTGCTCGAAAAACGGCGCCGCGAGCTGACGATCATCGAGCGCGACATCTCGAAGCTCGAGGCGGTGCAGAAGCCGTTCCCGCGCATCTCGTACGACGATGCGGTCAAGCGGCTGCAGGCGAAGGGGCTGCCGATTCAGTGGGGCGGCGACTTCGGCGGGCCCGACGAAACCACGCTGTCGGAGGAATACGACCGGCCGGTGCTGGTGCACCGTTACCCCGCGGCGATCAAGGCGTTCTACATGAAGCCTGACCCCGAGCGGGCGGATCTGGCTCTCGGCGTCGACGTCATTGCCCCTGAAGGCTACGGCGAAATCATCGGCGGCGGCGAACGCCTCGCCGATCTCGATCTCCTGCTGCAGCGGATCAAGGAACACGACCTGCCGCAGGAGGCGTTCGAGTGGTATCTCGACCTGCGCCGCTACGGCGCGGTGCCGCACGGCGGTTTCGGCA
>DASYIX010000027.1:0-28019 GCA_035997125.1 Gemmatimonadales bacterium
CAGTGCGGCGCCCACCTCGGGCCGGAGAATGTAGTTCATCCACTCGTGGGCGGCCCGCTTGTTGGGAGCGCTCTTGGGGATGCACATGGAGTCGCCCCAGATGGTGCAACCTTCCTTCGGGATGACATACGCCAGCTTCGGTTGCTCGGCTTTCGCCTGAGTGGTGTCCCCGTTCCAGAGCTGGGAAATCCAGACGTCGCCGGAGATGAGTTGGGCCTTGACCGGCGCGGAGATGTACGCCTTGAGATTCTTCTTGGCGGCGACGGAGTCGGCCTTGGCTTGCTTCAGCTCCGCCGGGTTGGTGGAGTTGAGCGAGTGGCCCCGGTAGCGGAGCTGGGAGCCGATCACCTCACGCCCGTCATCCATCATGGTCATCTTCTTGGCATACTGCTTGTCCTGAAAGACGGCCCAACTGTCCACCGGCGCCTTTACCTTGTCCGACCGGTAGGCGATGCCGCTGGTTCCCCACTGCCAGGGGACCGTGTACTTGTTCCCCGGATCGGTGGGCAGGTTCTGAAAGATCGGCGAGAGGTTGTTGAAGTTGGTGATGTACTTCTTGTTGATCGGGGTGATCAGATCCGTGGCCACCATGACCGGCACGATATACCCACTGGGCACGACGATGTCGTAGCCGGTGGCTCCCGCCTGGAGCTTGGCGACCATCTCCTCGTTGCTCTCGTAGGTATCGTAGGTCACCTTCACCCCGAACTCCTTCTCGAAGTCCGGTACTGTCTTGTCCGCGATGTAGTCGGACCAGTTGTAGACGTGAAGATTCTTCTCTATCGGACCGAGATCCGCTGCGGCGGTACTGGCGCTATCCGCGGCGCTTCCCGCAGCCTTGTCCTTGCCCTGGCATGCCTGCAACAGCGCACCGACGGAGCTCACGCTCAGTCCCAGAGCGAAGGCGCGGAGTACGAATTCCCGCCGCGGGATACCGCCACGCTCGAGCTGCTCCACCAGGCGCTCGACTTCCTTGCGCTTGCTCACGGAGTTCCTCCTTGGATCGTGTCAGGGCGTCGCTACCCCAGCCAGTCGCGGGTCCGATAGTATCCCCCAGCCAGCGGAAGGAACCAGGGAACCCCGTTGAAGAACGGGATCGGGCGGAAGCTCGCGGTTCCCAGATCGGGGATCTCCCCCGCCCCGGCGAGCACTTCGCCCATTCGGTTGCCCAGGTAAGTGGCCAAGGCGACCCCGTGGCCACAATACCCCATCGCGTAGTGAACTCCGTCGAGTCGGCCTGCGTGGGGCAGGTGGTCGATGGGGTAAGCCACCTTCCCTGACCAGGCGTACTCGATGGGAACTCCCGCCAGCTCAGGGAAGACCTCCTTCATGCCGTCAGCGAGGATGCCGGCGATGCGCTTCGTACCTATGGGAGTAAAGGATGCACGTCCTCCAAAAACCATACGGCGATCGGGCGAAAGCCGGAAGTAGTACAGCAGATTCTTGGTATCGCTGAACACGCGTCCCCGGGGCACCAGTCGACGCGCCAGCTCGGCTTCAAGGGATGCCGTAGCGATCTGATTGCTGCCGATCGGGATCACTCGCCGCCGCAGCTTCGACAGGGCAGCCGGAGTGTACCCGTTAGTTGCGGCGAGCACTTCACGCGCTTGCACCGTACCAACAGAGGTGCTGACCTCGAAGCCGCTCCGGGTTCTACGGATTGCCGTCACGTCGGCGCCTTCCAGCAACCTGGCTCCTGCCCGCTCTGCCGCCCGGGCGAGTCCCTGGACATACTTGGCCGGTTGGAGTGAGCAGCCTGCCGGATCGGTCAGACCGCCATGGTATCGTCGGGAGCCGATCTCTTGACCCAGCTCATCCCGGCCTAGCAACTGGGTCTCATACCCGAGCTGGTCCCGCATGAACCTGCTGCTCCGCGCCAGACCCTCCATGTGACTGGCCTTGGCAGCCAGGGTGACGGCCCCGCAGCGGACAAAGTCACAGGCAATGCTTTCTTCGGAGATCAGATCGGTGACAAACTGTATGGCTTCCAGCGACAGCTGGAACATCCGGCCGGCCCGCTCAGGGCCGAGCCGTTCGGCGAGCTCTTCCATCTCCGGCTTGAACCCAGGCAGTACGAAGCCCCCATTGCGGCTGCTGGCCCCCCATCCCAGCGTGTGCCGCTCCAGCACCGTGGCATCTACGCCCCGCCGGGCGAGGGTCCGCGCTGCGGCAAGGCCGGTGTAGCCGCCGCCGATGATGGCGACATCGGTGGAGGGTGGGAGCGGGACGGGTGCCTTCCGGGCAGGTGGAGCTGCAGCCGTTTCCGTCCACAGACAGCGCTCGAGCATCCGCAAGCCTTTCGTTCACGCCTACCCGCTTCCCCGCCTACTTATCCCGCAACAGCCGATCGGCGAAGTAGATGAGGAGCGCGGTGACGGCCAGAATGATCGTGCTGATGGCGTTGATACTGGGCTCCACGTTTTTCCGCACCATGCTGTATACGACGATGGGGAGGGTCGAGGAACCGACGCCGGAAACGAACGAAGTGATAATGAAGTCGTCGAATGACATGGTGAAGGCCAGCAAGGCGCCGGCGAGGATGCCGGGCCAGAGCTGAGGAACGGTCACCTTCCAGAAGGTGGTGATCTCATCCGCCCCCAGAATCATCGCGGCCTCTTCGAGGTTCTCGTCCATTCCCTCCAGCCGGGCCAGCACCACGATCACCACGAACGAGATGCAAAACGCCACGTGGGCAATGGTGATGCTGGTGACGCCAAGAGGGAACTTCATCAGAGCGAAAAGCATGAGGAGGGAGATGCCGGTGACGATCTCGGGAGTCACGATCGGCACGTACAAGAATCCCTCGAATGCGCGGCGTCCGCGGAACCGATGCCTTGCCAGCGCCAGCGCCAGCAAGGTGCCGAGGATGGCTGAAATGGCCGTGGCGGAGACCCCGACGACAAGACTCACCTTCAGCCCCCGAAGGATGTCGGGACGCTCCAATAGCCGGTGATACCATTGGAGGGTGAACCCCCGCCAATCCACAGAAAATTTCGAGCTGTTAAAGGAGAAGACCACCAATACCAGGATCGGCAGATGCAGAAACAGGTACACGGCGACCGAGACTGCGATCAGCCACGGAGGGGGCCGCAGATTCATTTGGTCCCAGCCTGTCCCGTGTTCTTGTCTTTCACCTTGAGATAGATCATCACGGCGGCCAGTACCAGCGCCATCACGATGAACGATGCCGCCGATCCGAAGGGCCAGTTTCGGGCGGAGGAGAACTGATTCTGTACCAGGTTGCCGATCATCATCTCCTTGGCACCCCCGAGCAAGTCGGAGGTGAGGAAGGATCCAAGGGCTGGAATGAAGACCAGCAGGCAGCCCGCCACTACGCCGGGCATGGAAAGTGGGAGGGTCACCTTCTGGAAACGGGCACGGGGCCGAGCACCCAGCACCTCGGCTGCCTCCAGCAATGAGGAGTCGAGTTTCTCCAGCGAGGCGTAAATGGGCAGGATCATGAACGGCAGGAAGCCATATACCAGTCCGGCCATGACCGCGAACGGCGTGTACAGCATGGACAAGGGCTGGGCGATCAGCCCCAGCTTCAGCAGCCAGTTGTTGATCAGCCCGGTGTCGCGCATGAGAAAAATCATCGCGAACGTGCGCACCAGAAAGCTGGTCCAGAAGGGCAGCACCACGAGGAACAGCAGCAGGGTCCGCCACCGCCCGCCCCGCACGATGAGATACGCCACGGGATAACCCAGGACCAGGCAGATGACGGTGCACGCAATGGACCACACAAAGGTCCGCTGCAGCACTTCCAGATAGAGCGGATCGAAGAATCGGGCGTAATGCTCGAGAGTGAACCCAGGTTCCACCCCACCGTAGATGCCCCGCGGCATGAAGCTGTACACGAACATGATGAGCAGCGGGACCAGGAAAAACAGCAGCAACCAGAACCCGCCGGGCGCGAGCAGGGCCCAGGCCCGGGCCTCAGGCTTGCTGTAGAGCCAGGCCAGTGCCCGCTCCCGGCCGGCCATCAATCCTTCTCCAGGATCTGGCAGTCCTCGGGGAGCCAGGCCACCGCCGCCGCATCTCCCTTTTTCCAGGTCAGCGGCTTGATGAGCTGGCCCTCGTTCCTGACCGCGACGGTGACGTCACCGGAGCCGGGGACGGTAACGATTACGTGCATCGTTTCGCCCAGATAGATGATGTCTCGGATGGTGCCGATGAGAGCGTTTTCGCCCGGGGGGATGGCGTCAGGCTTGAACACATCCATCCACTCCGGGCGGACCGCTATGCGGACCTCGCATCCCTGCTCCAGGCTGGGATGGTTGGGCACCTGAAAAGCGGTCTCGCCCACCTGGCCGATGTGCCAACGGCCGTTGGACCTTTCCCTGGCTTTACCCTCAAAAAAATTCGACTCGCCAATGAATTTGGCCACGAACGCCGTGCGCGGGTTCTCGTAGATCTCAGCCGGGGTACCTAGCTGGGCCACCCGGGCATTGTCCATCACCGCGATGCGGTCGGACATGGTGAGGGCTTCCTCCTGGTCGTGAGTGACATAGACGAAGGTGGTGCCGAGCTGCTTGTTGAGCGCTTTCAGCTCGAGCTGCATTTCCTTCCGCAGCTTGAGGTCGATAGCGCCGAGTGGCTCGTCCAGCAGAAGAATGGTGGGCTCGAGGACCAGCGCTCGGGCGAGGGCGACGCGCTGACGCTGACCTCCGGAGAGCTGCGCCGGCATCCGCTTCAAGAAGACCTCCGGCTTGAGGCGCACCATCTCCAGAGCGCGCCGCACCCGGTCGTCGATCTCGTGCTTGGGGGTTTTCCGTTGTTCCAGACCGAAGGCGACGTTCTTGGCGACGGAAAGGTGAGGAAACAGCGCGTAATTCTGAAACACCATCGAGATCTGCCGTTCGTAGGGACGCTTCTTGTTCACTATCTGCCCCAGCAGCCGTACCTCACCACCATCCTCGTCCGGCTGCTCGAAGCCCGCCAGCAACCGCAGGGTGGTCGTCTTTCCGCAGCCCGACGGGCCGAGGATGGAGAAGAACTCACCCCGCTGGATCTCAAAGGAGATATCGTCCACGGCCTTCAGGTCTCCGAAGCTCTTGGACACACCGGAGAACTCCACCACGCACTGGCCTTTGGGCGCCGTGGTCACAATTCGAAAGTCCTTTCGTCGGGAAGTCTTGAGATCACACGACCGCCTCCAGCGCCTGCTCCATCACGTCGAGTCCTTCCTCAACGACCTCGTCCGGCGTGGTGAGTGGGGCGAGGACGCGCACCGTGTTGCCATAGGTGCCGGATGAGAGGAGAATGAGGCCCCGTGTCAGGGCTGCAGCGAGCAACCGGCCGGTCAATGCCTTGTCCGGTGCCTTGGTACTGCGGTCGGTCACGAGCTCCATAGCTATCATTGCCCCCAGCCCCCGGACATCGCCGATGCACGGGTAGCGGGTGGCCCACTGGCAGAAGCGCGCCCGGATCCGGTCTCCCATCCGGGCAGCGCGCTCCGGAATGCGCTCCGCCTCCATGGCGTCCAGCACTGCCAGTGCAGCGGCACACGCAAGCGGATTGCCGCCGTAGGTTCCGCCCAGACCGCCCGCGTGGGGGGCCTCCAGCACGTCGGCCCGGCCGGTCACTGCGGCAAGGGGCAGCCCGCCGGCCAGGGATTTGGCGGTGGTGATGATGTCGGGCACCAGCCCGTAGTGCTCCGAGGCAAACATTTTGCCGGTGCGGCCAAATCCAGTCTGAATCTCATCCGCGATGAAGAGAATCCCGTGGTCGCGGGCGAATTCTGCCAGCGTCTGGACATACTCTCTGGGCGCCGGCACGAATCCTCCCTCGCCCAGCTCCAGCTCCATGATGATGGCGGCGACCGAATCAGGATCGACGATGGAGGCAAACATTTGCTCGAGTCTTTCCCGGGACGCCATGCAGCAGCCGTTTGCTTCCCCGCTTCCCCGCTTCCCCGCTTCCCCGCATCTGTAGCAGTAAGGAAACGGAATCCGGTATACCTCCGGAGCGAACGGGCCGAATCCCTTCTTGTAGGGCATGACCTTCGAGGTCAACGCTAGGGCCAGATTGGTGCGGCCGTGGAACCCGTGCTCGAAACAGACCACCGCCTGACGCCCGGTGAAGAACCGGGCCACCTTGACCGCGTTCTCGACCGCCTCCGCTCCGCTGTTGAGGAAGAAGGTCCGCTTCGGGTGATTCCCCGGCGTGATCCGATTGAGCCGCTCGGCCAGGGCGACATACGGTTCGTAGGTCGATACCGGGAAGCAGACGTGGGCAAAGTGGTCCAGCTGCCGGCGCACCGCCTCCACCACGGATGGGTGCCGATGGCCGGTGTTGACCACCCCGATGCCACCGCCGAAATCGATGAGCCGGTTACCGTCAACGTCGGTGATGACCGCCCCCTCCGCGTGAGCCACAGCGATCGGGGTGACGGCCGGCACCCCACGGGGCACCGCATTGGTCCGCCGAGCCAGCAGGGCACGGCTCGCTGGGCCAGGAATCTCGGTCTGGAGGCGGATCACGCCGGCCATGGGTCCTCAAACGACGGTGAGAGGTGAGAGGTAAGAGGTAAGATGTACGAAGGGTTTAGTGGTTTCGCCACCCCTCGCCTCTCTTTTCACCTCTGACTTCCTGCTGTACCATTGTACCGAGACCGTCTCTCGTTCCCACAACAACCTCGGGTAAGGAAGAGCCTCTCATGATCTGGCGGCGTCTCCAGTTGTCCGGCTGGCCCATCCTCGTTCTCGCGGCGGCTTGCGGCAAGGGCGACAAGCCCGCGGCAAGCGGCGGGGCTACGGCCAAGAAGATCGCGATTGCGCCGAGCGGCGACGCTCGGGCGGATGCCAAGGCTTACCTGGCTCAGCTCTGCGCCAAGCCGATCGGCGGGGAGCTGAATTTCATGGTCTGGGAGGGGTACACTGACACCCTGTTCGCCCGACCGTTCGAGCAGGCGTGCGGGGTCAAGGTGAATGCCACCTACATGGGGTCGAGCGACGACCTGGTGGCCAAGCTCCGCGCGGGCGGGGCGGAGACGATCGACCTCATTTCGCCCTCCAGCGACGCAGCGACCGCCATCATTGAGGCGGGGCTGGCCAGCCCGATCGACCTCGCCCGGGTGCCGAGTTATAACGATCTGAGTGAGGGGTTCCGCAAGCTCAAGGTGGTCCGCAAGGACGATGTGGTGTACGGCGTCCCCTGGGCGTTCGGCCCCAATCCCCTGATCTACGACACCAGCAAAGTGCGGAGTGCCCCCGCCTCCTGGGGCGAGCTGTGGGACAAGAAGTACCGCAGCAAGCTTTCGTTGCAAGACGATATCGCCACCCTGTACATGGTGGCGCAGTACCTCGGCATGGACGATCCCAAGGATCCCAGTCACCTCTATAACCTGTCGGACGCCGATCTGGCCAAGGTCAAGGCGAAGATGCTCGAGCTTCGGCCCAACGTGCGGAAGTACTGGGTGACGGCGGGCGACATGACCCAGCTGTTCCAGAGCGGCGAGGTCGTCATGGGAGAGGGCTGGCCCTTGATGACCAACCAGCTGCGGCAGGCCAAGTTCCCGGCCGGGGAGACGATTCCCAAGGAAGGAACCACGGCCTGGGCCGATCACTGGGTGTTGACCAAAGGCGCCAAGAATCTGGATGCCGGGTACGCCTGGCTGGAATACACGGCCCAGCCATTCACCCAGAAGCTGCTCTATGACGTAACCGCATATATCGTCGCCAACCCGGCGGCCAAGACCTACATGACCCCGGAGCAGGCTGCCAGCCAGCGGGACATAGCGGATTACGGGAGCAAGGTGAACTTCTGGCAATGGAGTCCCCGGCGCGAGAAATACCAGGAGATCTGGAACGAGGTCAAAGCAGGGAAATGATCTGACGCCGATTCTCGAGCTAGACCGCCTCACCAAGCGTTTCGGCGAGTTCGTGGCGGTGGACGATCTCTCACTCGAGATTGCCGCCGGGGAATTTCTCACCCTGCTGGGGGCCTCGGGATCGGGAAAGACCACTACCCTCCGCATGATCGCGGGGTTCGAGCAGCCATCCGCCGGAGAGATCCGGATGGGTGGCTCTTCGATTTCCGGGCTGCCCCCCTTCAAGCGCGACATCAACACCGTCTTCCAGCATTACGCCCTCTTTCCTCATATGAGTGTGCGGGAGAACATCGGCTACGGCCTGCGCATGCGGTTGGTGCCGAAAGCCGAGCGGGAGGAGCGAGTTCGCCTGGCGCTGGAGATGGTGAAGCTGGGGGAGCTGGGCGCCCGGGCACCCCGCCAGCTCTCCGGTGGGCAACAGCAGAGGGTGGCGCTCGCCCGGGCGCTGGTGAACCGGCCCCGGGTGCTGCTGCTCGACGAGCCGCTCGGCGCGCTCGACCTCAAGCTCCGCAAGGAGATGCAGTTGGAGCTCAAGCACCTGCAGACCGATCTCGGAATCACCTTCATCTATGTCACGCACGATCAGGAGGAGGCGCTCACCATGAGCGACCGGATCGTGCTCCTCCGCCAAGGCCGGATCGAACAGGTCGGTACCGCGCGCGACCTCTATGACCGCCCCACCTCACGTTACGTCGCCGATTTTATCGGCGAAACCAACCTCATTGCTGGAGTCGTGGTAGACGGCGGCCCCGGGCCGGTCACGCTACGGCTAGGAAACGAGGTGCTCCGTGGCCGAAGCGACGTCGCCCTCCCTGCCGGCAGCAAGGCCTGGCTCAGCGTTCGTCCTGAGGCGGTGCGCATCGATTTCGAAGGGATCGGGTCGGCAGCGGAAAACGCGATCGAAGGCACGGTCGCCGACGCGGTGTACAGCGGCGCCTTGATCCGGGTACACGTCAGTTTGCCCGGCGACCGCCGGATCATCGCCCAGGTCCCGGCTGGCACCACGGTGCAGGTCGGTGGACGGGCCCGGGTGAGCTGGGCCCCCGAACGAGCCCGGTGTGTCACCGACTGAGATGCGGCCCACTCGACTGGACCGGATCCGGGGCAGCCGCCACCTTCTGACCGTGTTGGCCGCGGCGGTCCCCGTCGGCTTTGTCACCATCCTCCTTTTCGTCCCCTACGCACTGCTGCTGGTCCACTCCTTCTGGCGGCTCTCGGGCGGAGCCATCACCCACGAGTTCACCCTCGACAACTATCGCCGGCTCTTCGGCACGCCGCTCTACCCGAACACGATTCTCTTCTCCGCAGGCATCGCGCTTCGAGTGACCCTGGTCTCACTGCTTCTGGCCTATCCGCTGGCCTACCTCCTGGCCTTCAAGGTGAAGAAGAAGCATCGCACCTTGATGTACATGGCGGTGATCATCCCGCTCTGGGTCAGCTACCTGGTGCGGGCCTACGCCTGGAAGATCATTCTGGGCCAGGAAGGGATTTTGAACGGGGTACTGGAGGCGGCCGGGTTGATCGACCAGCCGCTCACGTTTCTGCTCTACAGCCGTTGGGCTGTCACGGTGGCCCTGATTCACATCTACACCCCGTTCACCCTGATGCCGATCTATGCGGTACTGGAGGCCATCCCTCCCGCGCTCAAGGAAGCCAGTCACGATCTCTACGCCAACCGCTGGCAGACCTTTCTCCGGGTCACCCTGCCACTCTCGCTGCCCGGCGTCCTGGCCGGTTCGACCTTCGCGTTCGTCCTGAGTATGGGCGACTTCCTGGCCCCTCAGCTCCTGGGGGGCAACGACAGCGCGCTCATGGTATCGAATCTGGTCTGGAGCCTCTTCGGAGTGGCGTACAACTGGCCGCTGGGTGCAGCCGTGTCGGTGGTGATGCTCGGGCTCACCATCTTCCTCCTTTGGCTGGCTAATCAGGTAGAAAGGCGGATGAGCTACGGCGGTCAGGCGGTCGGTCGGGCCGGCGGTCGAGTGGTAGGACTCGCCGAGGGGGCAAAGTGACCGCCCGACCGGCAGACAGAGTGACCGGCCTTCTGTGGACCGTGGGGCTCGGCGTGTTTGCCTTTATCTACCTGCCCCTGGTCGTCGTCATCGTGTACGCGTTTCACGATTCGCCCATCATCGCCTGGCCGCTGCGGCTGGGGACCACCCAGTGGTTCGTGGCCCTGGCGCACGACCGGGGGATGATTGACGCGGCCCTCGCCAGCCTGAAGCTGGCGCTACTCACGGTTACGATGTCGCTACTCGTCGGGGTACCCGGGGCTTTCGTGCTCGACCGTTTCGATTTCCCCGGCAAGGCAGCGTTTCGCCGGCTGGTGCTTCTCCCACTCATCCTGCCCGGGATCATTACCGGCGTTGCCCTGCTCACCTTCTTCAGCTTCGTGGGGCTCAGCCTGTCCAGCGGCTTCCCTCTGGTCCCCGGCTGGCCGGTCGTGTTGGGGCATGCCGCCGCGTTCAGCTCGGTTGTCATCACCCAGGTCTTTGCCCGGCTGCAGCGCCTCGATCGCGCCCAGGAGGAGGCCAGCCAGGATCTCTACGCCAACGAGTGGCAGACCTTCTGGCAGGTGACCTTCCCCAGCATCCGCACTGCCGTGCTCGGCGCAGCACTCCTGGTGTTTACCCTCAGCCTGGACGAGATCGCGGTGACGTTTTTCCTCATCGGGCGGCAGAACACCTTGCCGCTTCAGATCTGGGGACTCCTGCGCCGGGGAATCACCCCGGAGGTCAATGCGGCCTCCACCGTGATCTTCGGGATTTCGGTGGCGGTCATCGTAATCTGGGCCAGGCTCATGCGAGAGGAGCCCCAGACCTGATTCTCCCGCCCGCCGAGCCTCGCAGTGCCTTGGCATCTCCTAAAATCGTGCATAAACATGCACTTCTTCCGCGTGCCACCGGCTGAACCACATGCGGGCCAATAAGTTGATGCAGTGTATGCAGATGGGGGCCAAACCGGGCTGCCAGTGGCAGCAGGGGTGGGGGGCTGGACAGGGGGTGGGGGGGCGGAGCTACTATGGCTGAGTGCCACCCTCTACTAGGGGGAGGTACGTTTGCATCCTCCGACAAAGCGGAGGGTCCACTCTCGCAGCTGACCATCTCCTTGAGCTGCGAGCCCCCATCAGCGGCGGGGGCGAGGTCGCGCAGGCGGCAGGGTCCGCCGACGTGGCCAGACCGAGTGCCGCGCCAACAATGAAAAGAGGAGTTTGTGAAAGTCCTGGTGCTGGGCGCCGGCGCGGTGGGGACCGTGTCCGCCCTAAAATTCGCGAAGGAAGCGGTGCTCGAGAAACTCGTCATCGCCGACACGGTGTCCGCCCGTGCTTCCCACTTAGCGGACCGGCTCAACGATCCTCGGGTCTCGGCTATCTGTCTCGATGCCGGAGATCGGGCCGCGGTTGCCCAAGCAATCCGTCAGACCGGCACCACTCTCGTCCTGAACGCGGCCCTTCCCGCGACCAACCTCGATGTCATGCGCGCCTGCCTCGACGCGGGTTGCGACTACATCGACCTTGCTAGCGCGGGCACCGACGCGGATGGCATCCCTAAAATGGATGACCAGTTCGCGCTGGATGCCGAGTTCAAGGCCGCCGGCCGTCTGGCCATCCTGGGGATGGGCGCAGACCCCGGCACCACGAATGTCTACGCCGCGTACGCGGCCAAACACCTGCTCGACGTCGTGACCGAACTCCGGATTCGCGACGGCGACAACTCGATCTGCCAGGGATACGACGGCTTTATCGCGGCGTTTAGCCCCTGGGTCATGATCGACGAGTGCCTCTGTAAGGCGGTCTCCTATCGGGGAGGCCGGTTCCACCTGGAGGAGCCGCTTACCGGCCTGGAGCAGTTCGATTTCCCGGAGCTGGGTGTGCTCAACTGCTATTACGTGGACCATGAGGAATCGAAGACCCTGCCGCGGTTCTTCCCGTCGGCCAGGACGATCGATTTCAAGCTGTGCATGGACGACGTAACGGTAGAGACCCTGCGGGTCATGAAGCGCCTGGGTCTCTCCCGGAAAGACCGGGTTCGGGTGGGTGGCGTCTCGGTTGTCCCCCGCGATCTGGTGGTCTCCCTGCTGCCGGAGCCGAAGGACCTGGCCGGCCGGATGCGGGGGAAGACCTGTGTGGGGACCCTGGCCAAGGGATTCAAGAACGGTGAGCCCAGGGCGTACTACATCTATAATGTTAGCGACCACGAGGCGGTCTACCGCTCGTTAGGAGTTCAGGCCACGGCGTATCAGACCGGCATCCCTCCGGTCATCGCCGCCCGGCTCCTGGCGGAGGGCAGCTGGCGGGGCACCGGGGTGATGTCCCCGGAACAGTTCGATCCGGATCCGTTCCTGGAGGCTATGTCCCGGGCACAAATGCCGTGGCAGGTGCGGGACGATACCGCGCGGGTCGGAACGCCACGGGTTATCAACCGGACGTCCCGGGAGACAGTCGCAGCCTAAGGTTTCATCAGCTGATACTGTAAGCTCACGAAGGGCACGATGCACGGTGCCCTTCGTGCTTTTTGTGCTAGTTTTGTGAAAGCCAGCCACCAATTCGATAGACCCAGAGGGCGGAAGCGGAGGAGCCGATGACGAGCACGGCCAGGGTGTCGGGCAAGGCCCGCAAAACACAGGTCACCCCGTACCAGATGTACATCGATGGCAAGTTCGTCGATGCCCAGGGTGGGAAGACCTTCAACGTCTACGATCCTGCAACCGAGGAGGTCATCGCCACCTGCCCTGCCGGCGATGCCAAAGACGTCGATCAGGCAGTCCGGGCAGCCACAAAGGCCTTTTATGAAGGATGGAAAGGGGTCACGGCCCAGGAGCGGGGACGCATTCTCTTCCGCTTGGCGGACCGGATCCGGGCTCGCCGGGCCGAGCTGGCCGAGCTGGAGACCCGAAATTCGGGCAAGCCCATCGCGGAATCCGAGTACGACATGGACGACACCGCCACCTGTTTCGAGTATTACGGCGGCCTGGCCACCAAGATCAACGGTGAGGTGCTGCCGGTGCCGGCGGAGGCGGTGGCGTTCGCCATGCGGGAGCCGGTCGGGGTGGCCGGCCAGATCATACCCTGGAACTATCCTATAATGATGGCGGCCTGGAAGATCGCACCGGCGCTCGCGGCCGGGTGCACCGTCGTCCTCAAGCCCGCCGAGCAGACTCCGCTTTCGATACTCGCGCTAGCCAAGGACTTCGAGGCCGTGGGACTGCCGCCGGGAGTGGTCAACATCGTCACTGGGGACGGGCCCGGAGCCGGCGCGCCGCTGGTGGCTCACCCGGCGGTCCGCAAGATCGCCTTCACCGGCAGCGCCGCGGTGGGTAAGACCATCATGCGAAGCGCGGCCGATCATCTGAAACGGGTCTCCCTGGAGCTGGGCGGCAAGTCGCCCAACATCTTCTTCAGCGACGCGGACTTCGAGAATGCGGTGGACGGTGCCCTGTTCGGGACCTTCATCAATCAGGGGGAGGTATGCTCCGCCGGCAGCCGGGTTCTGGTCCAACGCGACATCTACAAGAAGTTCGTGGACGCCGCCGCGGCCAAGGCGAAAACGATCAAGCTGGGCCCCGGCATGGACCGGGCCAACAAGATGGGTCCGCTGGTGAGCGCAGAGCAGCGGGACCGCGTCGCCGGTTACCTCGACGTGGGTCGGAAGGAGGCCAAAGTGGCCGTGGGCGGAAATCGGCCTAAGCAGTTCGATAAAGGATGGTACATCGAGCCCACCATCTTCTACGACGTCGACAACTCGGCCAAGATTGCCCAGGAGGAGATTTTCGGTCCGGTGATGAGCGTGATCCCGTTTACCGATGAGGCCGACGCCATTCGCATCGCCAACGCCACCCCCTACGGTCTGGCAGCCGCAGTCTGGACCCGGGACATCTTCAAGGCCTTCCGGGTGGTGAAGGCGCTGGAAGCCGGTATCGTCTGGGTCAACCACATGCAGCCGACTTTCGTCGAAGCGCCCTGGGGCGGCTATAAGGCCTCCGGTTTCGGCCGCGAGCTGGGACACTGGGGGGTGGAGGAGTATCTGGAGACGAAGCAGGTGTTCATCAATCTCGACGAAAAGCCGATTGGCTGGTATTAGAGGGGCTCGCTATTCGCTATTGGCTGTTCGCTTACTGCGCTCACCAAATGAGCCCGTGGCGGATGGCGAGCCTCCCTGGGTTTTAGGAGCAGCCAATAGCCGATAGCCAATAGCCAATGGCGCCCCTCTAGTTGCACTCACGCAACGACGAGTCGCCACTACCCTTCCTGCAACTTCTGGCACAACCCTCACAGCTTCTTACTCCACAACGCGTTCGGCGTGCCCGCTTCGGGCACGAAGCTCGCATTCCCCAGCCGCAAAGTCGCTAGCCTCCACTTCAGCATTCTAAAATCGGCGATCGTGAACAACGCACATGCGAGCTGAGTCCGCCGCCTCCACGGAGGTGCGCACCTCGAACCGGGTCGCGCACCGGCTGCGACGCGCCGACTTCCTGCTTTTCTCCAAGCCTGCCATCGGGCAGGAGGAGATCGAGGAGGTGACTGACACCCTCCGGTCCGGCTGGATCACCACCGGCCCCAAGACCCGGCAGTTCGAGGCCGCGTTTCGGACCCGGGTGGATGCCGCCGAAGCGTTGGGCCTGAACTCATGTACCGCCGGCCTTCACATCGCGCTGTTGGCCAGCGGGGTGCGGCCTGGGGATGAGGTCATCACGACTCCGATGACCTTCTGCGCCTCCGCCAACGTCATCGAGCACCTGGGTGCCACGCCCCGCCTGGTGGACGTCGAGGCCGATACTCTGAACCTGGACCCGCGGGCCGTAACCGCTGCGCTAACCCCGCGCACTCGAGCCATCCTTGCCGTTCACTATGCCGGGCACCCGGTAGATCTCGATCCTATCCAGGACATCGCGACCACTCACAGTTTGGCGCTGGTGGAGGATGCGGCCCACGCCCTTCCTGCGAGCTACAAGGGGCGAATGGTCGGAGCGGGACCCAACCCCGTTGCCTTCAGCTTCTACGCTACCAAGAACCTCACCACCGGCGAAGGTGGGATGCTCACCGGCTCTCCCGAGCTCATCGCGCGGGCCCGGACCCTGGGGTTGCACGGGATGAGTCGCGACGCCTGGAAGCGCTACGGCCCCGGCGGGAGCTGGTTCTACACCGTCGATGAGCCGGGCTTCAAGTACAACATGACGGACGTCCAGGCGGCCATGGGCCTGGTCCAGCTCCGAAAGCTCGCGGGCTTTCAGCGGCGCCGGCGGCAGATCGTGGAGGCGTACAACCAGGCCTTCGGGGGGATGGATGCCCTGGAGACGCCGGTCGAGCGGGCCGAAGTAGAGCACGCGTGGCATCTCTATGTGCTCCGACTCCGCCTGGGCGCCCTCCGCATCGGTCGAGACCAGTTCATTGACGAGCTGACCGCCAGAAATATCGGGACCTCGGTGCACTTCATCCCGATCCACCTGCACTCGCACTACCGGCAGAAGTATGGCTACCAGCCGGAGCAGCTTCCGGTCGCCTACGGCAGTTATCAGCGGATGCTGAGCCTGCCACTCCATCCCCTCCTCAGTGATAGCGATGTGGGCGACGTGATCGGCGCCGTGCTCGACGTGGTCAGGAGATTCGGCCGGTGAGTACCGGTCCCTCCGAGATCACCGCTGCGGCGCTCCGGCGTACCGCACGGTTGCTTCCGGACGAGTGGCCTTTGGCCCGGCTGCTCGCCTATTGGCGAGATCCTGCCCTTCACCTCCTACTCATCGTCATCGGCTACCGCCTGGCGTACGAGCTCAGGTTCGACTTCGCCACTCCCCGGGACGAAGCTGAGATCTTCTGGATCTCCTTGCCCTTGCTGGTCCTGATTCGGCTCACGGCCTACGCCCAGGCAGGGGTCTTCCGCGCCTACTGGCTGCATTTCGGGGTTCAGGATCTGTTGACGCTGGCCAAGGCCGTCACCGTGAGCTCGGTCTGCTTCGTGGTAGCGCTCTATCTGGCCCATCTGTTTCCCGGAGTGTCCCGCTCGGTGCTCCTGGTCGACTGGGCCAGCGCCATCTTCTTCGCCGGCGGAATCCCGTTCATAGCCCGCTCGATCAGGGAGGGGCCGGTTCCGTTCGTCACGCCGCTGGGCCGCCGAACCATGGTGGTCGGAGCCGGTGAGCGGGCGGAGCAACTGCTGCGGGAGATCCGGCGGGCCGAGGCGGGCGCGCTCAACGTCGTGGCTCTGATCGGCGTCGACGGCGCCCGGGAGGGACGGACCATCCGCGGCGTGCGGGTGCTGGGCACGGTCGACGATCTGCCGAAGCTGAGCCAGCGGATCCGAGCCGAGTTTGCCATCATCGCGCTCGACCCGGATGAGTCGTCGGAGATGCGGCGGGTGGTGGACCAGTGCATTGCCGCCGGGCTGGAATTCAAGACTCTGCCATCGCTGCACGAGCTGCTCGACGGCACCGCCGGAGTGAATCAGCTGCGCAATGTTCGCATCGAGGACCTGCTGGGACGGGCGCCGGTGAAGCTCGACCTCTCCCCGGTGAAGTCCGATCTCCAGAACCGGGTAGTGCTGCTGACCGGAGCGGCAGGCTCCATTGGCTCCGAGCTGGCTCGCCAGATCGCCCCCTTCGCCCCTGCCCGCCTGGTGCTGCTGGACCAGGCCGAGAGCGATCTCTACTTCGTGCACCTGGAGTTGAAGGAGGCCCATCCCAACCTGGACCTCGTACCGCTGATCTGTGACATCACCAACCAGGGCCGTCTCTCCCAGGTGTACGCCCAGCATCGTCCCGACTACGTCATCCATGCCGCGGCCTACAAGCACGTGCCGCTGATGGAGACCAACGTCCTCGAGGCGGTGCGCAACAACATTCTCGGCACGCTGCTCGTGGCCACGACCGCGGTCCGCTACGGGGCGGCCAAGGTGCTACTGGTCTCCACCGACAAGGCGATCAAGCCGTCGAGCGTAATGGGCGCGACCAAGCGGGTAGCCGAGCGGATCATCTTCGGCCTCCCCAACCTCCACCGCGCCGGCACCGACTTCCGTGCTGTCCGATTCGGAAATGTGTTGGCCTCGAAGGGGAGCGTGATCCCGCTGTTCGAGCGGCAGCTCGCTGCCGGCGGCCCCATCACCGTCACCCATCCCGAGGTGCAGCGCTACTTCATGACCATCCCCGAGGCGGCTCAGCTGGTGCTCCAGGCAGGATCCCTGCCGGAGACCGCGGGCGCCATCGCCATGCTGGAGATGGGTGAGCCGGTGCGTATCCTCGATTTGGCTGAGAAGCTCATCCGCTTCTCCGGCCGGATCCCGGGCAAGGACGTGCAGATCGTGTTCACCGGTCTCCGGCCGGGCGAGAAGCTCACCGAGGAACAGATCTCTACTCTGGAAGCCACGGTCCCCACCTCGACCGAGAAGATCAGGATCAGCCAAAGAGTCGAGACCGCGGGACCCGAGCTGGTGCAGAAGCTGAGCCGGCTGCTGGCGTTTCTCGACGCCGGTGAGCGGGACGGACTGCTGGCGACGCTGTGCGAGCTGGTGCCCGAATGTGTGCCGCCGCTCCAGGGGTTCCTGGCCACATCGCCCGTCGTGCCGCACTCGAATGGCGTCGTGGTGCCAGGGTGGGAAATGATGACGGAGCCAGACTCGCTGGGCTGGCGGGAGCGGAGGCGGGGAGCGCCCCGACCCGCGGTTAAGCCGGAGCTGCGCCTGATCGACCGGAGGGATGGGGTGGCCTGCCGGCGCAAGACTCCACGATTCGGCGGGCGGCGGCGGACCGATGTGGCTGCATTGCTGGCCACCGGCGCTTCGGCGACCGGTTAGCGGAGGAAGCGAGCCTCCATCTGCGCCGGAGAGAGCCGGGCCGAGCCTCGGAACGCCACCGCGCCGATGGTCAGCAACAGCAGGCTCAGGGTGGTGCGGAACGGACGGGCCTGAAGATCGAGCCAGCAGCGTTCGTCGAGCAGCAGCTTGGTGGCCAGGAGCTCGCGAATGTAGCGCTCCTCGAACTCAGCGCTGGAGAAGTCACGCTCGGCTGAAAAGAAGTACAAGGCGCCGTAGCCCGTGATTCCCGGCTTGGCCTCGAGCGAACGGAACCCCGCGGGCGTGTAGTGGCGGAGATAGTCCGGCGCTTCGGGACGGGGACCTCCGATGGACATCCGGCCCGAGAGCACGTGCAGGAACTGGGGCAGCTCGTCCAGCTTGGTGCGGCGAAGGAATCTGCCGACCGCGGTGATCCGGGGATCGTCGCTGGCCGACACGGCTGGTCCGAGCTGCTCGGCGTTCCGAACCATGGTGCGCAGCTTGAGCATCCGAAAGGTCTTGCCGTCCCGGCCGATGCGTGCGGCCCGATAGAAGATCGGCAAGCCCTGAGTGGCCGCGGTGGCAAAGCCCAGGAGCAGTAACGGCGCCCAGACCGGCGCGAGGAGTAAGGCGAATCCCAGGTCGACAGTGCGAATGAGTGCCCGGCTCGTCGAGTGGTTCATCTCCGCCATGGCCTCGGCGATGGGAATGAGGTCGGCGTTCACGTCGCCCCAGTGGTGGCATAGACCGACACTTCGGCGTCGCGATCGAGACCAAGATCGAAGAGTCGGCTCGGCCACCGAAAAAGTAAGGAGCCGTCAGCAATGAGCACAACCCGTGGGCTTGGTGAGAACCTGCGCGTGGCCTTAGTTGGCTGCGGGCGAATCAGCGCCTATCACGTGGCCGCTATCAGGGCGGTGCCTGGTGCCGAGCTCGTCGCGGTCTGCGACCAGGATGAGCGGGTGGCTCGGGAAGCGGCGACCCGGCACGGCATCCGGGGGTGTTACACCGATGTAGTGAACATGCTGCGGGAGCTGCGGCCCGACGTGGTGCACCTGCTGACGCCGCCGAAGAGTCATCTGAGCTTGGCCCGCATCGCCACCAAGTACCGGGCCCACCTCTACATCGAAAAGCCGCTGGCCTCGAACCGGGCCGACGCCGAGGCGATCGCCGAGCTAGCCCGCGAGGCCGGAGTGCAGGTCTGTCCCGGTCACAGCCGGCTGTTCGATCCGGTGTTCGTCGAGGCCTGTCGCCGGATCCGATCCGGAGACATCGGCCGGGTGATCTCGGTCCGGGCGGAGCAGGGCTTCACCTACGAGGCTTCGGCGCGGTCCACTGTGATACCGTGGAGCTATACCTACGACTGGGGCACCTTCGACAATCTGATCTGTCACCCGCTGTATCTGGCGTGCCACTTCCTCACCGATCCGGGTGAGCCGCAAGTGGCGGGGCACAACCTGGGCCTGGTGCGGGAAGCCGGCCTGGAAGAGATCCGGGTCCTGCTCCCCTCCTCGTCGGGGATCGGCGAGGTGTCCCTCTCGCTCTGCAGCTCGCCCGAAGTGAACCGGATGGAGATCGTGGGAACCAAAGGGCGGATCACTGCCGACTGGCAGACCATGACCGTTCTCACCTTTGGATCGAGCGGCCTTCCCTCTGCCCTGGCTCGCTTCACCGCCAACTTCGCCACGGCCTGGGATCTCGCCCGCGCCGGCTTCCACACCCTGTTCGGCATCGCCAGCGGGAAGGTCAAACGATATCAGGGCCTCCGAGCTCTGATCGAGCGGTTCTACCACTCGGTCCGCGAGGGCAGTGTCCCACCGGTGCCGCTGGAGCAAGGCCTGCTGAATATCCGGCTCATGGATCAGATCAAGGAGGCCTGCCGGGCGGTCCAGAAGCAACGGTCTCTGGCTCCTGTCGGTAATGATGCTGGCCGTCCCCGGATCCTGGTCACCGGCGCCACCGGATTTCTCGGCGGGCGGCTGGTGGAGATCCTCTCCGAGGAAGGCGTCCCGGCCCGAGCCGCGACCCGGCTCGTCTCTCGCGCCCGGGCGCTCCCGGGCATCGAGTGGGCCCAGTGCGATCTCGCTCGGGAAGAGCAGCTGCTGGCCGCCTTGTGCGACGTGGACACGGTGTTCCACTGTGCCGCGCTGTGCGGGGCTCCAGGAACGCTGCGGGAATTTGAAGCCGCCAATGTCGAGGGAACGCTGCGTCTGCTGCGGCTCGCCGGCCAGGCGGGCGTGAAGACCTTTGTCCACGTCTCCTCGATGTCGGTCTATGGCGCCCCCAAGGATTCGAGCACGATTCTCGACGAGAACTCGCCGTTCGATGAGCGGGCCGCTGAACGCGGCGCGTACACTCGCAGCAAGCTGGCCGCCGACCGGGCCGTGCTCGACTACGCCCGCCGGCATCGCTGGCCCCGGGTGGTGGTACTGCGGCCCGGCACCATCTATGGACCGGGCGCAAAGCTTCCGGTCGGTCGCTTCCAGCTGCCGTCATCCAGCCAGCGCCCCCTGATCGCGGGAAGTCCCCGGATTCCGGCCGGGCTGGTGTACGTGGACGATGTGGTGCAGGCCATGCTGGCGGCGGCCCGGACCCCGGTTCCCGGTGGAAGCGTGTACAACCTCACCGATTCGCCCGAGCTCGACCAGGCAGAGCTCGCGCGCATCCTGCACCAGGTAAGCGGCGGGCAAATCCGGCCGAGGTTTGCCCCCTACCCACTCGTGTGGGCCGCGATGCTGGCGGTGGATCTGATCTCGTTGTTGCGAAATCGAAAGCTGGGCACGGCGCGTTACCGGCTGAAGCGGACGCTGGCCCCGATGCGATTCGACTGCGCTGCCGCCAAGCGGGACCTGGACTGGGAACCGCGGGTGTCTCTGGCCGAAGGACTGACCCGGGTCATGAAGGGCGAGTCGCGCCAGACGGCGGGCGTATGAGCGGCAAGACCGGTCGTTCGAAACGAGATCGGACGCTGGTGGCCAGTCTCGGCTATCACGACGTCACCGACCTGCCGGCTGAATCCGGTTTTCAACGTAACGGTGCGATCCCGTACAAGCTCGGGTCCGACCAGTTCGCCCAGCACCTCGATCGGATTGCCGGGCTCGCCGCACCGGCGCTGGTCACCGACATCGACCTGATCCGCCAGGGCCGTCACCTGCTGCTCACCTTCGATGACGGCGGGAAGAGCGCGCTGCGGGTGAGCGAGGAGCTCTGCCGCCGGGGCTGGCGGGGTCACTTCTTCATCACCACCGGCCTGATCGGTCAGCGAACCTTTCTCGACGCCGACGAGATCCGCCAGCTCCGCAGCTGCGGCCACGTAATCGGGAGCCATTCCCACAGTCATCCCGATATTTATCGCGAGCTGGACTGGGAGCAGATGGTGGTCGAGTGGCGGAGGAGCTGTGACGTGTTAGCGCAGCTGCTGGGGGAGCCCTGCGTCACCGCAGCGGTGCCCGGAGGAGAGATCTCCAGCACCGTGCTGCGGAGCGCCTCCAGTGCCGGACTCCGCTACCTCTTTACCTCCGAGCCCTGGCTCCGTCCCCGCATCGTCGGTGGCTGCTGGGTTCTGGGACGCTTCTGCCCCAAGGCATCCACCAGCTCGGAGGAGATCGCCGAGCTGGCCGACTTTCGCGGCTGGACCAGCAAACTCCTGGTCCGCCGACTCAAGGGCATGGCCAGCAGGAGCATCCCGCCGTTGTACCGGCTCTACGTGAGCCGCTCCGTCCGGGGGCGGCAGGAGTCGAACCCATGATTGCGCGGGCAACGCCGGAGCTGCGAGTCCGGAACGCCGGTCCGGCCGAGCTGTCGGCTTGGGACGAGATCGTCCGGCGATTCGCTAATCACCGAGTGGTCCACACCATGGCCTGGGTCCGGTCGCTGGAGGCCTCCGGCTTTGGCCGCGCTCAGTTCCTGATTCTGGAGCGGGGCGGGGAGATCGTCGGTTGCTTCCCAGGTTTGGTGAGTAGCGTCGGGCCGTTCCGGCTCTTCGGGTCACCACCCCCCGCCAGTCAGTCGGCCAGCATGGGACCCGCGTTCGATGAGCGCCGCGTCAGCCCGCCGGAGATGATGGAGGTCCTGGTCCCCTTTCTGGACCGCAGCCTCGGCGTCCACCACATGGAGATGATGAGTCCCGACCTCGATCCGGGCACCATGCTGGGGCTCGGGTTTCGGGGGGAGCCATGGCCGACGTATCGGGTGCCCCTGTTTCCTGGTGACGAACGCCGCACCCTGAAGGGGCTCAAGGAGAACGCCCGACGTAACGTCACCCGGGGAATCAAACAAGGACTCGAGGTCCGGTTCGAAGACGATGAAAGCTTCGTCGACGAGCACTTCGAGCAGATTCAGGAGGTGTACGTCCGGGGCGGGCACGTGGTCAATTTTGGACGTAGCCGGGTGCTGGAATGCTTTCGGGCGATGCGCGACGCCGGCAACCTGCTGGCGGTGTCGGTCTATCTACCAAATCGGGTGAACATCGCCACTGCAATGTTCACCATCGAGGGCAGGGAACTTCTGCTCTGGACCTGGGCCCATCGCCTCAAGTATCGCTGGCATCGGCCGACCGAGCTGATGACCTGGACCGTGATGCAGCGGGCCCTCGCCAATGGGTGCGACACCTTTGATCTGATGGGTCTGGGTGATTTCAAGACCAAGTTCGGGGCCGAATTGGACAACCGGAAATACCGCTGGATCCGCAGCCGCTATCGCTGGCTGGCCGGAATGCGGGACATCGCGGCCAAAGGGCTCCACTGGCAGCAGGCAGTGCGCGGCCGGGTGGCTCGCTGGGGTTTGAATCATCGGCTCGATCCTATTACCACCCTCCAGGAGCCGAGCCAGATGAGCGGCGAGCTTAGGCTCTTGTGAAGGTTCGCTTGAGAGTCCTTCTGATTGCGGAAGAGGCGGCGGGGGTGCAAACCCTGCGCATGCTGGCCGGCTCGCCTCATGAGGTGGTCGCGGTCATGACCCGAGGGGCCGGCGGCCTTTCCCTTGGCGCCACCGTCGCCGGAGTGGCTTCCCGGCTGGGCTACCGCCTCTGGCCGGCCCACCAGGCCCGGGACAAGGCCTTTGCCGACATGATACGGCGGGAGCGGGTGGACCTGCTTCTCAACGTCCACTCCCCGTATGTGTGGCCCACTGAAGTCGTGACCGCTCCGCGCATCGGCAGCTTCAACCTCCATCCTGGCCCGCTGCCCCGGTACGCGGGACTCAATGCCCCCAACTGGGCGATCTATCACGGCGAGCCGGCTCACGCCGTGACGGTGCATTGGATGGACGGCGGCATTGCCACCGGGCCCATCGCCTACGAGACCGGAGTGCCGATCGAGGACGACGACACCGGACTCACCCTCAGCGCTAAGTGCGTCCGTGCCGGCCTCCCATTACTCCACGATCTGCTTCAGGCCGCGGCCAACGATTCGGTTCCCCGGCGGGAGCAGCCGAGCCAGATCCGACGCTATTATGGCCGGGAAGTGCCCCACGAGGGGCGCCTCCTGTGGACGGAATCAGCGGCCAGGATCGTGAACTTCATTCGAGCCTGCGACTACCTGCCATTCTCATCCCCATGGGGCCATCCCCGGGCATATCTCGCCGGCAGGGAGGTCTGCCTGCTCAAGGCATCCCGTACCGGAGAGCCGAGTGAGGCGCCTCCGGGCCTGGTTGGGCGCCAGCTGGGAAGCGAGGTGCTGGTTGCGGCTCAGGACGAATGGGTCCGGGTTCGCCGGGTTCAGGCCGGAAGCGCGACCTTCGCTGCGGCTGATGTGCTTCGGGAAGGAGACCGGTTTGCTCTCCCCACCTGGAGCGAAGAGCCGTCCCTTCGGTGACTTTCGTTTGGCCCCCAGAATCGCCGATCTGATCGTCTGACTCCCGCCGGTTCCGCCGGCAAGCAGGAGCTCAGCAGTCGGTCAAAGGGCATGCGGCTTGCCCTTCCAAAGTGGATCCGAAAGCAGACGCGCCATGACTGCGCCGGTCCGGGCCTCCCGGCCGGGTCAAATGCAAATGATGGCAGCGGTACGTAGCGCCCGGTCGCCAATCTGTGGAGGCCGCTGTTGCGCGCCACTCGCTTCGTTGCTCCCGAGCAACAGTACCCGAGGAAGGTGACGTGATGTCAAGCATTCGACGGCTGCTCTGGACCCCACTCTGCCTTGCGGCAATGGGTTTCTCTTTTGCCGCCTGCGGCGGCGGGAGTACTACCCCAACCGAGCCACCGCCTCCGCTCCCAGCTGAGGTGATCCTGGCGGCAGGAAATATCGCTACTTGCGGGACCACCAATGACGAGGCCACGGCCGCGCTGCTCGATACTCTGCAGGGGACGATCTTCACCCTGGGCGACAACGTCTTCCCCGACGGCTCCATGGCGGCGTACACCAATTGCTACCAGCCGAGCTGGGGCCGTCATAAGGCCAGGACTTACGCGGCGCTCGGCAATCACGAATACAGCACCGGTACCGCTGATCCCTCGTTCGACTACTTCGGCGATCGGGCGGGCCCTCCGGGTCTCGGCTATTACAGCCTGGAGTTGGGCAACTGGCACATCATCGTGCTCGACGTCAACGATTCGACGGTCGGCCGGACCAAGGCATTCGAGGGATCAGCACAGGAGAAGTGGCTGAAAGCGGATCTCGCAAAAAATTCGAAGAAGTGTACCCTGGCTCTGTGGCACAACCCGCGGTTCTTCTCGTCGGATACACTCGGGTGGAACAGCAACGCGTACGTGACCGGTCTGTGGCAGCGGTTGTATGACGCCAATGTCGATGTCGTCCTCAACGCTCAGCAACATGACTACGAGCGCTTTCCACCCATGACCCCCACCGGCTCGCTCGATGGCGTCAAAGGGATTCGCGAATTCGACGTGGGAACCGGGGGCGAGAGCACTGAGACGATGGTGGCAATCGCCCAGTACAGCGAAGCCCGGTCCGACGCATTCGGGGTTCTGAAGCTCACCCTGGACGCCGGCGACTACAGCTGGGAGTTCGTACCCGCGGTCCCCGGTCAGTTCAGCGATACCGGGGCCGGGAAATGTCACTGACCGCCCCGGGGCGGTCCGTCGTGCCGGCAACCTATTGGCTGGCGGATGGAGCTGCCGCCTTTCAGACCGAGGGACCGACTCCGGTTGAGCTGACCGAAGGGTGTCTGCTCAAGCGGCTGGCCGCCGAGCTGGACCGGCAGGGGGTGGTCTATTGCCAATGGAAGGGACATTGGAGTGGACACCGCTGGGCCGCCGGTAGAGGCGATGTCGATCTGCTGGTGGATCGCGAGTCGGTGGTTCGGCTCAGGAGCGTGTTGGAAGAGCTGGGATTCAAGCCGGCCCTGCCCAGCGGGGAACGGCAGATTCCTGGAGTCGAGAGCTACTTCGGACACGATCCCACGGTGCCGCGATTGCTGCACCTGCACCTGCACTATCGCCTGGTGCTGGGCGACTACTGGCGAACCATCTATCGCCTGCCGATCGAGCGCGCGCTGCTCGACTCGGCCATCCCGGGCGCTCCCTTCAACGTCCCAGCACCGGCATACCAATACCTGGTGTTTGTGCTTCGCATGGTCCTGCGGCAGCGAGGCCGGACCCTCTTTCCTCCCCGCACCCGCGGGTTGCGGGGAATTCAGGGGCAGCTGGACTTTCTGGACGGCCGGAGCTCCCGCGAGGCGGTGGCATCCATCCTCGAGCGGCATCTCCCCTCGGTCGACCTGGACCTGTTCGATCGCTGCCGGGATTCGCTCCGCCTCGAAACAGATCCAGTGGAGCGGGCCGCGGTGCGCCGGGCGCTGCACCGCCGCCTGCGGGCCCACGCGCGCCGCCCCTCGTTACCCGCGATTCTGGTGGCGATTGGCGAAGAGCTGCTGCCGGGGCCGGCTCGCCGGAGGCTGATCCAGAGTGGGATGGGTCTCAAGAGCGGCGGAACAGTGGCGGCGCTGGTGGGAGGGGACGGCGCGGGCAAATCCACCTGTGCCCGCGCTCTACGCGCCTGGCTGGAATCTGAGTTTCCCACTTTGCGCGCGCATCTGGGCCGCCCACCCCGCTCACTGCTGACGCTGTGGGTGGGCGGCGCCTTGAAAATCGAGCGGGCGCTCTACCGATGGCTGCGTCGGCCCGAGCCGGTCGGCAGTGCCGTCGAGTTACTGCGCCATGTATGCACCGCGCGCGATCGCTATCGGCTCTACGAGAAGGTCCGCCGCTTCGCCGCTGCCGGTGGCATTGCGGTGTGTGAGCGCTATCCCATCCCTCAGGACCGAGTCCTAGTGGGACCCTGCATTCCCGACCTGGTTGGGTCGACCCCATCCGGAATTGCACGGCTGCTCCGAGACCTCGAAGCCTCCTACTACGACAGCATGGTGCCACCGGACGTGGTGTTTGTGCTGCGGCTACCCCCCGATCTTGCCGTCCTTCGAAAGCCGGACGAGCCGGCCGACTACGTGCGGACCCGGGGCCAGGTCGTCTGGGACACCGACTGGAGTGGCGTGGCTCAGGTCGTCGATGCCAGCCGCTCGTTCCCTGAGGTGCTAAGCGAGCTCAAGTCCCGCCTGTGGTCGGCGCTCTAATGATCTCCGGGACTCCATCGCGCCGAACCCCGCTCCTCGTCGAACTCGCCGGACCGGCCGGGGTGGGCAAGAGCACGCTCTCCCGTGCGCTGGCCGGGAGGGGTGGCATCGCCACCGGCACCATCTGGGGCCTTCCGGTGCCTTCGCTACTCAGAAACGGTGCGCGGCTGCTGCCCTCCTTGCAGGGAAACTGCCGCCGGGCGCGCTCGCTGCTGTGGGACGAGTCCCGGCACATGGTCCGGCTCGCCACCCTGCACCAGGCGCTGGCCGGCAGCGTGCCAACTAATACCCGCACCGTCGTTTTCGACGAAGGACCAGTCTTCGCGCTCGCCTGGCTCCGGGGGTTCGGCCACGAGATCATGCGGAGCGAAGCCACGGAAACGTGGTGGCAAGCCACGCTCCACGACTGGGCAGCAGTCATGGATGTGGTAGTGGTGGTAGAGGCGGACGATGCGCTGCTGGCGCGGCGCATCCGGACCCGCCCTCACGCACACGAGGTCAAGGAATTCTCCGACCCGGAGATCGTCGCCTGGATGGCTCGCTTTCGGTCCGCCCTGAGCTGGGTACTTGCCGGGCTAACGCGGGAAGGCGGTCCCGCCGTCCTGCGGATGACTACCGACCGCGAGCCCCCGGAGATGTTGGCCGAGCGGGTAGGAGCGGCGTTGGCCCGGATTCCGTATGACGACTGAGACGCTCGAGCTGCGCCGGGCCCGGGAGCGCAGTCTAACCTGGCGCGCCTCGCTCAATCTGGCTCAGTCCATTCTCGACTACGGCGCCAAGCTCGCGGTTGGGCTCATCGTCATTCCCATTCTGGTGACCGGGCTCGGGCGCAGCCTGTTCGGCGTCTGGGAGATGCTGGGCCGGCTGATGGGATACATGGAGTCGACCGACGGCCGGCCGACCCAGGCGCTCCGGCTGGTCATCTCCCATCAGCAGTCGCAGAGCGAGCCCGCGGCCAAGCGGCGCTGGGTCGGCAGCGCGCTGGTGGTGTGGCTCTGCTTCTTGCCGCTCTGGGTGGTGACCGGGGCCATTCTGATCTGGCTCGCGCCCACGATCACCAAGGTTCCTCCCCCGCTGGCGTCGACCGTGCGGATCACCTGCGCGCTCGCCATGGCCGGGGTGCTGGTGGCTGCGCTGGCGTCCCTGCCCGAATCGGTGCTCCGGGGCATGAACCTGGGCTACAAGCGCATGGGGCTTCAGGCCGGCTTGAGCGTAGTCGGTGGCCTGCTCGTCGCTGGCGCGGTGTACGCCGGGCTGGGGCTGATCGGCGTGGCCGGGGCGGGCGTCCTGCTGGCGATGCTCACCGGTCTCTGTTTCCTGACGGTGGTGCGCCACCAGGTGCCGTGGTTTGGAGTCGAACGGCCGGAACGGGCCGAGGTGGTCAGCCTGCTCCGTATGAGCCTCTGGATTGCGGGGGGCGACGTGGTCTCCAAGCTGTTGCTGGCCAGCGATGTGCTCGTGCTTGGTACCATCATGTCCGCATCCACGGTCACGACCTACGTCCTGACCGGTTACGCCGCCATCCTGGCGGTCAATCTCTACGCCCTGGCGGCCGACGCGGTGATGCCCGGACTCGCCGGTATCATCGGAGAGAAGAGCTACGCGCGGGCGGCACTGCTGCGCCGGGAGTTGCTGGCAGTCACTGCCCTCTTCGTCACCGCGGTCGGCTCGTCCATCCTGCTCTGGAATCGTTCCTTTGTTCATCTCTGGGTCGGAGGTGAGAATTACGCCGGCCCCTGGACCAATCTGCTGCTGGTGGTAATTGCGGTGCAGACCGCCTTCATCCGCTGCGACGCCTACATCATCGATGCCGCCCTGCAGCCGGGACGGCGGGTGCGGGTGAGCGCGGTGGCGGCAGTGATTGCTCTGGCCCTCTCTGTGGCGCTCACCTGGTATGCCGG
>DASYIX010000028.1:0-6844 GCA_035997125.1 Gemmatimonadales bacterium
CTCAACGCGATTGTGTTCGACAAGACCGGCACCCTCACCCGGGGAGAGCATCGGGTGGTGGCCCTGAAAACCGCCGGCGACTTGACTGAGGATGACGCGCTCCGGCTCGCAGCTGCGGTGGAGCGGGACTCGGAACATCCGGTCGGCCGGGCCGTGGTGGACACCGCGGAGGAGCGCGGACTGCTCCCCGCGAAAGTGGAGAGTTTCCAGTCGAGCCCCGGGTTCGGCGTAGAAGGCACGGTGGAGCGCCGCCGTCTCATGGTCGGCGGTCCCAACCTGCTCCAACGGATCGGGGCAGATGTGCCACCCGACCTGGCCACGTTCGCTGCGGAAGCTGCGGAGCGGGGCCAGAGCGTGATCTACCTGGTGGAAGCACGGCGGGTGCTCGCCGCCTTTGCACTGGCCGACGCGATTCGGCCGGAGTCGCGGGAGGCGGTGACCCGGCTGCACCAACTGGGCCTCGAGGTGGTCATGCTCACCGGTGATGCCAAACCGGTTGCCGATGCGGTGGCCCAGGAGCTGGGGATCGATACCGTGTACGCCCAGGTGCCTCCCGAAGGGAAGGCCGCCAAGATCGAGGAGCTCCAGAAACAGGGGAAACGCGTGGGGATGGTGGGCGATGGAGTGAACGACGCTCCAGCCCTGGTGACTGCGGACGTCGGCATTGCGATCGGAGCCGGAACCGACGTGGCCGTGGAGGCGGGCGACGTGGTGCTGGTGCGGAGCGATCCGCGGGATGTGCCGCGGATCATCCAGCTCTCGCGGGTCAGCTATCGCAAGATGGTCCAGAATCTCTGGTGGGCGTCGGGTTACAACATTGTGGCGATTCCGCTCGCCGCTGGAGTGCTGGCGTCTTACGGGATTGTGCTGTCGCCCGCGGCCGGCGCGGTGCTGATGTCGCTGAGCACGATAGTCGTGGCGGTCAACGCCCAACTACTTCGACGTGCGAGGCTCTAGTTCCTGGTAGCCAGAAGCTTCTGGAATCGGGGGCTGGTGCGGAGCGGATCCCAGAACGGATCCACCTTGAGCCACGCCGGTGAGAGCGGACCGGGCCGGGAGAACACGGTGATCAGGAGATCGATGGCCTGCTCCCGATGCCCCAGCAGCAGGTGGATCCTCGCCAGGTTGGCCGGCATCAGGGTGCTCTCGGTGCCTCCAGCCGGATAGGGCAGCAGGTCGATCGCCCGTTTCCCTTCCCGCACCGCGTCGTCGGAGCGATCCAGGCCGGCCAGCGCCAGGCCGAGCATGGCGTGATAGAAGGGATCCTCATCGGGATGGAGCCGAACCTTGGCCTGGAGGACGACCCGCGCGGAGTCGAACGCGGCCCGCGCCAGAGCTGGCTGGTGACGCCGCTGGTAGATCAGTCCCTGGGCCAGCGCCAGCGCGGCGGTGTCGCCCTCCAGAGCGGCGGGCGTGAGCCGGAGCAGCCGGGTCTGCTGTTTCTCGCTCAACATGAGGCTGATGTCGGGCAGCGAGACGATGACATCCTCGGTTCCGGTGGGCGATATGTTCTCCGAGACATCGGGGAGGAAACGCCGGGCTCCATCCAAGTCGGCAGTGAGATTTAGATAGGCCGCGGCTTTAACCAGGCGGGCGTTGGCCAGGTGCGGCGTGGCTGCCAGCGCCCGATCGAGGTAATAGTTAGCGGCCGGGAACTGACGCAGCACAGCGTAGAGGCGGCCCAGGCTCCCCGCCTCATCGGCACTGGCGGGGTTGAGTCGCCCAGCCTCTTGGGCGTAGGCCAGAGCCTTGTTCCAATCCCCCTGGCGGACATAGACGTGGGCTAACATCTCGGCGAGGCCGGGATCACTGGGTCGGACCTGCCGGGCCCGGGTAAAGGTGCGCAGTGCCCCCTTGTAATCCTTCAGCACGAACGTCTGATAGAATCCCAACGCGCAACAACTGCCAGAATCACACTCCGGATCCAGCTGGGTCGCCCGGTCCAATGCCACTTTGCCCCGCGTCAGCCGGTCCACATTCCGGTCCAGGTAGCTCAGGTACATGATTACGTGAAGGATCGATAGGTAGGCCCAGGCGGTGGTGAAGGTGGAGTCCAGCGCCACCGCGCGCTCGAATAGCCCCCCCACCTTCCGCATGCCCGCCGGATTGCCCGACCCCTCATCCATCGCCTGGAGCCCGCGCAGGAACGCCTCGTAGGCCTCGGGATTGGTGGTAGGCGCCTCCAGCCGGCGGCGCTCGTCGGTGAGCAGGGTGACGTCGAGCGCACCCGCCACTTTGGTGGCGAGACCGGTCTGCAGCGCGAACATCCCGGTCAGGACGGTGTCGTATTCGGCCGCCCAGAGCTGCCGGCCATCGGAGACCCGGAGCAGCGTGGGGCTCACCCGGACCCGCCCGGTCCCGGCGGTCTGGTCCCACCAGACCGATCCCCGGAGGACGTACTGGACGCCGAGCTCGCGCCCGATCTGCGTGAGATTCTTGCTGGTCCCCTTGTATTGCCGGGCGCTCTGCGGCGCAATCACGCCGAGACTGCGGACGCCGCCGAGCCTGAGGCTGATGGCCTCGGTGAGGCCGTCGGCGAAGTAGTCGTCGGCGGCCGGACCTTGATTCTCGAACGGCAGCACCGCCAGCATCTTGCGCCCGGAGACCGCGACCGGCTCGGCGGCGCCCATCGTGTCACGCAGCTTCCAAACCGTGTAGCCGGCTCCGGCGAGGAGGAGTACTACGCCGGCCACGGCCGACAGACTGAGGACCTGGGCCCGGCGCACTCCCCGGCTCAGGCTCAAAAACAGGCCCGCTCTCTCCGTCTTCTCGGCCTTCTCCGTCCTCTCCGTCCTTCGTTCACCGTTCCCCGCCACATGCAGGTGCTGCTCGATCCAGTCGGTCAGCTCGGCCGGCGGATCGGCGCCCAGCTCCGCCCGCATCAGCTCCCCGTAGGCCTGGCCGCAGCGCAGCGCCTCGGCCCGCTCTCCGGCCCGGTCCAGCGCGGCCATGAGGCCGAGCGCGGCGTGGGAGCTCAGCGGGTCGAGCTGAAGCAGCCGGCGCCACCACTCCGCCGCCACCCGATGCTCGCCTCGCTTGCTCGCCTCCGTGGACAGCGTCTCTAACGCCGACCGGCATTGTCCGGCCAGCCGCGCCCGCTCGGTCTCGGCCCAGTCCTCGAATTCCCCGCCCCCATTGAGGTAGAAGCCGTCCAGGAACGGAGCGGTGTAGCAGGCGACCGCCCGGGCGGGATCGTGCTCCTCCAGGGCGCAGGCGAACGATTCGACGTCGGTTGAGATCGCGGCCGGATTGAGGCTGAGCTGGATCGATCCGAGGAACAGCTCAGGCGCGTGGAGATCACGGCGGAGGGCGTAGCAGGTTTGCCGGAGCAGTCCCCGGCCGTGCTCGGCATCGGTGTCGGGCCACAGGGCGGCGGTGAGCTTGTCCCGGCTGAGGCCGCGCCGGCCGGCCGCGGCCAGGAGGGCGAGCAGCGCCAGCGTCTTCCTCTGCTGGGCCGCTCCGGTTGCTGGGAGGCCTTCGATCTCTATGGAGAGTCCGCCGAACGTCTTGAGGTGGAGCATGTTGCTCCGTTTTGACCGGGCTTTGACTGGCTGCTTACGGGGTGTCTCTAACTTAGCCCCAGAATCATGAACTGGCGACTTCAAGATCGAAGGATTCCCAAGTCGAGGAGGCATTATGCGGGCACTGTTATCAAGAGCCGCGATCCTGCTGATCCTGGCGGAGATCGCAAGTGGATGCGGCGGTCAGCAGACCGACCCGGTCGGTGGCGCCCTCACCACGGTGGTGATCACGCCTTCGACCGCAACACTCTTCACCATCGCGCCCGGGAACACGGTGATGCTCTCAGTGGTCCCCAAGGATCAGAACGGCAACACGGTCACCGGCGCCGGCGCGCCCACCTTCTCGAGCGAGAACAGCGCGATCGCGACTATCAGTAACGATGGAATGGTCACGGCGGTGGCCGCGGGAACGGCGAAGATCACGGCAACGTTGACCGCCGGCGGCGTAACCAAGGAAGGCATAATCGGGGTGACGGCTCAAGTGGTGCCGATGACCGGAGCTGTGACAGCGCCGCACCTCGCATACTCGCCCACTATCATAGACGTGCAGGCCGGCGGCACGGTGGGTTGGACCAATGGAATCATTGCCCACACTGTCACGTTCACCACGGCAGGAGCACCCGAGAGTGCCGCAGAGTTCCAGGACGGAAGTATTTCCCGGGCGTTTCCGACCCATGGCAACTTCGCCTATCACTGCACGATTCATCCCGAGATGGCCGGTCTCGTCCGAGTGCACTGATGAATCCAGGGAGTGAGCCGCTCACTTCGGCTGTGGACGATATGCTATTCGTGTCCCGCCGGCTGGCTCATGCCCCGTTGTCTCATGACCTCAGCGATCTGAGTCACCAGCGCCTCGGGGGTGAAGGGTTTTTGCAGGAAGGGCCGGCCCGCGGCCAGCAGGCCTCGCCGCACGATCTCCTCGTCGGTATACCCGCTGATGAACAACACGCCGAGCTGAGGCTGGAGCTCCGTGGCCCGCCGGGCCAGCTCCGCCCCGTCCATCCCCGGCAGGATGACGTCGGTGATGAGCAGATCGATGGACCCGTCGCTCCGCTCGATGACGCCGAGCGCCTGGTGACCGCCGCTGGCCTCCACCACGCCGAAGCCATAGTCCTGCAGCACCCGCGAGGTCATGTGCCGGACCGCCGGCTCGTCTTCCACCAGCAGAACGGTCTGGCCGGCGGCGAGCACCGGCGGCACGGTGGGCTTGCCGGGCTGGACCGATTCGGCCTCCTGCGGCAGATAGACCTTGAAGGTGCTCCCCTGGCCCACCTCACTGTAGACCCAGACGTGGCCGCCGCTCTGCTTGACTATCCCGTGCACGGTGGCGAGCCCCAGTCCGGTTCCCTGGCCGATCGGCTTGGTGGTGTAGAACGGCTCGAATAGCCGGCTCAAGGTCTCCTCGGTCATGCCGTGGCCGGTGTCGCTCACCGAGAGCACCGCGTAGTGGCCCGGCCGGATTTTCTCCGCCGGCCTCATCCTGGCATATGCCTCGGTCAGCTCCGCCAGCCGGGTCTCCACCGTGACCACTCCGCCGAGCGGCATCGCGTCCCTGGAGTTGAGCACCAGGTTGAGGAGCACCTGGGCCAGCTGGCCCGAATCGGCCTTGACCCTGCCGCCGGCCCGGAGCTGCAGCACCAGAGTCGACCGCTCGCCCAGCGCCCGCCGGAGCACGCCCTCCAGTCCCTGCACCGTCTCGTCCAGATCCAGCACCTTGGCCTGAACGATCTGCCGCCGGCTGAAGGCGAGCAGCTGGCCGGTGATGCCGGCGGTCCGCTCGGCGGCCTCCCGGATGTAATCCAGGTCCTTCCGCGCCTCGGCGGGCAGGTCCTTCCGGCCGAGGAGGAAGCTGGCGGCACCCAGCACCACCGTCATCTGATTGTTGGCCTCGTGGGCCACGCCACCGGCCAGCTGGCCCACCAGCTCCAGCCGGTCGGTCTGGCGGGCCCGCTCCTGAACCAGGCGCTGCGCAGTGATGTCGGTGTTGACCTCGATGACCGCGGGCGGCTCGTCGCCCCTTCCCCGCCGCAGCATCCACTGGGTGGCGACGTGGACCCGGTGCCCATCCTTGGCCAGATGCGTCACCTCACCTTCCCAGCGGCCCCGAGCCTCCATGGCGGCGTGGATTTCACTCAGCGGCAGGGGAAACTCGGTCCTGAGGAGCTCATGGGAGACCCGGCCCAGCGCTTCCGAGACCGACCAGCCGTAGAGCCGGGCCGAGCCGCTGCTCCAGTAGCTGATCTTGCCATCGAGCTGCCGGATTATGGCCTGGGACGCATCCAGTGCCTGGGCCAGCTCCCGGCTCCGGGCGCTCTCGGACGCGAGCGCGGTCCGGGTGTTCCTCTGGGCGGTGACGTCGCGCTTGATCGAGGACGCGCCCACCACGTTGCCGGAGCTGTCCTTGATTGGAGAGACGGTCAGCGCGATGAAGATGTGCTCGCCGTCCTTCCGGATCCGCTCGACTTCGGCGAATTCCAGCGGCTCGCCCCGGGCCACCCGGCGCAGCGCCTCGTTCTCCTCCCCGTGCAGCTCCGGCGGGATGAGTCGGTAGACCGATTCGCCCACCATCTCGTCGGCGGAGTAGCCGAAGATCCGCTCGGCCCCCTCGTTCCAGCTGGTCACGGTTCCGTCGAGCTGCTTGCCGATGATGGCATCGTCGGATGAGTTCACGATGGCCGCGAGCCGGGCCGTCACTTGCTGGGCCCGCACCCGCTCGGTCATATCCTGAGCGACGACGGTGAGACCGTCGGCAGAGGGATATGCGGTGACCTGAAGCCACTTGTCGAGCGGGGGGTAGTACGAGTCTACCCGGACAACTTGCTGGCTGGAGACAGCCCGGCGGTAGCCATGCTCGAAGGGGGTGCCGAGGCTTTCGGGGAAGGCCTCCCAGACGCCGCGACCGACGTAATCCGACGGCACCCCGCCGGTGAGCGCGGCCGCGCGCTCGTTCATGTAGATGATGGTCCACTCCCGGTCCAACACGGTGAAGGCGTCGGTAATGCTGGAGAGGATCCGCTCGACCCGCTCCGATTCCTTCGCGGCCTTCCGGGTTTCCTGCTCGGCCCGGGCGGTCTGCTCCTCCGCGTGGAGGGTTTCTTCCTCCGCTCTGGCCGACTCCTCTTCCGCCCGGGCCGCCTCCTCTTCAGCCCGGAGCGCTGCCTCTTCCGCCCGCGCCGCTTCAGCCGCCGCGTCCCGGGCAGCCGCAGCCGCGTGCCGGTGGGCCTGGAAGCGGGACTCACCCAGCAATCCCGTCGCGATTCCGCTCAGCAGGAAAAGCGCGGTACCGACCTGGGCCGCCGGATCTCCCAGGGGGAGGACCGGAA
>DASYIX010000029.1:0-44800 GCA_035997125.1 Gemmatimonadales bacterium
CTGCGCTCCTGGGTACGGTGGCGTACCTGCTGACCTACGATTTCCGCACCCTGATCGCTCCATTCACCGGCTTGCTCATGTTCGTGAACTATCGGCCCAGCCGGCTGGCTGAGGCGTGAATGCGGGTGGTCACGTTGCTGCCGGCCGCCACCGAGATCGTGGCGGCACTGGGGGGTGCCGACCGGCTGGTGGGCATCTCCCATGAGTGCGACTACCCCGCTTGGGTGCAGCACCTTCCGCGGGTTACGGCGACGCCGATCGATGTTGACGCTCCGGGCAGGGTCATCGATGCCGAGGTGCGCCGGCTGCGGACCTCCGGCCGTCCAGTAATCGCCATCGACGCAGAGCAGCTCACGTCGCTGGCACCCGATGTGATCATTACCCAGGGGCTATGCGAGGTGTGCGCGGTGAGCGACGGCGACGTGCACCGCTTGGCCGCGGGGTTCGAGCAGCGGCCGAGAGTATTGTCTCTGACCGCGAGCGACCTGTCCGGTATTTGGAGCGACATCACGGCAGTAGGCTCAGCGCTCGACCTGGAAGCTGAAGCAAAGGAGCTGGTGTTCGGTCTTCGGAGTCGAGTCGCAAGACTTCGGGGTTCGACCGGCCCGGAGCCCGCGGCGGTGTTATGCATCGAGTGGCTGGATCCACTCTATCTGGCTGGCCACTGGGTGCCGGAGCTGGTGGCCGCGGCCGGCGGTAAGGACGTCGGGGCGGAGCCGGGGAGCCATTCGGCGAGGCGCGATTGGAAGGAGCTGAAGTGGTTGCGCCCCGATCAGATTGTTGTGATGCTCTGCGGCTTCGGGGTGGAGCGGGCCCGGGCCGAACTGGAGGGGTTGAGAGACCCCGATGCGCTGGAGTTGATGGACCGGGTGCCTACCTGGATAATCGACGGAAACGCATACACTTCGCGTCCGGGGCCGCGGGTAGTGGATGGAGCCGAACGAATCCAGTCGGCTCTTCTGAAACGACCGGCGCACGATGTCGAATCGTGGCAACCTGTGGCATGCTGACCATCGTCGATGCGATGGCTGTTGATGATGGGTTGACGGTACGCCGCCTTTTTGAGGAGTACGCTACGTCCCTGGGCATTGATCTATGCTTCCAGGGATTCGCCGAGGAATTGGCCGGGCTGCCGGGCGACTATGCTCCACCGCGGGGCCGCCTGCTGCTCGCCCTGCAGAATGGCGAACCTGCCGGCTGCGTCGCCCTCCGCCCGCTGGAGCCGGCCGTGTGTGAGATGAAGCGGCTGTACGTCCGGCCGGCGTTTCGAGCTCACGGAATTGGACTGATCCTGATTGATCGCGTTGTTCAGGAGGCCCGGCAGGCAGGCTACCGGCAGATGCGTTTGGACACTCTACCGTCTATGAGCGCTGCCCAAGCGCTTTACCGCCGGCTCGGCTTTCAAGAGATTCCGCCTTATCGCAACAACCCCATCGAAGGAGCGGTGTTCCTTGAACTGCAACTGGATCGGCCGGCCACGTGAGCCCTGAGTCCCTTGGATTTCTGAAGCGGCTATTGGACACCCCAGGCCCCTCCTCCTTCGAGGCGGCTCCCGCCCGGGTGTGGCGGGCCGAGGCGCAATCGTTTGCCGACTCGGTCCAGGCCGATGTGGCGGGGAACTCGTTCGCCAACCTCACCGCCGACGCCGGGCCCCGGCTCATGTTGGCCGGCCACATCGACGAAATTGGGGTCATGGTCACCCACATCGACGACGAAGGCTTTATCAGCTTCGACACCATCGGTGGCTGGGATCATCAGGTCTTTGTGGGCCAGCGGGTCATCCTCTTGGGGCGCGCCGGGCAGGTTAAGGGAGTAGTAGGGAAGAAGGCCATCCATCTCATGGAGCGGGAGGAACGGGAAAAGGTCTCCAAGGTGGAAGATCTCTGGATCGACATCGGGGCCACCACTCGAGGGGAGGCCGAGGCCGGCGTCCGCATTGGTGATCCGGGTGTCCTGGCGGCAGGGGTCATAGAATTCCCCAATGGCCGGCTGGTCAGCAGGTGCATCGACAATCGAATCGGCGCCTTCGTGGTGCTGGAGGCGCTCCGGCTCCTGGCCAAGAACCGGCCCGCCGCCACAGTCACCGCTGTGGCCACGACCCGCGAAGAGATCGCCGCCACCGGCGGAGGCGCCCGGTCATCCGCCAACCGGCTCGAGCCTGACGCCGCCATCGTGGTCGACGTCACTCATGCCACCGACTACCCCGGCATCGAGAAGCGCAGACACGGCGACTACCGGCTCGGTGGCGGACCGGCCATCTCTCGGGGGGCATCGGTGAGTGAGCTGGTTTTCGAGATGCTGGTGGAGACCGCCGAGGCGGAGGGGATTCCGTACAAGATCGAGGCTGCATCGCGCGATACCCACACCGACGCGGAGGCCATCTTCAACGCCCACCGCGGCGTAGCAACGGGGCTGGTATCCATCCCCAACCGCTACATGCACACTCCCAACGAGATGGTGGCGCTGGAAGATCTCGAACGCACCTCACGTCTGCTGGCTGCTTTCGCTCGAAAGCTCCAGCCCGATACCAGCTTCGTGCCGCAGTAGCGGCTTTATTATTCTCTTTCCTATGCGGCGTTTCGCCCTCATTGTGGGTCTGCTTGGCACCGCGCCGTTCCTGGGCCGGCTGTCCGGGCAGCAGATCGCGGAACCACCGCGACTGCTCGACGACATCAGGTTCCTGGCTGACGACCGGCTGCAGGGCAGAGCGACGGGCTCCCCTGGTGCGGACTCCGCGGCGGCCTACCTGGCCCGTCGTTTCTCGGAAGTGGGCCTCCAGCCAGCGGCCGGAGGATGGTTCCAGTCATTTACCATCGGCCGGGACACTCCGGCCATCCAACAGGGAAAGTCCGGCGGGCTCGCCGGCAAGAACGTGATCGGCATCCTCCCGGGACGGGATCCGGTGTTGCGCAATCAGACCGTGATTCTCGGCGCGCATTACGATCACCTCGGGCTCGGCGGGTTTGGCAGCCTCGATCCCGACAGCACCGGACGAGTCCACAATGGGGCAGACGACAACGCGTCCGGAGTGGCTGGGCTGATTCAGGTTGCCGCCAGGCTGGCTGCTTCCCCGCCGGCCCGGACCGTGGTGTTCATAGCCTTCAGTGGTGAGGAGCTCGGGCTTCTCGGATCAGCACATTACGTCAAGGAGCCGATCTACCCCCTGGCGGGCACTCTCGCGATGGTCAATCTGGACATGGTGGGCCGACTGCGAAATGGGCGGCTCATTATTTATGGGTCCCGGACCGCCAAGGAATTTCCGGCTTTGCTCGACTCGCTCAATTGGTATGCCGGTTTCGATCTCAAGGCTCAGGGCGACGGCTACGGTCCCAGCGATCAGTCCTCGTTCTATGCTGCCAAGAAGCCGGTGTTGCATCTCTTCACCGACCTGCATGAGGACTATCATCGGACGACCGACGACTGGCAGAAGGTGAACCTCGATGGGCTCAAGCGAGTCGCCGATTTCACCCTGGGCCTGGTGACCGCCCTGGCAAACCGGCATGTCCCGCTCACCTTCCAGGCCCCTCCGGTCGTCAGCCAGACGGATGTTCCACCGGTCGCCACTCCGGGCTATGGAGCCTACCTCGGTACCGTGCCAGACATGACCGGATCACCCGGAGGAGTGCGGCTGGTTGGAGTGCGCGCCGGCAGCCCGGCTGAAAAGGCGGGGCTTCGAGGCGATGACATCATCACCCGCATCGGTAGCACCGAAACCCCCGATCTGCAGGCGATGACCGACGCCCTCCGAAGCCATCGCCCAGGCGAGACCGTCGACATCATCGTCCGCCGCGGGACCGGCGTCACCACGCTTCGTGCCAAGCTCGGGATTCGGGGAGGTTGAGGTGCCCGTGCTCGATAGCGAACGCGTGATAGCCGCCTTGCGCGGAACATTTGCCCGGGAACAGGGACGCGAGGCTCTGCTCCGCACCGCGGCCGAGAAAATTCGGGGGTCAGGTGCTCCCTACACCTCGGTGTACCTCTACATGCTGCACGGGCAGGAACTGGTGCTCGAGGCCTTTGCCGGACGGGAGACGGAGCACACCCACATTCCGGTCGGGGTTGGAGTGTGCGGGACCGCAGTTGCTCGCGGTCAGGATCAGAACGTGCCCGACGTCCGAGCGGTCGAGAACTACCTCGCGTGCAACGCGTGGACTCGGTCCGAGCTGGTGGTGCTGATCCGGCGAGGCAATCTGATCCTGGGGCAGATTGACATCGATAGCGACGTTGCCGACCCGTTCACCCCGGAAGAAGAAGCCGCTGTAAAGCAGGTAGCCGACGCGCTTGCAATCCTCCTGTAGGCCGCCCAACCATGTCGGAGGCTGAAACCCGCACCCGCGAGGTTCGGGGCATTAGTATCTTCGAGCGCCGGATCGGCCAGGGCCCTCCAACCGTGGTCCTCCACGGAGGACCCGGCGCGCACCACGACTATCTCCTGCCGAACTTCGACGCGCTGGCCCGCGGTCGCGAGCTGATTTATTACGACCAGCGAGGTGGTGGACTATCTCCGGTTCCGCGGGACACGCCGGTGGGGTGGCGGGAACACGTTTCCGACCTCGAAAACCTGCGGCAACAATGGGGAATGGAGCAGCTCACCCTCGTGGGGTATTCCTGGGGCGGACTGCTCGCCCTGCTCTATGCCATCGAATTTCCTCACCGCGTCGAGCGGCTGGCGCTGGTATCGCCGGCTCCCGCCTGGCGGGAAGCGCGGGCCGAGTTCGAGCGCCGCTTTGCCCAGCGAAATCTCGCTCCCGACTTGCAACGTCAGCGCTCGGCCCTGCGGGAGAGCGGCCTCAGGGAGCGGGATCCCGCGGCATATGCCCAGCGGCTGTTCGAGCTGTCGGTGGTGCCGTACTTCTTCGACCCCGCCCGGGCCCACGACCTGACGCCCTTTCGGGTCACCGGTCGAACCCAGCAGGAAGTGTGGGCCAGTCTGGGCGACTACGACCTCCGACCGGCCATATCCCGACTGGCCCTCCCCGGCCTCGTGCTGCACGGGGAAGACGACCCCATCCCCCTCAACACCGCTGAGACCCTGGCCGGGCTATTGAGAGCCGAATTCCATGCTTTGCCCCGTTCTGGCCACGTGCCGTATGTTGAGGCGTTCGATGAGTTTGTGAGGCTGATGGATGGATTTTTGCCCCGAGCAACCTAGCGGCGGCTAAATTAGGTCAATGTGCTCCCCTCTTTCCCGCCCGACCCCTTTCGATCTCGTCTTCCATTCCGCGGCAGAGACCACCTTTCCGACCATTCGTAGCGCGTTGGATCAGGCGGGACAGGATCCACGGGACCGCGATCGTTTTCTGATGTTGCGCGAGGTAGTGACACTGCTGCGGGAGATGCGGCCCGATGAAGGCTTGGGGGAAGGCATCGACCGGCTCGCAGCCCTGGTGCATCATGCGTACCTGTTCTGGGATGGGGGCGCGCTCACGCTAGAGTTTCCACTGGAGCGACTCGGTGATCGGCTGGATTCCGGTTCGGCTCAGGACCGGAACGAAACGACGGGACCAGCCTACTATGCTCAGGTACCCGAGCGGCGAATCTGGGCCCAGGTTATTCCGGGTGAGCCCCACGAGCCAATGGATGGCTGCTTCGTGCACGACCTTTCCGGTTCGGCCGAGCTCAGAGTTCTCGGCGTGTTCGGGATTCATCCGGACCGGACCGGGTTCAGCGTGGTCGAGGTGACTGGGCCGGCACCCGGGGCTCTGCATCGCCTCGATGGCAGCGACCTGTTCGCGCCGACGTTGGCCGGCGGAGCCGCCGCGAAGCTGTTCTCGATCGCCGGTGAGGAAGAGCTGCTGGAGCTGGGGTGGCGCTCGCACGAGGCGGCCACTAGGGCGGCAGCCGAGGGGCTTCGATGGAAAGCGTAAAGGACTACATGGACAAAAAGGCGGTCGCTCAGGTGTTGGAGCAGATCGCCGCATTTCTGGAGCTCAAGAACGAGAATCCATTTCGTATCCGAGCCTTCCGCACCGCCGCCCGGGCCGTCACGGGCTTCCCGGCTGACCTGCGGCAGTCTCTCGAGGACGGATCGCTCGCCTCGGCCAAGGGGGTCGGTCCGGCGACCCTCCAGATCGTGCGGGAGCTGGTCGGCACCGGGCGGGCCAGTATGCTCGAAGAGCTGAGGGAACAAATTCCCGCTGGTTTGGTCGAGATGCTCGAGATCTCCGGGCTTGGGGTGGCCAAGATCCGACAGATCCATGAGGTCCTCGGGATCGACTCGCTCCCCGAGCTGGAAGCGGCCGCACACGACGGGCGCCTCGCCAAGTTGCCCCGCTTCGGGCCACGCACCTCGGAAAACATCCTCAAGGCAATCGCCTTTCTGCGCCAGGCAACCGCGTTCCGGCTCTCGCACCACGCCGCGGACGAGGCCGAAGGTCTGCGAGCTGCCCTGGAACGCCTTCCCGGGGTCACCAACGCCATCATCGCCGGCGACGTTCGCCGCTGCTCCGAGGTGGTGAAGGACCTCGTCATCGTCCTGGTCGCCGAATCTTCCCCGGCCGAGCTGTTCCGGCGGCTGAGCCAGCTGCCAGGAGTTCATGAGTTCGCCGGCCAGGATGAGCGCCGCCTGACCCTCAGGTTCGCGGGTGGCGCCAGTGCCCAGATCGTGGCCACGACTCCCGTCAATGCCGGGGCAGTGTTGGTCCAGGCCACGGGTAGCGAAGGCCACCTGCGGGAGCTGGCCGCTCACGCGGCGGACCGAGGATTTACCCTCAACGGCGCGGCCCTCTGGCGGGGCAGCCAGTTCGTGGCCACCCCGGACGAAGCGACCTTCTATCAGGCGCTCGGTCTCAGCCTCATTCCGCCCGAGATCCGCGAGGGCAGAGGCGAAGTCGCCGCGGCTGCAAACGGCCAGTTGCCCCAGCTGGTGACCCGGAGCGACGTAAAGGGTTTTCTCCATTGTCACACCAGCTACTCCGACGGTTCCAACACGGTCGAGGAGTTGGCGTTGGCGTGCCGGGCCGCAGGTTACGACTATCTGGGAGTCACCGATCACAGCCAGGCTGCGGCGTATGCCGGAGGGCTTCGTCCCGACGATTTAGCCCGCCAGGCCGACGAAATTGACGAGGTCAATGCACGGCTGGAGGGATTCAGGGTCCTGAAAGGCATCGAAGCGGACATCCTCCAGGACGGGAGGGTCGACTACGACGAGCGGGTGCTGGAGCGGCTCGACTTTGTCATTGCCTCGGTTCACAGCCGCTTCAATATGGATGAGAAGGACATGACCGCTCGAATGCTGGCGGCGATGGACAATCCATTTCTCACGATTATAGGGCACCCGACCGGCCGGCTACTGCTCTCGAGAGATCCCTACCCAATCGATCTGGACGCGGTAATGGAGAAGGCGGCCGCCACCGGAGTCGCCCTGGAGATCAACGCCGATCCGCACCGGCTCGATCTCGACTGGCGGGTGCTTCGCAAAGCCAAAGAGAGCGGCGTTGCAATTTCGATTGGCGCGGATGCCCATAGCGTCGCGGGCCTCGGCTATGTGGACTATGGAGTGGGAATGGCCAGGAAGGGTTGGCTCGGGCCGAACGACATCTTGAATGCGCGCCCGGTGGGAGATTTCGTCGCCTACGCCAGGAGGAGGCGGTGAAGCGGGGCGGACGGGCGGACGGCCGGACTGGCGGACGAGCGCTGAAAAAGGGTTCTGTCCTGAAGCAGGGAGCACTTAGGCGCCGCCAACCGTCCGCCCCTCCGCCCGTCCGCCCGTCCGCCCCCGACATCCTCTCTCGGCTCAAGGAGGCTTACCCCGACGCGCGCTGCGCGCTCAACTACCGAAATGCTTTCGAGCTGCTCTGCGCCACCATCCTGTCGGCCCAGTGCACCGACGCGCGGGTGAACTTGGTCACCCCGACCCTCTTCGCCCGCTACCCTACCGCATTCGATTTAGCTCAGGCGGAGCCATCCGAGGTGGAGGAGATCATCAGATCCACCGGTTTCTTTCGCAACAAGACGAGAAGCCTCATCGGCATGGCCCAGGCGCTGGTGGCCGACTACGGCGGTGAGGTGCCCCGGACGATGGAACAGCTCCGGAAGCTGCCCGGGGTCGGGCGGAAGACCGCGAACGTCATTCTGGGAAACGCTTACGAGATCAATGAGGGCGTCACCGTCGATACCCATGTCACCCGCCTCAGTGGATTGCTCGGCCTGACCCGCGAAACCGATCCGGTCAAGATCGAGCAGGACCTGATGCGGCTATTCCCTCAGGAGGACTGGGGTCTTCTCTCTCACCTGCTCATCTTTCATGGCAGACAGATCTGCATTGCCCGGCGGCCGAGGTGTGGTGACTGCGTGCTTGCTCAGCTTTGCCCCTCGTCTCTTATCTGACTTTTGCAAGGAAATACCATGCATTTGCGCTTCGCTCTGCTCGCTGGCATGTGCTTGCCCCCGCTCCCCGCAGGTCGGGACCTGCTCGCCCAGACCCCGAACCAGGCAACCCGCGTCGCTCGAGCCGTGGACCCTCGAGTTCTCCGGGCCCATCTGGAGTTCCTCGCGGATGACGCCCTGGAAGGACGTAGGCCGGGCACACGGGGCGGCGAGCTCGCGGCCAAGTACATCGCTGCTCAGTTCGAGCGCCTGGGACTGGAACCCGCCGGAGACAGCGGGACCTACTATCACCACGTCCCCATCATTACCCTGACCCCTAATCCTACCTTGAGGGTCCAGGGACCCAACTCGAGTGACTTGGCCTACCGCGACGACTACGTCCTCTGGTCCATGCGCAATGATTCGACCGTCACGGCCACCGGCGAGCTGGTCTTCGTGGGGTACGGCATCGTGGCGCCGGAATACAACTGGGACGATTACAAGGATCTGGACGTAAAGAACAAGATCGTGGTTGTCCTGGTGAACGATCCGGGCCTTCGCGACAGCACGATCTTTCGAGGACCCATCCTCACCTACTATGGTCGCTGGACCTACAAGATCGAAGAGGCCCAACGCCAGGGTGCCGCCGGCATCCTCCTGGTACATACCACCGAGAGCGCCACCTATCCGTGGACCACGGTCAAGTCGAGCTGGACCGGACCCCAGGTTCGAATCGAGGTCCCTCCCACATCTCTCGTCGTTGCCGGATGGCTGAGTCAGGAGGCCGCCACCCGCCTGTTCCGCCAGGCAGGACAGGATTTGAACGCCTTGATGGACGAGGCCGCCACCCGGCAATTTCGGGCCCTTCCGCTCCGCCTGCAGGTAGAAGCGTCCGTGCGGAGCGCCATAAGCCGGTCGGAGACCAGCAACGTCGTCGGCCGGCTGCCCGGGCGAGGCCCTCTCGCGCGCGAGGCCGTTCTGATCGGCGGCCACTACGACCACTTCGGCATCGGTGTCCCGGTAGCTGGTGATTCGATCTACAATGGGGCGGAGGACAATGCCTCGGGGACCGCGGCCGTGCTGGCGACTGCCGAGGCTTTCGCCAGAAGCGGCGTGCGCCCCGGTCGATCCCTCATGTTCGTGGGGTTCACCGCGGAGGAGTCCGGATTGCTCGGGTCGCAGGCACTGATCGCCAAGCCACCCATCCCGCTGAGCCACCTGGCGGCAATCCTGAACATGGATGTGATGAATCTCTACGGGAAAACTCGCGACGTGTCGGCCCTCGGTTTGGATCAGTCTTCCTTGGGAGCTGTCTTTACCCGGGCTGCGGCTGCCGAAGGTCTCCGGGTCAGTGTGAATCGGGACGCCCTCATCCGGGGCGGGTACTTCCGCTCGGATCATTTTCCCTTTGCCCGGGCGGGCGTCCCGGGAACCTCCATCGAAAACGGGCTCGACTACGTTGGCCAGCCCGCCGGCTACGGGGAACAGAAGAAGAACGAGTACACCGACAAGCGGTATCACCAACCCAGTGATGAGGTTCTGCCATCCTTCCAGTACGACGGCGCCGCTCAACAGCTTCGCGTCATCGTGCGTACAGCAGTGGCCGTAGCAAACGCGCCGACCCAGCCTCAATGGAATGCGCAGTCGGAGTTCCGGCAGGCGGGGGAAGAGCGGCAGAAAGAGCGGTAAAAGGTGGAAGGTGCGGCGCTCGCTCCTTCCGCACCTTCTAACCCTCGGCTATCTTCACCGCCGCTCGCGCCTGCCCACCGTCCCCCGGGAGCAATTCTGGACCTGCCTTCCGAGCATCGGATCCCGCTCACCTGGCTGCTGGAAAATGCCGGGGCGTCAATTCGGTACCGCACTTACCGCGAGCTCGCACTGGAGGGATATGCCGCTCCAGAGGTGATCGAGGCGGCGCAACTCGCCATTGCCGACTCCAAGACCGCGGTGGGTGTGGTGAAGAAACAGAAGGACAACGGGATCTGGGGGGGGAACCTGCTGGGGCTCGCAACCTCGGCGGCCCAGGGAATCAAGGATGTCGGCACTATCCCTCAATACCGCCGGCTCCTGCAGCTCGAATGGCCCAGAACCGGCCGTCCATTCAAGCTCGCGGACCGGGTTCTGTTCCGTTTGTTGTCCCGGGACGAGGACCCTTTCCTCCTCTTCGAATTTCAAAAGTCGGTAAAGTCGGACCCCGAAGCGGAAGCCTGGGCCCGGGGCATCATGCGCGAGGCAGCCTCGGCGGCACTCGCGGAGGCCGGGTATGCCGATGACCCCCGACTCCGGGGGTCGGGCCACAAAGTCGCGAACGCCATTTCCCAGTTCCTTCGCAGCCCTTTGGCCGAGAAGCCTTTCATCAAGGCTGGCAAGCAGATAGCGCTCCATCCCGAGGCGTACCCGCCGAGCTGGTATTCTGTCGCGATGCTGGCGTCCATGCCGAACCTTCAGCGGGAGCGGGCCGGGTTCACCGAGCGGCTCGGCCACTACCTAGCGCAGCCCGCACCGAAGAAGGCGTTTGTGATTCAGGTGGGCAAGAAGACGGTCCGGCCGCAGCATCTGATTCTGGGTGATCCGATCGACGCCGACCCCAAGGGAATTCCCAAGGATATTCCGCTGGCCCTGCACTACATCGAGCTTCTGGCTCGGATGGGGGCGCTGGAATGGGCCCCAGTCGCTACCAAGGTTCTGGGGCGCTTGCTGAAGGATTGTGATGAGCTCGGGGTCTGGCGGCCCAAGAACTTGCGCTCCCAACCTAAGCCGGGGAACAAGATCACCTATCATTACTACCCGCTGCACCTGGATGCCAAAACCACCGCGGGTCGGGAGATCGATATCACCTTCAGGCTAGCGTTGATAGCAAAGGTGCTGGGTTGGTCCCTGAGCTACTCGTAGCCCGTTGCATCCGAGCGGGTAGTACGCAATACTACTACCCATGCGCCTCGATCTCACCAGCTTCGGCTTCACTCCCACTGAGTCCCATGTCTATGAGGTCCTGCTGACCAGCGGGCCGGGCACCGGCTACGCCATCGCCAGGACAGCCGGCCTGGCTCGGGCCAACGCCTATAGCGCCCTTGAGGGGCTCGTGGCCAAGGGAGCAGCCCGAGTGGAGGGCAGCCGACCCAAACGGTACCGGCCCGAGGCGCCGGCCGGGTTGATCGCCCGGATCTCGAACAACCATGGCCTTGCTCTCGAACGGCTCAGCACCGAGCTGGAAGAGATTTCGGTGCCCAACACGCCTGCCGTGGTGGAAATCGAATCGGGCAGGGCGGCGCTCCAGCTCATCACCCACGATGTCGCCCGAGCTACCCAATCGGTACTCTTGCTCGTCCCACCCGATGCTTACCCTCTTGTCGCTCCAGCATTACGCCGCCCAGTCTCGTCCGGGATAGCGGTCTCACTCTGGTCGACTGGGGCAGTTGATCTGGACTTCGCCCGCGTCGAGGTGGTGACCCGGGAGCACCGGTGGCCGGGCATGCCCATCATCGCGGTCATCGACGACCGGAGCGCGGTCGTCGGTGCCCGCACCGGCAACGATGTGCGGGGCCACTGGAGTACCGCCCCTGCCTTCATCGCGGCGGCGCGGCTGGCCCTGGAACGGTTCAGCGCCAATGACTGATCAGCTCGACCCGGCCCTGCTGGAGCTTCAGCGCGAGTACCTGGCTTCGATGCCGGGACGGCTGGAAGAGCTGCGAGTAGACATCAAGGCGTTGAGCCAGGGTTCGCTCGATGCGGCCGGGTCGCTCCGAGCCCGGCTCCACCGACTGGCGGGATCCGGGGGCTCCTTTGGGTTTAGCGCCCTGAGCGCCATTGCGCAGGAGGCAGAGCGGTGGCTCATGGCGCATCCGGCGCCGGCTGATACCACTGGGCTCTCGTCAATCGTTGAGCGGCTGACCAAAGCGGTGGCTCGAGCAGCAACCCAGCTCCCGACCGCAGGAGGAGAGCCTCCGGCTCCGGTACCGCGGGCGCTCGTCATCATGCGACCCAGCCCCCAGCGCGAGCGCATTGCCCAGGAGCTCGAGGCCGCCGGCTACGACGTACGGTTCTCCACCCGGCAGGACGACCCCGGTGCCACTCCAGTGGAGGAGCTGCCCCATTTGATTGTTATCGGTGGAGAAGCTGGCGATGGCGATCTATCGGCCATCGCCTCGGCCTGGACCAACAGCCCCTACCGGAGACCGGGGGCTGTGGTCTTGGTGGAGACGCTTCGGCCAGTGGACCGGCTCCGCGCCGTCGCCGCCGGGGTAGATGCGGTATTTCCGGTCGAGCAGGTGGAGCAAAAGCTGCCGCGATATGCGCGCACCTTTGCCCGGATCGGCCCGCCTCCCTCCAGCGTTCTGCTGGCGCACCACGACCCGACCATGGTGGCCGGACACATCTCGGCCTTGGAACAAGCGCACGTCCGGGTCACCCGCTGTCTGCCCGCTCACGCCATCCTCGACACACTGGAACGTGAGCTCCCCGATCTGTTGCTGATGGAGACCAGGCTGCCAGGCTCCGACGGATTCGCCCTCGCGCGCATGGTCCAGCAGGACCCTCGCTTCCACTTACTGCCGGTGATTTTTATCGGGGAGGAAAGCATCGGCGATCGAATTTCGGCGCTCAAAGCCGGTGCCGACGACTACTTTCCCAGCTCGGCCAGCTCGGAGTTGCTGGTGCAGATGGTGATCGCGCACGCGACTCGGGGCCGCCGATTGCGGGAGATGATACACCGCGATGGCCTCACCGGCCTCCTCAATCACGCCACGTTAATGGCCGAGCTGGAAAGTGCGGTCGACTTCAGCCAGCGCCATGGAGAGCCGCTCGCTTTCGTGCTGTTCGAGCTCGACGGCTTCCGCCGGCTCAGCGAGCGGCTCGGACCCCGGGCGGGAGAGGAGATCCTGCTGCACGTCGCCGGCGTCTTCCGCTCCAACGTGAGGGCGAGCGACGTCATCGGGAGATATGGCTGGGAGGCATTCGGGATGCTGCTGCGTGGCTCCAGCGCCAGCGGGGCGGCGGTCCTGGCGGACAAGCTGCACCAGGTCCTTGGCGAGCAACCGGCGAAGACCACCGGAGGAGAGATCATTCCCCTGCCCGTGAGAGTCGGCTCGGCAGTCTTTCCTCGCGACGGGACCACCGCTGCAGAACTCGCCCAGGCAGCCGATCGTGCGCTGAGGAGGGGAGGCAAGCAGGACACCGGGTCAGTGGGGCCGTGAGGCGGGTCGGCGGGTAAGTAGGTAGCAAAAGACCCCCGGCGCACATGCCAGAGGTCTTTTTACTTCCTGCCTATTCAGCTTACCCGCTTGCCCGCCTAGTGGCGGAAGCCCCCTGAGAGCGGCAGCACGTCACGGGGGTTCTTCTCGTCTCCAAAGAGGAGCCGGCCTTCCCGGAAGGTGGCGCCCCGAAGAGTGAAGGCCAGTACTTCGCCCAGCTCTTGGACCAGGAACACCTCGATCCGGTCGCGCACTTCGTTCGGCAGATCCTCCAGGTCAGGCTCGTTCTCCTTCGGCAAAATGATCCGAGTGAGTCCGGCCCGAACCGCGCCGAGGACCTTTTCCTTCACGCCTCCGATGGGAAGCACCCGACCGCGGAGCGTGATCTCCCCCGTCATCGCGATGTCATGCCGGACGGCGCGCCCGGACAAAGCGGACACCACCGCCGACGCCATCGTGACGCCGGCCGACGGACCATCCTTGGGGATGGCACCGGCCGGGACGTGAATGTGAATGTCCCGGTCGAACATCTCGTCCGCAATCTGCAACGCTGCCGCGTGAGACCTGGCGTAGGTCCAAGCGGCTCGGGCCGACTCCTTCATGACATCGCCGAGTTGGCCGGTCAGCACCAGCTCGCCTTTGCCACGCATGGTCGACGCCTCGACGAACATGATGTCGCCGCCGGTCGGCGTGTAGTACATCCCGGTTGCCACCCCGACCTCATCCTCCCGGGCCATCTTCTCCGGATGAACCTTGGGACGTCCCAGCAGATCGTCGACCATCTCGCGGTCAATGGTGAGCCGCTCGACTTCCTGGGCCGCGATCTTCCGAGCCACCTTCCTGGCCAGCCGGCCGATCTCACGCTCGAGCTGCCGCACCCCGGACTCGCGGGTATAGCTGGTGATGACCTCCGACAGCGCCTCGTCGGTGATCGTCAGCTGATCCGGGATCACCCCATTCTCACTGAACTGCCTCGGGATGAGATATTTCCGGGCGATCTCCGACTTTTCCCGCTCGGTGTAACCGGCGAACTCCACGACTTCCATCCGGTCGAGCAGCGGACCGGGAATGTTCTGAATGAAGTTCGCCGTCGCAATGAACAGGACTTCACTCAGGTCGAAGGGCACGCCGAGGTAGTGGTCCACGAACGAGTCGTTCTGGGCTGGGTCCAACACCTCGAGTAGCGCGCTGGCAGGGTCTCCCTGGAAGGAGATTCCCAGCTTGTCCACCTCGTCCAGGAGAAACACCGGGTTCTTGGTTCCGGCCTGCTTCATTCCCTGGATGATGCGACCCGGCATGGCGCCGACGTAGGTCCGGCGGTGTCCCCGGACGTCAGCCTCGTCCCGTGCGCCGCCGAGCGAGATCCGGACGTACTTCCGTCCCATTGCCCGGGCGATCGACTTCGCGACCGAGGTCTTGCCGACGCCTGGTGGGCCAACGAACAACAGGATAGGGCCCTTGGCAATGCGATCGTCTTCGTTCCCCTTGGGAGGCGCATTCGGCGCCGGGACGGTTGCGGTGGCCTGGGGCACGTCGGTCGACTCTCCCGCAGCCACTTCCTCCGCCTTGTGACCGGCCTTGGCTTCCTCAAGGGTCCCCGCACCATCGCCGCCGGAATCAGCGGCCGGCTCGCGCGACTCCATTTGCAGCCGCAGCTGGCGAACGGCCAGAAACTCCAGTACCCGGTCCTTCACGTCTCCCAGGGCGTAGTGATCCTCATCCAGAATCCGCTGCGCGGCGGGCAGCTCCAGATGCTCCTTGCTGCGCTCGTTCCACGGCAGCTCGGCAATGTTCTCCAGGAACGTCCGGATCACCTGCGATTCCATCGACTCGCGCCCGATCCGGCTCAGCCGGCCAAACTCGCGGTCGACTTCCTTTCTAGCCTCCGGCGGGAGGTCGAGCGCGGCGAGCGTCTCCTTTAGCTCCTCGAGATCGTCCCGCTCGTCTCCCTCACCCAACTCCCGCTGGATGGTCTTCATCTGCTCGCGGAGGAACATCTCCCGCTGCCGCTCGCCCAGCTCTTCCTGGACTTGCGACTTGATGTCTTCCTGCGCGTCGAGGACCCCGATCTGGCGCTGCATGTGCACCAGCACCCGCCGGAGCCGCTCTTCCACGCTCAGAGTCTCCAGCAGCATTTGCCGCTGGGCTGGGGTAATGTCGATATACCCGGCGACGAGATCGGCGAACTTGCCGGCTTCGTTCACGCCGGCGAGCACCTGCTGCACGACTTCGTCAGGCAGGCCGGATTTCTGGCCCAGCTCGGCGGCCCGAACCCGGGCCTCCCGGTGCAAGGCGACAAAGGCGGGGTCCTCCGGGCTGATCGGAAGCATCTCCTCGGCTTCCCGCACTACCGACTGGAGGTATCCGTCCTTCTCACTGTAGTGTATGGCAATGCCGCGCTTCTCCCCATGGAGCAGCAGCTGCATGCCGGAAAGACCGCGCTGAAGCTGTCCGATGCGGGCGATCGTCCCGATGGTATAGAGCGCGTCCGAAGTCACGCTCTCTACGTTCTGACGCTGGGAGACCGCGAATACCAACCGCTCCGGGCTCGCCAGCGCGGCCTCGATGGCGCGCAGGGTGGCGGGGCGACCGGCGCCGATCGGCGCTGTGACACCAGGAAAGAGGACGACTTCCCTCAAGGGTAGGACGGGCAAAGTCAATCGTTCGGCCATTCAAAGCACTCCTAACAAAGCCCCAGAATCGGGGCAAAATGACAGTCCAACGCTAGATCGGTAGGTGAAGTGCACCCACTGTGCCAGTCTCAGAAACTCACCAGAGACCTTCTGAGCGCCTAAACAGAAGGGTTTAGGGCGCCCTTTGGTTCCCGATTCGGCCATCCGGAATACCGAGACTGCCTTGCGGCCCAGTTTCCTGGGGTGGGCTGCCAATATGGCGTCGGGATGGGAGATGGGGATCAGTCATCGCAAGCCAAGCTCCTGGCTCCTAGCTCCCAGCTCCCACTCGTTGCCCACACCGGAGCGCGGGTACAGATTGGTTGCCATGTTGCATCAGCCTTTTCCCAACCGCTAGGGCGGTGCGGCGATGACCGATTCCACCGCCAAGCCGCTGCCTGCCCGGCTCGCCGAGGCCTTGGGGGACGCCTATACCATAGAAGGTGAGATCGGCCGCGGCGGGATGGGCGTGGTGTACCGCGCACGAGACGAGCGGCTGCAGCGGAGGGTGGCCATCAAGGTCCTCCCGCCCGAGCTCGCCTTCCAGCAGGATATCCGGCAGCGCTTTACCCGCGAAGCCCAGACCGCGGCCCGCCTCTCCCATCCTCACATCGTACCGATTCACACCGTCGGCGAGGGCCAGGGGCTGGTGTATTTCGTCATGGGCTACGTCGACGGCGAGTCGGTGGCCGCCCGGATCCGCCGCCGGGGCCCGCTGCCGCTGGAAGAAGTCCGCCGGATCATGAAAGAGACGGCCGATGCGCTCAGCGCCGCCCATTCGCTCTCGGTCATCCACCGCGACATCAAGCCCGACAACATCCTCCTAGAAGGAACCCGGGGCCGGGTGATGGTCACCGACTTCGGGATTGCCAAGGCGCTGTCGTCCACCTCGGGGGCAACGCTCACCGGCGTGGGTGTGGCCATCGGGACGCCATCCTTCATGAGCCCCGAACAGGCGGCCGGGGAGCGCGACATCGACGGTCGCTCCGATCTGTACAGCCTGGGTGTGGTCGCCTACCAGATGCTGACCGGGGAGCTGCCCTTCAGCGCGCCTTCGGTGGCCGGGATCCTGATGAAGCAGATCACCGAGCCCGCGCCGGATCTGCGCAAGAAGCGCCCGGACGCTCCCGAGGATCTAGCTCTAGCTGTCGCGCGCTGTTTGGAAAAGGATCCGGAAAACCGCTGGCCCACCGCTGACTCGCTTCGGCGGGCGCTGGAGAGCCGGGTTGTCAACGGCTACCGGCCGACCACGGCGTCGAGGGCGGCCGACGCCGGCCGGCGTCCCGTTCGCCCTCGAGCCACTGGAAGCGCCAGCGCCTCGGGCCCCTTCAGCCCCCGTCCTCTGCCCGAACTGCGGCGTCCGCGCGATCTCGCCCGGCAGCAGCGGAAGCAGTTGCGCCGGGAGAGAGGGGGCCAACCCCCGGTGCCCGACACCGGTGAGCCGAAGATAATTCAGAAGGTTCGGGGCCAGTTTGCCAGCTGGGCCGCGGTCTCGGCGGGCTGCATGGGGATCAACGTCGCCACCGGAATCGAGCATCCATGGTTCCTCTTCCCCATGTTCGGAATGGGAATCGGGCTACTTCGGAACTACGCCACCCTCTGGTCGTCGGGGTACAGCTGGCGTGACGTGCTGAGTCGTCCGCCGGCCCACGATGCGGTCGAGACCACCATGGTCAAGGGAGGGCGAAGCTCCCGCCCGCTGCCGATCCCCACCGCCGAAGAGTACGGAGCGAATCTGCCGGCGGTGATGCAGGTGCACGACGACCGCCTCGCGATCATCAAGCTCCTGGCCAAGCTGCCGTCATCCGAGCGAAAGATGCTCCCCGAGGTCCAGGAGACGGTCCATGCGTTGTACGAGCGGGCCAGCGACCTCGCCCGAACCCTGCACGCCATGGACAGCAACCTGGACTCGGAGGGCCTCGCGGCCATTGATGAACGGATTGCGGGGCTGGCCCGGGAGCCGGATGATCCCGAGCGGGCTCGCCGGCTCCGCTTGCTGGAGCGCCAGCGGCAGACTATTTCGGATTTACGGGGACGCCGCAGTCAGGTGGCCAGCCATCTGGAGTCGTGCGTGCTGGCCATGCAGAATGTGCGATTCGATCTGCTCCGGCTGCGTTCAGCCGGCGTGGCGGCGGTATTGGGGGACATCACCCAGGCCACTCAGCAGGCCAAGGCACTCTCGCGGGACGTGGACAACGCCATTGCGGCGGCTGGGGAGATCAGAGAGGCGCTGAAATAAACAGTCCGATGTCACCCGGAGGGAGCAAAGCGACCGCTCAGGGTGACATCTCTTAGAAGGCCATTATCTCCTGCATCGCGCGCTTCAAGCTCTCCACCTGCGGCAGGATGACGTCCTCCAACTCGGGCGCGTAGGCGACGAAGGTGTCGGTGGCCGCCACTCGCTTGACCGGGGCGTCCAGGTGGGCAAAGGTCTCATCCGCAATCCTCGCGGCGATCTCGGCGCCGTACCCCCACGATAGAGAATCCTCGTAGGCTACGATCACCCGGTTGGTTTTCCGCACCGAGTCGTAGATGGTCTCCCAGTCCACCGGGGACAGCGACCGAAGGTCAATGACCTCCACGCTCACCCCATGCTGGTCTTCCATGGCTTTCGCCGCCAGGAGCGTGCGCTGGACTACCGCTCCGTAGGTCACCACGGTGAGGTCGCTGCCGCGCCGCACCACCTTGGCCTTGCCGAACGGGATCATGAAGTTGGGTCCCGGGTTCGGCGCCTTGTTATAGGTCTGCCGATAGAGGTGCTTGTGCTCCAGGAAGAGGACCGGGTCCTCACAGCGGATGGCCGTGCGCAGGAGACCGTTGGCGTCGAGCGAGGTGGACGGGCAGACGACCCGAAGGCCGGGCACGCCGGTGAACACCGCGGCGCCGGTCTGGGAGTGATACACCGAGCCACCCTTCAGATACCCGCCGTAGGTCACTCGCACCACTACCGGAGCCGAGAAGGCGTTGTTCGAGCGCCAGCGCATGAGGGCCAGCTCGTTGCGCAGCTGCATGTAGGCCGGCCAGATGTAGTCGAAGAACTGGATCTCGACCACCGGCTTGAGTCCCCTGGTGGCCAGACCAATGGCCCGGCCGATAATGTTGGCCTCTGCCAGAGGTGAGTTGTAGACCCGGTCGGCGCCGAACGCTCGTTGCAGCCCCCAGGTCACCTTGAACACCCCGCCCTTGCCCTTCACATCTCCCAGGTTCTTCTCCCGGCTGCAATCCGCCACGTCCTCGCCGAAGACCACAATCCGGGGATCCCGTGCCATCTCGTCCCGGAGACAGATGTTGAGCAGGTCGACCATGGTGGTGGGATCGCCTACGAACCGGGGATCGTCCTCGGTGTCGAACTGCTCCGAGGTCGGATCGACATCGGGCGAGTACACGTACTGGTAGACCGTGTCCGTGCCCGGCTGGGGGGAGGCCAGAGCCACCTCGGCCGCGACCTGAACTTCCTCTTCTACCTGGCGGGCGATGAGATCCAGCTCAGCCTGAGTCGCGATCGCCTGCTCCAGCAGGTACCGGGGAAAACGCGCGAGCGGGTCTCGCTCGGCATCGGCCTGACGTTCGGCGGGTGGACGGTAATGCACCTCGTCGTCCGATAGCGAATGGCTGTAGGGCCGAATGACCTTGGCGTGCACCAGCGCCGGGCCCTTCCTGGCGCGGGCGTAGTCCACCGCCGTGACCAACACGTCGAAGGAGGCGAGCACGTCGCACCCGTCCACCTCCTGGATGAACAAGCCGGGGAAGCCGGTGAGCAGCTTGGACACCGAGCCACCCGGGGTGTTTACCTCGACCGGGACCGAGATGGCATAGCCGTTGTCTTCCACCAGGAAGACCACCGGCAGCTTCAGATTGGTGGCTGTGTTCAACGCTTCCCAGAACTCCCCCTCGCTCGTGGTGCCGTCCCCGGTGGTGCAGAGAACCACCTCATCGCCCCGAATCAGCTGGTCTTTATCAGGAATCCCATCGATGCGGGAGTAGCGCAGCCAGGCCTCCGCGCAGCCGACCGCCTGAAGAAACTGAGTTCCAGTCGGGCTGGAGGCGCTTACGATGTTGAGGTCCTTGTGCCCCCAGTGGGAGGGCATCTGGCGCCCGCCGGAGTTGGGGTCGTCCGCCGCTCCAACGGCGGAGAGGAGTTGCTCGGTAGGGGTCATGCCCAGGCCGAGACAGAGTGCGCGGTCGCGATAGTAGGTGTAAAACCAGTCGTAGGAGGGCCGGAAGACCTTGGAGGCGGCCGCCAGCACGCCCTCGTGCCCGGCGCCGGAAATCTGGAAGAAGATCTTGTTCTGCCGCTTGAGCTGGATCTCCTTATCGTCGATCCGACGGGCCAGCAGCATCAACCGGTAGAGATCGAGCAGCTCGGCCTTTTCCAGCTTGGTGGAGCTTTTGGCGCGGCCCGAAGTGCGTGTGGCCATGGAGCTCGGGGTTCGGGGTCACGGTCACAAACAGTGGATACGACGCATGGAAGATAGCGGGCGAAGGGCCGGCCGGGCAGGCGGCTACCGCTGAAAAACGAGTCGCCCTCCCACCACGGTCGCAAGTACTTGAGCCTTCTCGATGTCGGCGGGTGAAATCGCGGTCAGGTCCTGATCCAGGACCACCAGGTCTGCCAGGTACCCTGGCACCAGCTTGCCCCGGCTTCGCTCGGCAAACACGCCGTACGCATTGGCGCTGGTGTAGGCCCGGAGCGCCTCTTCCACAGTGATCTTTTGCTCCGGCACCCACCCGGCGGGGTTCTTGCCGTCCAGGGTCCGGCGGGTGACCGCCGCGTAGATGCCGAGGATGGGGTCGAGCGGAGCCACGGTCCAATCGGACCCGAATCCAAGGTGCGCGCGGTCGTCGAGCAGGGAGCGGAACGCATAGGTGGTCTTGATCCGCTCGGGTCCAATCCGCTTTTCCGCCCAGCGGCCGTCATCGATGGCATGGTAGGGCTGCATCGAGGCGATCACACCGCTGCGGGCCAGCCTGCCGATGTCCTGTTGCCGGAGGTGCTGGGCGTGCTCGATTCGGAAGCGCCGGTCACGGTCACCGTGCGCCCGGGCCACGCTATCGTAAATGGAAAGCAGGACACCGTTAGCGCGCTCCCCGATGGCATGAACGGCAACCTGAAGCCCGGCTGAATCTGCTCCGCCGATCCAGGCTCGGAGCGAGTCCTCGAGAGTCACAAAGAGCCCCCTCGTACCGGGCGCATCGTCATAGTCCTCGTAGAACAGCGCAGTCCGGGAGCCGAGTGAGCCGTCGACGAACCCCTTCACTCCGGCGGAGCGGAGCCAATCATCCCCCGGCCCATCCGCCCGCAAGCTGTCAGCCATCCCGCGCCAGGCTTCGAGAGAGACATAGATCGTCACCCGAGTCAGCATGCTGCCGCGACGATGCGCTCGCTTCAAGGTGGCCAGCTCGCGCCATGATGGGCCGATGGCCAGGGTTCCCGGGTCATCCGCCATGGTCGCAACGCTGGTGACCCCGCGGGCTGCAGCCCAGCGCATGGCTCGGGCGAGCGCCGAATCGCTTTGAGCAGGAGAGGGGATGGGCCTGACCCGCTCGACCAAGTCCCGCGCATTGTCCTTGAGGGCCCCCGTGGGCTCGCCGGTGCGGGGGTCGCGGACGATCGTCCCACCGGGGACATCCGAAGTCATTCTGCTGACATGCGCCAGGCGAAGCGCAGCGCTGTTAGCGAGGCTCATGTGGCCGTCGACCCGGTTGACGAACACTGGATTGTTGGGCGTGACCGAATCGATCCAGCTTCGCTCGGGCAGCGGCGCGCCGGGCCAGCGCTCGTGATCCCAATCTCCACCGGTGATCCACTCGCCCGGCTTCAGGGTGGCGGCATGCTGCTTGAGCCTGAGGATAAACTCCCGCGGCGTGTTGACGTCTCTCAGCTGGATTCGGGCCAGCTGAAAGCCGGCGCTCAACAGATGCACGTGCCCATCCATGAAACCGGGGACCACCATACCCTTCCCATCGCCCAGCACCTTTGTGGCCGGCCCGATCATCCGGGCGACCGTGGCGCTGTCACCCACCTGCGCGATCTTGCTGCCACTGATGGCGACCGCCCGGGCCCAGGGCCTTGAGGAGTCTCCGGTCCACACTCGCCCGTAGATGACGAGGTCGGCAGGTCTGGAGGTGGGCACGGCGCTGGATCCGAGGAATCCGGCCAGGCCTATGGCGGCCCAAAGGGCCTGAGGGGGTCGCAGCATGGCAGACGTGGCTTTCAGGGAAACTTGGTGAGCCGGCGGAGGGCTTCCAGCTTCTCCAGCGCGCTTCCACCGGACGCGGCGGGCGCCACCGAGAAGAGGTCTCGGATGTCGAGCAGGATCTCCAGCATCAGCTGGTCCCGCATATAGGCGCTGTCCAGGTCGATCATCCGCCCGTTGTCCGAGGCCTGCTTGGCCCGGTCATACGATTCGCGGTAGATCGCCTCGAGGTTGGCGAGGATGCGTTCGCGGGAGCGCATGGCTCAATGATACGTCAATTTCGAGAACACTTGACATCCCCTGACAAGGTGATGCAAGGCCTGGCGGAAGCAATCTGCAAAGAGTGGCTCGACTGCGAAGTTTTCTTCACTACCAGAAGCCAGAGTGTAACGACGTAAGATCCACCACGGCAACGCTTTGTATTTCAGATCAGCCAGGCACCCTTCCTGCTCTTTACCGGATCGAAACAAAGCCCCTCTCCTGCTACAAACGCCGTCGACTTCTGCGACTGCCGATCGGACTTGGAGGCAGTAGATGACCGACCATACGAACCGCCAGACCGGAGCGCTCCCGCGGCCACGGTATTACGACCGCCGGGGGTTCACCCTGATCGAAGCGCTCACGGTCATCGTCATCATCGGACTCATGGTGGGAATAGCCATACCCCGCTCCGGAGTCTCGACCTATCGGGCCAATTCAGGTGCCCAGGTGGTTACCTCGGCGCTGATCTACGCCCAGCGTCAAGCCATCAGCCGGCAAGCCGATACTCGAGTGGCGTTCGATGTAGCCAACAACGAGCTGCGGATCCACGAAGATTCCACCAACGACAACATCATCAACTTCAACGAGCGAGTGACGGCCACCGCCCTCCCCGAGGGTATGACTTTCGGCCGCGGTGCCGCCCCGGCTCGGGCGATGGGAGGGGCCACCGTGAATTTCACCAGAACTCAAGGGCTGCTTCCGATCGTGGTCTTCCACCGCGACGGAACTGCCAATGAGAACGGCGGCGTTTATCTCACCACCATCGATGGGCTCAGCGTGGGCCGGACTGCCGACGTCAGAGCTGTGGAAGTCACCCGGGCCACCGGCCGGGCGGTCTGGTTCTCCTATGCCACCGGCGCCTGGAAGGAAGGCCATTAAATGGAACGGCGCGGCTTCACCCTGATCGAGGTCATGCTGGCCGTAGTGATCCTGACCACCGTGCTGATCAGTGTAGCCCGGTACACCGGCCAGTTCCTCCACACGGTCTCGACCTCCACCGTGAGAACGGTGGCAGCGGAGGTGGCGCGGGAGCAGATCAGCCTGGTCGATATGGACCCGAGCTATACCACGCTCGCCGCGGCCTGGGCCGGGACTCAGGTCGGTTTCCCTGGCTATCCCAACATGAGGCGGGTGACCACCGTATCGCGCGTAACCGGCAACGCCCCGCCGCGTGATTACACCATCGTCACCGTCCGGGTCACGGAGCCTACTTTGGGCCAAGCGATAGACGTCACCACCGTGGTGGCTCAGCCATGAGCCCACGCCCGAAATACCCATCCGCCGGCTTTACCCTGGTGGAGATGCTGGTGACTATGGTCATCCTCTCCCTGGTCATGACCGCCACCATCACGCTGCTCCGGACCCAGACCCGGACCTTCCGGATCAGCGGGCAGAAGATGGAGCTCGCCCAGAACATGCGCTACGCCGTAGGCACGATCGATCGGGCGCTGCGGACAACCGGCGCCGGCGTGGCCAATCAGCAGCCGATGTTCATCTACGGCGGGAACGATGTGGTGGCCTTCAATTCCAACTTTACCAACGTGAATCAGGATCGGTGCGCGGTCAACATCAACCCGGACGCGCCGGTCGGCTCCTTTGAAATCCTGCCGCTGGCCTCGGCCTACACCTTTCCCAACACGGTGTTCAACTATCCGGCGATGAACTACACCTCGGCCAACTGCTTGGCCGAGACCATCGTCTTCTATTTCCGGCCCGATTCGTCCACCCCGGCGGAGCCCAACGATTTCGTGTTGATGCAGAAGGTGAACGCGATGCCGGCCGACCTGGTGGCCAAGAACCTGTTTGCCTACCCCGGCAGGCCCTTCTTCCAATACTTCGTGCATCCCACCTCGATCGCTCCGCCGGCCCAAGACGTGCTGGTTCTGGCGGGCCCCCCGAGCGCCATCGCGCTGCCGATCCGGCACAGCGTGGCGATCCACGGCAGCCCGGCTGACAGCGCGCTCGACCCGTCCAATTCGTACCTGGCCGACAGCGTCAAGGCGGTTCGCATCAATATCCGGGTGAGCAACGGGCTGACCGGGGCCGAGCAGCGGCTGCGGGATGTCTCGACCGTGGTGGAATTGCAGAACAATGGCCTGGTTCAGCTGAAGGATTGCGGCACCGCTCCACTCCTGGCCGGTGCACTCACGGTCATCCCCAACGCGGCCGGCAATCCACCTTCGGTGACTCTGCAATGGGCCCCATCATTCGACGAGGCCGCCGGAGAGACCGATGTGAACCAGTACAACATCTACCGGCGGCTGCTGGCTGATCCCGCGTTTGGGAGCACCCTGCTCACCGTCCCCGCGACCGGTCAGCCCCCGCCGTACCTGTTTGTCGACAACGGGGTGGCGGCCGGAACCGACTACGTGTACGCCGTCGGCGCCCAGGACTGCACCCCGTCCGAATCGGCAAGACTGGTGAGCGCCACCGTTCGTCCGAACTAGCGCCTTATACCCCGTAGGTCCTGGAGGATACGATGAAGACGCAGGGAATCCGCAACCAACGCGGAATGGCGCTGTTCATGGCGCTGCTGCTCCTGGTGGTGCTCGCCACCCTGGCTGTCGGTGCGATCATGCTCTCGGGCAACGCGAGCCTGCTGGGCAAGTACCACGCGAAGGACGCGGAGATGCGCTCCGCGGCCGACGCAGGCCTCGAGTGGGCCCGGGACACCATCAACGGCACCCTTGGTATCCTGCCCCCAGCCGGCTTCGTCATCCTCCAGTTCCAGCAGCCGGTGCGGGATGCCGGCGGCACGGTCATTCCCGGCTTCAATCGCTCGGTCTTCGCAGGCCGGAGCGGTACCACCACCGGGCAGTTCGGGGTGTACGCCAGCGTGATCTCCCGAATCGATGACAACGCCGGACGCGCCGTCGTGGTCCGCCGGGCGGAGCTGGCCCAGGAGTCCTTCTCCCAGTTTGCCCGCTTCGACGACACCACGGTGTCTGGCGTCGTGTTTGCCAACGGGATTCAGGTGTTCGGACCGATTCACACCAATGGCCCGCTCTACGTCGGTGCCAGCGCGACCCCCGCCGTTTTCCACGGCCTGGCCACCACGGCGAGCACCGTCCAGTCGGCGGCGAACGGGACCTTCAAGAAGGGCTACAAGCAAAACGTGGCCCGCATCAACCTGCCCACCCCGGCCAGCCTGGCGACCCTGGACGGGTACGCCACGACCGCTGGCCTCTCGATCGCGGGTGGCGCATTGGGGACGGGTGTCTACAACCCACAGGTCCGGATCGAGTTCGTCCCGGTTGACCTGGACGGCGACGGCGATTTCACCGACGAGAACGAAGGCTTCATCCGGGTATATCGAGCCAACAACAACACCGCCGCGGCTCTGAACTACGTGACGGCCCGGCGGTGGAACACGGCGTCGGCCACCGATCCCAATGCCACCTCACCCAACTGCGGCGACGTCTCCGGCGGCGTGTTCATGACCGCGGCCGACCACAACAACGCCACGCCGGCCCCGCACAATCACAATACGACGAGCACCCTGGCCAACCAGCGGGCCTCGCTCAACCTGGCCAGCCGCCGCTGCTACCTGGGCGGCGATGCCCGGCTCACCAACGGCTGGGTGGTGAATACCCCGGTGCCCGGCGGGCCCGGTCAGTGGCTCAGGTGGCCGGGCTACGGGGCCGGTAACGCTCCCGCCGCCATCGCCAACGGGACCATCCATCCAGCGCTGGGCGGTGGGCTGGTAGGCAATGCCATGGCCGACTATCTCTGGCCCATCAACCGGCCCTTCAATCCGAGCTTCAGTGGCGTGATCTACGTGAACGGCAGCGTGGGCCTTAGCGGAATACTCCGGGGCCAGGTCACTGTAGCCGCCAGCGGTAACGTCATGTTGGCCGACGACCTCATCTACGTGACCGCACCGGGCAGCATTCCGGACTGCAACCAGAACGGCGCGGTCTGGGCCGACATGTTGGGCGTCCTCACCCAACAGTTCTTCATGATCGAGGACAACAGCGTGAACTCACCCTTCCAGGCGGGCACGGCGGCCTACGTGAAGGGCTACGATGAGACCGCGGATGAGACCATCCACGGCGCCGTCCTGACCCTCAACTCGGTCATGTCCGAGGCCCTGGGCACCGGGTCCGACAACTCCGAGGTCTGCGCCGGGAACCCGGTGGGGCGCGGCTGCTTCAACATGGTGGGAGCTGCCATCCAGGGAAAGAATGCCGCCCGTATGCAGGGCTCTCCTGGTGGCGCCACCGGCTGGAACCCGCAGTGGACCTATGACCGCTGTGACGGCATCAAGGGGCCGCCCTACTTCCCGACCACGGGCCGCTACTACAAGAACCGATACTACGAGATCGATCCGGTGGGCTTCACCGTGGCCGGGTGGTTCGCCGCCAACCAATAGAGGTCATCACAGGTTGGTAAAACAACTAGGCCGTCCTCGCGGACGGCCTAGTTCATTTCATACCCTATTGGCGACGCCCTATTGGAGCTCGATCCAGCCTCTGGAGCGCAGCACCGTCAACCAGGAGCATGCCCGGGCCCGAGCCGCCAGTGATGGTGGTAGTACCGGCGAAGTTCTTGACGTGCACGATGCGGTACCGCTTGCCGCGCGCCCGGCTGGCGTCACCGGGGACCCCAGTCTCTTACAGTTAAGGCGTACCCCAGGCCCTCAACGCACTAGGCCGTCCTTGCGGACGGCCTAGTGAGTATCAACCAAAGTGCTCGGGCCGAAGCTGCTGCCCGAAATCCTTTAGAGCAGCTCTACCCAGCCCCTCGAGCGAAGCAGGGTCGGGCTGCCTACCGCATCCCGGGTGCGCTGCAGTGCGCAGGCCGAGTAGTAGATGTTCGCGTCGCCGGCAAAGGCGGTCGTCGCGAAGTTCATGCTCTGCACCATCAGGGCGCCGTAGACGGTGGGGCTACCACCGGCGGTGGTGCTCATCTTGCCCCGCACGATGATGAGGCCGTAGTACGTAAACGCCCCGCTAATGACCAGGTCGCCGTCAACCAGGAGCACCCCCTGGCCGTTGCCACCGGTGAGGGTCGTGGTGCCGCCAAAGTTGTTGACGTGCACTACGGGGTACCGCTTGCCGCACGGCCCGTTCGGTGCGAGCGGGGAGCCCCAGTTGGTGTTGCCAGGGGTGCACACCGCGCCGACAAACGCCGGAGCCGGCGCGTACGAGCCCGGGTTCAGCTGAATCGTGGCCGCGGCCGCGAGCGCGTTATAGGCAGTGGTGCCATACTGCATGAACGTCGTCGAGTCCATGGTGGGCGTTATCAGCACCGGGGGAGTCCCCGTCATCTGTCCCTGAGAATTGTTGGCGTCACCGGCGTTCTTGGCCCGCACCCCGGCAAGCGGAGTGCCCGCCGCCGGGCAGTTGGCCCAGCCGGCTGGGACGTGGTCGGTGCCCTGCACGAAGACGTTACCGCCGCCGAAATTGACCGGTGCGCCAATGGTCATGGCCGCCTGCACGTCAACCGGCAGCGGCAGCACCCGGGTGATCAAACCCAACCGCTGGCGGGCGCCATCGCCCCGGTTCCTGCCGTTGAGAGTGGACGAATCACGTCCGGTCATGTCGAGCAGGTAGATTTGATCAGTCAGCTTGGCCACGGTGCCGCCGTACACGCCGGTGCCGGACGGCGAAGCGGTCTGAGCCACCGCCATAGTAGACCCCGCGGTCGGGTATAGGGTCATCCCGTTGGTGTTCTGGGCGTCCCAGGCGCGCAGGACCTCGTTGACCCCCCCTTCGGTCAGGCCGGAGGACTTCCTGAGCCAACGCGTGCTCTCGCTCATCCGCTGCTCTTGAATGCCCACCATAAGAGCGGCTGCGACGAGCGCGCCAATGACCACCAGGCTGATGATGACCGTCGCCAGGGCCATGCCGTGCTCATTGCGTAGACGTACTGCGCCTCGGCCCAACATACTGTCCTCCTAGAAGCGGGGGTTGTTTCGCAAAGTGATCGTAGTCGCAAGACTCTCCGCCTTGAATCCAACCATTGGTCCAGGCAGATGGACTTGGCGAAGACTCTGACCGCGTATGACCAGCCCGATCTGGGCAACCTGGGCCGGTACGGCCGTGACTGCCCCGGCCGAATTGAAATAGGTGAATGCCACCCCGGTGCCCCCAGCCAGCGGGCCGATCATGGGCGTTGGGCCCGTCGTGCCCGACCCATTATTGGTCGTAATGTTGAGATACCATCTGGTATCAGCTGCCTGGATGAGGCTATAGGTGACGGTCTCGAATCCCCGCACCGGTGCCCCGAGCGGAACCCCGCCCGCCAGGTTAGGAACAGGAGCGTTGACGCTCACCGTCAGCTGCTGTCCCGGCGATCCGTCAAGGCAGTTCACGGCGCTACTGACAAGGGTCACCCTGCCAGGCCACCAGCCGTCGTCGGTTCGGATCGCGGAATTCCCCTCGTTCCACACGAACACCGAGTCATAGTTCACGCCGTTGGGAGCCTGGAAGAGAGATCCCGAATACAGCGGCCGTCGCACAACGATGGTCTTGACGCCGGGAAAAGGCCCGGCGGGCAGCGCGGGAATCGGAACCGTGCACACCACGCCAACCTGCCGCATCGCCCGGATAGTGATTGAGGTGGCGGACATCGCCTTGATGTCACCATCGGCCGCGTCGAGCTGCCTCAGATCCGAAGGCAAGATGGCCATGGCAGCGCGCAGGTTCTGCTGCACATCCACCTTCTGCGCCAATGCGTCGGAGAACCGCTGGGTGGTCATGAAGATTTTGAGCACGGCGAAGCACAGCACACTAGCCATGATGAGCGCGATCATCAGCTCGACCATGGTGTATCCCCGGCGGCCTGCCGCGCGACTCAGAAGTTGCATGAGATGCTCGTCCCCAAGGTTTCGGTGCGGTCGCGCCCCCGCTCGGTCTTGTACCGGGAATTGACGCTGATCCGCCACGTGTTGTTGCCCGCATCGACGAACGACCAGGTATTGATGGCATACCAGCCGCCGCCGCCGCGTTTGAGGGTATCCGGACCCCCGGCGGCCTGGCTGGCGCAGCCGGTCATCCGCAGCCGCTCCAGCCGCTCGGCGCCGAAGCCGGTCCCGATCTCCGCGTCCTCGCCCCGGTTGACCATTCGGGTAATCACGCCGGAACTACTCGCCAGCGCGAGTACGCCGACCCCGAAGACCACGATGGCGATGATGACCTCGATGATGGTAAATCCCTCGCGCTTGCTCATCGGCCCAAGACCTTTCCTACCGGGTTGACCTGGACTGAGTCGATCACCGAAGACGTGGTGCTCTGCGCCCGTATGACGGACGTCACATACGGCGCGGTGCGCAGTCCCCGGCGGTCGAAGGTGATCGTGGCCACGTCCGCGGTGATATCCACCTTGAACCGGTTGGCCAGAGAATCCACGATCCAGACCGTGTCCAGGACTGCGCTGGCGGCGCCGACATCGCTGGTCTTACAGGTGGTCACCCATACCTTGGCGGCGGCCCCGGTGGTCACGTTGAACGTGGCGGTGCAACCGCGGGCAACGGCGACGACCCGGGCCTTGCTCACCAGATCCATGACCTCGCCCCGGGCTCCCCGGACGTTCGCGCGATCCGTCACGGCGCGTAAACGCGGGATCCCGATCAAGCTGGCAAGACCGATGATGACCATCACGAGCAGCATCTCGACCAGACTGAAACCACGGCGGTTCATGGGCATACCTCCTCGTGTACCTGCAAAGGCACTCGACGGACCACGTTGTATCTCTATGAGGGATAATGGTTTGACCCGATTGTGACAGAGCCTCGGCACCGCAGTTTGCCGCCCCGCTTGCAAAATGATAGGAGAGGGTTGACCGATTTCTCGACGGTTGGAGCGCAGGTTCCGTCCGGTTTCGTTACAGCCTCGTGATGTATGGTTATAGTTCAATTCGACTTGCGAGCAGCTCCGGAGACACCGGCTGGAGTGGTACGGAAGTTCAGCCGGGTAGCGCGTCAGCATCCGGGGCACCGTCAGAGACAGGGAGCGGTGGTGTTTTTGGGTGGGTGACCATGACCCAAGCTCCGTTCAGCCGTGGCAGGTCTTCATCACACGCGCGCAGGTCCCCATCAGCCGCGCACAGATGTCGTTCAGCCTCGCACCGGTCCCGTTTAGCTTCGAAGAGATCCCCTTAAGACTCACACCGGTTCCGTGCAGCTTCGCACAGGGTCGGTTCAGCCGCGCGCGGATGGCATGACGCGCGAATCGGACGGTTCTATACTTCCTGTCACCTTCTCAGCGGGTGATTTGTGAGCCTCAAAGGCAAGACAGTCCTGTTCTTCGCCGGACCGCTCTACGAGGACCTGGAGCTCTGGTACCCCAAGATCCGGCTGGAAGAGGAGGGAGCCGGTACCATCGTGGCCGGAACCGGCGAGAAGACCTACCAGGGGAAACGAGGCTATCCCATCACCGTGGACACCAGCGTAGACGAGGTCTCGGCCGGCGAGTTCGACGGCCTGGTGATCCCCGGCGGCTACGCCCCGGACATCATGCGCCGCTCGCAGAAGCTGCTCCAGCTGACCCGGGACATCTATCAGGCGGGAAAGCCGGTGGCCTTCATCTGCCATGCGGGGTGGGTTCCCATCTCCGCCGGCATTGTCCGGGGCAAGCGGGGCACCAGCGTGGGAGCCATCAAGGACGACCTGGTGAATGCGGGAATGTTATGGGAGGACAGCGCGGTCGTAGTGGACGGCAACCTGATCTCGTCTCGAACCCCGGCCGATCTGCCTCAGTTTTGCAGAGCCATTATCGCTGCGCTCGAGGGGTCACGAGTCGCGAGTCGCGAGACCCGGGCGCAGGCCAAGGCCGGCTCGCGACCCACATGAGCCTCACCGACGCCCAGCGCCGGGTCGACTCCTGGATCGCGCAGTTCGAGGAGGGCTACTTCGATCCGCTCACCAATCTTGCCCGGCTGGCCGAGGAGGTGGGGGAGCTGGCGCGCGAGGTCAACCATCGCTTCGGCCGGAAGACCAAGAAGCCGGACGAGCCCGAGGGCGACCTCGCGATGGAGATGGCGGACATTCTCTTCGTGCTGATCTGCATGGCCAATCGGGAGGGGATCGATCTGGACGAGGCGTTTCAGATGATGATGCAGAAGGTCGAGAGTCGAGATGAGAAGCGGTGGACTAAGAAAGCGGGGCCGCGGGGCCGCGGGGTCGCGGGACAGTAGACTCTTATTGCTCCATCCGCTCCGCTGCGCTCAGCGTGACACCACTCTGCCCCGCCTTCACTCCCACTCCTCCGGCGCGCTTTCCAGCTCCTTCAGCAAAATCCGATAACTCTCCAGCCGATCCGGCTGAATGACCCCGGCATCGGTGACCGCCTGGATCCGGCAGCCTGGCTCCGTCATGTGGCGGCAGTCGTTGTAGCGGCAGTCGCCGATATAGGGCCGCATCTCCGGAAAGCAGCTGGCGAGCTCTCGCGGCTCGATACCCCACAACCCCACCTCACTGAAGCCCGGGGTGTCGACCAGAAAGCCGCCGGCATCGAGCGGCAGCATCACCGCGGACACCGTGGTGTTCTTGCCCCGGCCCACCCGAGCGCTGAGCTCTCCGATGCGAAGCTTGAGTCCCGGCTGCACCGCGTTCAGCAGGCTCGACTTCCCGGCGCCGGAGGGGCCGGTGACGACCGAGATCCGGCCTCGCAGTGCCGTGGCGAAATCGACGATGCCTTCCCCGCTCTTGGCGCTGGTGGCGTAGACGGTGTAGCCGGCCTGGCGGCAACGGTGAATGAGATCGAGGCCCGGATCCAAATCGACCTTGTTGACCACGACGGCGGCGGGAATCGAGTTGGCCTCGGCGACGACCAGCAGGCGATCGATGAGCTGGGGAATGGGCTCGGGACGGACCGCGGAAGCCACCACGAAGACTTCGTCGATGTTGGCCGCCACCGGTCGAGTACCCCGACCCTCCGGCACTCGGCGCTCCAACAGGGTGGTACGGGGCTCGACCCCGACGACGCCGTGGTACTCGCCGGTCGGCTCCGGCTCGAGCAGCACCCGGTCGCCCACCACCACTCGGGGGGTCTCCCGTTTCGCCTTCCCCCGGAGCACCGCCCGCACTTCGCCGCCCGCCGTCGCCACCCGATAGACCGAGCCATCCCGCTCGAGCACGGTGCCGAGGAGCGCGGTCACCAGACCCCGGGCGAGTCGGCGATGGCCTCGTCGAGGGCGGCTTTGACGTCGTACAGGGACAGGCTCTCCAGCCGGGACTGCGCCTCGGCCGGCGACTTTCCCCACGCCAGGGTTTCGGTCTCGACGTGCCCCACCGGACGCTCCCCGCCGGCCGACCAACGCACGAAGAGCAGGGCGGCGCCGAACAGCCCGCGGACGTCGGGCTCATCATCCACGTAGATCGCTACCGAATAGGCCTGGCCGTCGCTGCCGCCAAAGGCGGCGGCCCGCTCGTGCTTCTGCATATATCCGCCCAGCGTGAATTCGCTCATCGGCCCGGCACCGACTCCCGCACGAGGTTTCCCAGAATGAATGCGATATTGGCGGGACGTTCCGCCAACCGGCGCATGAGATAAGGATACCACTGGGTTCCGAAGGGGATATAGACCCGCATGTTGTATCCCGCTTGCCGGAGGCGTCCCTGCAGGTCCCGGCGCACGCCATAGAGCATCTGGAACTCAAAGCGCTCCATCCCGATGCCCTGCTGCCGGGCAAACTGCTGGGCGTGGCGGAGGATCGTCTCGTCGTGGGTGGCAATACCGGGATAGTTCCCGCCGGCGAGGAGCCGCTCCATGAGCTGGACATAGTTCCGGTCGACGTCGGCCTTGTCGGGAAACGCCACCGTCGGAGGCTCGAGGTAGGCGCCTTTGCAGAGCCGCACCCTGGCTTTCAGGGCGATCAGATCGGCGATGTCTTTCTCCGACCGGCGCAAGGCTGACTGGATCACCACGCCGCAGTGCTCCCCGTAGGGTTGGAACAGCCGCTGCTCGAAAAAATCGAGGGTGCGCTGGGTGTACTCCGAGCTTTCCATGTCGAGTCGAACGAAGCCGCGAAGCTGCTTGGCCTTGTCCAGAATGCGGACCATGTTGACGTAGCAGAGGTCCTCATCGATATCGAGCCCCATCTGGGTGAGCTTGACCGAGACGTTTACCTCCTCCTGCGCCACCGCCATGCGATCGAGCATGTCGAGGTACTGATCGCGCGCGGCCACCGCTTCGGTCTCGACCGTCACGCTTTCGCCTAACAGATCGAGCGAGGCGGTGATGCCCCGCTTGGCCAGCTCCCGGGCGGCGCGCACCGCTTCATCGATAGTCTCGCCGGCCACAAAGCGGGATGCGAACTTCCGCGCCAGACCGTTGCGGCGCACGAAATTGAACACTCGTTGCCGCTCCGAGAGCCAGAGCAGGCCTTGTCGCATGATCAGATGAGCACCCCGCCGCTGATAAATCGCATTGAAAAACAGATCCGAAGGTAGCGTGGCCGGGAACGGCTGTGTAGAGGCGAGATAGCCAGCGTTATCGAAGTGAAATTTTATGCAGGACCCGACCGAAAGAAAACTTCGGACATCATTGGACTCGGACGGGAGCGGAGGGGAAGGGCGGGGTGGCTTTTCATGTGACTCCCATCACGGGCTGGTCTCAAGGTTTTCGTATTGTGGCATAGCAGCAACCCGGAAACATTTTAATTCGGCGGGCACATGGCGACGCGGCAGCGGTGGAGGCGGGTGGAGAAGAAGGCGACCAAGCGTTCACCCAAGGTCGTGGCCTTGCCCGAGGTGGTCAGCGATCCGGTCGAGTCGGCCCATGCTGCCGGGCTCCGGTACGTGAGCGACACGATGCCTGGCATTCGGCGGAAGAAGGCCGGCAAGGGGTTTGCCTACGTGGGGCAGGACGGCAAGCCGATTCGGGACCAGAAGGAACTGGCCCGGATCCGCTCGCTGGCCATTCCGCCGGCCTACACCGATGTCTGGATCTGTCCCAGTCCCAACGGGCATATCCAGGCCACCGGTCGGGATGCCCGGCGCCGGAAGCAGTATCGCTACCATCCCAAATGGCGGGAGGTGCGCGACGAGACGAAGTTCGGCCGGATGCTGGCATTCAGCGAGGTGCTGCCGCGGATTCGAGAGCGGGTAGAGCGGGACCTGAGTCGGGCCGATCTGCCGAGGCAGAAAGTGCTGGCCACCGTGGTCCGGTTGCTCGAGTGCACCCGCATCCGGGTCGGCAACGATGAGTACGCCCGGGCCAACCGCTCCTTCGGACTGACCACGCTGCAGGACCGCCATGTCGAGATCTCCGGCCCCAACCTGCGCTTCGAGTTTCGGGGCAAGAGTGGGAAGATGCATGAGGTCTCGATCAACGACCGGCGGCTCGCTCGCATCGTGCGGCGCTGTCAGGCGCTGCCCGGTGAGGACCTGTTTCAATACGTGGACAAGGAAGGAGTTCGCCAGACGATTGGCTCAGGGGACGTGAACGACTACATCAAGGAGATTTCAGGAGAAGAATTCACCGCCAAGGATTTCCGGACCTGGGCCGGAACCCTTCTGGCGGTGGCCGAGCTGACCGAGGCGGGGAAATGGACCTCCCAGAAGCAGGCAAAATCGAATGTGCTCCGGGCCATCGATCGAGTGGCCGAGCAGCTCAACAACACCCGGGCCGTGTGCCGCAAGTATTACGTGCATCCGGCTGTGTTCGACACCTACCTGGCGGGCACCATGTCAAAATTCCTCCGCAATGGAACAAAGGAGGCGGCCAAGGCCGCTCTCAAGGAGGAAGAGGCGGCAGTGGTGCGTCTGCTCCGGCATCAGCTGGACGCGAACGGCTCAGCCTAGTCCTTCCAGTTGCTCCCGCTGCCCTTTCAGCAGCTCCAGTTGTTGCGCCATGTCATCGGCCCGAAGATCGAAGTGCGAGCCGTGCCATGCCGGAACGCCGGCTTGCAGGATGATCGCCTGGGGGGAGGCGTGGACTATCCCGACCCGCTCCGAGATGTAGCGCGACAGTGGCCGCGAGTGGACCACATCCACCAGATACACCGGGACGTCGTGGTGCAGCCGCCGCAGCGAGCGCATTTCCTCGTAGGCTATGCCGCTGGTCGGACAGATGGGACTGTGCTTGTAGACCACGGCAAGCGGCTCTGCCAGCGCCGTGGCAACGTCGGCTTCGGTAGCAATCTTACGCATATCAAAAACCTAGCAGCATCCCGCCGACGCAACTATGTCAGGCGCATGCGTTCAACCAGCCGTTGGAACCTCGGATCCGGGCGCAGGCCATCGAGGATCGGCTCGATCTTCAAATAGGCCAGCCAGCCGCGGCGGTCACGGTACGCCTTCTCCAGCCACTCGAACGCCGTGTCCACCTCGCCGAGAGTGACGTAGAGACCGACCTGCGCCACCGGAGAGATATAGCGCACCTTGGCGCGCTCGTGGAGCTCCTGCAGCACTGCCCGAGCCTCATCCTCCCGCCCTCGCCGTGCTGCCACCTGGCCCAGGCCGGCAAACGCGAGGGCATCGTGCTCCGAATGGCTCAACGCTTCCTTGAACGCGGTGGCGGCATCGTCGTACATCCCCTGCTGCAGGTAGACCAACCCCAGCAGGCGGTGGGTTTCTTCCGCCGTCGGATTCAAGGCCAGCGCCCGCCGAAGATGCTCCAGGGCCGCATCGTACTGTCGGGCGTAGTAGTGCAGCCAGCCCATGCTGCGGCGGATGGAGACCGAGGCGGGATCGAGGTCTATGGCGGTCCGCCCTTCGGCGAGCGCCTCGTCGCACCGCCCCATGGCGACGAGGAACCAGGAATGCCATTGGCGGGCGACAGAGTACCGCGGGTTGAGCTGGATGGCCCGACTGAACTCTCGCTCGGCGCCGGCCCAGTCCCAGTCATAGATGAAGGTGACCCAGCCGAGCGAGGTATGCGCCTCGGCCAGAGTCTCGTCCAGCTCGATCGCCTTCCGCGCCTCGGCTTTGGCCCGCTCCATTCCCTCCATCACGGGAGCGCCCCGATAGTCCAGATCGAGGGCGTAGGAATCGGCCAGGCCACTGTAGGCTAGCGCGTAGCCCGGATCCTCCTCGATCGCCTGCTCGAAATAGCGGATTCCCTCCTTGATGCCGGCCTGGGTGCGACGATTCCACCAGAACCGGCCTTTGAGATAGAGGCTGTAGGCCCGCACGTTCGCGGTGTAGCGGACCGGGGTGAGATCGCCCAGGTCGCCCAGGAGCGTGGCCCGCAGGGTCCGCACGATGGTCTGCGCGATCTCATCCTGGATGGCGAACACGTCGGCCATCTCCCGATCGTACCGTTCCGACCACAGGGTGCGGCCATCCGAGACGCTGCTCAGCTGGACCGTGATTCGAAGCCGGTTGCCCGACCGGCGAACGGTCCCCTCGAGCACTGCCGACACGTTGAGCCGGGCGCCGATGCTGCGCACATCCTCCCGCAGATTCTTGAGCGCGAACACGGAGGTACGCGACGCCAGCTGGAGCCCTTCTACCTTGCTGAGCGCGGTGATCAGCTCGTCGGTCATGCCGTCGCTGAAGTACTCGTTCTCCGGGTCGGCGCTGGAGTTGACGAAGGGAAGCACCGCTATGGCGCGATTGTCACCGCTGCTCACCACCGGCGTGGGTACGGGCACCGGGGCCATCAGCGCGTCGCAGAAGTCCGCCATGGTTGCAAAGCGCTCTTCCGGCGCTTTGGCCAGCGCGCGCTGCAAGGCCAGGTCCACAGCCAGCGGGACGGTTGGCCGCAACGATCGGATCGGTGGGGCGGGCTCCACCGCGTGCCGCGCCATCGTCTTCCTGGGACTGGATCCGGCAAACGGCGGCTGCCCGGTCAGCATCTCGAAGAGCACACAAGCCAGGCTATAGAGATCGCTGCGCCCGTCCAGATCGCGCTCTGCGCTGGCCTGTTCCGGGCTCATGTAGGCCGGAGTTCCGACGGCAAAGCCCCGATCGGTGATGTACACATTGTCCCCGCCGGCGGCCGAGATGGCGGTGGCGACCCCGAAATCGGCCACCACCGGTTCTCCTTCCTGGAGGAGAATGTTCTCCGGCTTGATGTCCCGGTGGATCACGTTGTGCCGGTGGGCGTAGCCCAGTGCCGTGGCGACCGCCCGAGTGATGCGGAGCGCCGCGTCGAGCGGCAGGGATCCCTCCCGCACCAACCGGTCGCGCAGGGTCTCACAGCCGGCGTAGGGCATGACGAAGTACAGCATGCCGTCGCACTCACCGGAGTCGTGCACCGGAAGGATCTGGGGATGGGAGAGCCGGGCCGCGATACGGATCTCGCGGAGGAAACGCTGGGGCTCGTACGCGTGGGTGCTGCCCGGAAGCAGCACCTTGATTGCGACCTTGCGGCCGTGCTTGAGGTCTTCGGCCAGATAGACCGACGCCATGCCCCCGCGACCGATCTCTTCCTCGATCCGGTACCGGTCCGCGACGGCGGCGCGCAGGCGTTCAGGAACGGCAGTCAGGCGATCGGCTCCAGAGTTTTGCTATAGATGGAAGGGAAACCGGCGGCCGGCGATTCACAAGCCAGCGTTGGCTTGCCACCATGATCGAACACGCCCGTTTTTGGCGGGGCTACCACGATTGATGTGGGCGTGGGCGCCCACCCGGCCCGTGACGGCCGGGTGCGCGTGTCCGCGCAGGGGAATCATCAACGCCCCCCCCGGAGAGCGAGGCGTGTATGTGTCAGCGAGGCTTAGCTAAGCTCGCCAGGAACCGCGCTATGCCGCCGAAGTAATTCGCTGAGTCCACATCGAAGCTGTCGCCGTGGCCGCCCTGCAGCTCAACGAAGGTCTTGGGTGGCACCGCCGCGGCGAAGAGTCGGCGCCCATGAGCCAGCGGAACCACGTCGTCTCTGACTGCGTGAAGAAACAGCTTGGGGATCCTGATCTCCGGCATTTTCTCCAGCGAGTTGAACCTGCTCCCCGAGATCCAGCGCACCGGTATATGAGGATAGAGCTCCTGCCCCCGATCGATCACGGAGGTGAGCGCACCATCCAGGATCAGGCCGGCGGCTGGTACCCGGCTCACGAGGTCAACGGCGACGGTCGATCCCAGCGAGTGGCCGAAGACGACAATCCGATCCGACGGCACCTGCCTCGTCTCCCGCAGGTAGCGGTACGCGGCCTGAGCATCGCGGTAGAGTCCCTGCTCGCTCGGACTCCCGCCGCTCTCGCCGTATCCCCGATAATCGAAGGCCAGAAGGTTGAGGCCGAGTCGCCGGAGGCCGGCATAGTGCTGCGGGCGGTCGAACTCCGACAAGTTTCCCGCATTCCCATGACACATGAGCAGCCAAAAGCCGCCGCTTGTCTCCGGGGCTGCGAAAATGACCCAGCCAACCAGGGTGACGCCGTCGTCAGCGGAAATCTCGACCCGCTCGGGCGCAAGACCGAGCCCGGCCGGTGGGGTAAGGAGATGTCTTTGCTGGCCCGGGAAGTAAATCAGGCGGGGTTCGGCCAGACGTAGCAGAACCAGCAGTCCGGCGTAGATCACCAGCACCGATGCCGCGATGGTCCAGATCATTCGGTGAATCGACCGCCTAGGCAGTCTCAAGCGGGATAGTATCGCCCTGATTTGCGGGACATCTCCAGCAGCGACGCCGCTGGACGGAATCGCTCGCCGAACTGCTCCTGCAGCTGATAGAGAGTCTCCACCACGCGGCCGGGGGTGAGGTCGTCGATCATCCGCAGCGGTCCGCCTCGGAACGCGGGGAACCCGATGCCGAAGATTGCCCCGATGTCGGCATCACGCGGGCTCCGCACCACTCCCTCGGAGCAGGCCATGGCGGCCTCGTTCAGCATCGAAAATACCAGGCGTCGCTGAACCAGATCCTCGTGGACTTCCACCGGATGAACCCCGAGCAACGGGTAGACGCTCTTGTCCACTCCCGACTTGTGTCCCTCCCTGTAGCGGTAGAAGCCTTGTCCGTTCTTCCGCCCCAGCCGCGTCGCTCCCAGCATCCGGCTCAGTGCCCCGGCCGGCTTCATCCGCTCACCGAACGCCTCGTGCATGACGCCGCCGGCCTTTTCCGCCACATCCAGCCCCACCTCATCCAGCAGCGCCACTGGCCCAACCGGAAAGCCGAACGCCGTCATGGTGCGGTCGATCAGCTCGATGGGCACACCCTCCTGCAACAGGTATCCCGCCTCGTTCAGGTACGGTGAAAGGATCCGATTGACCCAGAAGCCGGGACGATCGGCTACGACGATGACCGTCTTTCCCATCCGGCGGCCGAATCGCACGGCGGTGACGATGGTGTCGGGACTGGTTGCCGTCGTCGGGATGACCTCCAGCAACGGCATTCGCTCGACTGGCGAGAAGAAGTGCATTCCCAGTATGCGCTCGGGGCGGCGCGCTCCGGCGGCGATGTGACGAATGGGAATGGTCGAGGTGTTGGTGGCGAAGATCGCCTCCGGCCGCACCTCGGCTTCGACCTCGGCCAGCACCCGGCGCTTGGTATCGAGATCCTCGAAGACCGCCTCGATCACGAGATCGGCACGTTTGAAGCCGCTGTAATCGGCCGACCCGGAGAGCAGCGCGCTCAGCCGATCGTACTGCGGCCGGGTCAGCCTCCTCCGTTCCAGACGCTCTTGCAGCAGCGCGGTAGCGGTCTTGAGCCCCTTCCCCACCCGGGCCAGGTCGGCATCCTTGACCCGGGTGTCCACCTCGACGTTGAGCACCGCGGTGCCGGCAATTCCCGCGCCCATGAATCCCGAGCCGACGATTCCCAGGCGGCGAATCTGCCGCGGCGCCGCGCTGCCCGACGGAACCCCGTCGTCCTTCTTGAGCGCGGTCGTGGCAAAGAAGATCTGGACCAGCTTGCGGGACACGTCACCCACCGCGAGCTCGCCGAAGGCTCGGTGCTCCTCGGCCAGTCCCGCGGTTACCCCCTGCTCCAGCCCGACCCGCACCGCCTCCAGGGCAGCCAGTGGCGCCGGATAGTGGCCGCCGGTCTTCTTGAGGATCTGCTTCCGAGCGCCCCGGTATACCAGGCTTCGGCCCGCAGGCGTGCGATCGAGGACGAACCCCGCCAGCCCGCCGGTCCCGCCGCGCTTGGGCAGGCCTTCCCGGGCCAGGCGATCGGCTGCGGTCACCGCTACCTGACGCAGAATGCTCTGGGGAACCACCTCGTCCACCAAGCCGAGGCGCAGGGCTTTCGAGGCTCGCTCGCTTTTTCCTGCGAGAATCATGTCGAGCGCCGCTCGCGCGCCGATGAGCCGGGGAAGCCGCTGACAGCCACCGGCCCCCGGAATCAGCCCGAGCTGTACCTCGGGCAAGCCGAGCTGGGTCTTGGGATGGTCGGTGGCGATCCGATAGTGACAGGCGAGGGCGAGCTCCAGGCCTCCGCCGAGACAGGCACCGTGGATCGCGGCTACGATCGGTTTGTGGAAGGTCTCCACCCGGCTCACCGTTTCCTGTCCCTGGAAGCTCAAGCGCTCCGCGGCATCCTGGCTGGTGAGCGAGGTGAACTCCTCGATGTCCGCTCCGGCGATGAAATTGTCCGGCTTCCCCGAGATCAGGACCACCGCTCGAGTCGGCGGGTCATCGCGCAGCTGGTTCAGCAGTCCCTCGAGCTCGTCTCGGACGGCTGAGGTCAGCTTGTTGACCGGCTCACCCGGCAGATCGAAGGTGAGCACGGCAATGCCGTTTTCGTGCTGGAGAGTGAAGGCGGCCACGGTACCTACCGCCTCTCCAGGACCATCGCGTATCCCATACCCCCCTGAGCGCAGATCGAGATCAAGCCATACTGCACGTCCCGGCGGCGCATCTCGTTAGCGAGCGTGGTGACCAGCCGAGCACCGGTGGCGGCAAATGGGTGGCCGATTGCTATGGAGCCGCCAGACACATTGGTCCGCTCCCAGTCCACGTCGCCTACCGGGCCGGACAGGCCCAGACGATCAGCCCAGGCCTGCGAGCCCCAGGCCTGGATATTGGAAAGCACTTGCGCCGCGAAAGCCTCGTGGATTTCCACCAATCCGAGATCCTTCCAGGTGATCCCAGCCCGCTCCAGTGCCTTGGGCACCGCGTAGACCGGGCCCATGAGCAGCTGCCACCCGGGATCGACCGCGCTCGCCGCGTAGCTCCGGATATATGCGAGCGGCTCGTACCCGAGCGCCTTGGCCTTTTCATCGGCCATGAGTAAGACGGCCGCGGCGCCATCGGTAAGCGGCGACGAGTTTCCGGCCGTCACGCTCCCGTACTTCCGATCGAACACCGGACGCAGCTTGGCCAGCGCGTCGAGTGAGGTGTCGGACCGGATACCGTTGTCCTCGGCCACCACCTGATCCATCTCGGGGCCTCCGAACCAGGGAGTGATCTCGCTGGTGAGCCGCCCATCCGCGGTGGCCGCGGCCGCCCGCTGATGGCTCATCAGGGCGACTCGATCCTGTTCCTCCCGGGTGATGCCGTTTTCCTTGGCCATCTTCTCGGCCGACTGCCCCATGGTCTGGCCGGTTGAGGGCTCCGCGATTGCCGGCGTCACCGGGATCAGATCGCGGGGACGGACCCGCCCCAGCGTGGCCAGCCGGCCGCCGAAGCTGCGGGCCTTACCCGCGTCGACCAGCATCCGGCTGAAGCGACGGGAATGGAGAATGGGGAGATCGGACAGTGACTCGACCCCGCCGGCGAGAATCACGTCAGCGTGTCCCAGGGTGATCTGGTCAGCAGCGTTGGTGATGGCCTGCGCCGCAGAGGCGCAGGCTCGATTCAGCGTATATGCCGGCACGCTCGGCGGCAGCTGGGGCAGCAGGCTCACTTCCCGGGCAACGTTGGGGGTGAGCACCGACGGGACGACCTGGCTGAACACCACCTCGTCCAGCTCGCGACCGTCCAGCTCGCTGCGGTATAGAAGCTCCCGAGCGACATGACGCGCGAGGGCGACCGCACTGACGTCCCGAAAGACGGTGCCGCTCTTGGCAAAAGGCGTCCGGGCGCCGGCTACAAGTGCGACTCGCCGGCCGGGCGGGGATTCATGCATAGTGCTCCGAAGAAAAGAGGCGGTGACTTTCTCACCTCTTACCCCTTACTGTTTCTAGCAACGATGCTTGCGATTGCTTGCCACCGACTAGAATCGACGGGTTCGAGCGCCTCGCGTCCGTGCACGATCTTCAGCGGACCTACCAGGCGGGCCAACTCGCCGGAACGCAGCAGATGCTGCTCCGAGGTCGGGCCCCAGCCCGCCTCGCGCTGCGCCTCGAGAAATGTCTCCATCATGAGCAGGCCGCCGGGCGCGACCAGCCGAAGGATTCGCGGCATGCTGGCTCGGTCAAGATAATTGAATACCAAAACCGCATCAAAAGTCCCTAGCTCGGGCCAGGGACCCTCGAGATCCAGCTCCCCCCATTCTATGGAGAGGCCTCCCTCGACCGCGCGCGCCCGCCCGGTGGCCAGCCTCTGCACATCGCGGTCGATCGCCATCACTCTGGCCCCCAGCCGCGCGGCCGCGATACTGTGTCGGCCAGCGCCACAGGCAAAATCCAGCACCCGCGATCGGGGGCGGATCAGATGAGCATGCCAGAGAAACCAGCTGCTGGGTCGCACGGAAAGCGATCCTTGGAGCGATCCACGGTCGCGCAACTGGCCGCCCAGCCCGCGGATCTCCTGGTGATTGGAGGAGGAATCAATGGCGCCGGCATCGCCCGCGACGCCGCCATGCGAGGATTGCACACCATCCTGGTCGAGCAGAACGACCTCGGATCAGGCACCAGCTCCCGGTCGAGCCGGCTGATACACGGAGGACTCCGCTACCTGGAGCAAGGCGAATTCGGGATGGTCCTGGAGGCCAACCGGGAACGGCGAACCCTGCTGCGGATCGCGCCCCACCTCGTGTGGCCTCTCCCGTTCGTGTTCCCGGTGCATCGGGGAGACCGGATCTCGCGATGGCAGCTGGCCGCCGGGATGATCTTGTACGATCTGCTGGCACTGTTCCGCAATGTGCGGACCCACCGAATGCTGGGCAAGCGAGGCATGCTGGAAGCCGAACCGATGCTTCGGGATCGTGGGCTTCTGGGAGGAGCCCGCTACTACGACGCCCAGTGCGATGACGCCCGCCTGGTCGTAGCCACCACTCGCTCCGCGATTCACCATGGCGCCCTGGTCTCCAATTACATGGCGGTACGGGGACTGGAGCGGACCGCGGGCCGGGTGGTGGGCGCGCAGCTGGAAGATCGACTGACCGGAGAGCACGGGGTGATCCGGGCGAGTGTGGTGGTGAACGCCACCGGCCCCTGGGCTGACCGGGTGCGGAAGCTGGAAGACGCCGGCGCCGCTCCTCTGCTGCAGCCCACCAAAGGCGTTCACGTGGTGGTGGACCGATCCCGGCTCGACCATCGAGAGGCCGTTGCGTTCACCAGTCCCATCGATGGCCGGGTGATGTTCGTGCTGCCCTGGGGCAATCTCTCCTACATCGGCACCACCGACACCGACAGCTCCGAGGCGCCTGACGAGCTCACCGTCAGCGCCGACGAGATGATCTATTTGCTTCGGTCGGCCAACGCCCGATTCCCCAGCGCCCGCCTGAGCATCGAGGACGTACGGGCGGCCTGGGCCGGGCTGCGTCCCTTGGTACTGGGCACCGATCGGCGGGGGGCGTCGAGCCGTTCCCGGGAACATGTGATCGTGCAGGGATCGGGCGGCATGCTGACCGTGGTCGGGGGAAAGCTCACCACGTATCGCTCAATGTCTGCTGAGGTCGTGAACCAAGCGATGCGGGAGCTGCGCCATCGCGATGGACGGCCGCGCCACGCCGAGGCTCGTACCGACGAGGAGCCGCTCCCCGGCGGTGAGACCGCTGACCTCAGCCAGTTCCGGGAACGGGGGCTCGAGCTGGGGATCGCCGCGGTGAGCGTGGATCATCTGCTCCGCCACTACGGCACCGAGGCAGCCGGGATCTTCAACCTGGGTGGTGCCGATCGGCGGCTGTTCCGCCGGCTACTGGCGCCTCACCCCGCCATCGAGGCCGAGGTGGTCCATGCGGTCCGGCGGGAGCTGGCCCAAACCGTGGAGGATGTGCTGGTCCGGCGCTTTCATCTGTACTACGAGGACCCCAGCCACGGCGCCCCAGCCGCTCGGCGGGTGGCCGAGCTGATGGGCGAAGAGCTGGGCTGGGACGCGGCGCGGGTCGAAGAGGAGGCGGAGCGGTATCGCTCCTTCGCCAGTGGGACGGTTACGTGGCGCGGTACTGGAACTCCGGCATCGCCTTGAGGTTCTTCGGCTACCTCACGACGATGCGTCCGGTCATCTGCGGGCCATGGATTGCGCAAT
>DASYIX010000030.1:0-9375 GCA_035997125.1 Gemmatimonadales bacterium
GGAGCGCAAAGCTTTGACACCATGACGCGCCTGCACTTCTCATACTCTCTCGGGCTCATCCTGGTCGGAGCCGGCTCCGTCTCCGCCCAGACGCCTGCTCCCCGCGCCGATCTCGGAACCCTGAGCCGCTCGCTCGAAGGCGCGGTGGCCAAAGTCGCGCCCGCCGTGGTACAGATCCGGGTGACGGCGTACGGACCGGTGAGCGGTGGAGCGACGGCCCCCGGCGCCCTGGTCGGCACTCAGCGGAGCACCGGCTCCGGCGTGGTGCTGAGCGCCGACGGATTCATCGTGACCAACGCGCATGTAATCGAGGGCGGGCGCCGCTTCCTGGTGGTGCTGCCCCGGCCCGCCATCGCCGGCATGCCCGGCCGCTCGGCGCTCCCTCCGGTTTCTCAGGAAGTTCCCGCCACGCTGGTGGGCACCGACCGGGAGACCGATCTCGCCATCCTCAAAGTGGCGCTCACCGACCTGCCCTTCGCCAAGCTGGGAGACTCGGACTCGCTGGCAGCGGGCCAGGTGGTGCTCGCGTTCGGCAGCCCCTTCGGGCTCGCCAGCAGCGTCACCATGGGCGTGATCAGCGCGGTCGGGCGCCAGTTCCGGGATGAGGACCGGATGATCTATCTCCAGACCGACACCCCCATCAATCCGGGCAACAGTGGTGGACCGTTGGTAAGTGACGATGGACTGGTCGTGGGGATCAACACCCTCATCTACAGCCAGTCCGGTGGCAGCGAGGGGGTCGGCTTCGCGGCTCCCGGCAACATCGTGCGCTTCGTCTACGATCAGATCCGGACCAATGGACGGGTCCGCCGGGGAGAGATCGGGGTCTTTGCCCAAACTATCACGCCGGGGATGGCGGAGGGACTTCGCTTGCCCCGCCAGTGGGGCGTCGTGCTGGGCGATGTCTATCCCAACACTCCCGCGGCCAAGGCGGGACTTCGGGTGGGCGACGTCATTTTTTCCGTCGACGGGAAGCCGATGGAGAACGGCCGCCAGTTCGACGTCACCCTGTACCCCCGCCTCGGCCGCAAGGTGAATCTCGAGGTGGGCCGAGGCCTCCAGCGGGTGACGCTGCAGGTTCCCGTGGTGGAGCGCCGGGACGAGGCCGACCGCTTCCGCGCCTTGGTCACGCCGGAGCAGAATCTCATCTCCCGGCTCGGTGTCCTCGGCCTGGATCTCACGCCGGAGCTGATCCGGCTGATTCCCGGCATCCGGGATCCACACGGCGTGGTGGTGGCCGGGGTCGCCGCCGATGCGGAGGGGCAGTCCGCGCCCCAGCCCGGCGACGTGATCTACGGAATCAACGGTGAGGCGGTGCGGACGCTGGGCGACCTGCGGACTGCCGTCAGCCGGATCGCTCCCGGCGGCACCGCGGTGCTACAGGTGGGCCGCGGGGGGCAGCTTCGCTTCCTCGCGCTGAGCCTGGAGTGACCCTCTTTGCCGGCTCCATCCCCGAGTTTTACCATCGCTATCTCGGGCCGCTGCTGTCCGCCGGTTACGCCACCGACTTGGCCGGGCGGCTCCGATCCCTGCCCGCCAACGACGGCTGCGTGCTCGAAGTGGCCGCCGGGACCGGGGTCCTCACCGAGCGGCTCCGGAGCCGTCTGCCGCCGGAGGTCCGCCTCACTGCCACCGACCTGAACGCCCCCATGTTGGACCTGGCCAAGCGGCGCATCGCCGGCCCCATGGCGGCGGGCATCACCTGGCGGGTCGCCGATGCCGGCAGCCTTCCGTTCAACGACGAGTGCTTTGACGCCGTCGTCTGCCAGTTCGGAGTGATGTTCTTCCCCGATAAGGGACAGGCGGCCCGGGAAACGTACCGGGTGCTCCGGCCGTCGGGGCAGTGGCTCTTCAATGTCTGGGGCTCGTGGGCGGAGAACTCCTTCGGGCCGATCGTGCACGAGGCCATCGCCAGCTTCTTCCCTGACGATCCTCCCCAGTTCAACCGGGTGCCCTTCGGGTTCCACGACCCCGTCGCCCTGCGCGACCTGGTGCTCGGCGCCGGATTCCCCGAGCCCGAGATCACCGAGCTGACCCGGATGGCCGAGGCGCCGTCGGCCGCTGAAGCGGCGATCGGGTTCGTGCGAGGCAACCCGAGTATCACCGCTATCGAGGAGCGGGGCACCGCGAACCCTGAGGCCATTATAAGGAAGGTGGCCGAGTCGCTCGCGCGGGCCTTCGGGGATTACCCGCTGCGGGTGCCCACTTGCATCCGGGTCGTTTCGGCCCACCGGCCTAGATTTGAGAGCAAGAATCGGAGTGCGAGTGGTAGCCAGGGCTGATACACTGGGTTCGTGAGAATGGTGATGAAAAGAACGTCGGTGAAAGGAACCCAGATGAGCATGTCAGCCCAGAGCGACCCCCGCTGGGCCTCCGTGTTGGCTCGATCAGCGGCAGCGGATGGCTCCTTCTTCTATTCGGTCAAGACCACGGGCGTGTATTGCCGCCCGTCCTGCCCGTCGCGGCGGGCGCGTCCGGAGAACGTCCAGTTTCACGCCACCCGGCAGGAAGCCGAGGCGGCGGGCTTCCGTCCCTGCAAGCGGTGCAAGCCCGATCAGCCGTCGCTGCTCGAGGAGCACACCGCCATGGTCACCGAGGCCTGCCGCTTCATCGAGAGCTCGCCCGAGGCTCCCCGGCTGGAAGAGCTCGCCGCGCCGGCGGGAGTGAGCACCTTCTACTTCCATCGAGTCTTCCGGGCGATCACCGGGCTCACGCCGAGGGCATACACCGCGGCCCATCGGGGAAAGCGGGTGCGGAAGGAGCTGGCCCGGGCTGGCACGGTCACGTCAGCGATCTACGACTCGGGATACAACTCCAACGGCCGGTTCTATGGCGAGTCGCCCCAGGTGCTCGGCATGGCGCCGACCACCTATCGCGCCGGGGGCGCCAACGTCGACATCCATTTCGCTGTGGGCGAGTGCTCGCTCGGCTCCATTCTGGTCGCCCGGAGCGAGGTCGGCGTCTGCGCCATCTACCTGGGCGACGATCCCGATGTGCTGGTCCGCGAGCTCCAGGATCGGTTCCCCCGCGCGACGCTGATCGGAGGCGACGAGGAGTTCGAACAGCTGGTGGCGCAGGTGGTGGGCTTCGTGGAGAGTCCCGCGGTAGGGCTGGATTTGCCGCTCGATGTCCGAGGCACCGCGTTTCAGCAACGCGTGTGGCAGGCACTGCGGGAGATCCCGGCCGGCTCCACGGCCACGTACACCGAGATCGCCGGCCGGATCGGCGCTCCCAAGTCCGTGAGGGCTGTGGCCCAGGCCTGCGCCGCGAATCCGGTTGCGGTAGCGATTCCGTGTCACCGGGTGATCCGCCACGATGGAGGGTTGTCGGGGTATCGCTGGGGCGTGGAGCGGAAGCGGGCTCTTCTACAGCGGGAGGCTCTTGGATGAGCCCCCACCCCACGCAGGTCGTCACGGACATGGGCCTCGGGCAGACTCCGCGACATCCCTTCACCCATCCCCTGGGAGCCTGCCCTCCGACCCATGCCCGTGCCACCTGCTCCCAACCCCACCGGTAATGGGCCGACCACTTCTCTGCCCGTCCACCGATGGTGGTGGCGACGGGTGAGCCGGCGGATCACCCGGAGCGATGAGCGAGCCGAAATCCAAATAGTTCGGGATGGCCGATGACAATCTCTATTAAAGAGGCACCGCCCGCCATAAAGGACCCCCGACGCGTCGCAAAAGTCGACTGGGGACAAGTCGCGCAGGACCTCGATGCCCGCGGCAACGCGGTGCTGGAGGGTCTGCTCTCACTCGACGAGTGCCGGGCGCTGGCCGCGCTGTATCCCCGAGCCAACTTTTTCCGCAGCCGCGTCATCATGGCCCGTCACGGCTTCGGCCGGGGCGAATACCAGTACTTCAACTATCCCCTGCCCGATCTGATCACCGAGCTCCGCACCGCGCTGTATTCGCGCCTGGCGCCGATCGCCAACCGCTGGAACCAGGCGATGGGGATCGACGTGCGCTACCCGAGAGACCACGCTGACTTCATCGCCCGCTGCCATGCGGCCGGGCAATCCAAGCCGACGCCATTGCTGCTCCAGTATCAGGTGGACGACTATAACTGCCTGCATCAGGACGTCTACGGCGAGCATGTATTCCCGCTGCAGGTGGCCATTCTGCTGTCTCAGCCGGGGCGAGATTTTACTGGCGGAGAGTTCGTGATGACCGAGCAGCGCCCCCGGATGCAGTCGCGGGTGGAGGTCGTGCCGCTTCGGCAAGGCGACGCGGTCGTGTTCACGGTCAGGAACCGGCCGGTGCAGGGAAGTCGCGGTGTGTATCGTGTCAATCTACGCCACGGCGTCAGCCGGATCCGGTCCGGTCAGCGGCATACCCTCGGCATAATCTTCCACGACGCGGAATAACCCAGCGGGACATACTCGCGTGAGGAGCTCAGTCGTGCCCAGTGCTCCGGCTGAGCTGCCAGTGCGGGTCGCGTCAGTGTGCGGCCGCCTCTGTGCCACATCTGTTTTGGGCGCAGCGCACTGCAGCGATCCCGCGCTGGTAGCTCACCCGGAGCACCAACACCGGACCATCTCCTAGGACTGCTCGCCCCAGTACGCCCTCGTGACGGCGATCACAACTGAATGTAGCCTATGAGCTTAGCTATAGAGCTAGATTACAGCGGGCTCTGCTGCATACACCTCAGTTGTGAAATCCACGCCGGAGGAGAATGGCGTTGACTGTTCCCGGATTGCGCCGCGGCGAACGGGCCCGCAATATAGGGCATCCTCCCAGGACGGGATGTCTCCCGGCGGCTGCATGACCACGACCATTACCTGTCTCCAGTGTGGGGGCTCTCTCGGCCCCGCAGATCGCTTTTGCGCTCAATGCGGTGCGGAGCTTTTGTGGTGTGCCAGCTGCGGGGAGTTTCTGCTGCAGGCCGAGCAGTCCTGTCCCAAGTGCGGCACCCCGGGAATACCCCGACCGGAGTCCCATACGATTCCTTACGAGCTGACCGAGGCCGACTCACCCTGGGCTGAAGTAGTCGCCCGATTGAAGCGCGCCACCATGGGCGAGTTCGAGATCGGGCACGAGCTGGGACGCGGCGGGATGGCAGCGGTCTTCCTGGCCCACGAGCTGTCGCTCCATCGCGACGTCGCCATCAAGGTGATGTCGCCCGGGCTGCTCATGGGTGACGGGATGATCGAGCGCTTCCGCCGCGAAGCGATCACCATCGCCCACCTCAATCATCCTAACATCGTCTCGGTCTATTCGGTCCGCGCCGCCGAGGGGCTTCACTTCTTCGTGATGCGCTGCGTCCAGGGCCGCTCGCTGGAGCAGGTGATCAAGGAAGCCGGGAAGCTGTCGGTCCCGATGGTCCGCTCGATCCTGTACCAGGTGGGATCGGCGTTGGCCTATGCCCACCGGTTCCGGGTGGTGCACCGGGACATCAAGCCCGCCAACATCCTGGTCGACGAGGAAGGCAACGCCGTGGTCACCGACTTCGGCATCGCCAAGGCGGCCGAGGGTCCCAGCCACACGCATACCGGATTCATGGTCGGCACGCCGGCGTACATGAGTCCGGAGCAATGCAGCGGCGGGGAGGTCTCGGGCGCCTCCGACCAGTACTCCCTGGGCGCGGTCGCCTACGAGATGATCACCGGCCTGCCCCCGTTCAGCGGCTCGACCTACTCCGTGATTCAGGCCCACGTCGAGCGTCCGCCTCGCCCGATCCGGGAGCACTCGGACGATTGTCCGCCCGATCTGGAGGAGGCGATTCTCCGGATGCTGGCCAAGGATCCCAACGACCGGTGGCCGGGAATGACGCAGGCTCTGACCGCGCTCGGCGCGGCGCCGCTGATGGAGGACGACCCGCTTCGCTCGGAGCTGAGCCGGCTCGCCACCGCGGGACGGAACAACGGATATTTCGGGCTGCCGACGCCGATCAGCCAGCCACCCCGAACCAACGCCGTTCTCCACGTCACCCCGCCCGGCATGATGCGGGCGATCACGATCCTCCCGCCGCCGCCTGCGGTCGAAGTGGGAGACAGCTTTTTGTTGGTCGCCCGGGTGCACGAGGGCAATGGCTCCCATCTTGCCAGCCGACCGGTGGAATGGAGCAGCGACACCCCCGGCGTGCTCCGGGTCAACGCAACCAAGGCGGTCGCCACCGCCGTCGCCCCGGGCTCCGCGCTCATCACCGCCACTTGCGATGGCAATCAGGGCCGGCTCCGGGTGACCGTCGCGCCGCCGCGGGCGGATGCGATCGTCGTGAAGGCGCCCGACAAGTCGATCTCGGTGGGTGAGGAAGTGCGACTGGAGGCGGTTCCCCGGGACAAGCGGGGCCGGGTCGTCCCCCGCCCGGTGACGTGGCAATCGGACAACGACTCCGTGGCAACGATCAGCCTGGACGGACTGCTGGTCGCCCGATCCGGCGGGTCCACCCGCATCTCGGCCGAGCTGGACGAGGCCCGCGCCAAGGTGACGGTGACGATCCTGCCGGCGCCGGTGGTCGCGGTCCACATTTCGCCGCCGCCCGAGCTGGTGACTGCGGGAGATTCTTTCGCCCTGACCGCGACACCGTTGGATCGGTGGGCCGGTGCCCTGAACGACCGGGTCGTGAGCTGGAGCACCAGCGACGTCCGAGTCGCAGTAGTCACCGCCGGTGGCTGGGTGATGACCCGGAATCCCGGATTGGTGATGCTCAGCGCCACCTGCGAGGGCGTCAGCGCCTCGGTCAGCTTCAACGTGGTGTCACGCGAAGCGGCGCAGGCCCAGCCCGCCCCGGCCGCCGTTCCCCAACATCACTCCTCCGGGCCGTGGGACCTGGATGTGCCGGCCCAAGTTGAGGAGCCGGCGCGCTCGCGACCCCGCTGGCTCGTAGCCGCCGGCGGAGTCGGTCTCGTGGTCGCCGCCCTCTGGCTGGTGGGCGGGCGCCGGATGATGACGCCCAGCTCGCCGTCGGAGACCGCCGTGGCGGAGGCGGACTCCGCCAAGGATCCCCCAGGCGTGGCTTCGACCAATGACAGCAACGCTCCCGGCTCGGTGACCATCACCCAGCGTCCTGCTCGCCCTCTAGCCGCAGGGTCGTCCACTCGGCTGGTGGCCGAGGTTCGAGACCGGAAGGGACAGCTGGTTCGAGAGGCCGCGGTAGGTTGGATCTCGACCAATCCGGCGATCGTCTCGGTGGATTCGGCCAGCGGAATCCTTCACGCGGTCGGCCCCGGCCGCGCGGAGGTCATCGCCGCGAGGGGAGGGTCTCGGGACAGCGCGAGAATCGTCGTGCGACCGGCTAGGGGGAAAGAGATAGCCTCCGGTCCCGTGGCTGCGGCGTTGTCCATTTCGCCCCACGACCCGCTACAAGTGGGCGACACCGCCACGCTCCTGGCGGCGGCCCTGGACTTACGAGGCAGACCGCTCAAGAAAGCATATGTCACCTGGAGCTCGAGTCAGCCCCAGGTGGCCGAGGTCGATGCCGCGACGGGGAAAGTCCGGGCCTACGCGCCCGGAACCGCGCTCATCATCGCACGGAGTGGCACCGAGTCGGCCATCGTCCCAGTCTCGGTGGTTCCAGCCGCCGTCGCTGCCATCCGGGTCGAGGGAGCCCGACCGCTCAAGGTGGGTGATACGCTCACGCTTCGGGCGGAGTTGAAGGATCAGTATGATGGAAGCGTGAGCGACCGGCCCATCGCGTGGGAAAGCAGCGATGACAACGTGGCCGGCGTGGACCCGGCCTCCGGCGCGGTTGATGCCCGGGCTTCCGGGACGGCGAACATCACCGCTACGTCCGAAGGGAAGTCCGGCCAGGTTACCCTCACGGTGTTGCCCGAGCCGCGGACCGGCCGGCCGGAGCCGCCTAGCGACACCGCCGAGCCCCCAGCGGAAACTCCTCCTGCCAGTGACGCGGCCGCGGAGCGGGAGCTGGTCATGGGCCGGATGAAGGCGGGGGTGGAGCAGTGCTATGGCGCGCTGCAGCAGAAGGACGTGGCCCGGCTGGCGGAGCTATACAAGTCAGCCGACAAATCGGATCAGGAGAAGCTGAAGAAATTGAGCCGGATTCTTCGCACCGAGGAGTGGGCCGCTGAGGTGGGCGACCGGATAGACGGGACTCAGCGCGTGGACGCCGCCACCGCGGCGATGGACTTCAGCTTCCGGCTGACCTGGAAGGATTCATTCGGCGGGCGGCTCAGCAGCAAGCCGGTCTTCCGGGTGGAGTTCGCCAAGAACGGAGACAGCTGGGACCTCTCCAGCTGCCGCATCGTAGGATCTCCCAAGCTCTGACCCGCGGGATTAACCGCCAATTCCAAACGCCAACCCGAGCCGGACAACCACGTTCGACCCCGAGCTGGAGTCGAAATGCGAGGAGGTGCCGGTTGCCTTGCTTGTCACGGTGCCGGCGGCTAAGCGGTCGTATCCGTAGGTGGCCCCGACGTCGAGGTTGACGCGGGGGCCGAGCCGGTAGAGCAACCCGCCTCCGCCGTTGAGCTGGATAAAGTTGGAGGAGATCGAGAAGTTCCCTCCGGTAAACCCGACCTTGAGTAGAGAAAAGCGAGCTGACACATAGGGTGCCAGCACGTAGCTGCCGGTGTAGATCCGGTAGCGCGGTTCGATGAACGCCCCATACAGTTTGGCGTCCTCGGGGCGGTTCTGAATGTTGTGGATGGTGTACTGAAATCCGCCACCGATCGAGAACGCGCTCGGCGTGTAGCGGATCTGCGCCTCTCCCCCGTAGCCGTTCTGCAGTCCCTGGAACACCTTCCCAAAGACACCGTTGAAGAGGCCGGAGGCCTGTAGCGAAACGGCCTGTGCAGACTGCGCCTCTAAGTCGTTCCAGATCGGTGCGCCGATCGACAAGGAAATGAGCAGGACCCAGGCTCGGCGCATCCGCGGCTCCAATCAGCGAGGTTGAGGTCTGCGCGCATCTGATGATCTGGGCGCCGTGGGCGGCAATCCTTCTGCGTTGGTGCCGGGTCGCTCCCTACGGAGCAGGTTCATGGACGAACCGGCAGGCGTTAGGGTGTAGGTGAAATCGGCTGGTGAAGCTGTGCTTCCGTTGATCGAAGCCCGGGTGCAATAGGTGCCCGGTGGCGGCTGAATCGGCTGCCGCGAGCTGGAGAAGCCCTGAAGATCTGTGGGCTGGTCATAATTTCCCGCTCCATCACAGGTGCGCCATTGGACTAGCGCACCTCCTACGCCGTTGCTGTACTGGTCCGTGACCCGGACAACCAGCGGGTCGGGGAGCGCGGGATCCTGGTCGGTCGGCGCGGGTGCGGGAACGGACTGGTTGTCGCCACTTACCTTCTCTATCAGCGCCGCCGGCCCGGCCAAAGCCTGAACGTGGGCTTGAGAGGAGGGTACCGCTTCCGAGACTCTCGCCTCGACATACTGATCGCCGGCTGTAGTCCCGAGCGTCCAGGTTACCAACACCACT
>DASYIX010000031.1:0-5414 GCA_035997125.1 Gemmatimonadales bacterium
GTATCTGGATCCGCAGGATCCACGGCAACGCCCACGAGGTAGAGGTGCTTCAATCCATCCTCGGGCGATCTCCACGAGTCCCCAGCATCGGTGCTTTCAAAATACCCGTCGCCGGCGGCCGAGTAGATCCGCCCAGGTGCAAGGGGGTGCGTCACCGCCGTGTGCGTGTCGTACGGACCGCCGCGAACGCGATCACGCCAGGTCCGCCCACCGTCGAACGTGCGCACGAGCGCTCCAGCCTCGATCGCGACGAAAACGCGATCCGCGACCCTCACATCGGCTTCGATCCACCGAACATGATGCGTGTGGGGCCGTGGGGGAAACCTCCAGGTGTCAGCTGAAGGGAGCGCGCGCAAGCCGGCGAGGTCCACCCAGCTGTCGCCACCAGTGTCGGAGCGAAATACCGCACTTGGTTCGGTGCCGGCATAGACGATACCGAACCCGTCAGGTTGTTTCGCGTGACCCACATCAACCGCGGTGACCATCGGGTGGTCGATGCCTGGTCCGACTGGTTCCCAATTCCGGCCACTGTCGCGGCTTCGGAAGAGACCGGCACGCGCAGTTCCGCAGTACACTTGAGTCGGGCCGCGCAGGTCGACCGCCACACATTCGGGCGATAGTCCGCCCAAGTGTTCGTCGATCGTCCAGGTGGAGGCGCGCCGAGCGATCAAGAGGGCCGCTCGTGCAACGACTACGATGCCGACCATGATTCAATCTTCTTGACCGCTTTCATGCCAGCAGTCCTTGCGTCCCAGCCGGCGCCACGGGCGCGTGGCCGCGGGCCCAGTCGGGAAGCTTGGTGAGCCTGCGGCCGAACTCGCGTTCCAGGCCGGCGATATCGGCGCGGTAGCCGACCCGCTCGAACCATTCCAGCATCACCGCCGTATCCTGGCTGTACTGGCGGACCTGTTCGATGGGCGTCTGGGCGTACGCAATCGGCCGACCCAGCGCCTCGGTCAGGATCTTCGCCGCCTCCGGCATCGTGCGGACGTCCCCGGCGAGATCGATCTCCCGGCGGTTCAAGGTGGCCGCGTCGGTGAACGCGCGGGCGCCGAACCAGCCGATGTCGTCCACCGCAATCATCTGGAGCTTGGTGCCGGGCCCGAGCGCCACGGCCAGGGTGGAGCCCTGGAGAGTGAAGGGCGCGAGCAGGTTCTCCATGAAGAACACCGGCCGCAGGATCACATGGGAGGGGAAACCGAGGCCGCGCACGGTTTCCTCGATCCGCCACTTATTGTCGAAGTGGGGGACTCCGGTCCGCTGGTCCGCCGATCCCACCGAGGTGTACACGAAGTGTTCGACCCCGGCCTCGCGCGCCAGCGTCGCCAGCCGCTTGCCCTGCGCCTCTTCCCCCTCGACGCCCGCCTCCCAGGTGTTCTGCACGCTGAAGACGCCCCACGCGCCGGCCAACGCCCGGCGCAGGGTCGCCGCGTCATCGAGATTGCCCTGTACCACCTCCACGCCGTAGCCCGCCAGCGCCGCCGCCGGCTCGCTCTCCGGCTTGCGGGTCAGGCCGCGCAGATGGAACCCGCCGCCCTGCAGCGCCCGCGCGACCGCGCCGCCCTGGTGGCCGGTCACTCCGGTGATGAGAATCGTTCGATCGCTTTTCATGGCTGAGTTCTAGCCTCCAAGGCCCCATCGCCTCGCGAAAATAGTCCGGAGAAGTGTTGGCGGTTCGCATAGAAGACAATGAGCCACAGGACGGTGACCACCACCGCCGGTGCTATTCCGGTCGGATACAGGAACAGGTGAAAAGAAATGATGTTCACGAGGACCGGCCCAAACAGCGTCAGCGCGAGGGGTACGAACCGGTTCGCTAACAACAGCGCGCCACTGGCAAGGTGGACCGCAGCTACAACCCAGAAATAGTGAGAACCGACTAGCGCGCTCATAAACTGTCCGGCCAGTCCCGTCGGGGGAGCCCCCTGGGGGATAAAATTCAAGAACCCGTTGAGGCCAAACACCACAAGGATCAGCCCCAATAGAATGCGCGCAATCACGGTTACGATTTTCATGTCGCGAATCTCCTTAAACCCCGACTTCGGCGGTCAGCTCCGGGATTTCGGCGACATACCAGTTGATGATCTCGCGTCCAGACGCCTTGACTGTTGCTCATAGCTCAGCTCCTCCGGTTTTCCGATTTTTCGAGACCCATCCACTTCCGTATGTACGGACAGCAATTCACCACCTTCACCCCCTGGGTCTGACACCGGTTCAGCCACCGGATTCCATCGAGGTCGACGATGTCGACTTCCTCCAGGTCCAACGTGACCGGGCCGGCCACCCGTCCGATCTCAGCCCCCACCTCGTCCAGGTGCGCCGATCGCAGCTCCCCGGCCAGACAAATTCGGGTTCCGCCTCGATCGCAAATCCGTTCGATTCTCAGCGTCATGTCGGGCCAGGGTTCCGAATCCGCTGCTGGATAAAGCAAGCGGAGGGCCACTCGCACTCCCTTGTTGCATCAGGGTTTAGCGCGGACGAAACTCTCGATTTTTCGGGATTTTCCGAACGGTGGGAAAATTCAGCTAGGCTGGGACTTAAACCGGTATTTGTTGATTCGGAGCCGCTTGATCTTCGAATCGAGGGTAGAGGTCGGCAGGCCGAGTTTGGCGGCGGCGCCGTGGGGCCCGGACACCCGTCCGTGAGTTTGCGCCAGTGCAGCTTCGATGGCTTCCTTCTCGTGGGCCAACAATACCCCGCTCAAAGCCGCGCCCGACCGAGGAACGTCGGAGGCCTCTCGCTTGAGCCACGCCTGGTCCACCGCAAAGATGTCCGAGTCGCTCAGGATCACCGCTCGCTCGATCACGTTTTGCAGCTCGCGAACGTTTCCCGGCCAGGGGTAGGCTCGCAGCAGATCCATGGTGTTCTGGGCGATGCTGCTGAACCGCTTGCCCACCTTCTTCCCGAAGCGGGCGATGAAGTACTCCACCAGCAACGGTATATCGGCCCGTCGCTCTCGGAGCGAGGGCATCTCGATCGGCACCACATTCAGTCGGTACAGGAGGTCCTCACGAAACTTCCCTTCGCTCACCGACCTTTCCAGGTCGCGGTGGGTGGCGGCCAGCACTCTCACGTCCACCGGGATCGGTTTGTCGCTGCCGACCCGCTCGATCTCCCGTTCCTGCAATACCCTGAGGAGGGCGATCTGGGTGTCGGCCGGCAGATCGCCCACCTCGTCCAGGAAGATCGTGCCGCCGTTCGCGGTCTCGAAGCGTCCCAGGCGTCGGTGGGTGGCACCGGTAAACGCCCCTTTTTCATGACCGAACAGCTCGGAGGCGATCAAGGAGGCCGGGATCGCGCCGCAATTCACCGCGATGAATGCCCGCGCCGCCCGCCGCGAGCCCTGGTGAATGGCCCGCGCGATCAGCTCCTTGCCGGTGCCGGTCTCCCCGACGATCAGCACGGTGGAATCGGTCGGTGCCACCTTGCGGACCTGCGCCAGTACCTTCTGGAGCGGTCCGGACGAGCCGATGATCTCCTCGAGCCGGGGTATCTGGTTGATCTCTTCCCGCAGCGCGGCGTTTTCCTGCTGCAGTTTGTCCTCGGCTCGCTTCCGGTCTTCGATGTCAGTCAGCGCAACGTGCCACCGCAGGATGTGACCCTGCTCGTCCCGGACCGCGTCATACCGAGCCAGGAACCAGCGGTAACTTCCGTCGGCTCCGCGCAATCGCAGCTCCAGCTGGTCCGGAGAGCCGCTGGTCAGTGCCCGTTCGAAGTACGCCAGCTCCCGCCTCCGGTCATCGGGATGCACGAACTCGCCGGGAGCCCGGACCTCGCGCCACTGATCGAGACTGAGACTGACGTACTCCAGCGCCACCCGGTTGGCGTAGAGCCGTTCGCGTTTGGGGCCGTAGACCGCAATGAGCTGAGGCGCAAAGTCCAGCATCTGCCGCAGCTCCAGCTCGCTCCGGCGCAGCTCCTCGATGTCGAAATTCACTCCGATCCAGTGCAGCAGGGTTCCCTCGGCCCCGCGCAGGGGCTCGGCCCGGCTCAGGAACCAACGGTATCCGCCCTGGCCGTCCCGAACCCGAAAGGTCACCTCGCCGGCGTTCCCGGTACGAAGACAGGTCGACCAGACTCTGCGGGTCTCTTCCTGGTCGTCGGGATGCAGGAGGGAGAGATGGGAATCCCAGGCAGCGCCGAGGTCGATACCCAGACGAAGAGGGTGGTCGGTCGGGAGACCCAGGTAATCGGCAATCCGGGCATTGACGAAGGTGAGCGCACCGGAGGGAGCGGCGTACCAGGTGTACGCCGGAATCACATTGAGCGTGGCTTGGAGCTGGGCTTCGAGCGACGACTGTTGCTCAGAAGCGGCGAGTATGGTCAATCTGTCACCCCGGTTGACAACCGCAGCAGACCTCTAAAATATACCCCAGCCTGGGGTGACCCTAGATCCGGCCGCGCCGTCGGCCAAGGCATACCCTACCGGCGGCACCTGGATCGGTTACGTCGTCAGCCCGAACACTGAACCGCCGCCGAGAGTCGCGAATCTCGGCGGCGGTTCTTGTCTCCAGTCGAGGCTAGGCAATCATGGCGCCCAGGCAGGCCATGACTCGTCCTCGGGCGTCGTCGTGAGCCTGGTTTGCGCGCTGCCGTCCGGGTTCATCACGTAAAGCTCGTAATTCCCGTCCCGCGTGCTCGCGAACATGATCTGACCCCCATCGGGGGACCAGGAAGGGACGGCGTTGAATCCAGCCGTGTTGGTGAGTTGGGTCTGCGCACTCCCGTCGGCATTCATGATGTATATCTGAAGCCGGCCGACCCGCTCACTCTGAAAGGCGATCCTGCTTCCATCGGGAGACCAGGCCGGCTGCTGGTTCTGGCCCGCAGTTGTCAGTGGTTGGGCACCGGTGCCATCTGCATTCATGACCCAGATCTCCTCGGTGCCGCCGCCGCTTTCCGTGCTCAGGAATGCGATCCGGGTGCCATCCGGGGACCACTCCGGCTCGCTGGCGAGATAAAAGGGCCGGGGGTCCGGAATTCTCCTCGGGTTGCTGCCGTCGGCATTCATGATCACGATTCCGCCGGTCTGGCTCTCGCTCACGGCAATTCGGCCGCCGTCGGGCGACCAGTCGGGCTCGTCCGACCCACTCGCCACCAGCGTTTCTCCAGTCCCATCGGCGTTCATGACGTAGACCTCGCTGCCGCCTGCGATCGGGTACCGGACAAACGCGAGCTTGGTCCGGTCCGGCGACCAGGCCGGCTTGGCATCGCTGCCTTCATCGGTGGTAAGTCTCGTGATCTTCTTCCCATTCTGGTTCATGACGTAGATGTCAGCATTGGCGGTGCTGCTGCCACGGCTGAAGGCGATCTGAACCTTTTTCGGGCTCGCCGAGCTTACCGCCTCGGGTTGAGCCGGGTTGGGCATGTCGTCACACGCAGCAAGCGCTGCGGAAGCGAGCGAAACCAACAGC
>DASYIX010000032.1:0-3652 GCA_035997125.1 Gemmatimonadales bacterium
AGACTTCTCCGCCACCGATCTCGGCGCCATCGCCGCCAAGGGTGCCCTCGCCCGAAGCGGCGTGGAATCAGATGCTGTCAATCACGTCGTCTTCGGCAACGTGCTCCAGACCTCCGCCGACGCCATCTACCTCGCCCGCCACGTCGGGCTCCGCTCCGGACTCCCCATCGAGACTCCCGCGGTCACCGTCAATCGCCTCTGCGGCTCCGGCTTCGAGGCCGTGGCCCAGGCGGCGCAGCAAATCGTCCTCGGCGAGTCGGACGTCGTGCTGGCCGGAGGAACCGAGTCCATGAGCCAGGCCCCCCACGTGGTGCGCGGCGCCCGCTGGGGTCTACGACTGGGACCGGCTCCACCGTTCGAGGACTCGCTGTGGGAGGCACTGCGCGATCCTAGCTGTGGCCTCTCGATGGCCGAGACCGCGGAGAACCTGGCCACCAAGTACCGGATCAGCCGGCAGGCGGTGGACTGCTACGCGGCGCGCAGTCAGTCGGCCGCGGCCCAGGGCTGGAAAGACGGGGCCTTCGCCGAGGAGATCGTGCCGGTCTCTATTCCCAACCGGAAGACCAAGCAGAACGAGGATTGGTCCGCCGACGAGCACATGCGCCCGGGCACCACCCCGGAGGCGCTGGCCAAGCTCCCGCCCTATTTCAAGAAGGACGGGGTGGTCACCGCCGGGAACGCGTCGGGCATCTGCGACGGGGCCGCGGCTCTGGTGCTCGCGAGCGGACGGTTTGCCGCCGAGCGGGGACTCCGCCCGCTGGGCCGCCTCCTCGCCTGGGCCAGCGCCGGCGTCGAGCCCAGCATAATGGGCATCGGACCCGCGCCGGCGGCCCGCAAGGCGCTGGCGCGGGCGGGACTGAAACTCGACGATATGGATCTCGTCGAAGTGAACGAAGCGTTCGCCGCCCAATATCTGGCGGTCGAGCAGGAGCTGGGCCTGGACCGGGAGCGCACCAATGTTGACGGTGGCGCCATCGCGATCGGCCATCCGCTCGGCGCCAGCGGCGCACGGATCACCTTGCATCTGCTCCACGCGCTTCGCCGCCGCGGTGGAAGGTACGGCCTGGGCAGCGCCTGCATCGGAGGCGGCCAGGGTGCCGCGGTAATCGTCGAAGCCCTTTCCGCCTGAGAGTGTCCCCATGGACTTCCTGGTTCCTGCCCTCGCGGTCGCGGTCATCTACTCTTTCATGAGCTTACGGGTTCTGCGTCAGTACGAGCGGGGCGTGTCGTTCTTCCTGGGACGTTTCTGGGGCACCAAGGGGCCGGGCCTCATCTTCCTTCCCGCCGGCTTTGCCAGCCAGAAGCGGGTCTCCCTGCGAATCGTGGCGCTCGACATCCCGCCCCAGGACGTGATCACTCGCGACAACGTCTCGGTCAAGGTGAACGCGGTGCTGTACATGCGCGTGAGTGAGCCTTCCAAAGCGGTGCTGGAGATCGAGGACTACCACTACGCCACTAGCCAGCTGGCCCAGACTACCTTGCGCTCGGTGTTGGGCGAGGTGGAGCTCGACGAGCTCTTGTCCGACCGGGAGAAGATCAACGCGGTGCTGAAGAAGATCATCGACGAGCGCACCGAGGCGTGGGGGATCGAGGTCTCCGCGGTCGAGGTGAAGGACGTCGACCTCCCGGATCAGATGAAACGAGCGATGGCACGCCAGGCAGAGGCGGAGCGCGAGCGCCGAGCCAAGGTTATCGCCGCACAGGGTGAGCTCCAGGCTTCAGAGACCCTGGCCCAGGCCGCCCGCAACCTTGCCACCGAGCCCAGCGCTATCCAGCTACGGTATCTCCAGACCGTAACCGAGATCGCCGCGGAGAACAACTCGACCACGATTTTCCCGATTCCAATCGAGCTCTTCCGCCCATTCCTCAACCAGGCTGCCGCCGCAGCTGCCAAGCCCATCGCACCGGGGGAGCCGGCCGGACCCGCATTGCCGGCGGCCGAAATCTCGTCCCTCATGTCTCAGCTCCGGATCCAAGCCGCCAAGACGCCGGCCAAGGAATAGCATGGCGGAAGGTTCACCGGCGCGGATCGACCGCGCCGCACTCGAGAGGATCATCCGCCGTGCCGCCGAGCTCCAGACCACCGAGCGTGAGATTGGGGAGACGGTAACCTCCGACGAGCTGATCTCGCTGGGCCGGGAAGTGGGAATCCCGGTCCGTTATCTCCAGCAGGCCATGTTGGAGGAGCGGACCCGGTTGACTCAGTCCAAGGCCGACGGCCTCCTCGACCGGGTGGCCGGCCCCGCAGAGGTCGCCGCTCAGCGGGTGGTTCAGATCGAGCCCGAAGCGGTGGAAGAATCTCTCATCAGGTGGATGGAGACCAACGAGCTGCTCTGCATTCAGCGGCAGCAGCCCGGCCGGATCGTCTGGGAGCCGCTCCGAGGGTTCCAAGCCGCCTTTCGCCGGTCCACCGCTGCGCTCGGCGCCGGGACGCGGCCCTTCATGCTGTCCCGGGCCACCACGGTTTCGGCCACGATCCTTCCGCTCGAATCCGGCTACTCCCACGTTGCCCTCAGCGCCGACGCTCGGAAGATCCGGGGCGAGTACCTCGGGAGCGGAGCCGCGCTGGCAAGCGTCGGCGCGGCGGGCACGGCCACCATGGTTGCGCTCGGCGCATTGCTTCCAGTGGCTCTGCTCCCACTGCCCTTCGCGCTCGGCGTAGGCTACGTCATCCTGCATCGGTATGGTCCCGCGCTCAACCGTCTGCAATTGGGGCTCGAACGCGCACTCGACTCACTGGAGCAAGGCGTCACCGGGGCCTCCCACCAGCTTTACGAGCGATCCGGTTTGATGGGACTACTGGCGCATGAAGTGCGCAAGGCGCTGAAATCGTGAATCAGACTGAGATCAAGAAGGTGGGCGTGCTCGGCTGCGGCCTCATGGGCAGCGGCATCGCCCAGACTGCAGCCACCGCCGGGTTCCAAACGATTGTGCGGGATGTCGCCGAGCCGTTGCTGGAGAAGGGACGAGCGGGAATCCACAAATCACTCGGCAAGCTGGTGGAGAAAGGGAAGCTGCCCGGCTCGGCCCGGGATGAAGCCACCGCCCGCCTGGCCTTTGTCACCGATCTCGCGGCTCTGCGGGACTGCGACATCATCATCGAGGCGGTCACCGAGGATCTGGAGCTGAAGAACCGGCTCTGGGCCGAGCTGGACGGCGGTTGTCCTCCCCACACCATCTTCGCCTCCAACACCTCCAGCCTCACCATCGCGGCCATGGCGGCAACCACTCGCCGCCCCGATCGCTTTGTCGGGTTGCACTTCTTCAACCCCGTTCCCCTGATGCCGCTGGTCGAGGTGGTGCGGACCGTCACCACCAGCCGGGAGACGTTCGACCGGGCCTACGGATTCGTTCGCAAGCTGGGGAAGGAGCCGGTGGCCGCGACCGACAGCCCCGGCTTCATCGTCAATCTGCTGCTGGTTCCGTACCTGCTCGACGCCGTGCGGGCGCTCGAGCGCGGGGTGGCCTCGACCGCAGACCTGGATCGCGCCATGCAGCTCGGCTGTGGTCATCCGATGGGGCCGCTCACGTTGCTTGACTACATCGGCCTCGATACCGTGGTCCGGATCGCCAAGATAATGTTGGATGCCTACCGCGAGCCGCGCTACGCTGCGCCGCCCCTGCTTCAGCGGATGGTGGCGGCGGGGTTTCA
>DASYIX010000033.1:0-2269 GCA_035997125.1 Gemmatimonadales bacterium
CTGAAGGACAACCCCAAGGCGCGACCTCACATGCAGGCGGCAGCCGCGCTGGCGAGCTTCGAGCCGATCGTCTGCGAAGTGGTCGACTCAATCACGGCGGACAAATGACGACCCCGGCGATGCCGCGGCGGTTCGGCGTGCTAGGCTCTGGCGACGTTGGTCAAATGCTGGCTAAGGGCCTCGCCGCCGCGGGGTATGAGGTCCGCATCGGCAGCCGCACCCCCGACAAGCTCGCCGCCTTCAGCAAGAAGACCGGCATTCGAGCGGCCACACTCCCAGACCTCGCCGCCTGGGCCGAGGCGCTGGTCCTGAGCGTGAAGGGCACCGCCGCGCTCGAGGCCATCGAGCTCGCCGGTCCCAAGAACTTCGACGGCAAGCTCGTGATCGACACGACCGATCCCATCACCGACGACCCGCCGCAAGACGGTGTGGTCCGGCTCTTCACCGGGCCGAACGAGTCGCTCCTGGAGCGGCTCCAGAGCGCTCACCCTAAGGCCAGGTTCGTGAAGGCCTTCAACAGCGTCGGCGCCGATCTCATGGTGCATCCCGCCCTCAACGGCGGCCCGCCCACGATGTTCTACTGCGGCAACGACGCCACGGCCAAGGCGGTGGTGGGAAAGATTCTGGAGCAGTTCGGGTGGGAGGGAGCGGATATGGGAAGCGCGGTCGCCGCGCGGGCCATCGAGCCGCTGGCCGTGCTGTGGTGCATTCCCGGTTTCCGGGAGGACGATTGGGACCACGCCTTCCGGCTGCTTCGGCCATAATCCCAATGCCCTTGGGGTCGCGCAGAACCGCCGCAAACGTAGATTTAACCCGCCTATGAGCGCCACCATCTACCAGGTGCCCGAGTCCATGAGCCTCAGTGTCAGGGAGTATCTCAGCCGTGCCAAGGACCAGACGGTGCCTCCGCTGGTGCTCGAGCTGATCCTGCGCTCCGGGAAGTCCTTCTACATCAAGAACGTGTTTGCCTTCGACAAGCAGGCTGAGATGGTGGCGCTCAGAGTGTGGGACGTGCGCGCCCTGGCTCAGGCGGATCTGGATACCGTGTTGCGGAGGCTGAGTGCGGTGCAGTCGCGGGACGAGCTGGAGAACATCGAGAAGCTGCACCCGAAGCTGGACGAAGGGAACCTCTGGGTTCTGGTTTCGGAGATCGAGGCACTGGTGGAGTGGCACAGTGATCTGTGGCCGGGCGTGGACCGCCCGGAGGCTCGCCAGGTGGTCGTGGGCTTTCGACCCTGAGTATGCCCGGCGGTCTGCGCCGGCTGGCGTGCTGGGTCCTTCTGCTGCTCCCATGCGCCTGCGCACCAGCGGGCCAGAAGAATGGGTGGAAAGCGGGCCCGGCCGATCTCGTGTTCCGCCGGGCCGCTGTGTATACAGTAGACGCCGCCCGAAGCTGGGCCAGCGCGGTCGCCATAAAAGGCGGCCGGATCGTCTACGTCGGCAGCGACAGCCTTCCACCTGGTCTCACTGGGCCTACAACGCGAGTTGTCGATCTCGCTGGGAAGATGGTACTCCCCGGGTTTCAGGACGGCCACGTTCACCCGATCGACTCCGGTGTCGAGCTCCGCGAATGCACCCTCGACGATCTCACCACTCCCCAAGTCATCGCCGATAGCATCACTGCCTGCGCCAAGGCGCATCCCGAGCGGGCCTGGGTGCGTGGCGGCGGGTGGCAGCTCCCGGTCTTCCAGGACGGCAATCCCTCGAAGCTGCTGCTGGACCAGGCGGTTCCTGGCCGCCCCGCCCTCTTCTACGCCGCCGACGGCCACTCGGCCTGGGTCAATTCGATGGCGCTGGCACTGGCGGGGATCACCCGGCAGACACCCGACCCGCGGAACGGCCGCATCGAGCGGACTCCCGGCACCCGCGAGCCCAGCGGGACCTTACGCGAAGATGCCGTGGACCTGGTTTCCAAGATTCTGCCGGCTCGGACGGATGCCGAGCTGGCGGCCGGACTCCAGCGGGCGCAGGAGCTGGCGAACCGGTTCGGGATCACCACCGTGTTCAGCGCCTCGACCGATGAAGCGGACCTCAGGACCTACTCCGCGGCCGACCGGAAGGGAACGCTCACCCTTCGGGTGATCGCGGCGATCCACCTGACCGATCCACTTCCCGACAGCCTGCTACCGAAGCTCGGGGAGCTGCGTGTGCAGTTCACCACCGCGAAGGTCAAGCCCATTGCGGTGAAGCTCTTCGCCGACGGCGTCATCGAGGCCCGCACCGCCGCGCTGCTGGCTCCGTATGGTGACCGCCCTGGTGACTCGGGCAC
>DASYIX010000034.1:0-7610 GCA_035997125.1 Gemmatimonadales bacterium
CGCGCTCAGTGGGCTATGGCGATAGTTGACGCCGAACTGCGCCAGGGTCTCGACCATGAAGCGACGGAACGGCGGAAGTCGAAAGAGCAAGGGCAGCAGCAGCGGAACGAGCCGAGTGCGGACCAACCGGGCGATAAGGCCTCGGGTGGTCGCCAGGATGAACACCCGATCGGTGGTGGCGACCAGCCGCCGCGCAAAGGCGATCCGCTCCGGCTCGTAGGTATCGAGCAGGTTATCCGGCGCACCCTCCTTCAGCACGGCGGCGAGCTTCCACGCCAGGTTCACGGCGTCGCCGATGCCGGTGTTCATCCCTTGGCCACCGACCGGGCTGTGGATGTGCGCGGCATCTCCCAGCAGAAACGCACGTCCTCCGCGGAAGTGGTCTGCGACGCGATGATGGACCCGATAGGTCGAGAACCAATTGAGCTTCACGATGCCGAGCTTGAGGTGTTCGATCGCTTTGCCCCTCACATCGTCAAAGGTCAGCTTGCCGGGCTCGTGGACCGGCAGGTCGCGCACGGTCCCGACCAGACGCAAGCGGCCCGCTCCCTTGAGGGGAAAGAGGATCACAAAATCGGCATCTTCGAGATCGAGGTGTAGCTCATCGTCGGTCGCCGGCCCGGTCCCTTCCACGTCGGCGACATAGAACAGCCCGGTATAGGTTCCACCGGGAAAGCCAACGGCCAGCCCTTCCCGGACGGTCGATGAAGCACCGTCGCAGCCGGCGAGATAGGCGGCCTGACACACTTCTTCGCCGCCGCCGTGCCGCCGGAGCGTCGCCCGCACCCCGCCGCCGGATTGCTCGAAGCGAAGCAACTCGGTTTGCCGCTCTACCTTCACCCCCAGGGCGTCCAGCCGCTCGATCAGCAATCTCTCGTGGGCATCCTGGGGAAAGACCAGCGCAAAGGGATAGGCGCTCAGCCCTGCTCCGAAGCGCTGTAACGGCACCCGCGCCGCGAGGGCACCCTTCACCCAGAAGTTGAGGTTTGTGATCTTGACGCCGCCGGCGATGACCGCGTCGGCCAGGCCGACCTGATGGTAGAGCTCCAGCGTGCGAGCCTGTACCGCCAAGGCGCGAGAGGTCGTGCCTGGCTCAGCGGTCCGGTCGATGATCCGCACCGGGATGCCGAGTCGGGTCAACCAGAGCGCGAGTACGAGACCGGTAGGCCCGGCCCCGATGATCAGGACAGAGCTTGGGTCATCCATCCCGATGCCGTTGCGGATGTGGTCAAGTATCTCTGCCGGTGGATGGAAACGTGGCGCGTCCGGGATGGCTTCTCAGGGAGACAGTTCCGCCTCTGGTGATGTATCCGACGGGTCTACACATTCTTCGAGTGTCCCACTTCACCCAACGGAGCCAAATCGCCATGAAGCACATCTTGATCGGCGGACTCGAGGTATCCCGGATAGGCCTGGGCGCCATGTCGATGTCGGGGTACTACAATATCGGAGAAGGCAGCGCTGCCGAGTCGATTCGCGCCATCCACCGGGCGCTGGACCTGGGCGTCACCCACCTGGACACTGCCGAGATCTACGGCCCCTACCACAACGAGGAACTCGTCGGCCGAGCGATCAAGGGCCGCCGCGACCAGGTGGTGTTGGCGACGAAGTTCGGCATCGTCTCCCACTCCGGTGGAGGCCCCGGCGTCCTGGACAGTACCCCCGCGAACGTCCGCGTCGCAATCGAGGGCTCCCTGAAACGACTCGGCACCGACCACATCGACTTGTACTACCAACACCGGGTCGACCCAAACACTCCTATCGAGGACACCGTTGGCGCCCTGGCCGAGCTGGTTGCGGAGGGCAAGGTCCGCCACATCGGCCTTTCCGAGGCCGGCCCCGCCACGATCCGTCGCGCCCACGCCGTGCACCCGGTCGCCGCGCTGCAGACCGAGTACTCTCTGTGGACCCGTGACCCGGAGGCCGAACTGCTGCCACTGCTGCGCGAGCTGGGCATCGGCTTCGTTCCCTACTCACCCCTCGGCCACGGCTTTCTCACCGGCGACATCCGCTCGCCGGACCAGCTCTCCGACGACGACTGGCGCAAGACCAACCCGCGCTTCACCGGCGAGAACTTCCAGCGCAACCTGCACATCGTGGACGAGGTCGAGGCCGTTGCCGCCGAGGTGGGTGCGACACCGGCGCAGATCGCTTTGGCCTGGCTGCTCGCGCAGGGTGACGACATTGCCCCGATTCCCGGCACCAAGCGGGTTGCTCGCGTGGAGGAGAACACAGCTGCCGACCGGATCGAACTGAGGGCCGAGCAGCTCGAACGGCTCAACAATCTCACGCCAGCCGCGGGCGAGCGGCACGACGCAGGGAACATGGCCGTCATAGACCGCTGAGCATCACCCCACGCGCCGCCGTGAACCCGCTCCGCAGGTCCGCAGCGCCGACTCGGCCGGTCGAGTCCGGGACTGGTACCGTCCTCGAGTGGGGACTCGACACCTCGAACGGGTTGGACTTCGTGCGGGAGCGCCTGGCCCTAGTCGGCAAGACGCTCTTCCTGGTGTCGTTCGGTTTCTACCTCTTCCTCCTCGCCAGCATGGTGCTGGTCGGCGGTGCCCCCTTCGCCGCCGTGGTGAAGGGGCCGGTCGCATTCGGCCACCTCGCTGCCAGCTGGACGATGGCACTCGTCTGGGTCTTGGCCAGCCGGGTCAGGCTCTCGCGGCGGAGCCTGGGGGCGATCGATGCCATCGGCATTGTGGTGGGCTGCGGCCTCCTCTCCATCATGACGGTGCATGACGAGGGGGAGATCCTTCAGGTGCTGTTGGCCCTCACCGTCACCGTCATGATCCGGGCGATCCTGGTGCCGTCTCGTCCGGGCCGAACCATGGTGCTCACGGCGCTGGCGTTCCTGCCCACTGTGGTCGTCTGCATCGCGCGCCATCACCCCACGGCGCTCCTGCCCGGGTTCACCCCGGCCTACCAGAAGCAGTACATGACCCTCAACACGGTTCTCTGGAGCGTCCTGGGGACCACGCTGGCGACCATTACTTCCCGGGCCACCTACGGACTGCGCCGGCAGGTGGCCGAAGCCAACGAGCTGGGTCAGTACGTCCTGGAGGAGAAGATCGGAGGCGGCGGGATGGGCGAGGTCTGGCGGGCGCGCCACCGGCTGCTGATCCGGCCGGCGGCGATCAAGCTCATCCGTCCGCAGCTGTCCGGCGATCCCGAGCTACTGCTCCGGCGCTTCGAGCGCGAAGCCCGAGCGACCGCCGCGCTCAAGTCGCCGCACACGGTACAGCTCTACGACTTCGGCGCCACCGAGGACGGCCGGCTGTACTACGTGATGGAGCTGCTCGACGGCCTGGATCTCGATACCCTGGTCCGGCAGTACGGGCCGCTGCCGGTGGAGCGGGTCGTCCACCTCCTGCGCCAGGTCTGCTCCTCGCTTCAGGACGCGCACGCCAACGGGCTGGTGCATCGCGACATCAAGCCGGCGAACGTGGTGGTCAGTCGGTCAGGAACTACGTTCGACTTTGCCAAGGTGCTCGACTTCGGCCTGGTCAAGCTCGATAGCGCCAAGGCCGCTGAAGACGTCAAACTCAGCACCGAGGGCAGCACCAGCGGCACGCCGGCGTTCATGGCGCCCGAGGTCGTGCTCGGCGTGGCCGACACCGATCACCGGGTGGACCTGTATGCCCTAGGGTGTGTCGGGTACTGGCTCTTGATCGGGAAGCTGATTTTCGAGGGAAGGAGCGCCGTGGAGGTGATGTTCCATCACGCCCACACGCCGGCGCCGAGGCCCTCGACCAGGTCCGAACTGCCGATCCCGTCGCCGCTGGAGGACCTGCTCATGGAGTGCCTGGAGAAGGACCCGGCGCGGCGGCCGGCCAGCGCGGAGGCGGTGAGCACCCGGCTGGACGCCGTGTCGCTGGAATCGGCCTGGACGGTGGAGCGAGCGGAGCGCTGGTGGGAAATGCACCGGCCGCTCCCGGCGGACGCGCGCCGAGTGGCGGAGGTGCTGCTGTCCCAGGAGGGGCGGGAGGTGCGGATCGGGCCGCGAGTAAGGCCAAGAGGGTAGCGGCGCCAACGATTTCGACCGGCGCCGGCGGTCGCATTTCCCCTCGACGATGGTCAAAAGATGATGCAAGTTACGTATCGAATCCCACGCCCTCTTTGCCCCGAGGAAGCCGCTGGGGCGTGCGCGCGGATAATGAGCGGCAGGGCGGAGTTCCACGTGGTTCTGACAATGTAGAGAGCCCAGCCGCAACCAGGTGCTGCATGACTTCGCGTCCGCTGATGACCCTTCAGGTTTTCGTCGCGCCTCCGGAGAGGCTCGGCGCTGTGCCACACGGCACCCGCGTCATCGCGCCGATCACCGGCGGCAGCTTCGAGGGCCCGCGGCTGCGCGGCAAGGTCCGGCCCGGTGGGGCCGACTGGACCCTCCTGCGGTCTGACGGCGTTCTCGAGCTTGACCTGCGGCTGACGCTCGAGACCGACGACGGTGCGTTGATTTACCTGACATCCTTCGGCGTCCGCCATGGTCCATCGGAGGTATTGGCTGCACTCGGGCGGGGCGAGTCGGTCGATCCGTCCAAGTACTACTTTCGCACGGCACCAAGGTTCGAAACCAGCGCGTCACAGTATGCTTTTTTGAACCGACTGATCGCCATCTCCTCGGGCGATCGCCGCCCGAGCGGGCCGATCTACAGCATCGAAGAGGTCCTTTAGGGATGGACCGCACGGTTGGCCGCAGAGACGTGCTCAAGACAGTGGTCCTGCCCCTCGTTGCTGTTGCAACCGGTGCCTTTCGAGACCGCTTTCCGGTCGCGAAGACGGGAGAGACCATGACCTCTCGACCGCTGATGACCGTGAGGATCGCCGCAGCGCCGGCGCAGAAGCTAGGCGCGGTACCCCATGGCTTTCGGAGTATCGTGCCCGTCACGGGCGGCGACTTCGAGGGTCCGCGGCTTCGGGGCAGGATTCTGCCAGGCGGTGGGGACTGGCTGTTGCTGCGGCCTGACGGCGTTCTCGAGCTGGACCTGCGCATCACGCTAAAGACCGACGACCAGGCGTTGATTTATATGAGGTTCCAGGGGATTCGCCATGGCCCGCCTGAGGTGATCGCGGCTCTCGGCCGGGCAGAGTCCGTGGATCCCGCGAAGTACTACTTCCGAACCCTGCCGAGTTTCGAGACCTCCGCGGAGAACTACGCATTCCTGAACCGGATCATAAGCGTCGGTTCCGGTGAGGCTCAGCCGGACGGAGCGGTTCACCGGATTTACGAGATCCTATAACCACAGGACCGCCACCGCGAGGACAAGGAACTGTGGAAGACATTGCGCCCTCTACCCGCCGACGCGCGCCGGGTGGCGGAAGTCCTCCTGTCGCGGGAGGGGCGGGAGGTGCGGATCGGGCCCCGGGTAAGGCCAAGGGGGTAGGGTGGCTTACACCAAGGTATAATGGCGCCGGCTAATCAAGCCGTACCATATCCATCGGGAAAGAAGTCACGCCACCACGCCTGCGAAAGGGCCAACTGGAATGCAGAGCAAATGCACGCGGGCCATTGCTACCCTGACGGCACTCGTCAGTGTTTTTGGCGGTAGCGCCATGTCCGCCCAGGACAAGTACACCGTAAAGGTCCCGGGTGGGCTCGCGTTCTCCGAGTTCAGGGGCTACGAGGGCTGGCATCTTGTCTCCATCAGCCAGGACGGGCCCCTTGTGGCTGCGATCCTCGCCAATCCGGTGATGATCACAGCCTACAAGAACGGACATCCCGGGAACGGCAAGCCTTGGCCCGACGGCTCCAAGATGGCCAAGATCCATTGGAACCCGAAGAAGATGGAGACGTTCCCGGCCGCGACGGTGCCAGGCACGTTGCATGACGTCGACTTCATGGTGAAGGACAGCAAGCGGTTCAAGGACAGCGCCGGGTGGGGATGGGCCGCGTTCGAGTATGACGCCACGTCCCGTACCTTCACGCCCGCCACCACAGCCGACAACCCGCCGCAGGCGAACGACGCCAAGTGCGGATTAGGGTGCCACACGATCGTGCAGAAGAGAGACTACGTCTTCACTGATTACGGGCCCCGCTGAACCGGGAAGAGGGAACGGGGATTCGCGCGGGGTTTAGATCGCTTCGCCGGGTGACCATGTTCGAACGTCTGCACGCTCGGCGCCCGAGATCCAGGCCATCCAGTATGGCTGGCAGAGGTGGGCGAAGATTGGGTGTTCTGGCCGCCAGGTTCTCCCTGAGGTGGACGAGCGACGACGTGCCAGGGATCAACAGGACGTTGGGTGACCGGTGCAGCAGCCAGGCCAACGCGACCTGCATCGGATTGGCGGCGAGCCGATCCGCGACAGCCGACAGGGTGGACGATTGCAGCGGCGTGAACCCGCCGAGCGGGAAGAACGGCACGTAGGCGATCTCCGCGATCGTCTGCGCCTCCGCAACTTGAGCGGCGGTAACGTTGCTCAGGCCAATGTGGCGGATAAGCCCCTGGTGCCGGAGCTCGGCCAGCACCGTCACCGGCTCGGCAACAGACCCTTCCCCAGGGCCGTGGCCGGACCTCAGCACCCGATAGTTGACGATGTCGAGCGCATCCAGGCCCAGGTTGCGAAGATTGTCGTGGACACCGTCGATCAGGTCCCGGCGCGAGGAGGTGACTATATGGCGCAACTCGTCTATAAGGCCGGTCAGCGCAGGCACCTGTTCGCCGTACGGCATCTGGTCCCCGATCCCAACGACGAGGACCACTACTTGGCCGGGGATCTGGTGGCCGTTTACAGCTCGACCGATGCCACCGACGTGAGTCGCCAGGCGCGCCTCCAGGGGCTGGTGTTCCCGCCCTATGCCGTGGTGCACGTGACCGGCTACATGCTGGCCCTTGGTCGCCAAGGCCAAGAAGGCTTTCGCGTGTGGGTCATCGAGTCTGATGGCGTCGTCCACGAACAGTACCTCGTGTCGGTGGTGGACATGGTTCGGGGAGGCTGGACTGTTCGCAAAACGCGGTGATTCCACCCAGAACTGAGGCAAGCTACCAGCCTTGACACCCATGCTAACTTGTTGCGGCACAACGATCTCAATGCACGAACAGGATCGAGCTCCGCCTCACAGTACGGCTGAGGGGGATGCGCCTCGCACGAGGAGAACCGAGCCATCAAACAGAACCCAGCCGAACGACGGCGTGGCTGTGCAAGGCGGGCGCCGTGAACCGGCTGGCCGAGAACCTGGCCAAAGCGCTGGGCTGTCCGGTCGAGTTGACCTACCTCCCAGACACCCAGGAGGTGGTCGCCGTGGCCCACCCTGAGCCGGGTCGCGAGGTCCGGGTGACCGTGCCCGCGTCACCGATCTGGCTCCGGCCGTTGACCAACCCCTTCTTCGGCCTGAAGTACGATCTCCTCAAGCGGCTTCGCCACCAGATCAAGCAGGTTCGCCACCAGGCAGGCCAAGAGCCTGGCGATGGCTGACATTGTTCACCTTGGTATTCGGTCCGCAGAACATCCGCGTTCTTGGCCGTGCGCTTCACGGGTTCACCGTGGGGTCCGGTTCCAGTGAAGGACCAATCGCCGACGACGAGGGCCAGAGCAGGGCGTGGGCGGCCGCCAACATGGGTCTTGTGAGCCGAGGAGGAATTCTGTAGTGTGGAGGAAGCCGGTTACGG
>DASYIX010000035.1:0-3172 GCA_035997125.1 Gemmatimonadales bacterium
CTCGCGACCCTGATCTTCGTCTGCGACTACGGTCTTCTCTTCTGGGCCGAGCAGCGGGTGCCGTCCGGCGTGGCGGCGGTCGTGCTGGCTACGATCCCGGCGTTCATGGCGCTGTCGGAGATCGTCTTCCTCCGAACCCAGCGCCTCACCCTCCGCCTGGCGCTGGCGCTGTTGATCGGCATCGGCGGGGTCGCAGTGCTGACCACCCGCACCCTGGACCTGGGCGGAGCGCCGATCGACCGGGTGGGCGCCGTCGCCCTGATCATTGCGGCGATGAGCTGGTCGGTGGCATCGGCGTTGGCCCGCAAACTGCCGCTGCCGCCGTCCAAGGTCATGAGCTCGGGGGCGCAGATGCTGGCCGGCGGCGTGTTCCTGGCCCTGACCGCCGCCGCGCTGGGCGAATTTCGCGATTTCCATCCGCAGCTCATATCCCGGCAGGCCTGGCTCGCGCTGCTCTACCTGATCGTGCCGGGCTCCATCGTCGGGTTCACCGCCTATGTGTGGCTGATTCACCGGCAATCACCCACCAAGGTGGGGACCTACGCCTATGTGAATCCGGTGGTGGCCGTGCTGCTGGGATATTTGCTGGGTGGCGAAGGGCTGGGTCTGAGGACTGTGCTCGGGGCCCTGTTTGTTCTGATCAGCGTGGTGGTGATCACCACGACGCGACCGACCAGCGGCGAAACAGCCGAAATGCGTGGTCCTGGATCACATCGCGATCTCTCCGAGAGCCGTAGATTGTAAACAGTTGTGGTGCCCAAGCCTGAACCGGGTCTCGGTGCTCACCGAGGCCCTTTTTGTGGATGACTGATGGCGCAGATCCAACCCTGGCATTCCATTCGCCAACGCGACGGGAATGTCTACCACGATGACGATCAATGTCCGTTAGGTAAGGGAATTGATCCGAAGTACCGCCGGTCGGGGCACCGCTGTCGCAAGCGCTGCCCCACCTGCGCCAAGCTGGGCGATCCGGCACTGCAGTCCACCCGGTTAGCCAAGCTGATGCCGCTCTGACCCAGGTGCGTGCTCGGAAATTGTCGCCCAGAGGTGTGATGGATGACCTAGCGGACCCACGCGCGGTGGCGCAGTGTAGAGCCTCGGGGGCCGATCTTCCTAGGAGCATCTATATGCGTAAGCTCTACTTCACCGCAGTTACTACCGCGTTATGTGTTGTCCTGGCTCTCCCTGGTCGCCTATCCGCCCAAGCCGCGGCCAATGCTCAAGCCGTGACCCCGGCTCAGACCGTGACCTGCAAAGACGGGACGTCCTCCCACAAGGCTCAAGGGGCCTGTTCGCATCACGGCGGCGTGGTACACATGGTCACCTGTAAGGATGGGACCACCTCGAAGGAAGGCCAGGGCGCCTGCTCCCATCATGGCGGCGTAGTGACCAAGACCGCGAGCTCGGCCAAGGCCAACTCGAACCAGACCAAGTCCGGCGTCACCAATACCTCAACCGGGCAGTCCACCATGGACAAAGGGGGGACCAAGACCAGCCCCGACCAGGGCCCGCCGGTCCCCGCCAAGGGAGATACGAACTCTCCTCGATAGGAGAGATATTCGCAGCGATAAGTAATGATGGTCTCAAGAGAGCCGTTCCGATCCCAGGATCGGGACGGCTCTCGGCTATCGACTTCGCGCGTAGTCCTCGGGCGTATCGATGTCTATGGCACCGGCAGCAAAGGGGACCTCGAGAGTTTCCTGAGCGTGCCGTTGCAGGATCGGCCGGGCACCTTCCGTCCCGCTGAGCTCCAATAGCTCGGGAAAGAGCGCGCGGCCGAACAGTGCCGGCACGCCGCGCACTCCTTCGTAGGACGATGCGACCGCGGCGCACTGGTGCTCCTCGTGGCAGGCGACCAATTGGCGAATGAATGGGGCGGTGCAGAAGGGCTGGTCGCACAGCATGATGACCACCGACTCCACCGCATCGCCGTCGGGTCCGGTGATGAGCGAGGTCATCCCTACCCGAATCGATGCGCCGATGCCTTCCCGCCACGCGAGATTGGTCACCGTCCGGACATCCAGGTCCGCAACTTCTTCTGCCATCCGTGGTGCAAAGGCACCGAGCACCACCACCACCGGATAACATCCCGACGCCACCGCCTCCTCCGTCGCTCCGCGCAAGAGGCTCCGACCCCGAAAGACCAGCAGCTGCTTCGGCGTCCCTAAGCGCTTGGACTCGCCCGCCGCGAGCAGCACGAGACCGCGCATCACACCGCCTCCAGCCGGCGCTTGTCCCCATGGTGAATCGGCGCATCCCGGTCCCGGAGTGCCTCGCCGCTCCGGCCGGCCACCTCGGCCTTGAGCTCGGCGACGATCGACAGGGCGATCTCCTCCGCGCTCTCCCCACCCAGGTCCAGGCCGACCGGGGAGTGGATCCGCCGCTCCGCCCCGTCGAGCGTCATTCCCCTGGCCTCGAGCCGCGCGAGCATCTGCTGGGTGCGGCGGCGGGGTCCCAACACTCCGATGAACGGGACCGACGAGTCCAGCCAGGCGGCCAGGCACTCGAGGTCGTGCTCATAGTGATGATTCATGACCACCGCGGCATCAGAGTCGGTCTGTTCCACTGCGACCGCGACATCAGCCTTCGAGCCGATCAGGATGCAGTCCACGCCGGGCCACAGCTCGGCGGACAGCATCGCCGAACGGTGGTCGATCAGCGTCACCTGCCACCCCAGCAGCTTCGCCATCGCCACCAGCGGAGCGGCATCGGGCCCGGCCCCGCACACCGAGAGGCGAACCCGGGGGAGACGCACCTCATAGCTGAGGTCCAGCTCCCGACCGCTCCCGGGGTGATGGACCGCGGATGAGGAGCGGGTCCGCAGCGTGAGGCGCGCAGTCGCGTCCACCATCACCCGAAGCGGACCAGGGATGTCAGCGAAACCCTTCAGCCTGGCGCCGGCATAGGGGAGCAGCGCCTGGTCTCCCGGTCTGAGCGCCACTCCCATCGCCCTGACGACGGTGGCCAGGACGCCCGGCCGTCGCGCCTCCGCGATAGTGCGGAACGACTTCGCCTTGGCCAGCGCCTGCTGCGGATGCAGCGGCTCCAGCAGCAACTCGGTCATGCCGCCGCAGCCGGCCCCGGAGCCCCAGATGAGATCGTCAGCGGAACGGGTATCGTAGGTGACCAGCTCCGCCACTCCGGCGGCCCGCACCTGGTCGGCCCGCAGGAT
>DASYIX010000036.1:0-2037 GCA_035997125.1 Gemmatimonadales bacterium
AAGGCTGGAGTGCCGATGCTTCCGGTCGTGCGGGGCGAGAGGCGGACCAAGTTCGAGATGCTGGCCTATACCCTGATTCTGCTGCCGCTCACCCTCATGCCGGCCTTCTTAGGAGCGCTGGGCCTCTTCTACGGCGTCGCAGCCGCCATCCTGGGAGGCCGGCTGCTCTGGTACTGCGTCCGGCTCCTGCGGGAGCGCGGCACCACTCCGCTGGCCTGGCGGATGTATCGCTACAGTCTGCTGTATCTGGCGCTGCTCTTCGTGGCCATGGGCGTCGACCGGGCACTTCCCTTCGGGCATGGGATGGTACCGGTTAAGGTGTTTATCCTGGACCAGCCGGAGCGCGAGCTGGCCACCCCCACGGGCGCACAGCACGCCCACTGACGGGATGACCTCAGGAGCTCCCGCCTCCAAGCGACGCCTGCCTCCCCCGGGCCGCCTGAGTCGTCTCTGGCCCCGGGTACGGCCCTTCCGCGGCATGCTCAGCCTGGCGGCTCTGACTCTCATCGCCAGCGCGATCCTCGGTTTGGCGTTTCCGATGGTCGTCCGCTTCCTCCTCGACGCGGCGTTTGTCCGGCAGAACCGGGCCATTCTGGACCGGATCGCCATCGGGTTGGTGATCCTGTTCAGCGTTCAGGCCGTGCTCAATTACGCCCAGACCTACCTGTTGAGCGCGGTGGGCGAACGGGTGGTGGCGGGCCTCAGACGGGAGCTGTTTGCCAAGCTGCTGGACATGCCGCCCGGATTCTTCGCCGAACGCCGGACCGGAGAGCTCACCAGCCGACTCACTACCGACATTGGATTGTTGCAGGGAGTGCTGAGCCACCAGATCGCGGAATTCTCCCGCCAGATCCTGGCCCTGGTAGGCGGCATCATCCTGCTGACCCTGATGCAGCCGCGGCTCACCTTGACCGCGCTAGGGGTGGTTCCGCTGGTGATCGGCTCGGCGTTGTACTTCGGCCGGCGGCTCCGGCGGATGACGGTGGGAGTGCAGGACAAGGTTGCCGAGGCCACGGCCGTGGCCGAGGAAGCTTTCAGCCAGATCCGAACGGTGCAGAGCTTTGTGCAGGAGCCGGCGGAGCGGGAGCGCTACGGCGAACGGATTGGGGGGAGTGTGAAGGCGGCTCTGATTCGGGCTCGCGTCCGCGGGGTCTTCTTCGGAGTACTGACCTTTTCGACGTTTGTGGGAATCGTCTTCGTCCTATGGCAAGGTGGCCTCCTGGTGCTCGAGGGCAAGCTCACCCCGGGAGAGTTGGTGCAGTTCCTCCTCTACACCATCACCATCGCGGCCGCCATCGGCGCCCTGGCGTCATTCTTCAGCAGCTACCAGGAGGCGGTGGGGGCCGCGGAGCGAGTCTTCGAAATTCTGGAGATGAAGCCGTCCATTGCCGACCCGGAAACCCCGGCAACGCTGGCGTCCCCGCCTCGAGGGGCGGTTGCCTTCGAGGGCGTCTTCTTCCGCTATCAAACCGACCAGTCGCTCCCCTGGACCATCGACGGCATCGATCTGCGCTGCGCACCGGGGGAAGTCGTGGCGCTGGTCGGTCCCTCCGGTGGGGGGAAGACAACTCTGGTATCGCTGCTGCCGCGGTTCTGGGACGTCGACCGGGGTCGGCTGCTGCTCGATGGCATCGATATCCGTGATCTCCGGCTGGCTGATCTCAGGGGAGCCATCGGCATCGTGCCGCAGGATCCGGCGCTGTTCAGCGGAACCATCCGGGAAAACATTGTGTATGCCAGGCCGGGTGCATCCGACGACGACGTGGAAGCGGCGGCTCGTGGTGCCCATGCCCACGAGTTCATCGAGCGGCTGGCGAAGGGATACGAGACGCTGGTGGGTGAGCGGGGGATCAAGCTGTCCGGCGGTCAGCGCCAGCGAGTGGCTATAGCCCGGGCCATCCTCAAGAATCCTGCGGTGTTGATCCTGGATGAGGCGACGAGCAACCTGGATACCGAAAGCGAGCGGCTGATCGAGGACGCAATGGCCAAGCTTCTGGTCGGCCGCACCACTCTCATCATCGCCCATCGGCTCAGCAC
>DASYIX010000037.1:0-71849 GCA_035997125.1 Gemmatimonadales bacterium
AACTGCCGAGCCAAGTTAGGCCCGGCAGGCTCCGACGGATATGTCGTGGATCACAGGTCTGAGGGCTACCCCAGCTCCTAGTGCACGTTGAAGGTCTGAGACGTGGTGTTCTGCGCTCCTTGGTCGTCGGTCACGATGAGAGTCACGGTGTACTGAGTCTCTCCGCCGAGCGTGAAGTTGTGAGTCGGATTCTGCTGAGTGGAGAGATTGTTCGGCGAAGCCGGGTCGCCGAAATTCCAGCTCCAGCCTGCCACGCGACTGTTATCCGTGCTGGCATCAGTAAACTGGCAGTCGATCCCTGCGGTACAATCGGCATGGCTAAAAGCGGCGGTCGGAGGCGGGTTCGGCGCCGGGACGACCTGGTGGTTGTCATCGTCGCTGCTGCCCTCGAAGCGCGTGTCTCCAGCGTAGTTCGCAAAGAGATGGTGATTGCCCACAACGGTCAACGTGAGATCGCAGGCTCCCGCAGACACATCTACCGTGCAAGTCGCCGAGGGCTCCTGCTCGGAGAAAACCGTCACTGGACCAGTCGGCGTGCCACCACCTTCGCTGGATACGACCGAGAAGGTCACATGCACCGGAGTCCCTGCCGTGGTTGGCGTGGCAAGATTCTGCCCGGTAATCCGAGTCCTGGACTGCGCCCGCACCACCGTGATGGTGGGCTTCTGATCCAGCGTCACCCCACCAGCCACGGCCGTGATGGTCTTGACCTCAGCAACGGTTGAGCCGAAGGCGAAGGTTGCCACGCCGTTGTCGTCGCTGGTGTCGGTCGCCGGGTCGACCGTGTTTCCGGTCCCACTGCCGGTGACCGTGACCGACGCGCCGCGCACCGGAAGCCCGCTCGCGTCCCGGACCCGGACGGTGATCGTGCTGGTCGCTCCCGCAACGATTGAGCGCGGCGAAGCGGTAACCGTCGACTTCGAGGCGTTGGGGGTTCCCGCCGTGGCCGTAGCTGTGAACGTCGCGGTTCCAACTCCGGACACAACCGCATTGAGCGTGTTGTTGCCCTGCGCGCCCAAGGTCCATCGAGTACTGGCCTTGCCCTCGCCATCAGTGGTGCTGTTCTGCGGATTGGGATGTCCTCCTCCAGCTCCCACCACCCAGGTCACGGCTCGGTTCGGCACCGGATTGTCTTGAGCATCGAGCACCTGCACCACGAGCGGGTTCGGCAACTCGGAGCCGGCAACCGCACTCTGGCCATCACCGGACAATTTCACCACCCGGTTGGCGCTGCCGGCGGTGGCGTTGTGGGTGAACGTCACCGGCGAACCGGCCAGCCCTTCGGAGGTCGCCAACGTGGTCTGGGTCCCGGTTGTGTTGCCCAGTGTCCGGGTGACCTGGGTTTTCCCATCCGGTCCGGTCACCGTGGACGTCTGACTCACGCTGCCGCCGCCGGTCACACTCCAGGTGACGGGGACTCCCGCAATCGGATTGAAGAACTGATCGGTGACTTGCACGACGAGTGGCAGAGGCAGGTCCGTGCCGACCGGGGCACTCTGCTCGTTGCCCGATACCGGCGCGATACCGTTGGCGTTGTCAGGAAGTGCGGTGACGACGAAGGCGATGGTGACGGGAACGGTTCCCTGCGGCACAGGTACGGTGGCGTGGCCATTGGCGTCGCCAACCTGATCTCCCAGCGTGATCGCCGTGCTGGCCAGCCCGTCCGCCCCGGTGACGAAGGAGGTCGGGTTCATCGACCCGCCGGCCGCAGCATCGTCGAACGTAAAGTCCACACTGGCGCCAGCGACTGGACGGTCCTTGGAATCGGTGACCTTGACCACCAGAGGCTCGGTGAGCTGGGTGCTCACCCGGCCGCCTTGGGGACTACCACTCACGATGGCGATGTGGGCCGGCTCGCCTTCCCCTGGAAGAGTCAGGTTGTCGCTGCCGCAGGCAGCATACAGCAACGGAAGTCCGACGACGAGAACAGCCGAGAGCCTAGGAGCAATCACCGCGGACCATCCTCAAAACAAGGTGCACCAAGGCGCGAGGGTCGCGCATGTCATTTCGGATTAGGGCAGCAGTCTATTCCCATCGGCCGGCCGAGAAAAGGGCCTGGGTCACAAATCGATCTAAGTAGTTCGCTCGCACCGATTTGCCTCAAGGGTCAGATTCTGGGTGGGCCCGGGGCAGTTGGCGCGGAAATCGAGTTCCGTCCTGCGGCAGGTCAAGCAGCTTATATGCCCGGCTGGAGTCCTTCGGCCGGGCGGTAAGTTGAGCGCTGAAGCAGACTTGAAATGGGAGACCGGGAGACTGTTGCAGCGCCGCTACTGCAGACCCGGGTCGCGCGACCCGTCGCGCCTCAGAACAGCACGGTTGCGGTGAAGGTCACCGGAGCTCCAATGACGCTCCCGCTCCCGGTAGTCGCCGTGAGCTTCTGCACGCCAATCCGGTTCCCCAGCGTCCAGGTAACCGTGGCCTTGCCTGCTGCATCGGTCACCGTGGACGGCGCTACGTCGCCCTGCCCTACCGTGACCTGCCACGTCACCGAGGCATCAGGCACCGGATTGCCGTAGCGGTCCACCACGCGGACAACCGGCGCGGTGGCCACGGCCTGCTTTCGACGGCCCGGCTGAGACACGACGCTGGCCGGGCCCAGAGTGTCCGGCGCTCCGGCGTTAGCGACGGCACGAAATTCGGCGATCTGGGTTGCCGATTCATCGCCCACCAGCTTCGCGACAACGAGGTGATCACCGGGAGCGGTTCCCAGCGTCCAGTGGGCAACCGCTTTCCCCTCACTGTCAGTGGTCGCGGTGTCGGGCGAGATGGCTCCCGCGGCGGGATCCTCGGTGAGCACGAAGGCCACTTTGCGATCGGGTGCCGGCTGGTCTCCTGCGACGACCTTGACCACCAGCGGATCGTGAAGCTGCTGGCCCACCGTGCCGGTCTGAAGGTCACCAGTGACCTTGCTCAGGGCGACGGGGCCGTTGCCGCCGCCAGCCGGATCAGGCAGGAGAACATCGCTGGCGCAGCCCAAGGCACCGGCAAGAAGAAACAGGAGCGCGCTACGCGCGTCTAAGGCTCTCGAATGAGGCATGGTCGGCTTGTCGATGGTCGCCGGCTGAGATGGGCGCCGGGTTGAAGGGGGGTGGGCAATAGAATAGCAGCCCCGATACCGCATCGGAAGTGCCTGGGAGCCATCGTTACTGAACCAGTGTCAGTGGAAAGGACACGAGTGTCCTCTGGAGCGAACGGGTCAGCCACTGCACCACCTGCATGACGCCACTCTGCGCCCGGTGCTCGAGCTGACAAGTGATTGCTGATCCAGCACGTGACAGGGTCAGCATGGGAGGTACTCCGCTGACGTTAGGTTTGAGCGGACCTGGGAGTCACAGCCTCGCTTACCTGTCTCAGCAAGGGGCGGACCAACTTCATGTCAGCGCGCGCCCGGATTCTTCTCACCATTGGCTTCCTAGCCATGGCCGCCGTTTGTGCCCGGCTGGGAATCTGGCAGGTGCACCGGCTACGCGAGCGCCGAGCCGCGAACGCAGTCGCACTCTCGGCAAGGTCTGCGCCGATGCTCTCCCTGGATTCGAGCGCGGGTGTCGATCCCGTAGGGCGCCGGGTTCAGGCTCGGGGCCGCTACGATCACACCCACGACATAACCCTCCGGGGAAAGGAATACGGCGGGGTACCGGGTGTGGAGATAGTCTCTCCCCTGCTACTCGATAGCACCCACCGCGCCGTGCTGGTGAGTCGGGGGTTCGTCCCCAGCCCCGACGCGGTCACGGCCTATCCTGACTCCCTCCGCGAGCCGGGCGAGCACATGGTCGAGGGTATAGCACTGCCGATCACTCCGGGTGGAGGCGCGCCTTTGCAGCGAGGGGATCAGACGACTTGGGCCCGGTTGGATCTGGCCGCCCTGCGGGACCGTCTTCCCTACCCGATCGGCGCCTTTTACATCCGGCAATCGCCCGATACGGCCCTTCCTCGGTTTCCCCGCCGACTCGACCCGCCGCTGCTGGACGACGGACCCCACCTGAGCTACGCGATCCAGTGGTTTGCCTTTGCGATCATCGCGATCGTGTTCGGGGGAATCATGATCAGGCAGAAGAGCGTGCAGTAGCGTCGAACGGCGGGAATGTCGTCGCAATTCCCGAAATGTCGTCGCTCGGGCCTGACGGTTCGTCGCAATCCCAGAAATGTCGTGGCTCGCGTCCGAACGTCGGCGCTATTCAGGCTAAGCCTTGGGTTTCCCGTCCAACTCTTCGATCGTCCTAGTTGACGGCTGCCGCGTCTTCTGCAGCCGCGCCGCGGTCGCCTCGGCCGCCCGGAGAACCCGGAGCAGGTTCTGACCGGCGAGCTTTTTCAGATCGCTGTCGGTCCATCCCCTTCGAATCAGCTCGGCGAACAGCTCGGGGAACTTGGATACGTCTTCCAGGCCCTGTGGTACCGTGTCGATGCCATCGAAATCACTTCCGATGCCGACATGATCGATGCCGGCCACGTCGCGAACATGCTCGATGTGGTCGGCCACCTGCTTCAGGCTGGCCGGGGGCTGGGGGTGAGCCGCCTTCCAGTCATCATTCAGCCGCCTCCGCTCCGCGGTGTCGCTGACGCTGGTCTTGAGCTGCTCGAAATGCTCTCGCGCCTTGGCGTCCCAGGCCGCCGCCTCGGGTGACACGAAGGCGGGAACGAAGGTGACCATCACCAGACCTCCATTCTTCGGCAGCCGCGCCAGGATGGAGTCGGGCACATTCCGGGGATGATCGGTCAAGGCCCGGGCCGAGGAGTGGGAGAAGATCACCGGCGCTTCGGTGACATCAAGGGCATCGCTCATGGTGGCGGCGGAGACATGGGAGAGGTCCACCAGCATTCCCAGCCGATTCATCTCCCGCACCACTTCCCGGCCGAACTCGGTCAGTCCGTCGTGGCGCGCGGAATCCAGCGCGGCATCGGCCCAATCCAGGGTCACGTTATGGGTCAGGGTCAGGTAGCGCGCGCCGAGGTCGTAGTAGGCCCGCAGCGCCCCGAGCGAGTTTTCGATCGCGTGGCCGCCCTCCATACCCAGGAGGGACGCAATCCGGCCCCGCTTGAAGTCACGCTCGATATCGGCAGCAGTAAGCGCCAGCGCCAAACGCTCGGGATAGCGGGCGATCATCCGGCGGGCAATGTCGAACTGCTCCAGCTGCACCCGGGCAAAGCCGCTGTCCTTGATCTCACCGGGGATGTAGATGGACCAGAACTGGGCCGCTACCTGTCCCTCCTTCAGTCGGCCGAGATCGGTGTGCTTGGGGGTCCGGCTTCGCAGATCGTAGGCGGCCACGTCGCGGGGAGCCGTCTTGAACTCGCGAATCTCCCAGGGCAGATCATTGTGCCCGTCGATGAGCGGCGTGGACTTGAGGAGCTGCCGGGCATGCTCCAGGGCGCGATCGGGGGACTGGGCGGAGGCAGAGGACATGGGCACCGAGAAAAGCGTGAGCGGGACGAGAACAAGCGCGAGCGGTAAGCCGGAGAGACGCATTGAACATCCTGAGTACGGGGTATGTGTCAGTTAGAGGCGGGCAAGATCCCTCGCTATGCTCACCGCTCACGCTCTTTGGATCTGCACCAACTCGGGTCGGTCCACAAATTCCGGGCAGATCGTGCGGTCATACTCGTACGGCCCGCCCGTCTCGGCATCGATCCAGGGAAAGCCACCGCATACCGCGGGGTAGTACGGCTCCGCATGAATGGTGCAGACGTTTTCCCGGAGAAAAACACAGCGGCCCGACCGTACCCGGGTTCGCCACTCGCCCCAACGGGTGCGATAGATGAGAGCCGGCCCGTGGATCTCCGCGATGGCAGCTGCCTCGTCGTCACTCAGCGTGACGCCATAGGCACAACAGGACGAGCGATGGGGACAAGGAAAGCACGGCAGCGAGGGAAAGTCGCGCATGCGCAAAGCTAGTCGGGGGGGCCGAGCGCCACCATAATAGTCACGATCTCGTGCGGAGCCGCGTGGAACGGAACGATGTGCCCAGCTTCGCCCAACCTGATCTCGTGCAACGAGTGTTCGTCGGCCCGGGCTCGTTGGGCACTCCTCACCGGCACTCCGAAGTGCCAGGTGCCGACGGTGGGCTTGCCGGTGGCGTTGTAACAGCGAAGCACCATGCCGCTTCCCTGCTCCGCGGGCTTGAGCCCGGAGAAGACCAACCCATCGCCCTCCAACCGCACCTCGAAGGGCTCGAGCGACAGGGGGGAGGCCTGCCGCAGCCAGACTCCATGGACCGGGAGAAACACATCCTCCCATAGCTCCGGCAGAGCGGAGCCTCGCTCCACTTGAGCCTGCGTGACCGGCGCAATCGCCAGCTGGATCCGCTCCATTCCCTGGCATTGGGCGCCGGGAGTCTCCGTCGGCCAGCCCGCATGGCCTGGCCGAGTGGGCAAGTCGCCCCGGGAGAGCTGACCGACTGCCCGGAGGAGGGTCACCAGAAGATCGCCCCGACGGTCGAGCTCGTACTCGAAAAATCCGGGCGCCAGCAGCGCGAGCCCGCGGCTTTTCACCGCCCGGGTCACGTAGCGATGCGCCGGTGCGGTAGACACCGGCGTTTCTCGAGGGTACTTGCGCTGGCTGCGATCCAGCGGAGCTCGCTCGATGAATCCGAACTGGGCGCCGGCAACCGGGTTTCCGCGCTGAAGACCGGTCGGGATTCGCAGCCGGAGCCGGTAATCGGATGCATGGTTGTCGATCTCGAGGGTGCAGCGAACCGCGGGACTTCCAGCGTGAAGGGAGACCACGAGCCGGAGGTCGATGGCGCCAACGCCATGGCCGCGACGCCGGCTGCCCGCTGCGAGCCGAGTGCGGAGCTCCAGCGCGGCGACATAGGGGCCATTGGCCAGTGGGCGTACTGTCGTCGCCGCCGAAGAACGGCGGAGCCGATCGCGGGATGGAGGGCAGTAGGTGTAGGTGTCGCCTACGTCGCCGGAGGATTCAAAAGTCAGAAGTTCGGGGTATCGCTGCCGGGTCCGGCGATCCCAGAGGTGTAACGCGCCGTTCGGGCGGACCCGCACCTCGACCAGATCGTTCCCCAAGGTGCGGCCCTTCAGCCAGACTCCGCTCTCGAGCGGGGCGGTTCCCTGGCCCAGGTCGAGATTTGCCAGGCCGAGTCCACCGATCTCTGCGCGAAAGGCAACCCGAGTCCAGTCCACCTCATCCTGATCGGGATAGTGGTGGGGAGCATCCAGTCGCTCGTGCCCGCGGCGCCGGCCCATCGGCTGGACCGGTAACGATCCTTCTGGGCTCACCAGGTGAAAGGGGCGGCCGCCGGGACCGGTTCGAGGCATCCGGTCTCCCGGAGGACCGACCAGGACATCGCTCCGAAACCAGCTGAGGTCGGCGATGACGATTGTTCGGCGCCGGCGAGGCAGCGGGTTCCACAGCACCAGCTGGGGCCCGCTCGATTCCGGCTCCGCCCGGGCGCGATCTGGGTCATTTCCGATCAAGCGGTCGAGGCTGGTCCGGGCGATCTCCGCCGCCATGGCACGCGCGTCGTCCAGTCGGACTCGTACTCGCTCCGCCACTGCGTCGCTGGTACATCCGGCGATCGAATCATGAAATTCGCTCTGCAGCAGCAGCCGCCAGGCGTGATTCAGGACCGGCCGCTGATCGCCCTTGTTCCTTGCCAGCGCCAGCGCTGCGAGCGGCTCGGCGATCCGCCCAAGTGACAGCTCCGAGACTCCGTGCCGGCGCTTGAGCGCGGCCCGCGTCGAATGCACACCCTGGAGGGTCCAGGTGTAGCCGTACGACCAGCGGAGCTCACCCGAGATGACCGGCACCGCGTTGGCCTCCAGCGACGCCGCGATAAAGAAGTCGTGCAGTTTGGAGATGCGAAATTCGCTGGTGGGCTCCAGCTGAGCCAGCAACGAGCGCAAGTGCCCGATGGCCGGGTGGGCCGCATGGTGGTCGGCCCCGATGAAGATGGGAACCTGCCGGGTCGCAGCCCGGGCCACGAGCGTCGATCGCACCCGAGCCCACAGCCGTGGCAGCCGTTCGGCGTCCGCCGCCAGGGCGGCACCGATTTCGTAGCCGTCGGGAGGGAGATGGTAGAGCAAGACTTCGCGGTCATCGGGGCCGCGCCAGCGATAGAGGTCTTGTTCCTGCCCCGGCTCACCTCCGAGGCCGCGCCAGAGCACCCCGAAACGGATGCCGAACTCTCCCGCGAGCTGGGGCCAGACGGCAGGATGGCCGAAGGCGTCGGGGGAGTACAGCACATCGGTTCGGGCCCCCAGTCTGGCAGCATCAGCCTGACCAGCGAGGAGATTCCGTATCAGGGATTCGCCCGACGGGATCAGCTCGTCCGCGAGCACGTACCAGGGGCCCACCTGGAGCCGGCCACTGCGGACCAGTGCCGCCACCCGGGACTCCTGGTCGGGACGGACCTGGAGATAGTCCCCCAGGAGAACAGTCTGACCATCGAGCAAGAAGGTCAGGTCCGGCTCGGTCTCGAGCCGAGCGACGAGATCATCCAGGGCCGGGACAAGTCGCGCCAGGAAGACGCTTTGCGGGAGGTACCATTCCCGGTCCCAGTGGGTATGCGGGATCAGATGGAAGGTGTACCCGGGCATTGCCGGGAAAGTTAACCCGCCTCAGTCGTAGCCGGTGAAGGGCTCGGTCTCAAAGCGGGTGCCTTGGGTGCGGTCTTCGAACACATGGGTTATGCGAACTCGGGGAGGGACTTGCTCGACCCGGCTTTCAACCAGCCTGACATTGGGGTTGTTGCCGAGGCCGAGGGAATTGAGCCGTTCCGCCTCAGCCTTGGCGACATCGCCCGGGGTGGGGCGGCTTGCGGGATAGGCGTCTTCGTGATGGCGAATCAATGCCTGCCAGTGGGCGTCACCGGCTCGTTCTACCGACTCCCGAATCTGCTCGCGGGTGAATGGCATTGCTCTCTGCCTGTTCGGCCCCTTGCTCGATCAAACCGATGGCGGCCAGGATCGCAAACCCGCCAGCCAGCGGGGCGAACCGGATGTTCCCAAAGTAGTACCCCAAGAGGCAAAACATTGCCACAAAGCCGAGGCAAACCCACCCAGCCAAGCGCTGCAGCCTGTAGTTCACGGTCATGGAATCTCCAACGGTGATCGCTTGAATCATGGAGGTCGCTTGAATGATGGAGAATGATGGTGAGGCCGGCTGTACGTCAGATCACCGGGCTGGGGTGACCGACAGCAGCCGTGCCGCGGCGGCGAACCGGTCGGGGTCGAGCAGGCTGGCGACGGACCGGATCGGGACATCCATGCGACCTTCTGCACTCATGGTCAAGGGGATCACGTCCGAGTCGCGCCCGAACCATCGGGTGCTCGGCTCCAGGTCCGAGGGAAACAGGAATCCGGGTAGGGCCGCGGCGGCGATGGCGGCCTGAGAGCCGATGCCCGATTCCGGCATGGTGCCGGCCCAGAGGGCGGCGCCGTATTCCTGCGCTACCTGGTACACTCGGCTGACCTCCGTCAGTCCGCCCATGCGGTGCACCTTCACGTTCCACACCTTGGGTCCGTTGAGCTCGACGATTTGGCGAGCGGCCCGGGCATCCCGAAGCGTCTCGTCCAGGCAGACCGGAGTGCGCAGCTCCCGGGTGAGCCGGGCATGGCCCAGGAGCTCATCGGGCGCGAGCGGCTGCTCGATATACAAGAGCCCTGCATCATCGAGACAGCGCAGATTGGGCTCATGCTCGGGCCACTCATACGCTCCGTTGGCGTCCACCGTCAGGGGCAGGCCGGATCCGGCCAGAGTCTCCCGCGCCGCTGCAACCGGGGCGGCATCCCAACCGGGCGCAACCTTGATCTTGATCCGGAGATAGCCTCGGGCCATCGCCTCGTCGATCCAGCGCCGGAGTCTTTCCAGAGACCGGTCCTGGGGTATGCCCAAGGCGACCCCGCAAGCCAGACTCCTGGCCGGCTGCGCGCCGAGACGCTCCGCCAGCAGCGCCGCGAGACCGATACCTCGCCGGGCGGCCTCGAGGTCCCACACGGCGGTGTCCAGCGCCGCCCGGGCAAAGCGGTTACCTCTGACACCATCGCGGAGCACCCCATCCACCGAGTCCAGATCTGCGTCGGCCTTCAGCACCCGCGGAATCAGCACATTCTCGATGAGGTAACGCGCGCTGGCCAGGGTCTCCTCGGAATAGAAAGGCAGCTCGAACGGCGGCGATTCGCCGTAGCCCCGATGTCCCTCGGTGTCATGGATCACCACCACGAGGGAGCGTCGCTCCGTCATCGTTCCGCCAGAGATGATGAATGGTTCCAGCAGGGGCAGCGTCAGGTCGTACAACTCTATTCGCTCGATCGGCATGGGATCAGCGTTGGAGGAAACAACTGCACGATGAAACGCGCCGTCACACCCTTTCTTTGCGATCTTCGTGCGTCCGGGCTGAAGTCTTCGCGGGGTTTATCAGGTCGAGATACCGCAGTTCCCCGGCACTTCGCTCAAGGAATCCCTGAGATTCGAGGTCGAGCATGCCCGCAATCAGGCCTTCCTGGGGATGGAATACCAGGGCATGAAGCGCACGCTGAGAGCGGGAGCCCTCGGTGGCCGGATATTCGGAGAGGGGAAGTTGAAAGAAGGTGTGGAGCTGGACGCTCTCGCAGCCAAGGCGGGCGTATTCCAGAAGGAGACGGCCACTACAGATATTGCCGGTCCCGGCCAGCGGCAAGGTGAGCAGGCCGCGCGCACGGGCAGCTCCGAGCACTCGAAGATTGCGCTCGCTCAGGTCATACCCGCCGAAAGCGACAGCCGCCTCGGGATCCCACAACCGGTTGAATACCACCAGCGCGTCAGCCGCGCCGGCCGCGGAAGCAAGCATCTCCAACTGAAACGCATCGTCAAAGCGGGCATTCATCAGCTTGAGCGCGATCCGCACGGGATTGGCGGTAGCCCGGCGGATCTGGTCGGGCACCTCGCGCAGCCAACGGAGAATCTGGGCCCGCTCCTGAGCCAGACTGTCGCCGGCGAGGGTGGGAGAGAAATCCTTTTCCAGGGCGAGTGGCCCGCTGCCCCAGGCCCGGGAAAGCTCCTGGGTCGTAAAGCGGTATTCGGCATCCCGAAACGGCTCCTCCAGCCGAGGGAGGTGGTACTTGACCGACGGGACGACCACTATCTCTCCGGCGCGGGTGAGATCACCGGCCGTCCGGACGAGAGCGAGATAATCCTCGAAGGATCGGTCCCAGCCCCGCCCTTTCCAGGTCACAGTCCAACCGGCACGGCCACTCGCCGACTCACGCCGTTCGACCTTCATCCGAGTCTCGTGGATGGCCCAGGCGCCCATCGAGCGGGAACCAGCCGGATCTTCGGCGATGACGGTCTTGAGCACCACGAAGGCGAGACCCGCCGCCCGGTCCGTCTCCACCTGCTCCAGATTCAGCGAAAGCTGACCGGAAGCCTTACCGATCGGGTGGGGCAGCGGATGGCCGAGATAGCGCGCAGCAAGATCGATGCGATAGGTCTCCCGCACGTGGCCCGCGATGTTGGGGGGCTGCTCGCGCTTGAAGCGCTCGAAGTCACGCTCGAGTCGATCGCGCATCTCGCACCGCACGTTCGACCGCGTCGCGCTCATGGGCAGGAAGGGGCGGGCCCCAGGGATCGTCGCATGCATCTGGCGGAAGGGCGCCCTCAGCGGCAGCGGCCCACAGCATCCGGCGGATGTACCCCTCCATGGGCTCGATGAACGTGGTCTGGGCAAACCGGCCGCAGAGCTCAGACAAGGACACGAAACGGCTCCAGTCTTCGGCCACTCGCGCCCGCACCAGATCGGCCTGGAGGTCGGGAAGGGCGGCTCCCATCCCGATCAGCGCCGAACGGGCGCCGAGCAGGAGCGAGTAACCCAGGAAGCGATCCTCGCCGGTAATGAGGAGCTTCGAGGGATGATCGCGGAGGACGGCGGCAATCCGCTGGAAGGTCATCACCGAGTCCAGGGTGGCGACCTTGATGCCGAGAACGTTCGGAAGCTCGAGAATGCCATGCAGAGTCTGGTCGTCATAGGCGACTCCGCCGGCCGCCGGGTAGAGGTAGAACGCAATGACGGGTAGCTCCCGGCTCAACCGCTGATGATAACCGATCGGGTCGCTGGCCTGGGGAAAGGCAAGCAGCGCATCGGCCTTACCCCGCCGGGCCTCGATGGCCATGCCAATATCCCGCGCCCCGGCGACAACGACGCGATCCGGCAATGCCTCGCGCCAGGTATCCAGTACCTCGCGGCGCTGTTCTCCGCTCAGATGGGGGCCGCGGCCGGTGTGGGCCCAAACGGCGACGCCGGCCACCGGTTGGGCGGCCATCCAGCGAGCATAGCCGCGCTGCGCGGCGGCATCCATCTCGCTCCCGCGGAAGGGCACCGGCACGGCCGGGATGAGCCCTCCATCCAGGCGCTCGAGCAGCGTTGTCACCCTGCGGCCGAAGCCTTCCGACTCCTGGGTCGCCGCCCCCTCGTTTCACTCGGGGTCAGGGTGGCACTCTTGACGTTCTCACTCTCGATCATGGCGCGCTGGTCCGCCGGGAGATCCAGGAGATCGAGTTTGGCGACACTTGCCTCCGGCAGCCGAAGCGGTTGGCCGGTTCCGAACAGAAAGCGTTCGACTCCCACCGTGCGCAGCAGCGTGTGCAGGTGATCCTCTGGCGGGCCCCAGATCCAGCAGATGTCCCACCAGATGCGGGCGGATTCTTCCGGAGTGGATCCGAAGTGCACTTCCTCGATGAAGCCGCGGTCGGCGTGACTGACGATCAAACGCACCCTGGGGTCGCTTCGCACGAGAGTGCGCACCGCCCAGGGCGGGAGCTCGGCGGCCCCATCGTTGGGATGACGTTGGCGGGAGTCCTCCAGGCGCACCGCGAGCAACAGGGGTAGCTCCTCCGCGGCAGCGGCAGCGGCCAGGGCTCGCATCTCAGAGCCGACAGGATCGAGACCATAGTACGTGGGGTCGCACCTGATTGCGGGCACCCCAGCGGTCCGAGCCTCGGACAGCTGCTGCTCCCATCCAGGGAGACCGGGATGCACCGCCGGCACCGCTCGCAGCCGGTCGTGCCGTTGGGCCGTCTCGTAGATCCAGGCATTTCCCGCCGCGGGGTCTCGCCAGAAGACACTGGGCAAGTGGCTGACCCAGGCCTGGTCCACCGCCACGCGATCCATGGCCCGAAGCAGCGCGTCGGGAGCCGTGCCCGGGACCCGCCGGAACGGATACGCGCCCAGGAAGCTGTTGACGTCGATGCGCATCAATCGGCCGGAAAGGCGCTGGGCGGAAAAATCCGGGCGGCATTGCGCCAGCGGATCGACTCGTGCTCGGCCGCGCCGAGGATTTGTTCCAGATAGCGGAGCTTAGCCCAGCCGGTGTCGATCGTCAGGTCGCAGCCCCAGAGCAGTCGCTCGGACCCGACCAGCTCGAGACAGGCCTCGAGCATTCCACCATCGACGCCACTACCGGACAAATCCACGAACACATTGGGCAGATTCCGGATCGCGGCCAGCGAGTGCAGCCAATCGCCGCCGCCACCGATGTGGGCTAGGAGAAAATTGACCCGCGGATGCCTCGCGGCCAACGCGCCCAGCTCGGCGGCGTCGCTGGCTTCCTGGCCGGGATACTCCCGCCGGCGGTGCTGCCAGATGTGGTGCAGCACAGGCACGCGGCGCTGTGCAGCCATCTCACAGATCGGATCAAGCAGGGGATCGTCAGCCCGGCGGCTAGCGGCGAGCTTGATGCCGATCATGCCGGCGTCCAGGCAACGACTCAGCTCCTTCATCGCGTGATTCTGGAAGTTCGGGTTCACCACGACGTACCCGCGAATCCGGGGTGAATGGGTCCGCTGCAAGGCGAGCAGGAAATCGTTGCCGTACTCGATGTCGGCCGGGGAGGGGAAATAGATCGGCGAGGTGGCGCCCCAGCTGCCGAGGATGGACGCGACATGCACCGTGATGCCGACGCGCTCACCGGCCCGCAGGCGACTGGCGTTGCGCTCGCGCCAGTCGGGACGGGGTGACCGGTCGTGGAGGAAGTGCGCGTGGACGTCGATCAGCACCCCTACTTTGTCTCCTCCTGCTCGTCATCAAGCGCCAGCAGGTCCTCGGCGGGATGGACTGTCAGGTCCAAGTCGGTCTCCTGGGCCATCTCTTCCTCCAGAACGCCGTCCTCATCGTCGATATCGTCGAGGTCATCGATGGTCGGTTTGCGGGGCGACATGGCTTCCTCCTCACGGCTGTCTGCAACGACGGCGGGACCAGTCTCCAATTTAGGCTGGTTTCCCCACCGCTGAGAGTGCCTCCGCGATCAGCTCCAACGAGTGATCGACCACCGCGTCAGTATGGGCCAGGGAAACGAAGTTATAGGCCGAGCGCTTGAAGAGCAGTCCGGCTAGGGCACAAGCGGCGGTGACTTCCCGGGAGACGGCCTCATCGGTGTACTGGAGAAAGCACATTTCCGAAACGCCGCCTACGCCCGAGAGCAGGTCCGGGTACTGGTGCCGCAGCGCGGTGAGTCCGTTCAGCAGCCTCCGCCCAACCCGCCGCAAGTGCTCGGGAACCTCGCGCTCGACCATCACCTTGAGAGTGGCTTGAGCGGCCGCGAGGGCAACAAACTCGGTGGCCAGGGTGGACGAGATCCAGGTGTGGGAGACCGCGGCCATGACATTGCTCCGACCTCCTACCGCGGCGAGCGGGAATCCGTTCGCCAGGGCCTTCCCCACCACCACAAGGTCGGGACGAATGTGGTAACGCTCGCAGGCTCCTCCGATCGCCACCCGGCAGACGGTCTTGATCTCATCCACCACCAGGAGCGCACCACAGCGAGCGGTCTCCTCCCGGAGGACCTCCAGCCATTCGGAGTCGGGCTCGTACACTACAATCGGCTCGAACACCACCGCCGCCAAGCGATCGCCGGTGGCCCGGATCATCTCTCGAGCTTGGGCCGGGTCGTTGAATGGGAGCTCGTCGTACAGGGCACGAGTCGAGCGTGGGACCCCCTCTCCTCCCTGACACCAATCGAGCCAACCGTGATAGCCGCAACCCAGGATGCATTCCCGCTTGGTGGCCACTCGGGCGAGTCGAACCGCGGCGGCCATGGCCTCGGCGCCGGTCTTGAGAAACCGCACCTGCTCCATCCAGGGGATTCGGTGGCAGAGCTCGGTGGCTAGCTCTTCCTCGAGTACCGGGGCAAGCGGCCCGACGACGCCGTTCTCGACCGCGTGGGTGACAGCCGAGGTCACCTCGGGGTGGCCGTAGCCCAGGGCGACAGCGCCGAGTCCCATGAGGTAGTCGACGAACTCGCGTCCCTGGTCGTCCCACACCCGGCACCCGGATGAGCGCACCATCCGGGTGGGCAGGCCGTGGTCGTGCGCGCCGAAGAGAATCTCGGGGCGCTTGCTGCCGGTAGAGGTGAAGCCCGCGATGTGCTCGGTCAGTTCTCATGCCTCCCGGGGGCCAGGTCAGGTGGAACGATCAAAGTTAGCGTAACTCCAGCGTGCCAAGCCGCGTTGCATCCTGCCGGTCGCCGCGGAGCCAGACCCACCCTCCGCCTCCACTCCAGACCAATTGGCCGCTGCGGCGCATCCGCCCAGGCAGCATTTGATTCACCAGCAGGTCGAAGTCCATTACCTCTCCCGGGCGGAACTGGCCCCACCCGGAGGGCACGATCCCCACCGTCAGAGTGTAGCCCGACTCGGTAGCTCGCCAGCCGCCTCGCACCGTGTCCTCGCCGCTCGCCGTTCCCGCAACCGGGTGAGCGATCAGCTCTCCGCGGTCAACCGACGGCACAATGAGCAGTCCGTGGACCGCGTCCTCTCCCGGCAGCCGAAAGTACACCTGGATCCCATCGCCATGGATTGCGTCCGGCTCATTATCCAGCCGAAGCGGCGGGGCCTTGGAATCGCGGGGCACGACCTCGGGCTTCACTACCTCGATGCCGATGTAGAGTCCTTCATCGTTCCAGTTGACGAACGCGCGGGCGGAGAACTCCTCCGGGCCGGGATAGGGTTCCTCGCTCCGGCGGTACTGATCCTCGTGATCCAACTCCAACGGCTCACTCGGGTCGAAATCATCCAGGCTCCCGTCCAGTACGGGAGCGTCCATCAGCTGCAGCGCCACGCCTTCCGCCACCAGAGGGCGGTCGTGTTGGACCAGGGGTTTAAAATCGGCCGGCTCTCGACGGGGGCCACTGAGCCTGATGGCGCGGCCGGCTGTGAGGATCTCCCAGCCCTCAACGGTGCCGAGATGGCGCTCCACTCCACTCTTGGTATCGACTTCGATGCCGCCCTCGGTTACCTGCAGGGCCTTTACCGCCGGCTCGCCCCGGCTCGGCTCCAGCAGCGTAACGATACGGAGGCTTTGCCCGCGGGATCGCACAACGTAGAACGGAACCGGATCAATGGTGTCGGGGGAGCCGAGCGCAAAGGCTCGGATGAGCTCGCCTTCAAAGGCAAGATGTACGCTCATCGTAGCGTCGCCGCTGCCGCAGGAGCGGAGCACGATGGGTTCCGATGACGCAGGAATGAAGCGCTCCACCCGGCTGACGAACTCGTCGGGAAGCTCCGCCGTCACCCAGCTGCCGGCCGGCTTCACCTCGACCCTGCCGCTGAGGTGAACCGGGAGCTCCAGCAGGCGATCGTCGGAACCGGAGAGCTGCAGCACGTCCAGCAGGTAGGCTGGACCTGCGACCAGAGTCCTGGTCAATTCGCCGTAGCGGCCCCGGGCCCAGGCCCAGTCGCCGTTTACCTCGAAGTTGTCGCACACAGCATCGCCCATCGATTGAGACCGGCCGTCCAGTCTCGGCGCGTTGTGCGCCAGAGTTGAGCGATACCAGAAGAGATCCCGGGTTACATATGATCCGGTGCCGAAATCCGGTAGCCAGTACTCGCCGTCGGCGTGCAGGGTGAGGTTGAGCCGATCGGGATGGCCGTGCCCGCCGCCGGAGGGGCCGCACTCCAGGCTGGCATACCGGTTTCCGGTTCGGAGTAAGGCCAGGCCTTGTCCTTCGATGAGTGCGCTCCGGGGAGACCAGGGCGCCGGAAGCGGGGGAAGCCCCGGCACCATCTCCAGCAATGCCCACCAGGAGAGGTCTGACCGGGTACGGGAACCACTGGGTGGCGGCTCTCCTGCCTCGTGTAGATAGGAATCGAAGGTCTGGGCGACAGGTGCGGGCGATCGATAGAGCTGAGTGAGCCAGCTCCAGAGCTCCCCGTGCCGTTCTCCGCTTGGGTCCAGCCGGGCCAAGCCGATTTCCCAGAGCTCCAGGTACATCGGCTGAGCCAGCGACACGCCGAAGCGGGAGTCCTTTCGGGCGGGGAAGGTGAAGTCCGGCAGCGCGGTGGTGGCCGGCGCCCGGAGCGCCGCGGCGACGCGATCGGTCAGCCGCGGGTCGGCGAGAAGATCGACTCCGGCTTGACGTGCCCATCGCATCGCAAGCAGCTGTCCCCGGAGCGCAAAGAGGTGATAGTTGTCTCCCTCGTACCACATCCCGTCAGTCCCGAATCCATTCATCAAGTGGGAAACGACGCCGGTGGCGCCTTCGATAGCTCTTCCCGCCAGCTCCTCGTCTTCGAACCAGACTGCGATGCTGGCCAGCGCTGCGTTGTGCCAGGTCTGCCGGTTGGAGAGGCCCTCATCGAATTCGCCGATCAAATTCGCGGCTGCGTCCGCCACCGTGGAAACGACTTCGCCACTTTCGTCGGTGAGACGACCGCTCTCCCGCAGCAGCATGGCCGCAGCGAGATAATCAGTAATCCAGATCGACTCGAGATAAGTGGAGAAGAAGGGCCGGCTGGGGCCGAGCACGTTGTCCTGATTGGGAAAATCCAGGTAGTCGCGGTAGGCCTGGAGCAGCTGGTTGGCTCGTTGTCCAGCAGCCTCATGATCGGTTAGGACCGCAACCGTAGCGAGATGTGCAGCGCGCTCAGCCAGCCAGAGATGCTGATAGTGGGCCCAGGCACGATCGTGGCGCTCGCCACCGTAGCTCTTGTGGCAGCGAGGGCAACGATGCTCGGTCGGATTCCAGGGATTGAACTCCAGTCGGCTACTGTCGACAGGGCACATGCCGCCGTCGGCCGTGAGCATCGCTTTCCAGCGGGGAATCGGGGGCATACGGTCCAGTACCGGCTGGGCTCGTTCGGTCAACCGCCGCAGTAGGGCGATCAGATCAGGGGCGGCCTCAATGTCCTGTCGCCGTTGCGCCAGCTCCTCTCCGGTCAGCATTGATGCACCCCGCGATTGCTCCACCGCACCGGGAGCAGCCGAGCTCCGCGCGCCTTAGCGGCCTCGACCACGGCGGCGGGATCGTCGGGACCCAGAAAGAACATGCAGCCGCCTGCCCCCGATCCGGCCGCCTTGCCCCCGAGCGCTCCGGCTCCGATGACGGCGTTCTCCAGCTCGGCCATCTCCGGGGTACACATGCGCGGGTCGAGCGCCTGCTGGTGCCGCCAGTTGGCGCTCAAGAGCCGGCCCACCAATCCTGAATCGGAGGCAGTTAGGGCCCCCACCATCATCTCGGCGACGTCTCGCAGTCCGTGCAGGGCGGCGGTCACCTGAACATCCCCCCGCTCGTACGCGCGCATGACCCGGTCGATAGTGGTACCGGAGAAGCGGGAGGCACTGGTGTAACCCAACACCATGCGCCGGGAGAGGTCGGCCAGAAAGCCGGGATCGAGCTTAAGTCGGTGCACCTCGGCGTCGGGGTCGTGGAACTCCAGCCGCAGAAAGCCGCCGTGCGATGAGGCGAACTGGTCCTGTCGGCCTCCGGGTATGCCGGCTTCCACTGCCTCCAGATGGCATGCGGTTTCGGCGATTTCTACTGGATCAGGGCTTTCTCCCCGGGCCGCGGACAAGGCAGCCACCAGCGCCACGTCGAGCGCCCCGGAGCTGCCGAGCCCCGAACCAGGTGGAGCATCGGACCGAGTGGTCAGCGTGCAGCCGCCCACCGGCAGAATCCGGAGGCCTGCCTTAAGGAGGTCTAACCGGCCGTCGCGGGCCAGGCCAGTCGAGTCGTCCACCTCGAGCCGGTCGTCGAGGTCCTCCGACACCAGACGAAACCCCCTACCGCCGAGTCTTACCTCCGCCCGAGCAAAGAGCTGGATGGCAGCGGTGACCACCAGGCCGCCTTCCCGGTCGGAGAACGGAGGTACATCGGTCCAGCCTCCTGCCAGATCGAGTCGCACCGGAGCCGCCGCCGCGAAGGTCTCACCGCTCACGGGCCACCCACCAGTCGTGAACTGTCGGCAGCTCGCCGCGGAGATCCATGGTCACTCCGTGCACTCGCCGGTTGACCCCTTGCAACCCCCGCGCGTGATAGAGAAAAGCCACCGGCAGCGAGTCGGCGAACATCCGCTGAGCTGCCGCCCCATCCTCCGGGACCCGGAGACCGGCCAGGCCGGCGAGAGGTGCCAGGTAGCCAAGACCGAGGTCGCCGGGAATGCCGAGCACAGCGGCATCGAAATCATGCGCGGGACCATAGACCCGGGCCAGAAACGCAGACAGCTCGAGTTGGCGGACCTGGAGATCGAATCCCGCGCCTCGGAGGCGGGCCTGCACCATCTGCTCCAGCGCTGCTTCTCCGCTTCCCACGGTGAGCAGCTCGAACGCGACCCGTTGGCCGAGCGGGGCCGGGGATCGGACGGCCCGAGCTGTCGTGGCGACCGGAAGATAGTTCGGAGCGGCGGGAGGAACGGGCCCCACGGCGGGTATCCCGAAGCCGTAGATGTACGCCTCGACCAGCTCCTTGCGGTCGATGGCATCGCTGAGAATCTGCCGGACCCTCGGATCGTTGAAAGGAGCCCGGCGCGTGTTGAAGACGATGCCATAGGTCATGAGTAATGGATAGCTGAGCACCTCCAACTGTTTATCCCGGCGGACGAATTCCGCGTGGGCCGGCTGAATACCGGCGAAATCCAGCTCGCCGGAGGTCAGAGCGGCCAGCTTGGTGGTCGGCTCGTCCACCACCACGACGATGAAGCGCTGGAGACGAGGGGGACCACCCAGCGCCTGGGGAAAGGAGGAGTCTGCGGCGAAGACCCACCGCCGGTTCGGGTCATGAGACACGAAGCGGAACGGACCATTCCCCACTGGCGCGTTGTTCCACGCCGCCTGGCGCAGTTTCGAGTGGGGGACGGTATCCAGGAGGTGAGCCGGTAGAACGGCGAGGTCAGTCAGGAGATCGGGGAATCCGGCTTGCGGCGCTCGGAAGTGAAGAACCACGGTCGAGTCATTCGGAGCGGCAACCGAGTCGAGCGTAGTCAGCTCATTGGTGCGAGGATATCCGGTTGCCGGATCTCGCGCCGCATCGAGGGTCCACACCACGTCGCGCGCGGTGGTGGGCCGGCCATCGTGCCACCGGACCGCGGTCTCGAGATGAAAGGTGAGCCGCCGGTGGTCTGGGGTCCACTCCCACGCCCGAGCCAGGTAGGGCCGCGGCGTCAGCGTGCTATCGTAGCGCGCCAAAGTGGTGAGCAACACGTAGCGCTGCACCTGCCGGGCCAGCGGATGCATCGTGAGCAGGGGGTTGATGCTCTGGAGATCGGCGCCAGAGGCAAAGAGCACGGTGGCGCCGCGCCGGTCGGCCACCGATCCGCAGCCGGTGGTCAAGAGGAGGAGCAAAGGAAAGCGCCAATGGTTCGAGAGCACGGCGTATTCTAGCCCGGCAGTGCTGGGCGCTGCTACTGGGAATAGATTGAGTGATGCTGAATGCATTCGCTCGACGTGCCCTCGCCGGCCTGGCCGTCGTGGTCGGCGTGATCACGCTCATGTTCTTCTTGATTCACCTCGCGCCCGGCGACCCGGCCCTTCTGCTGGTCGGTCCCACCGCATCCCAGGAGCAACTCGCGGCCCAGCGCAAGGCGTTGGGATTGGATCGCCCGTTGCCCGAGCAGTACGTCACCTGGTTAGGCCGATTCGTGCAAGGCGACTGGGGCACCAGCATCGCGACCGGGCGACCGGTCCGCTCCATGATCTCGGCAGCGTGGCCCGCCACGGTCAAGCTGGTGGGCCTCTCGCTGCTTCTCAGTTATCTGCTCGGGATCGCCGTCGGAGCGATTCAGGCCGCGAAAAACGGCCGACTGGACACCACGCTCTCGGTCATCACGGTCACCCTGTTCGCCCTTCCCGGTTACTGGCTGGGCCTCATGCTGGTGATGGTCTTCACCTACTGGGCTCGCGCGCTCCCCGCCTTTGGCGCGGCCGGCTTCGATGCCGATTTTCTCAGCGGGTGGGAGCGGCTCGCCGACCGGCTTCGACACCTGGCGCTTCCACTCGCGACGCTCACCCTCATCGGAATCGGAGGGACGGCCCGCTTCGTCCGCGGCGCCATGCTCGACGTGCGGGGCGCGCCGCATGTGGCCATTGCATATGCCAAGGGCCTCAGCCCCACGCAGGTTACCCTGCGCCACGTGCTCCGGAACGCGCTCATTCCGGTCCTCACCCTGCTCGGGCTCTCCTTGCCGGCCCTCTTCTCCGGCGCGGTGTTTATCGAAGCCATCTTCGCCTGGCCCGGGGTAGGACGGATCATGGTGGAGGCAGTGGGGGCACGGGACTATCCCGTTATCATGGCGGCAACGGCGGTGAGCGCTGCGCTGGTGGTGGCCGGCAATCTCCTCGCCGAGGCGCTCACCGCCTGGGCCGATCCACGACTCCGGACACGACAACCGGTGGCGGACGAAGTCTGATGACTGCGAACTCTCTGCTGAGCGATCCGCGCGCGCGCTTCGGCATGGCAGTTCTCGGCCTCGCTATCCTGGTGGCCATCTTCGCCCCGTTGCTTGCAGGCGATCCCTCGGTGCAGCGCGACATCGTCATCACCCGGTTCCTTCCTCCGCTGAGCACCGACGGGCACGGCTCCTTCCACCTGCTGGGCACCGATCGCTTCGGCCGGGACGTGTGGGCTCGCCTTGCTTACGGCGCCCGAGTGTCGCTCGGCGTCGGGTCTCTGGCGGTGCTGCTCTCGGTCGCGATCGGCACTGCGGTAGGAGCCGCAGCGGGATTTTGGCGCGGCGGTACTGGCGTGGCGCTGCTCGGGCTCACCGACTTTGCCCTGGCTCTACCCAGAGTAGTGCTCTTGCTATTACTGGCTTCCCTCTGGCAGCCGAGCGCAGGGCTGGTGATCGTGGTCCTGGGGCTAACTGGATGGATGACTATCGCACGGCTGGTGCACGGGGAGGTGCGAGCACTATCGGCTCGGCCATTCGTTGAAGGCGCGGTGGCACTCGGAGTCAGCGGCCCACGGGTGTTGGCTCGGCACATCCTGCCGAACGCGCTGACGCCGGTGATCGTCGCCGCGGCGCTGGGTATCGGGAACGCGATCATGCTCGAGGCCGGTCTCTCGTTCCTCGGACTCGGCGTTCAGCCTCCGACTCCATCCTGGGGCAATCTGATCGCGTCGGGACGGGACACCCTGGTCAACGCACCCTGGGTGGCCACCGCACCGGGGGTGGCGTTGGTGCTGGTGGTGGTGGCAGCGACGTTATTGGGAGATGCGGTGCGCGACCGGCTGGACCCTGACAAACGGCGTTCCTAGCGTCCGGTCCACCGCCCGGAGCCGAGGACTTCATCGATTCTGCGTTCCAACACGACCAGCGCGCCGGGAGCGGAGCCACATCCGTAGTCATGCTCGATGCGTTTGGTCCGGCCACGGCTGGTCACCGTGGTGATGGCGGAAGGTGAATCGGTGCTGTATCGGCCGCAAGCCGGCTCCGAGGCCGCATAACGGTCGGCCATGGAGAAGTATCCCGCCTTTTCCAGCTCGCCCAACAACGCGTCCACCTGTTGTGCCGGGATCTTGCCCGAAGCCTTGCCCAGCTGCCGCACACTGGCCTTTCCCTCGTAGGTAACCTCGCCCGATGGCGACACCGCCACGGTGTAGACCGGGCAGCCCCCGAAACACGGAGTCCGCTCGAGGGTGATGGCGGGCAGGGCGGCGTTGGCCATTGCCGAGCTATCAGTAGGGCGGGAGGCATCCTTCCTCGGTCCGCAAGCCAGCACGGAGAGGAGGACGGCTACCACGCAGGGGCGGGTCACCGGGTGACCTGGACTCGCTTCAGATGACTCCTCACGCCATTGGAGAAGATCAGGTCGAGCTGGCTCTTGGTAGTCGTAAGCTCCACATCGCCACCGCGCGCCAACGAGAGCACCTGACCGGTCACCACGTCGCGGACCATGACCATCGGCTGGGCAGTGGCATTCCACCGAAGCGCCACGTGGTTTCCGCCGATCCGGCGGACCGTCACCGAGTCTCCCACTCCCGCGGATGAAGCCAGAGTAAGCGCCTCGTGTCCCCCGCCGGTCACTCGAAGGCTGGAGAGCCGTGCCGCCCGGCCGGCCGGCATTGGGATGGCGAAGGTAAAGTTCTGCTGACTGCCACCGGCGTCCGCCACCTCGTTGGGCGCGAAGGAGAGGACAAACGCGGTTGAGCCGTCATCGTTCCTGGCCTCCAGGGCGTACGGGCCGGGCCGCGCCGGCAGGCTAGGACGGGTGTTCACCCAGAAAGCCGGCTCGAGCACGATTTCTCCATTCCGGATGTGGCCCCACACCAGAAGGGATGGCTGGACCGACTGGCTGGCCACCGAAGTCTGCGGGGTGCTGGGATTCAGCAGATAGTTCAGCACACCCTTATAGGTATAGTCGCTGATCCACTTGTTGTTGCAGTACCCCATGATGTCGGAGTCGGTGGCAGGGTGCAGCGTGGGGGTGCCACCGATGTCCACGCCGTAGGATCCGGTGCTGCCGTTGGATTGCGGATACTGAGGATCAAGGCCTGCGGGGCCACCACAGGGCGCGTGGTTCCGCCCCCAGTTATGTCCCAGCTCGTGCGCCGCCACGGTTCCACCACTCGGGAGCCAGTCCCACCCCAGGGCGGTGCGGGCTCCGCTGCCGGGAGTAGTGCCAGGGACGCTGACGAAGGCAACTCCGGCTACACCGCTGGTGTACGTGACTTTCGCCACCCCGTAATAGTACTTGGGGCTGTGCTCGGCGACCCGGACGACGTCCAGCTCTCCCAGGATCCTACCCCACGCGCCGTTCCCGTTGTCAGCTTGCAGCGTATCCGTAGTAATTGTGGTGTAGTCGGAATGCACCGTCGCAGTGTAGGTCTCGATCGGGTGCATTCGCTGGGTGGTTTGCAGGAACTGATCCTGGTTCGCGGTGGTGACGTTTCCTTTTCTCCGGCTCAGTGGAATGCCCTTCTGCAATATGGGAACGAAAACCACGTCAAGCGCGGGCACCACCCGCACATCCATCAGCGCGGTGCCGGTGGAAGGGAATACGTTGTCGTTCTCAACGGTCTCGATTACCGCGTTGGCCGGGTCCACCTCTGCCGAGACGGCGAGTCCGGGCTGGATCCAGCTTCCCGGAACTGAAAAGTTCCAGGAGTAACTCAGCGAGCTCTCGTCAACTACGGTCGGGGTCGCCAGGCCGGGACTCAGGATCAGGGTAGAGTCGAAGGGCAACACCCCGCCGTTGAAGAACCGGACCCGAACGGCCGGAGCCGCCGCGTTCGCGTTGTTTGCGACCACGAAGACCCGGAGGTAACCGTTGCGGCCTTTCACCAGTGGGACCGACCCGGCGTAATTCTGGGCGCTCTGGGTGAGATACATCCCCGCGATACTCAGGTTCACGCTGCCGCCGTTCGGCGGGGGCGTGTAGGTCACGGTGGCGCTGGCGGTCTGACGGGCCAAGACAGATACGCTCTGAGTGTTGGGGGATGCCGTCTCGCTGGTCCCACCGGTGGCGGTCGTGTCGCGCGCGGTCACCGTGTAACTGCCCGGGGTCAGCCCGAGGATTGTGGTGCTCGCGGTGACGGCCTGAGTGTAGCTGTTGGGGCCGGTGACCGTGACCGCCGCCGAGCTGGCCGTGCCGATGCCGTTGATCGTGATGGCAAGGTTGCCGGTGGCCAGTCCATACCGGACCATGGCATTAGCGCTGCCGTTGACCGTGATGTTCTGGTTCGGCGGGCTGGGCGCGTACTCCGACCCTCCAGCCGTGATACTGCTGGCCGCGATGGCGTAGCTGCCAGGGGTAACCTGGGTGAACGTCTGGGTAGCCGTGACCGGCTGGCTGAATCCAGCGGGACCGGTCACCGTAATGGCAGCCGATGAGCCGGTGGGCACGCCGATGACCGTGATCGTCAGATTTCCTGCGCTCGGGCCGCTGCCGCTGTCGCAGCCGAGCGCAACGAGCAGGACCAGCCAGAGCGGCCTGAGATACGCGGGGAGACGCCTCATTTGCTTCCTCGATCCAGAGTCACATCATGTAATAGAGGACGTACAAATCTTGCGTTCTGCACGCCGCTGGTTGCAGCCGGCCCATGTAGGCAGGCGCACCGACAGGGGCCCTGGTGGCCACCCTGGCCGGTCTCCTAACTCCAAATGCAGAATCGGCTTATTGCCCCTGAGCCTGGTTACTGCCGGCCACCCCCCGCGGCTACGTAAAGCCGGTCCGATCAAAAGACTTACAATTTCCGGGAAGCCTGAGGCGACGCATTCAGGATCGGCAATACCCGCGCCAACCCTCAAAGGCGGCGTTAGTTGCAGTTCGATCTATCTCAGAATCGGTGGGTGAGCTTCTGGCGGGTTCAGACCCGATCTGGCCGTTGGATGCACCGGTGGACTTCGGCCAGCAGGCGGTCGGCAGGGAACGGTTTGGTGAGAATGCTGCAGGGCGCCGCGATACCGAGCTCCGACAGCGCCGCCGTGGCGTAGCCGGACATCAGGATGATGGGCAGATGGGGATGGGAGACTGATAACGCCTGCATCAACTCGACCCCGTTGAGTCGGGGCATGACAATATCGGAGACTACGACTTCGACGGAGGCGCCTTCCACCCGGACCAGCTCCAGAGCCTCTGCCCCGTCGCTGGCCTCCATCACTTGGTAGCCCTCTCGCTGGAGCACGCGAACGGCAAACCGCCGGACCGCGGTTTCGTCGTCCACTACGAGAACTGATGCTGCTGCGCCGGCACGCCCGGGCGAGGCGGGCGAGAACTCGTCAAGTGTCTTCATGTCTTGTGGGGTGAGGGGCTCAGAGACAATGTAATGCCCCACGCCGCGCCAGTCACGAGCTATGTCCGAGGCCCGTCGGTACGGGGCCGTTCTCGCACAGCATCAAGGCTCCAGGGTCCTCCCCCAACCGCCCCCAGGTAGAGAAACAGAAAGCAGTAGAGCACCGCCAACTCGCCGTGGTTCAGAATGGGCCAGAAGCCCCTTGGTGCATGGGCAAGGAAGTAGGCGACCGCCATCTCACCCGCCAACACGAACGCCACCGGCCTGGTGAAGAGGCCCAGAAACAGGAGAAGCCCACCGAAGACCTCGAGAACCCCGGCCAGTCCCATGAGCGAGAACAAGGTCACGGCGTGGCCAGGCTCGGATGCCGGCCAGACGAACAGCTTCTGGGTCCCGTGCGCCATATAGAGGAACGCCGCCACCATCCGGAGCACGCTCAGGAGGCGGGGGCCCCACCTTGCTGGTATCGGGCCGGGCATCAAACACGCTCCTGGTTGGTTCCGGAGAGGGTGACCTGCGTGTAGCAAAAACTGAGCAGACGAGGCAACCCTCCTGGTGTTAGGCAGGGCGGCGCCCCACCCGGAGGCTCAAAGGCCAGCGAATCCTTCTCAGCGCCGTAGGCGCACCCCAGAGAGCCTCGATGTCCCGGCCGAGGGGATCAACCGGATCGCGCCCCTTGCGGTCCCGAAAGCGTTGGGTGGCCGACCAGGTGCGGAGATAGCCCAGCAGCTGGGGGAGACTCCACCGTTCCTCCATCGCAAAGCCTGGGGGTTCGAGCTCGGGAAAGGGAAAGGGCAAGTTACGGTAGCCCGACTCCACATGGCGCCGTTCACCGGGCCAGTAAGGACCAACGACCTCAGTGTAGAATCGCTGGAGCAGACGGTCGATGCCAGAATCGTCCAGATATTGAGTGCCGTAGGTCCACACCGCGAGAACGCCGCCTGGAATCAGCACCCGCGCCACCTCCAGGTAAAAGCGATCGAGGTCCAACCAGTGCAAGGCCTGCGCGACAACAACAAGGTCCGCCGTTCCCGGGCTTAACCCGCTCTTCTCGGCAGTGGCCACCCGGTATTCGATTCTCGGGTGCCGCGGCGCCTGATCGAGCATGGCAGCACTGGCATCGGTGGCGAGTACTCGCTGAAAGGTTCGAGCGAGCGGAATCGTCGCCTGACCGCTGCCGGCCGCGCAGTCCCAGGCAAGCTCATGCCGGTCGAGAAGTCCCGCCAGGTAGCTGAACAGTTCGTCCGGATAGCTCGGCCGGCAGCTGGCGTAGGCGGGAGCCAGGCGAGAGAAGTGGTCGGCGTAGGGTTCCAAATGGGCTAGGCTGCCGGTTTCGGGGGATAAAGGGCAGCCTCCAGCCGGTCGATGAACTCAGCCTGTGCGGGATTGATCTTTTCCCGCGCCGCGCGAGGTTCGAACCAGGCACAGCGGTCGACCTCAGGAAAGGTGATCCACCGTCCCGATCCTCGAGGCCATTCGGTCTGCATGGTATTGCTGATGACCTGAGAGGGATCAGCGTCACCCTCCCATGCCCATCCATGGACCACCTTCCCGGCTTTCTGCCGGATGGTGCCGAGGGGGAGGAACGGTCCCTCTGGGCGCACTCCGGTCTCTTCCTCGAACTCGCGGCAGGCCGCGGCGAGTGGATCCTCACCCACCTCGGTAACTCCTTTGGGGATCGTCCAGGCTCCGACGTCGCGGCCCTTCCAGAAGGGGCCGCCGGGATGAGCCAAGAATACCTCGAGGGCACCGGATTGCTGGCGATAGAGCAGTAGACCCGCACTGGGTCTCGAGGACTTTAGGGCCATGGGTCCTCTCTCGCAGGTCGCGAATCCGTAAGGGAACCTGGAAGCTCGAACGTACGTTCGGTTCTAGGCTGCGGCAACAAGATTGAGGCCGGAACAGCCAATAGCCAACAGTCGATAGCGGTAGTAGCCTTAGATAACTCCCTCGACTGACCGACCATGAATACGCGACGCCTCCTGGGCCGCCGCCCTTCCACTCCGATCCGAGCCACTACCAGCTCTGGACAGGGTCAGAGCCTGCCCAGCGACCTGCTGGGCCAGACCTGCCGACGTATGGGGATCGTGGGGCTCGTCTTCGCCTCGATCTGGGCCCTCGCGATATTCATGAACACGGTCGTGGCCCGGTGGTTTGGCGAGATGGCCTTCATGCGGGAAGTCTGGCCTTTCCCCGGGCTGATTGTAGCCAGCATTGGAATGGTCAGCTCTCTGGTCCTGACCGTGCTTGCCAGGCGCTTGAGTGGCAAGCCGATTCTGGTGGATGTGGGGTCCGGTTTCTTGATACTGCAGTGCCTGCTAATCGCCATCCTTGACCAATGGGCGCTGGTGCCCATAACCCCGCGAGTATCGTGGGTCTGCATTCCTATCCTGTTCTACCCGGCCATTGTGCCGAACACTCCCAGGCGGACCCTGGCAATCTCTCTCCTGGCCGCCTCTACCGAGCCTTTCGCGCTGTGGCTAAGTCACCTCCGTGGGGTCCAGGTGTCCCTGAGCGCCTTCTACTTGCTCTGGGACTTCTTGCCCAACTACGTCTGCGCGTTGCTCGTTGTCATTCCGGTAAAAATCATTCACGGCCTGGGTCAACAGGTGAAGCGCGCCCGGGAGCTTGGGAGCTACCGAATCGAGGAGCCGCTCGGCCGGGGAGGGATGGGCGAGGTGTTCCGGGCCACCCACCAAATGTTGGCCCGTCCTGCGGCGGTCAAGCTCATCCGGTCGGAAATCCTGGGGTCGAGCACCCCGAGCGCAGCGCGGGTGATCGTCGAGCGCTTCCGGCGTGAGGCGGAGGCAGCAGCGTCGCTGCGCTCACCCCACACCATCAGTCTCTACGACTTCGGGGTGTCCCAGGACGGCACCTTCTTCCTGGTGATGGAGCTGCTGGACGGTTTGGACCTCGAGTCCCTGTGCGAGCGGTTCGGCCCGGTGCCACCAGAGCGGGCGGTGTATCTCCTGCGCCAGGTCTGCGAGTCACTGGCGGAGGCGCATTCGCGCGGGCTAGTCCACCGGGACATCAAGCCCTCCAACGTCTTTACCTGTCGACTCGGGCTCGCCGTTGATTTCGTCAAAGTCCTCGATTTCGGCCTGGTGAAGGCCATGGGCGAGGGTGATAGAACTGCTACGCTGCTGACCGCACCGGACAGCACCACCGGCACGCCCGCTTTCATCGCACCCGAGCTGGTGCGCGGTGACGGCGTCGTCGATCATCGGGTCGACATCTACGCCCTCGGCTGCGTCGGATACTGGCTGCTGACCGGACGGCTGGTGTTCGAAGCTCCGAACGCCATCCAAATGCTGTATCAACATGCGAACAATGATCCGGTGCCGCCCTCCCGGCGGAGCGAGCTGGACATCCCCGCTGATTTGGACTCCGTGATACTGGCCTGCCTTGCCAAGCACCCGGACGACCGTCCCTCTTCTGCTGCCGAGCTCTCCCGACGTTTGGCCACGGCGGTAAACGGCGAGGCCTGGAGCGAGGAACGCGCGCACCGCTGGTGGGATCGGCACCACCCGGAGGCGGGTAAGCCGGAGCCCACGTCGGAGTTCCGCCAGTTGACCAAGACAATCGATATTGGTTGGGAGCCTGAGTCGGCCCCCGAGACCCAGATGGATTCGGCCCGCTCGTTATGAACTTCGCTGCCGGCTGACAGCTCCCCCATTGACAGCCAGGACGCAACCGGCTTCGCCGGCCATCGAACGGGCGGGGTTGTTGGATCGCGCGCTCCGCCTCTTTGCCGATGTGCGAGCCGGCGAGGGGGGCACCGCACTGCTCCTGACCCTGAACGTGTTGTTACTGCTGGCGGCTTATTACTGCATCAAGCCAGTGCGGGAGGCGCTGATCCTCGCGAGCGAGGGTGCCGAGGTCAAATCGTACGCGGCAGCCGGGCAGGCGCTCCTCCTGCTGGGCTTTGTCCCGGCCTATGGGGCGCTGGCGGACCGGCTTCCCCGGCGCCGCTTGCTGAACGCGGTGACTGCTTTCTTTATCGCCTGCCTGATCGTTTTCTATGGTCTGACCCGGGCCGGCGCCCCGGTTGCGGTGGTGTTCTTCCTCTGGGTCGGCATCTTCAACCTGATGATCATCGCGCAGTTCTGGTCCTTTGCCAACGACCTGTACACCAAGGACCAGGGCGAACGGCTGTTCGCCATCGTGGCCGCCGGTGGTTCGCTCGGTGCCCTCATCGGAGCAGCCCTTGCCGGATGGCTCATTCCGACCGTCGGCATCCCGCAGCTCCTGTTGGTTGCCGCCGTACTCCTGGCCTTGGCGGCCGTAGTGAGCAACGTGGTCGACTCCCGGGAGCGAGCCCGGCACGAGACTCATTTGCCACCGCTGCTGACCACCGCGGAGATTCCGGCGGCCACCGGCGAATACCAGATCCACATGATCGAGGACGCCAAGAAGCTCACCGTCTCGCTCCCCGGAACCGGGCCGGCGACGAGGAAGGGCACGTTCAGCCTGGTATTCAGCGATCGCTACCTGCTGCTGATCGCCCTGCTCATGCTGGTCCTCAACTGGGTGAACACCACCGGGGAATACATTCTGGGACGCACCGTTTCCGGTGCCGCGGAGGCCGCGGTCGCCGCGGGGAGGTCCGGCGGACTCACGGTTCCGGAATTCATCGGCCGGTTCTACTCCGACTACTTCTTCTATGTCAACGCCCTGGGACTCCTGCTCCAGCTCTTCGTTGTCTCCCGGCTGATCAAGTACCTGGGAGTACGAGTGGCGGTGCTCGTGTTACCGGTCCTGGCGTTGACCGGATATACCGTACTGGCGTTTGCTCCGATTCTGGCCCTGGTCCGAGCCGTAAAGATCGCCGAGAACGCCACCGACTACTCGATTAACAACACGGTGCGCAACGTGCTCTTCCTTCCCACCACCCGGGACCAGAAGTACAAGGCCAAGCAGGTTATCGATTCCTTTTTCGTGCGAGCCGGGGACGTCCTGTCCGCTGTGCTGGTCTATGTAGGGGTGACCCTGCTCGGATTCAGCGGCACTGGTTTCGCGCGGGTCAACCTGGTGCTCGCGATGGTGTGGGTGCTCATTGCCGTGGCGATCGGGAGGGAGTACCAACGGAAATCGAGCACCCAGCAGGCCTCCGCCTTCGTCAGGTGAGTCGGGCGTTCGCCAGGTACCGACTGGTGGCCTTGGTCGGCATCGCGGCCTGCGCGGGCACGCCAGCACAGCCGACACCGCTGCCGGCACTGCCTTCCGAGCGGCTTGCGCTCAGGCTCTACCTCATTGGCGACGCCGGGGCGCCTGACCCGAGAGGAGAGCCGGTTCTCCAGGCTTTGAGTCGCGAGCTGGGTGCGAGCGGCAGCGAACGAGTGGTCGTCTTTATGGGCGACAATGTCTATCCCCGGGGGCTCCCTCTGCCGGGCGAGCCCGACCGGAAGGAAGCAGAGCGCCGGCTAGCAACTCAGCTAACGGTCGTGACCCGGGCGGGAGTGAAGGGCTACTTCGTGCCGGGCAACCACGACTGGGCCCGGTATGGCAAGGATGGGTGGAACGCCATTCGACGCCAGCAGGCGTACGTCGATTCGGCGGGCGAGGGAAGAGTCCGCTTCCTGCCAGCAGGCGGTTGTCCCGGTCCCAGTGTGGTCGATCTGGGCCGGCGGGTGCGGTTGGTTCTTCTTGACACCCAATGGTGGCTCCATCATGGCCCCAAGCCCGTCGACCCTAACTCGAACTGCCCCGCCGATTCGGAAGGGGAAGTTGTCGACTCCCTGCACCAGGCCCTTGCGGGGGCAGGAGGACGGCTGGTGGTCGTGGTCGCACACCACCCGTTCGCCTCAGGGGGGCAGCACGGAGGTCATTTCACCTGGCAGGATCACCTCTTTCCTCTCAGGTCAGTCGCTCCCTGGCTCTGGATTCCATTGCCCTGGATAGGCTCCCTCTATCCAGCGGCGCGTCGGGAAGGTATTTCCAGCCAGGATATCCCGTCCACCGCGTACCAGCGTCTCATCGCCGCCCTGCGCCGGGCGTTCAGCGGCGGGGGTCCTGCTCTGTACGCAGCGGGACACGAACACAATCTGCAGGTGATCGCCGAAGGTCCGGCTCGGCTGGAGTTGGTGAGTGGGGGAGGGATCTATGGACACAATGGCGCCGCGGTACGGATCCATGGCACTCGGTTCGCCCGGCAGGCCAGCGGCTTTGCCCGGCTCGATGTGCCGATCGCTGGAAGGGCCCGTCTGGCCCTGCTCGAGGTCGACCGCGAGGGGCAAGTGCGGGAGGTCTTCTCGAGTTGGGTGGAGTAATCCAATGAGGATGTCGCGAAGCCTGCCCCTCACCCTCAGCGTAACCCTGTGGGCTGCTGGCCTCGCTGCCCAGCAGCCCGGTCCCCCCCGCGATACCGTTCAGGCCGCCGGGCCCCAGTACGGGGCCAGCGGAGTTCACCGGCTTTTCCTCGGCAAGGAGTATCGCTCGCTATGGACCACGCCGATAAAGGTGGAGGTGCTCGACCTGCATCGCTTTGCAGGAGGGCTGCGACCGGTTTCCACAACCGGGGGGGAGGAGACCAAGGCACTGTTGCTGTCGGGCCAGGACGGCCGCCAATTCTTCTTTCGCTCGGTAGATAAAGACCCCTCGGCCGCCCTGCCACCGGAGTTGCGCAGCACCGTCGCCAAGAGCGTCGTGAGGGATCAGGTCAGCTCGGCTTTCCCTACCGCGCCCTCCGTTGTGGCGAAGCTGCTGACTGCGGCGGGAGTTCTTCACGGCAACAGCCGACTTGTCGTGCTTCCCCACGATCCTATCTTGGGCGAGTTCGAACCGGAATTCGCCGGGTTGATGGGTTTTCTTGACGACCGAGTGGGTGGCTCCAAGAGCCCGGCATCGCATTGGGGGGGAGCTACCGAGATCATCGGGAGCGACTCTCTCCTCGCCCGGACTGAACGAGGTCCGGCCGATCGGGTGGATGCCCGTGCTCTGCTGACCGCGCGGCTCTTTGACGTCTTCATTGGTGACTGGGACCGCCACGCGGATCAGTGGAGATGGGCCCGGTTCGGAGATAGCATCCCCCGCCGCTGGATGCCCATTCCGCTGGATCGCGACCAGGCCTTCGTGAAATACGACGGGCTGTTGCTGGGCGTCGCCCGGCAGTCCGTGCCCCAGCTGGTGAACTTTGGTCCCAAGTATCCTTACATCGCGGGAGCAACCTGGAATGGCCGGGACCTCGACCGGCGGTATCTGGTGGAGCTCGACTGGCCAACCTGGAAATCCGTGGCCACCGCACTCCAAGCCAAGCTCACCGACGCTGCCATCGACGATGCCGTCCGGGCCCTGCCACCCGAGCACTACGCGTTGCAGGGAAAGACCCTCACCGCGGCGCTCCGGCAGAGGCGCGACCATCTGTTGGACGCGGCTTCGAGCTACTACGGCCTCCTGGCCAAACAGGTGGACGTCCACGCCACCGATGGGGACGACCGGGCACTGATCACCCGAGGTCCCAAGGGAGAGGTCGATGTGACCCTCACGACGGACAGTGCCGCCTCCGGCAGAGATACACCGTACTTTGAGCGCCGCTTCGACCCCGCAACTACCAAAGAGGTCCGGCTCTTTCTTGACACCGGAAACGACCTGGCGGTGGTCCGGGGTGACGACGGCGGGCCCACGGTGCGGATCATTGGAGGAGAAGGCCAGGACCGCCTGGTGGACTCCAGCCGGTCGGGACGGGATCGATTCTACGACGATCCTCAAGGACCGAGCCGAACCGAAGCGCGGTCCACTAGCGTAGATCGCAAGCCTTACAGTGCCCAAACGAAGGGTCCCAAAGACCTGCCACCGCGAGACTGGGGGAAGCGGTGGACCGCAAGTACCTGGCTGACCTACCACTCGGAGCTCGGTCTCTTTATCGGCGGAGGCCGGACACTGACAGTCTATGGTTTTCGGAAGAATCCCTATGCCGCCCGGCACCGGTTTCGCGCCGGAATCGCCACCGGACCCAAGACCTACCGGGTGGACTACCGGGGCGACTTCCGGCGGGAGAATTCTGCGAATGCCTTGGGCCTTGTGCTGCGGGCGTCTGGCATCGATGTGATCAGCTTCTATGGCTTCGGGAACGAGGTTGCCGCGCCTCAGAGCCGGGAGTTTTACCGGGTGACCCAGAACGCCTACGGCGCCTCGCCGTTCGTAACCTTTAATCTCGGCGGGCACACCGTGCTCGAAACCGGACCATTGCTCCGGTACGCCTCGACCGACAATCGTCCCGATCGGTTCCTGTTCACACTCCCCAATCTCTACGGCGCGGGCAAGTTTGGAGAGGTTGGAGCCGGGTTTCACCTGCGGCACGACAGCCGGGACCGGGCCAACGGTGCGACCCGGGGAGCGGTTCTCGATCTGGGAGGCAGCGTGTATCCACCTCTCTGGGACGTGGACAGCACCTACGGCGAGGTACACGGAGAGGCCTCGACCTATCTCACGGCCCACGCGCCGCTCGATCCGACGCTTGCGCTGCGGGCCGGCGGCCGCAAGGTCTGGGGCCAGTATCCCTACTTCGACGCGGCCTTCATCGGCGGCGCCTCCAATGTGCGGCTGGGTCAGGTGAACCGGTATGCCGGAGACGCGTCAGCATACGGGTCAGCGGAGTTGCGGCTCACTGTGGCGCCGGTCGAGATCATTTTGCCAGGCGATTTCGGCGTCTTCGGGCTGGCCGATGCGGGCAGGGTGTTTCTGAAGGGAGAAACTTCCGATCGTTGGCACACCGCGTACGGTGGTGGCATCTGGCTCTCCTGGCTGGACCGGGCCTACTCGGTCTCGATCGCGGTCACCAAGGGCGAGGAGAGGACCGGTCTTTACTTCCAAGGTGGCTTCGGGTTCTAACCAGCCGTGGTTATGCTGAGTGGTGACGACGAAACGCTTGGGATCCCGAGCTGACGCGGGAGCCGCGGCGGCAGCCACGGCCGCGGCAACCGTCATCATCACCTTCCAGCTCGCCGGCAAAGCCACCCGCGACGCGCTGTTTCTCTCCACCTTCGGCGTTGCCGCGCTGCCGCCTATCGTCATTGCGGCTGCAGTCCTCTCCGCCGTCGCAGCCATAGCGCTGGCCAGAGTGATGGGGCGTACTGGCCCCGGCCGGCTGGTGCCCCGGCTGATGGGGCTGAGCGCGGCGCTCCTCCTGGCCGAATGGGCCCTGACCGCCGAAGCCAGGCGACCTGCCGCCGTCATCGTCTACCTCCATTTGACCGCGCTCGGCGCCATCCTGGTCTCCGGTTTCTGGGCCATCGTCAACGAGCGCTTCGATCCCCGTACCGCTCGTCGCACCGTCGGCCGGATCGCTGCCGGCGGCTCCATTGGGGGGCTGTTGGGCGGCGTGCTGCCTGAACGGGTCGGTGCCGTCCTGTCGCTCACTGCGATGCTGCCGATTCTCGCGGGGCTGCATCTGGTCGCGGCGGCTCTGCTGGTCGCCGTTGAGCGAGGCGCTCCTCCCCTGCCCCAGGCAGACAACGAGCTGCAAGGCGGTGCGGCCATGCTTTCCGGGGGCAGGCTTCTGCGGGCCTCCCCTTATCTGATGGGGCTCGCGCTGTTGGTCGCGCTCACCTCGGCGGCGGAAGGAGTACTCGACTACGTCTTCAAGGCGCGCGCCTCCGCTGCAACCTCGAGCGGCGAGGAACTGCTGAGATTTTTTGCCGCGTTCTACACCGCCACGGCATTGCTGGGAATTTTCATCCAGGTGACCGCCCTGCGCCGGATCATGGCGCGGCTCGGTATTGCCCGGACCGCTTCGCTGCTTCCGGCGGGCGTGTCGCTCGGCGCGATGGGCGCGCTTCTGGTGCCGAGCCTCCCGGCAATCATGCTGGCACGGGGAGCCGAGGTGGTGCTCCGAAACTCCGTGTTCAGGGCGGGCTACGAGCTGTTGTTCACCCCGGTGGCCCCCCATGAGAAGCGGGCCACGAAGCTGCTGATCGACGTAGGCGCCGCACGGGTGGGAGACATCGTGGGCAGCGCCTTGATCCTGGTGGCGCTCGCACTGACCGGCCTCTCGGCTCCACGCTGGCTATTGATTCTGACCTTCGCGCTTTCGGCCGGCGCGCTGATCGTATCGCGGCGGCTCCATCTAGGCTACGTGAGAGCACTGGAGGGAAGCCTGCAACGCAGGACCGGTCTCCTGCCGGATCCGGTGCAGGATGACGCGGCGGCACTGCTCCAGACGGTGGGAGCATTCGATCTCAGCGGCATCCGGCATAGAATTCCGCTCTCCGGCGCTCCGATGGCCGCACCTGAGGCTCGCCGGCAAGCCCCGGCCGCGCCCAGCCACACCCCCCTCACCAACGCCATTCAGGGAGGTAACGCCGAGGAGGTGCGCCGCATACTTGCCCAGCATCCGCTTGCCGCGGACCAGACCGAGACTGCAGTCGAACTGCTTGCCTGGGACGCCGTGGCGCCCAGCGCCATCCAATCGCTGGGTCTGGTTGCGACGTCGAGGCTGGATCTGCTGCTCACCCACCTCCTCGATCCGGAAGAGGATTTCGCTATCCGCCGGCGGCTGGTGAACGTTCTGGCGCCCTGTCGCACGGCGCCGGCCTTCGAGGGACTGCTGCGAGCGCTGGACGATCGGCGGTTCGAGGTCCGCTATAGAGCGGGGCGTGCCTTGAGCCAGATGGCTCCGGAGATTCCCGGGCTTCAGGTGGACCGGGAGCGGGTATTGAACGTGGTCCAGCGGGAGATCGCGGTCGGACGGGGCGTGTGGGAGAGTCGGCAGCTCATCGATGTCCAGGACGATGAGGCATCCCCCATGGAGACCGACCTGTTACGGGATCGGGCCAGCCGAAGCCTGGAGCACCTCTTTATCCTGTTGTCCCTGATCCTGCCGCGTGAGAGCCTGCGGCTTGCCTTTCACGGTTTGTACACCGGCGATGCCTACCTCCGGGGTACGGCGTTCGAGTATCTGGAGACAATCCTGCCTGAGAGCATCTGGTTGAAGCTCTGGCCCTTGCTCGAACAGGGAGAGGCCCCGCCGGCGCGGTCCCGGACCGCGGACCAGGCGCTCAAGGAGTTGGTGGATTCGCAACATTCGATCGCCACGGCGCTGGCCGAGGTACGCGAGGGGATCAGGAGTAAGAAATGAGGGCCCGGTCCAGCACCTCCAGCGCAAAGTCCATGTCCTCCGCCGTGACGCAGAGCGGCGGCTTGATCCGCAGCACGTTGCCGTTCAATCCACCCTTTCCGATCAGCACCCCCATTTCCCGAGCTGCTTCCAGTACTTCCAGGGTCGCGGCCGTGGCCGGGGCGCGGGTCGCCCGATCGGTCACCAGCTCTACGCCCAGCATGAGCCCCAGTCCGCGGACGTCGCCCACCAGGGGGTGACGCTCCTGGAGCCGGCGGAGTCCCCGCAGAAAACGGCCGCCCACCTTGCGCGCATTCTCCTGCAATCCTTCTTCGTCGATCACCTCCAACACTGCCAGACCAGCGGCCATCGAGACCGGATTGCCGCCGAAGGTGTTGAAGTGGATCCGGCGGGTGAGCGCCTCGGCGATTTCCCGCCGCGTGGTCACCGCGCCAAGCGGCACTCCGTTGCCGAAGCCCTTGGCCATGGTCACGATGTCCGGCGTGACGCCATAGTTCTGGAACCCCCAGTAGTGCTCCCCGGTCCGTCCGAAGCCGGTTTGTACCTCGTCGGCAATGCAGAGGCCGCCGTACTCCCGGGTAATGGCGTAAGCCTCAGCGAAGTAGTTCGGTGCACCCCCGGTCACCCCCCCGACGCCCTGAATCGGCTCGGCGATGAACCCGGCAATCTTTCCCGGGGTGGAGTAGCGGATCAGCTCCCGGATGTCGGCCGCCGCATGCGACGCAATCTCCTGGGGCGTACCCGGCATCGAACTGCCGTAGGGATCGGGCGAGACGGCGTGATGCACCGCGGTCGAGCCGGGAATGGGAAACTTCCAGGTGTGGTGTGAAGTCAGACCGAGCGAGCTGGGCGAGCCGCCGTGGTACGCATTTCTCACGGCGATCACATCCAGGTTCCCGGTGAAGAGCCGGGCCATGGTGACGGCCAGATCGTTGGCCTCGCTGCCGCTGTTCACGAAATAGGTGACGTCCAGCCCGTCGGGCATCTTGGAGGCCAGTTTTTGCGCCAGCAGCGGAAGATTGGGGTGGAGATAGATGGTGGTGGCGTGCTGAAGGGTCTCCACCTGCTCCTGCACCCGTTGCAGCACCTTGGGATGGCAGTGCCCGCAGGATACCGTGACGATGCCGGCGAACAGGTCCAGGTATCTCCGTCCCCTCTCGTCGAAGACGTACTGCATCTTCCCCTCGACGATCATGAGAGGATCGCGATATAAGGTGAACACTGCAGGGTTGACGAACTCGCGGCGGAGCGCCAGCACCTCCTCCCGGGACGGGCCCCGGTAAGGCCGGGGCGCGTACGCGAAGGGCGGCATCTCGAGGGGCGGTCTCATTACATCAGTCATGTTAGGACATCCAGTTGGTGCCGGCTTCGCGATTCCATTTTGTGGTTGTCTTCTTTGCCTGGGTCCAGAACTCGATGGATCCCTTGCCGGTGATGTCCCCGGCTCCGAACTTGGACTCGTTCCAGCCACCGAAGGAGAACGGCTCGCGCGGCACCGGCACACCTACATTCACTCCTACCATGCCCGCGCTGGCTCGCTCGGTCACGTAGCGTGCCAGACCGCCGTTTTCGGTGAAGACCGATGCGGCGTTGCCATAAGGCGAGGCATTCTCGACCGCCAGGGCCTGGTCCACATCGGGCGTCCGGATGATCGCGAGCACCGGCCCGAAGACCTCCTCCTGCGCGATGCGCATGTCCGGGCGCACCTGGTCTAATATCGTGGGCCCGATCCAGAACCCGCCCTCTCTTCCCGGCACGGTAACGTTTCGTCCGTCCAGAAGGAGCTTGGCTCCAGCCGCTACGGCCTCCTCGATATAGTTCTCGATCCGCTGCTTCGCCTCGGGAGAAATGACTGGCCCGAGATTGGCACCGGGGACAATGCTGCGAGCATGCTGCACCATCCGCTGTACGATGTGATCCGTCTCCGAGACCGCCAGCATCACCGAGGCCGCCATGCAGCGCTGGCCGGTGCAGCCTGACATCGAGGCCACAATGTTGCTGGAGGTCATCTCGGGATTCGCGTCGGGAAGCACGAAGAGATGGTTCTTGGCGCCGCCAAGGGTCAGGGCACGCTTGAGGCTGGCAGTGGCCCTCCGGTACACCAGCTTGGCCACCTTGGTGGACCCTACAAAGCTGACTGCTGCGATGTCCGGATGGTCGCAGATCGCTTCCACTACCTCACGGGCCCCGTGCACCACGTTGAAGACGCCGGCGGGAAGCCCGGCCTCGGTCAACAGCTCGGCAATTCGCCCGGCGCTGAGGGGAACCAGCTCCGAGGGTTTGAGCACCATGCAGTTCCCCAGCGCGAGCGCGTTGGGAATGGTCCAGTGCGGCACCATGCTGGGGAAGTTGAATGGGACGATCGACGCGACGACCCCGATGGGATGTCGTTCCGTTCGGCACTCGACCCCCCGGCTCACCTCCAGCACTTCCCCGGTTACGAGCTGCGGCAGCGAGCAGGCAAACTCGATCAACTCAATCGCCTTCTGCACCTCCGCCTCGGCCTCGCTCCGGATCTTGCCGTGCTCCTCGCTGATCAATCCGGTGAGCTCGTCGAGGTGGTCCTCCAGCAGTGTGCGGTAGCGATAAAAGACCTGCACCCGTTCCTTGATTGGCGTGCTCGACCAGGCGGGGAACGCGGCCGACCCCGACCGTACCGCGGCATCTACTTCTGCCGGTGAGGAGAGTGGAACCTGAGCGAGAAGGCTTCCGTCGCTGGGGTTCAGCACATCCACCAGGCGTGAGTCCGACGCCGTGAACCGGCCGCCGACGAAGTTCCGCACCGCGGCATACTTCGGCGTCTGGTTTCGAGGCGCGGCAGTGACGGTCATTAGGAGATCCCCAAAGGATTTGACTTTCGGTCTTTGTTCGGGTAACGTGTGATGACCGCCATCCCGGAGCCACAACATGAATCTGGAGCAGAAGCTCGACGTACTAATGTCGCTCGCCGCAGACGATCGGGAAGGGTTACCTCCGCGCCTGCGTCACACCAAGGAGGTGGGAGCGCTTCGCCCGCTGAACATTCGTAACCTGCGCCCCGCTCCCGGGATGAAAATGTCGCTGCTTCGAATCCTCATGACCAACGCCTGCAGCTACAACTGTCATTACTGTCCCATGCGGAGAGACCGGCCCATGCCTCGCACCCTGCTCAAGCCGGAGGAGCTGGTGCGCATCTTTCTCGAGGCTCATCGCCGCGGCTGGTGCCAGGGGTTGTTCATCACCACCGGCATTCCGGGCCGTCCCACCAAAGTCATGGATGATCTTATCCAGGTGCTCGAGCTGCTGCGCGAGCGGCATCGCTTCGGTGGGTACATCCACGTGAAGCTAGTGCCCGGGGGGGACACGGCCCAGATCGATCGTCTCACCGCCCTGGCCAGCCGGGTATCCCTCAACTTCGAGGCGCCCTGCGGAGCAAACCTGGCCCGGATCGCGCCCGAGAAGAGCTTTTCTACCACCCTGCACAACTTCGAGCGGGTGCGAAAGCTGGTGGTTCTCGAGCGGGAAGCCCAGGCTCAAGGGAAACCCCGGGATCCGTTCCATCCCGGGGGCGCATCCGGCATGACTATGCAGTTCGTCGTTGGCGCTACACCTGACACGGACCGGAGCCTGCTCGACACGATCAGCGGATTGAAGGCTGGCGGTGGCGTGCACCATCCTCATTTCAGCGCCTTCCGGCCGATCAGCGATACCCCCTTGGAAGGTGCGCCCGCCACCCCGGCGTTACGGGAACACCGGCTCTACCAGGCGTCCTATCTGCTCGAGAGCTACGGGTTCGGCCCGGAGGAGGTGGTATACGGAGTCAACGGCAACCTGCCGCTGGAGCTCGACCCGAAGTGCGCCTGGGCCCTGGCGCACCCGGAATGGTTTCCAGTCGAGGTCACCAGTGCATCATACGAAGAGCTGGTCCGGGTCCCGGGCATCGGACCCCTGGCAGGGCGCCGAATCGTAGCGCAGCGAAGCACCGTCACCCTCCGCGGCCTTGCCGATCTGCGGAAACTCGGGGTACTGACCACGCGGGCGGGTGGGTTTCTCACCCTGCGCGGGCGCCGGCTCCAGACAGTCCGTTGGACCGAGCAGCTCGGCTTCTGGGCGGCCGAGGACGAAGTCGGCGTCCCTCACGTGGTCTATCAGGTAAGTCCGGGAACCTTCCGGTAATCGGCGGTCAGCCGGGACTGCCCTGCGGGCGCTCCCTGCTACCGGCGAAGCTGGGGACCTAGATGTTAGAAGTGTAGCCTCTGACCGAAGTCTTCGGCTTACGGCCAGGCTAATCGGACCGACTTCCAGCGCTCTCGTGGATGCAGTGCGCCGAATACGGCCCCAAGTGTGAAACCGACGGCTCCCCCAACCAAAGCGGCCTCACCGGTGTCATGTCCGTTGTCGATCTCATTGAATAACACCAGCGTCAGGGCGCCAAAACACACCCGAGACAATTCCGCGCCGCAATGCACTGCCCCCACGCGAGGGGACTCCATGACTCAGATCGATGTTCTGGATGACAGTACGGGGCACTGCCAGGGGGCCCAGGCTGTCGGTCACCGCGATGTAGAGGGTGTCCGGCGTGAGAGCTCTCACCTTGCCCCGAATCAGGTGACCTCGCCGGGGATCCGCCTGGTATTGTATCTCCGGGAGCCGCACCTGCACTCGAGCTCCCGGTGCAACTTCGGACGGCCATTGGGCGGCGATGGATGAAGCGTTGACCTCTAACAAGATCAGTAGTGGACAGATTCTTATGAGTGCGATCATCGGTCCTCCGGAGGCGCAGCCGAAACCGGTGAGGGCCGGGCCGCGCCCGGCTGATGCCGGTTCCACCACTCCCGAGCCCGTTCGTCGGTCCAGGAGCTCGCCACCTCGATCTCCGCCAGCCGGCGGGACAGCTCCTTTGCCGATTGGGGCCGGGCATCGGGGTCTTTGGCCAGACAGGAGAGCACCAGCCGGTCGAGCTCCGCAGGGATCAGCAGCTCGGTGCGAGCGGACGGGGCGCTCGGAGTTGTGTGCACGTGGTGGAGGAGGAGTCCCATCGAGTTGGGGGCGGTAAAGACCAACTGCCCAGTCAAAAGCCAGTACGCCACGCACCCAGTGGCATAGATGTCCACCCGGCCATCGACCTCCGCGCGGCCCATCGCCTGCTCCGGCGCAATGAACGCCGGCGTTCCATGCACCACGTTTTCGCGAGTGAGCGCGGGACCGGCCTCGACTGCTTCGTCAAATGCCTTCACCAGCCCGAAATCGAGGACCTTCACGAAGTCCCGATCTTCACCGTAGCGGCAGACGAAGATATTCGCCGGCTTGACGTCGCGGTGGACCAAGCCGCACGATTCCGCCTCCGACAACGAGTGACACACCTGGCAGAGCAGATAGATGGCCCGCTCCGCCGGCACCGGCCCGAACTTCCGCACTAAGGTGTCTGCATCGAGTCCCTCGAGCAGCTCCATTACATAATAGAAAGAGCCATTGTCGGCGACGCCGAAGTCGAACAGATCCACCGTGTGGGGTGAGCGCAGGCTGGCAATCACCTGGGCCTCGCGCTCGAATCGGCGCACCACGTTCTCCGGTACCTGACCTCGTCCGTTGTCACCGAGCGACGGCCGGATGAGCTTGATCGCCGCCGGACGGGCCAGCATGCGATGGCGTGCCCGCCAGACCTCACCCATGCCCCCCTGCCCCAACCGCTCCTCCAGCCGGTAGCTGCCCAGCTGGCGCGCCGCTGCGACTTCCCGCCCGAGTCGATAGACCACCCGGGCACCCATGTAGGCAAACCCAATCGCCAACAGGGGGCCGAGCACCGCGCGAACGTAGTCGTCGGGTTCCGCCCTCACTTTTCCCCACTGCTCAAGGAGAAAGAGCGCGAGCGGCGACATCGCCCCGGCAATGATCGCGGCCGCGAGCATACGCCGCGGTGGGCCGGGCAGGATCAAGGGGAACAGCACGATCACCATGGGAACCCAGGTGATGGGAAGCACGTGTCCCTTATCCAGGTACCACTGCCACATGGTCGTGAACGCCACCTGAAAGCAGATCACGACCTGGTATATCAAGCCCAGGGTGAGGAGGCGGGACGGCGATACTGAGCGATCGCGCGCGACCCACCAAATCCCGGCGGACGCCAAGGCTACGGCCAGGTCGGCCGCCATAAACCCGAGGTTACCGAGGATCACCGGAATCCCGCTGAGCTGGCCTATGGTCCAGGCGACGAGGTAGACAACCGGATCGACGGAGAAGGCGATGAGCAGAAGCAGGGCCAGGAGGCGCACTCGCCCGCGGACCTGCTCCAGCAGGTCCGGCGGCAGCGAAGACGATACACCTCGATTATCAGGAGAGGCTCGGTCCGGGGGTAGGAGAGTGACGTGCTCTTGCATGCCGGCCAGTTCAGGGGGAGATGATCAGACTGCTGCAGGCGCCGATGGGGAGAAGATGGGGCCGGTCGGGAAGACACGTAAGGCTGACCCATTCTGCGCTCGCTTGTCTACCAGGATTCGCCTTCGCAGCTTAGGGAGATGGGGGAGGACGGCGTGAGGATACTCATTGTTATGGCTGCCCAGTGGCCCCGGGCCCTCCTTCGGGCCGCCCTACGGGAGGCCGGCTATGACGCGTTGGGGGCCCGCGACCTGGATGAAGCGCTGACCTATCCGGTGGACGAGGGGGAACGGGGACCCGTGCGCCTCATCCTCCTCGATCAGGAGGCAGTGCAAGGAAAGGAGGACCGACGTTTGCTCGACTTGCTGGAGAAGCACCCTGTGGCGGACCCGGTGCTGCTGCGCGGCGCTTTCCAGCCATCACTCCCGGGACCGTGGCGAGAGGTGGTCCAACACCCCATTTCAATTGCCGAACTCGCGGAGACGATTCGGCAGCTTCTTCCCCCTCCATCCCACGCGATGCATCCGAGCGAGTAACCCCTCAGAGCCACCGCAGGAGACGGGAGTGGATGAAGCGCCCTCGGCTCCTTAGAAGATTGCCTGCTCGATCCCTTCCATTCGCTCCCGCATCGATCCTGCACCACGAAATAGCCATCTACGAGGCTCTTCGAAAAGAGTGTAAGCCAGACACGCCACACCGTACATCTGGCGCTTCTCGTTTCGCTCCCACCGCCGGCGCGCCTCCTCCAAGACCGCCAGCACCCCGCCTCCCGAGGCCTTGCTACCCGGGTGAGCCCTCGCGCTTCAGGATTTGGTAACACCGACCGACAATAAGACCGCGTAGGCACGACCAGCCCACGCCCCCCAACAACTTGAACCCCGAGCGGCCACATGCGAGTTCGTGGACTCACCATGGCGCTGCTGCTCGCCGCCGCGACGGCAGCCAGCGCGCAAACTGCAGGAAGCTACGAGATTACCGGTTTCAGCCGCTACTCCCGGTTCGATCAGAGCCTCAGCCTCGACGATAGATTCGGTGGGGGAGGGTCGCTGGGATTCTTCATGCTTCGTAATGTCGCCCTCGAAGCCGAGGGGGCTTATACCTACCGGACCCCGACCAGCAACGGTCTCGGCAATTCCGTCACTAACCTCGCACTTCGCGGGCGGCTGAGCTACAACATCCCACTGGGCGGCCACGCCTCTTCCATCCGGCTCGGCGCAGGCTACATCAAGAACCTGTACCGGAACGGCATGAGCTTCGATGACGATGGCTTCACCGGAATTTTCGGGATCAGGCTGGGCCTCACGTCCGTGCTGGGGATCCGGATGGATGGAACTGCCGATTACTTCCGCAACCCGGACGGCGGCCGGGCGAAATACGTGAACTGGGGCGGGCAGACTGGACTCAGCCTCGTTTTCGGGAACTCCCACTCTAACCAGGATAAGGACAAGGACGGAGTTTTCGACAACATCGATCGTTGTCCCGGGACCCCGAGCGGCAAGGCGGTGGACTCGTCGGGCTGTGCCCCCAGCCAGTTGGATGGAGACCACGACCGGGTAAACGAGGAGCTCGACCGCTGTCCCAACACCCCAGCGGGAGAAACCGTCAACGCCGAGGGCTGCCCCCCGAGCCAGATGGACGCCGACCACGATGGCGTCGGTGATACCGCCGACCGCTGCCCGAGGACGCCGGCAGGAGAATCGGTCAGCTCGGACGGCTGCTCCGATAGCCAACGGGACGACGATGCCGACGGGGTATTGAACAACGCCGACCGTTGCCCCAGCACCCGCTCAGGCGACCCGGTCGACGCCGCTGGTTGTTCCGGCGCGCAGCGGGATAGCGATAAGGACGGCGTGTCGGATGCCGCCGACCAGTGTCCCAACACGGCGGCCGGCGAAGCAGTGAATCTACGGGGCTGCTCCGGCGAGAAGGATACCGACCGGGACGGTGTTCCGGACCTACGGGATCAGTGCGGCAGCACCCCAGCCGGTACGACGGTCGACGCCAATGGTTGCCCGATTCTGTTCCAGAAGGGGGCCCGCAGTGTCATCCTGCGCGGTGTCACCTTCCAGACTGGAAGAGCCACCCTGACGCCCGAAGCCAGGATAGTGCTCCAGGACATTGCCGACCAGTTGGTGGATAACCCGCAGTATCGGGTTCAGATCTCGGGTCATACCGACAACCGGGGCACCCGGGCAAGGAATCTGCGGCTCTCCCTGGCCCGGGCTCGGACAGTCGAGACTTTCCTCGAGGCTAATGGCGTGCCGCCTACCCAGGTGACAGCCAAGGGCTTCGGACCCGACGTCCCGATCGCACCGAATACCACGGCGGTGGATCGGGCCAAGAACAGACGGGTCGAGCTCAACCGCACCAACTAGAGAGTAGATCGACCAGCAGAAACTGGAGGGGCGGCGGAAACGCCGCCCTTTCACTTTTAGGGGCGACAACCTTCGGCCGCTCTCCGCCATCCAATCTGGGCTGCCCTCACCTACGAGGGCCCAGACTGGAGAACCGAAACCATGATCCTGCGTCTCACTCTGTTATTCTCGTCCGCAATCGTGGTCCAATTGCCGGCGCAGCGCACTCACCAGGACTACGATGAAATGGATCCGTGGGTCGGTTTTGAGCAGCGTGATAGCGGACCTGACTCCACAGCCGTTGCCGGATTTCTGGCCGCCCTGGCCGCCAGTCGTCCGGTGGTCTGCCAGATCGCGGCTGACAACCTGGGAAACAATTGGCACCGGTCGAATGGCAGGTACCGCGGGGGAATGTTGCAGGGAGAGGCGCCGGTGGAGGCGACTCGAGACACCCTGGCCCAACGAGTGAGCGATGCGCGAGCCCTGGCTTACCTGTCCGATGCGCTGGGGGATCAAAACCCTTGCGTGCGCCGCGCCGCTGCTCACCTGCTGGGCCAGAGCAAGGCGGCGGAAGCGTCGCGCTGGCTGCGTGCCGGGCTCCGCGCAGCCGACCCGCGGGTCCGCGAGGCCGCGGCTCTCGGTCTGGCATGTGCCGATGACCTGGCATCGTTCACCGACCTGAGCCGTGCGCTTCACGACAAAGACCCTGGCGTCGTCCGAATGGTGGCCTACGCTTTGGGCCAGCTCGAGGATGCTCGAGCGGTAAAGCCGCTGGGTGATCTACTCGGATCCGCCGACCCCGAGACTCGTGCCGTGGCGGCGGAGGCATTGGGGGACATCGAAGACATACGGGCCGTGGATCGCCTGACGCCGCTGGTGCGCGACCGGGAGAGCCGCGTCCGCATCGCCGCAGTCGAGGCACTTGGTAATATCGAGGACCACCGGGCCACCGGCGCGCTCACGGAGGCGCTGCACGACCGGGATGTCACCGTGCGGCGCCGCGCGGCGCAGGCGCTTGGCAACGTCGAAGATCGCAAGGCAGCGGCCCCTCTGGCCCAGGCCATAGACGATGCCGACCCAGTGGTCCGTCGGCTTGCCGCTCAGGCGCTGGGCCAGCTGGACAACCAGGAACATGCGCCTCCCCGGCTCCTCGCTGCACTGGGCGATCGGGACCCTCAACTCCGGATCATTGCGGCTGCGTCGTTGGGTGAAATCGGCGACAGCGCCGCGGTGCCGCCACTGGTCAACGCCTATCGCAGCGACGACCCGCGTCTCCGCTACGCTGTGGTCAGGGCCCTGGCCGACATCGACGACCGCCGGGGCACCGCGACGCTCACCGTGGCCCGTCAGGACACTGATCGCATCGTTCGCCACGCGGCGGCCGAGGCCCTGAAGAATCGTGACGAGGATGACTGACGGTCCTAATTGACAGATCCCTGGCGCCGAACCAACGTCCACGAGTCGCATTTCCGATTCTGCCGTTTCTAAAAGGCACAGGAGGACAGAATGCCACGCAAGGTCAATCCAATTCCTCAGGGCTATCACACAGTTACGCCCAGTCTTATGGTTCGCGGTGCCGCGCAGGCTCTCGATTTCTACCGCACGGCGTTCAACGCGGAAGAGACACTTCGCATGCCCGGACCGGACGGGAAGATCATGCACGCCGAGTTCAGGATCGGCGACTCCGTCATGATGCTGGGTGAAGAGATGCCGGATATGGGGGGCAAGAGTCCACAGTCACTCGGCGGCTCGCCGGTCAGCTTCTTTATTTACCTGGAAAACGTCGATGAAGCTTGGCAGCGCGCAATCAACGCCGGTGCCAAGGAGGTCATGCCGCTGGCGGACATGTTCTGGGGTGATCGCGCTGGTTGCGTGGATGACCCGTTCGGCCATCATTGGTGGCTAGCCCAGCATGTGGCGGACCTGACCCTGGACGAGATCAAGAAGGGTCAGGAGGAGTTCTTCTCTCAGCGCCATACCACGCCGCAAACAGCCTAGCGCCTCATTCGCCACAGAGGCACGGAGCAGTGGCCGTGCCTCTATGGCGAATCCTCTCTACTGTTTCACCTCCGTACCGCTCGCCGTCGGCCAGGCTCCTCCCAGCGCTTTGTACAAAGCGGCATAGGCGGTCGCCGCGTCGGTGCGGCCCTGAGCCAGCTGATCCTCGGCCTCCAGTTGCGTGCGCTCGGCGTCGAGCACCTGGAGAAAGTCGGCCACGCCGCCCGAGAACCGGAGCCGGGCCAGCTCGGCGGCGCGCTCGCTGGCGGAAGCGGCGTCCTGAATCCGCTCTACCCGAGAGCGGGAGGTGCGATAGCGGACCAGCGCCGATTCCACGTCCTGCAACGCAAGAAGCACCGTCTGGTCGTATTGGGCCTGTGCCTCGGCCTCGCGAGCGCGGGAGAGATCTACCCGCGCCTTCACCCGGCCCAGGTTGAGGGCCGGCCAGGAGACGATCGGTCCCACCGCGTAGCGGAAGGTTCCCTGGTCACCCAGGGCATCGAAGGTAGTGGCGGTGTATCCGGCGCTGGCTCCCACGGTGATCCTCGGCAGGTAGTCCGCCTTAGCCGCTCCCACCAGCGCCCGCTCCACCGCGAGCTGGCGCTCGGCGGCGGCCACGTCCGGTCTCCGGCGCACGACCGAGTCCGGGCTGTCCACCGTCACCGCCGCTGGCAGGGGCGGTAACACGGCGACCGCATCCAGCTCCTTGGCCACGACGGCTGGAGGCCGTCCCACCAAGACTCCAATCTGGTACTGAGCCTGGCGCACTCGGGCCTCGAACAGCGGAACTGAAGCCAGGGTAAAGCTGAGCTGTGCCTGGGCCCGCTCGGTGTCAAATGCGGTGCCTCGGCCGGCATCGAGCCGCTGCCGCGTCACCTCGAGCGTCCGTCGCTGATTGACCGCGTTCTGCCGGGCGACGGAGAGCTGCTCCTGGGCGCCGCGCAAGTCGAAGTAGGCACGGGCCAGCTCGGCAGTGAGCGATACCCGGACGTTCCGCAGATCTTCCTGATTGACCGCGACGAAAGCGCCTTGAGCATGTACGTTGTGCCGCACGCGGCCAAACAGATCCAGTTCCCAGGACGCATCGAACCCGCCATCCCAGATATTCTGATCCGGGAATGGACCCGAGACGTCCGGGAAAGACGCGGTCGAGAGCCGCTGTCGGGTATAGCCGGCCCCGAACGTTACAGTGGGGACAAGGTCCAGCGAGGCTTCGGTCCGTGCCGCTCGTGCGCCCCGGACCCGGGCCTCGGCGGCTCGCACGTCGAGGTTGGCCCGCACCGCCTCATTGATCAGCCGGGTGAGAGTGGAGTCGCCCACGCTTTGCCAGGAGGTATCGGCCAGCGCCGTTCCCGTGTCCGGCATCGCGATGATCGTGTCCCGCGTCTCCCGAAAAGTCTGTGGCAGCGGAATCTCGGACGCCCGGTACGAGGGCGCCCCCGCGCAGGCGGCCGACACCAGTAATAGAAGACTCCAAGCCCTATGCATGTCTCGACTCCTCGTCGTGGGCCGGCTGGACCACGAACTGTCGTGCCGCCCGCGTCCTGCGCTCGACCAAGCCCTGGATTGCCACGTAGAAAACCGGCGTCAGCACCAGACCGAAGAAGGTAACGCCGAGCATTCCGGAGAACACCGCGACGCCCATGGCATGCCGCATCTCCGCGCCGGCGCCGCTGGAGAACACCAGCGGAAGAACACCCATAATGAAGGCAAAGGACGTCATCAGAATCGGCCGAAGCCGGATGCGGCAGGCCTCCAGCGCGGCTTCTACCCGCGACTTGCCCTGCAGGTGCAGCTCGCGGGCAAACTCCACAATCAGGATCGCGTTCTTACACGCCAGACCGATGAGCACGAGGAAGCCGATCTGGGTGAAGATGTTGTTGTCGCCCTTGGTAAGCCACACGCCGCCGATGGCGCACAGGAGCGACATCGGCACAATGAGGATGACCGCGAGCGGTAGGGACCAGCTCTCGTACTGCGCCGCGAGCACGAGGAACACGAGCAGAACGCAGAGCGGGAAGATGAACACGGCCGTGTTGCCGGACAGCTTCTGCTGATAGGTCAGGTCGGTCCACTCGTACCCGATCCCGTTCGGCAGCACGTCGTGCATGATGCCTTCGATCGCCTCCTGCGCCTGACCGGAGCTGTACCCGGGTGCCGGTCCGCCGTTGATGTCGGCCGAGGGATACCCGTTGTACCGGAGGCCCTGATCCGGGCCGTGGGACTGCTTCACGGTGATCACCGAGCCCAGTGGTACCATCGCGCCCTGGGCATTGCGTACCTTGAGCTGCGCGATGTTGTCGGCCGTGGCACGGAACTGGGCGTCTGCCTGCACCTTCACCTGGTAGGTTCGGCCGAACTTGTTGAAATCGTTCACGTACACCGACCCGAGATACGCTTGCATGGTCTGGAACAGGTCGGTGAGGACGATTCCCTCACGCTTCACTTTCTCCCGGTCCACCTCGACGTCGAGCTGCGGCACGTTGATGCGGTAGCCGCTGAAAATGCCTGCCAGCTGGGGGGTCTGATAGGCGCGCCCGAGAATCGCTTGGGTGGCATCGTTGAGCGCTGTCTCGCCCAGGCCCGCGCGGTCTTCCAGCTCCAGCTTGAAGCCACCCACCGTGCCGAGACCGTTGACCGGGGGTGGCGGGAAGACGGCCACGAAGGCGTCCTGTATGCCGGCAAACTTCGCGTTGAGCGCCCCTGCGATGTTCAGGCCGTACTGCTCCTTGCCATGCCGCTCATCGAACGGCTTGAGCGTAAAGAACACGATGCCGGCATTGGGTGCATTCACGAAGCCGTTGATCGAGAGGCCGGGAAACTGCACCGCGTTCTCGACGCCCGGCTGTTTGCGGCCGATCTCAGACATCTCGCGGATGACCTTCTCGGTCCGGTCGAGCGTTGCCGCATCGGGCAGCTGGGCAAAGGCGACGAGGTACTGCTTGTCCTGGGTCGGCACGAAGCCGTGCGGCACCTTCTTGAAACCGAGTAGGGTGAGCGCGAGAAGACCGGCATATACTGCGAGCGCGATGCCACTCTTCCGCAGCATTCGGCGCACCGCACCGCCGTAGCCCGCGGAGCCGCGGGTAAACGCTCGGTTGAATGGCCGGAAGAGCCAGCCCAGCCCGCGATCCAGCAAGCGGGTGAGGCCGTCCGGTGGGGCGCCATGGGGCTTGAGCAGAATTGAGCTAAGGGCCGGCGACAGGGTGAGCGAGTTGATGGCGGAGATGACGGTAGAGAACGCGATCGTAAGCGCGAACTGCCTATAGAACTCGCCGGTCAGGCCGCTCAGGAACGCCACCGGTACGAACACGGCGCACAGCACCAGTCCGATGGCGATGATCGGCCGGCTCACCTCATCCATTGCCTTGTGGGCCGCGTCACGCGGCGACAGGCCGGCCTCGATGTTACGCTCCACGTTCTCCACCACCACGATCGCGTCATCCACCACGATACCGATGGCCAGCACCAGGCCGAACAACGAGAGCGTGTTGATGGAGAACCCGAACATCAGCAGTATCGCGAACGTGCCCACGATCGAGATGGGCACCGCCACCAGCGGAATGATCGAGGCCCGCCAGGTCTGGAGGAACAGTACCACCACCAGCACGACAAGCAGGATCGCTTCAAAGAGCGTCTTGACGACCTCCCGGATTCCGTCCCGCACGTTGATCGTCGGGTCGTACACGATCCGGTACTCGACCCCTTCAGGGAAGTTCTTCTTGAGCTCCTCCATCGTGGCGCGGACAGTGCTCGAGAGCTGGAGCGCGTTGGACCCCGGCGCCTGGAAAATGCCGATGCCGACGGCCTCCTTGCCATCCAGCATCGAGCGGAGGGCGTAGTCCCCTGCCGCCAACTCGAGTCGCGCCACGTCGTGGAGCCGGGTGGTCTCGCCATCCGCACCGGTCTTGAGGATGATATCGCCGAACTCTTCTTCGTTGGTCAGCCGGCCTCGTGCATTGATGCTGAGCTGGTAGTCCACCGGAACCGGCATCGGAGGCGCGCCGATCACGCCCGCGGCGACCTGAACGTTCTGCTCTCGGATCGCGTTCACCACGTCGGTCGCGGTGAGACCGCGCGCGGCGATCTTGCCGGGGTCGAGCCACACCCGCATGGAGTAGTCACCACCACCGAAGACCTGGACCTGGCCGATGCCCGGGATCCGCGCCAGCACATCCTTGACCTGCAGGAGGCCGTAGTTGCGGAGGTAGGTGACATCGTAGCGGTTGTCCGGCGAGAGCAGGTGCACCACCATGATGAAGTTGGGTGAGCTCTTGACCGTGGTGACGCCGAGCTGGCGCACTTCCTCGGGCAGGCGCGGTAACGCCTGGCTGACCCGGTTCTGCACTTGAACCTGGGCCAGGTCTACGTCAGTACCGACCCGGAAGGTCACCGTGAGCGTGAGCACGCCGTCCGATGTCGCCTGGGACGACATGTAGAGCATGTTCTCGACGCCGTTGATCTGCTCCTCGAGCGGCGTGGCGACGGCCTCTGAAATCACCCGCGGATTGGCGCCGGGATAGATGGCCCGCACCACGACGGACGGAGGCACCACCTCGGGATACTCGCTCACCGGTAACCCGAACATCGCAATCAGGCCAGAGATGAAGATCACGATCGACAACACAGCCGCGAAGATCGGCCGGTCGATGAAGAAGCGGGAGAATCGCATGGGTCAGCGCTCCGGGACTGGCGTGGTGGAGTCGGCGACCATCGGAGCCAGAGTCGGGGCCACCTTCATGCCGGGCCGGACCCGCATCAGGCCGTTCACCACGATGCGTTCCTGCGGCTTGAGGCCCGAGGTGACGATGCGGAGGCCGTCGTCGGTCAGCCGCCCCGGCACAATCGGCCGGTAGGCCAGCGTGTCACCCGGTCCGACGACCAGAACGAACTTGCGGTCCTGGTCCGTACCGACCGCGGCGTCACGCACGAGGGTCGCGTTCACCTTCTGGGTGCCCACCAGCTTGACCCGGGCGAAGAGCCCGGGCGTCAGGGCCCGAGAGCGGTTGGAGAAGACCGCGCGGGTCCGGATCGTCCCGGTTCGGGGATCGACCTGGTTGTCTACGAAGTCGAGCCGTCCCTCGTGGGGAAAGCCGGACTCGTTTGCGAGCCCGAGGTAGACGGGCAGCCGCGCTGTCCGCCAGTTGGTCCCGCCCGAGCTCCGGGCGCGGCTGGCATACCGCAGATAGGTCTGCTCGTCGCTGTCGAAGTAGAGATACATGGAGTCAACCGAGACGACGGTGGTAAGCACCGCGCCAGCCGGGGGCCCGGCCTGCACCAGGTTACCCGCCGTCACCAGAGCGTTACTCACCCGCCCGGCAATCGGAGAGCGGACCCGGGTCCACTCCAGGTTGAGACGCGCGGTCTCCACCGCGGCCTCGGCAGCACGGACCTGTGCCCCGCCCTGGACCTCGGCGCTGGTCCGGCTATCAAACTCTTCCCTGGAGATCGCTTGCACCTCGACCAGCTTGCCGGCGCGGCGCACTTCGCTCTGGGCCAGTGACGCCGCCGAGCGGGCCTGATCCAGCTGCGCCTCGGCGCGAGCCAGTTCTGCCTGGTACGGTCGAGGATCGATCTCGAAGAGGACCTCGCCCTTCTTCACCTCTTTCCCTTCATCGAAGGTGACCCGCTTGATGTAGCCGGACACCCGGGGCCGGATCTCCACCTGGTCCACTGCCTCCAGTCGGCCGGTGAACTCGTCCCATTCGGCGATCTCCCGCTCGGGGACCTCGGCTACCGTCACTGCCTGCAGCGGAGGCGCAACGGCCGGCTCCTTGCCGCGGCCCACCGTCAGGGCTACGAGGGAGAGAGCAGCCAGGGAGAGAACGCCAGTCACTGCGAGTCGCCGGGTTTGCATGATGCCTCCAAAGGAATTCACGTCGTTCGCCTTCTCTACCTCGTCGTTTGAGCGGAGCCGGATTCGACCGACCGGCGGGCTCGAACTGTCTTCTGTTACCGGACTGGTACGACAGTTAGACAACCGTTGAACTCCTGGGCCATAAAAAAAGATCCCCGCCCTGCAGCGGGTTCAACTCTGCACCTTACGCGACCGTAGCTTTGCTGGTTCCACCCGCCCGCCGAAGCAGCTCGCCCGCATATGCCTCCAGGACCTCGCGGCGGATCTCGCAGTGGAGAAACTGCCCGTCCCGGTGCGCTTCCACCAGGCCGGCTCTGACTAACTCCTTTATGTGATGCGAGATGGTTGCCTTGGAGACGGGAAACTCCTGTCGTAGCCGCTGGCAAGGACACTCCTCCTCGCCGGCGATGACTTCCAGCAGCTGCATGCGCCGGGGATCGGCCAAAGCCTTAGCGATCAGCTCGAATTGCTTGGCGGTCAACCCGGACCGCGGGGAAGTGGGCTTTTTCACAGTTCAATGGTTATCGAACTGTCTTACATCTGTCAAGAGCGGGTCGGCTCACTCGAGGCCCAGGGGGGCCGGTTCTTCGGTGCTCGGCCTCAAAGAGGGATTGCGGGCCAGCAGGCGGCCGCAGGTGTTCCAGCGGAGGATGGCTTCGTCGTTGCCGGGGGGCCGGTGCGCCTCCGCCTTCTCGTACCAGCTCATGGCCTCGCGCAGCCAATGGTACGCCATCTCGCCCGCTTTCGGCGCGCCGGAGCGCAGCTGCGCCTTGGCGCACCGCTCGGCGACAATGCCGGCGTAGTAGGTTCGTTTGTACTCGTCCTGCAGCCGGGGCAATACCTCCCGTGCGCGACGGACCCCTTCCGTTGGCGCCTCTCCGAACTGGTCGGTGATGGCCAGCAGCAGGGTCATTAGAGCTTGCTGGTTGTCCGGACTCACGGCCAGAACGTCGAGGCAGATACTCTCGGCGGAAGTCGGATCGTTGATGACCCGGTAGCGTTCTGCCTTCTGCAGCGCCGCTGGCAGACCTTCTTTGGTTATGGGTTTAGGCTTAAACACCTTTCCACTCATCGCTCACGCCCGTCCCTGCTCACGTTTTCCTTCGCTTCTTCTACTGAAAATTCTCACCAGCTTTCCTAAGGGGTCGAAGAACTGGTCCACTACCCGCTCCTTGAGCGGAATGATCGCGTTATCGGTAATGGTAATGTGCTCCGGGCATACCTTGGTACAACACTTGGTGATGTTGCAGTAGGCGATTCCGTGCGCCTGGCGCAGCTCCTCGACCCGATCCTCTACGTCGAGCGGATGCATCTCGAGCGCGGCGATGTGGACCAGGTAGCGCGGGCCGATGAACTGCTCATGGAGCTGATGGTCCCGCAGCACATGACAGACGTCCTGACAGAGGAAGCATTCGATGCACTTGCGGAACTCCTGCACCCGGTCGACATCCGACTGGGCCATTCTCCAGGTGCCATCGGGGGCGTCGGGCGCACGGGGCTGGAACTTCTTGATTCCCTGCTTCACCCGGAAGTTCCAGGAGACGTCGGTCACCAGGTCCTTGATCGGGGGAAATGCCCGCATCGGCTCCACGCTGACCGGCTTGTTCAGCGGCAGCTCGCTGAGGCGGGTCATGCACATGAGCTTGGGTAAACCGTTCACCTCGGCCGAGCAGGAGCCGCACTTCCCGGCCTTACAGTTCCAGCGGACAGCGAGGTCGTTCGCCTGCTCGGCTTGAATCTGATGGATGGCATCGAGCACGACCATGCCCGGCGAGACGCTGGTGGTGTAGTCTACCAGTTCGCCCCCCTGGCGATCGCCGCGCCAGATCCGGAACGTGGCTCGGCCGGCCGGCTCGGACTTAGCCTTGGGGGGTTGCTGCTCTTCGACCGCACCGGTCTCGGCCAAATCGGGCTTGAAGATTTCGCTGGTCACCGCTGCTCCTGTACGATTCGCTTGAGCGCTTCCGGCATCTCCGCGACCGGCAGGCGAGAAAGCCGCATCTGGGCATCTTCCCCTTTGCGAATCACCACGTTGAACGTGGCTCCCGCAGGGTCCTTGTCAGGATAATCGTCACGGAAGTGGCCACCCCGGCTCTCCCGCCGCTCTATCGCGGCGCGGGTGATGGCCTCGGACACGGTCAGCAGGTTGGCCAGGTCGAGTCCGGTATGCCACCCGGGATTGTACTCCCGGTTACCGGTCACGCCTACCTGCCGAGCTCGCTCCTTCAGCCTCGCGATGCCCTTCAATGCCTGTTTCATCTCCCGCTCGGTACGCACGATGCCTACGAGGTCCTGCATCAAGGTCTGGAGCTCCTGCTGCACCTGGTAGGGTCCCATCCCATCGACGCCTGCACCGCGCTCGAACGGGGCAAGAGCAGCACGGATTCCGTCGTTGACTTCGGCAACATCGATCTCGCTGAGACGGTGGTCCCGGGCAAATGCCGCCGCGAACTCCCCGGCCCGCTTGCCGAAGACCAGGAGGTCGGAGAGCGAGTTGCCCCCCAGTCGGTTTGCGCCATGCAGCCCGGCGGCGCACTCGCCGGCGGCGAAGAGTCCTGGCAGGGTGGAGCTCTGGGTGTCACCGTCCACCCGAATGCCGCCCATGATATAGTGGGTGGTCGGCCCCACCTCCATCGGCGTGGTGGTGATATCGATGTCGGCTAGCTGCTTGAACTGGTGGTACATGCTGGGGAGTTTCTTGATGATATGCTTCGAGGCGTGGGGGATCCTCTCCCTGATCCAGGAGATGTCGAGGAAGACCCCTCCATGCGGGCTGCCGCGCCCCTCGCGGACCTCGCGGAGAATGGCGCGAGCCACATGGTCGCGGGTCAGCAGCTCGGGCGGCCGCCGGGCGTTCTTGTCGCCCTGGGTATAGCGCCAGCCCTCTTCCTCGGTGGCCGCCGTCTGGTTGCGATAGTTCTCGGGGATATCGTCGAACATGAAACGCTTCCCCTGCTTGTTTCGCAGCACACCGCCCTCGCCTCGCACCCCTTCCGTCACCAGGATCCCGCGCACGCTGGGTGGCCAGATCATGCCGGTGGGGTGGAACTGCACGAACTCCATGTCCTGGAGCGCGGCCCCCGCATGGTACGCGAGTGAGTGGCCATCGCCGGTGTACTCCCAGCTATTGCTGGTAATGGAATAGGCCCGGCCGATCCCCCCAGTTGCCAACACGACGGACTTTGACCGGAAAAGGCGGAATCGCCCGCGCTCGCGATCGTAACCGAGCGCACCGGCCATGCGGCCACCGTCGGTAAAGAGCTGGAGGATGGTGCACTCCATGTGCACATCGATCCCCTGGTGGATGCTATGGTCCTGGAGAGTGCGGATCATCTCCAGTCCGGTCCGATCGCCCACGTGCGCCAGGCGGGGATACTTGTGCCCCCCGAAGTTCCGCTGGAGGATGCGCCCGTCCGCGGTACGGTCAAAGAGCGCACCCCATGCCTCGAGCTCCCGGACCCGGTCCGGCGCCTCTTTCGCGTGCAGCTCGGCCATGCGGTAGTTGTTCACGTACTGCCCGCCGCGCATGGTATCGGCGAAATGCACCTTCCAATTGTCGCGGTCGTCCACGTTCGCCAGGGCGGCGGCAACTCCTCCCTCGGCCATAACGGTGTGGGCTTTCCCCAGCAGCGACTTACAGATTAGACCAACCTTGGCCCCTGCGGCCGAGGCTGCGATCGCGGCGCGGAGTCCCGCTCCACCGGCCCCGACAACCAGTACGTCGTGCTCGAAGGTCTGGTATTCGCTCACCAGATCCTCCAATCCGTCCAAACTCCCATCGAGCACAGCCTCACGTACAGGTCCGCGAATGCCACCGAGAACAGACTCATCCATGCCCACCGCAGGTGGGCGCGGTTGAAGCAGCTGGAGCAATCGTACAGCTTCTGGTGAACCGGGGAACGAGAGAGCTGGTCGAGATAGCCGCCGATGACGTGGCGCAAGGAATGACAACCCAGCGTGTACCCACCGAGCAGAATCACGTTGGTAGCGAGCACGAGGGTGCCCACTCCGATCCCGAATGAGGTACGCCCGGTTGTGGGATCGGTAAACCACAGCCCCTTGTAGACGTCGGAGGCCAGCACCACCAGGAACCCGAGCGCGATGTACAGGAAGTAGCGGTGGATGTTCTGCACAATGAGGGGGAAGGCAGCTTCGCCGCAGTACCGTTCCCGCGGCTCGCCTACAGCACAGGCCGGAGGATCGGCCCAGAATGCCTTGTAGTACGCTCCGCGATAGTAATAGCAGGTCAGCCGAAAGAGACCCGGAAACGGCAGGATCAGCAGGGCGGGCGAGAACACCAGCCAGGCCGGCCACCACCCGGGCTTCGGCCCAAACCACGCGTGAGGAGAGCTCCCGAACAGTTCAGGGGAGTAGAAGGGAGAGAGGTAAGACCCATAGCTGTAGTGCTCACCCTGGAAGGCGGCCCAGGTGGCATAGACCATGAAGGTGGAAAGGAGGACCAGCACGATCGCCGGCTGGAGCCACCAGAGATCGGACCGCGTCGTCTCGCCGAAGCGGCGACGAATTATCGGGAGCTGCGCGTGCGCCATGCGGGTGCTCTTCCCTCAGTTGGGCCGGGCTACGTCTCGGGTCATGGAAACGGCGGGGTGGTGTGGCCGGCGGTGGCGCGAGCCAGTAGGGATATTCAAGGCGGCAGTGGCACTCTGTCAATGCTTTGCCAGCCGCTCACGCATAAACGGATAGAACTGGGTGAAGACGTTGTCGTGGGCCGCCTCCGTCGCGTGGCAGGAATAGCAGGAGGCGGTGCCAGGGATTCTCGCTCCGATGGAGGCTGTGTCGCCGAATCCAAAAAATGCCCAGCCAGTCTTGTCGATTCCCTTCTGCTTCAGGTGCACCTCGATCCCGGGTGCGCGATCTCCCTCGTAAAATCCGGCCTTGGCCGGAGCTGACTTGCGCGATGCCTCATAGAAGGAGAGCACAAACATGGTGCCCTCGGGGAAGGCGCCCGTCTTGATAAACTCCCGGTAAGCCCATGGCTGCATGTAGACGTTGTGAAACATGCCCGGTGCAGCGCCCGCGGCCGGTGCCGCACCTGGGCTGTTGTAGGAGAGTCCGGTGGACGAGCCGACCATCACCCAGGTCTCCCAATCCTTGGGTTGGGTGAGCGAGCCATCTTTGGTGAGGTGAGCTAATTGATCGTTGAGCGGGGGTTTATCCTGATCCTTACAACCGGTTACCCCGACAGAGAGTAGCAAGAGGCCGGCTAGCGTCGAAGCAAGCGGAGCCCGGCAGGTATTCGGCATGGATGATCCCACCAAGGGTGGTGCGGCGCGAGCAGGGATACTTCTTCCTACGCGCAATCCCCTCGAAGGTTGCACTCCACAAATCCCGGGCGTTCATGCCGGCTTTCGCGCCAGGCGGAAGATTCGCCGTAGGTGCGCCGTGCGATGCACCAGCAGGGCAATAGCCCAGACCAGAATCCCAAGCGCGAATAAAGAAGCCCCACGTGAGCGCCCCGAGAGGGCCATCAAGATGGCCGCCGCCAGGGCCAGGAACCCCGATTCCGCGAGCACACCAAGAAATGCTTCCGAGAAGCGGCGCCGTCGAGCCGCCTCGAGCTGAAGCGCGAGCATGCGATCCTCGCCGAGCCCCCGCACCAGCCAGATGGAGCCGAAGTTGCGCGAGGCCACCAGCAGGGATGGAACGAGGACGACCACGCCTGCTGCGGTGTTGTAGTAGGGGATCAAGGCCAAGAGTAAGGTGAGCAGAGCGAATGGCCAGCCCAGTCGCCGCGCAATCGGATTCGCCTCTAGCACCAGATGAGGGGTGGCCAGATACGTACTGGTAATGTCTCCGATCCTGGCGACAAGGATGAGAGCGGCCAGGGAATGCTCGAAGGCAGGCGGTGAAACAGCGAAGCTGGGCACAATTACCGCTTTCTAGCCTGGGCCCCTGGCTCCCCCGGCGCTCTGCCGGCGGGGGACCTCGGGATTTCGGGGAGGTGGACTATCCGCTGTGACATCATGACCCCGGCTTCGCGGGAGCGGCGTCGCGTGAAGCTGTGGGCTTCCGACCCCAAAATTCCGGATCCTGGGTCACCCACTCGGGGACGGGATAGCTCATCTCCGGACTCACGGCGAAGATGAGATTCTCGACCGAGTTGAACCCTTCGAACAAGGTCCCGAACTTCTTCATCGTCTCCTCATTCATGGCCTTCTCGATGGCGGCCATGGCGCCGGTGGCGGGATCGATCTCCGCCAGCGTTTTGTGAGGGATGAAGACGATGAACACGGGCCCCGGCATTCCAGCCATGATCTCGTACGTCGCCCAGGGCAGATTCGCTTTGGCGCTCGCCACCGTGCTGCGATAGAGGTTGGCTGCCTGGGCGAAGTCGCCTTCATGTCCCGGGCGGACCTTGAAGATCAGAGCTTCCCATACCCGCGCCTCCGCCGGGTTGATCTCCGCGCCATTATTACTGAGCTCGGGATGATAACGGCCCAGGAGGGAGCGGTGAGCGGAGATGTTGACAGCATCCGCTTGCGACAGTCGGTCCAGCTCCCGCATCAAGCCCCGCGCCTTCTCCATCGCCTGATTCTGCTGCTCGATCTCGGCGATGGACCCAACCCCCGCACAGAACCAGGCTTCGTCGGGCCCATAAAGCGTAGTCATGGCGATGTAGTGGTTGGGAATCTTTGCCTTGGCAAAGGCACGAGGCCATCCAGCCTCCGTGGCCGGGTGAGCTCCGGCTCGCCCAGTCTTCACGTCCTCCTGAAAGATCTGGAGGTAGGGCGGCGGTGCATGCATCTGCTGAGCGGACAGCGAGGTGGAGAAACCGAGAAACAGACCAGCCAAGTGAAGAGGGCGGAGCGGGATGGAGGAACGCATGGTGAGCCTCCCGGGTGAGGACATCCAAAACGTCTGGTCCGGCCGATAAGCTACCCTGCGTTCGGGAGACCGCCAGATTCAAATTTCGTCACGGCTTACGGGCCAGCCAGGGTCGCAGCTCCAGCCAACCGCCGGCAGCGATGCCGATCAGATCCCGCCCTAGGAGTAGGAACGCGAGCGCGACAGCCTGCTCGGGAGCCACCCCGTAGGGCCGTAGCAAGAGAATCATCCCTCCCTCCCGTACTCCAAAACCGCCGATCGAGAGCGGCAGCATTCCAGCCAGCAGCAGCATCGACCGGGTATAACCGGCGGCCGACAGTGAAAGGGAGATATCGAGGCTGCGGGCAAAGAAGAGAAACAACAGGATGCCGAACAGGTGGCTCGCCAGCGACAGCCCGATCACCTGGGCCCGGCTTCGCCCCAGTGGGTGGCCGAGATCGCGAATGGCGTCAACCAACGAAAGGAGAGGCTCTTTCACCGCGGTCGGGACCACCGTCCCCCGTCGCCCCAACAGGAACCGGTGAAACCATTCGGCCGTCGCCCTATTGAAGCCGATCAGGTACACGGCCCCGAGTCCCAGAAGCAGCGTCCCGAACAGCGGCACCAACACTCGCTCGTCGCCCGGTCTGCCGTCGATCAACCAGAAGATGAGGGCAGAGAAGACTATGGTCGTGGTCTCGATCAGGCGATTGAGCAGCAACACGGCAAAGGTGTGGGCACCGGAGCTGCCGGAGCGGTTCAGCCGGTACCACCGCAGGACGCCAGTGGAAAGGAAGCCGGGCAGGACCAGTCCGTAGAAGCTCGAGGTGAGATTGATGCGGAGCACCTCTCCCAGAGATACGGGGACCCCGATGCTGGCCAGCAGGAGCTGCAGCCGCACGGCGGAGATGATCGTCATCGGTACGGCGAGCGCGAGCCCGGCAGCCACGTCCCCGGCATCCGCCTGGCGTAGACTGGACCAGATCGCCGAAAACGGCACGCTTCGGAAGATGAGAAAGAGCAGTCCCGCGGAGACTGCAACCTTGAGAAGCCAGCGCCAGGTCCGGTTCACGGGGCGGATTTCATCGCGTTGTGCGGCGCGGCCCGGAAATGCAGCGCCCGGCGGACCCGGACGAGCCCCCAAAGAAAGCCGAGGCCCTGGATCTTTTGGCCGAGCCAGAAGAGGGCGTACAGCGGCCAGTGATCAAAGGCGTTCCAGTTGAATGGGCCGACGATCTTGTTCCAGAAGATGGCGGCCCAGCGCGGTTTCGATCGCCTGGTACCCTTGCCCCAGAGCAGACTCTCGTGGGGAGTGATGGGAATCCCCAAGCGCCTCTGATCGAAGTAGAGCGCCGCGATTCCGATCCCCCGGGAGTACTGGTAACGCAGATAGGACCAGGGCCGGGCGGTGCGCAGGTGGTCGACCTCAAAGGGGACATAGACCAGCCGGGTTCCCCGGCTGCGGAGGTGATAGACCAGTTCCCAATCCTCGGCGGTAGAAAAGGATTCGTTGTAGACGAAGCCGTCCTGGGCAGCCGTGGCATCGAGGCAGCGGCGCCGGAACATGATGTTTCCACCCGTCCCTACCAGGCCACCACTGTCGACTTGTTCCGTGTCCGGTTTGGCCCGCCGACCTTGTTGGATCGCCCGGAGGAGAGGATCGGATTCCCGCAGGTTTCCGCCGGCTCCATCGGCCTCGTACCGGTCGATAGCATCTATGAGAGTGGCCAACCACTGGGGCCCCGGGACGCAGTCGTCATCGGTAAATGCAATCAGGTCTCCCTTGGCCCGGCGGATTCCTTCGTTCCGGCCCCACGCCACTCCTCGCCGGTCCTGGTCGAGGATCTGGAGCACCTCGTCGGGTTGCCGGGTTTGGCAGTCGAGCGCGTCGAGCGTACGGGCGATCGAACCCCGGCCGAGAGTGGGAATCACCACCGTCACCACGTGCCGGTCAGCGTGCACGGTCGGCAGCCTCAGCGGCGAGCGCTGGAGAAAGTGGTTAAAAGGAGTGGAGTGGACGGTCCTGCAAACTCACCTGCCGGCCCGAATGGGTCTAGCCCTGCGAGGAAATGCTCAGCGAAGCGATTCCAGGAATGGAAAACCGACCCCGAAGGATACCTGAAGTGGCCGCCTTGGTCTGCCAGATTCCGGCGCGCCAGAGCGGAATCGATAGATCCGATCTTGAATGCGCAGATGGAGCCTCACGATCTGTCCGATTCGATACCGGAGCGTGGTACCGAGGATCCCAGTCGCCGTTGAGCTGGCGAACAGCTCGTCGCGGGCGGGTTGGCCACCAAATACCAGGCCGATACCGGAGTGCACCTCCCAGGAGATCACTTTAGCGGGCGGGACCAGCCAGTACTGTGCCCCAGTCGTGGCGGTGAGCACATGTGCGCCGGTGGCGACCTCGAATTCTTCGCCGGCCCGGTGAAAGATCGCGTATCCGGGAAGGTAGGTAACTCCGGTGACCACGTCGAAGCGGTCATTGAAGCTGAGGGTCAGGCGGGCGCCAGCCTTTACGCTGACCTTTTGGCGGATGTGAAGCACGCCATCCTGGATGGAGACCTTGGTCGGCAGGTACAGGCCGAGCTGAGGACGAAGATGCACCTCCTGCGCGCCGAGCTCGGAGCTTCCACTGCAGATCAGCGCCGCCGCAACGCTCGACAGCGTAATCGCCGACTTCAATGCTTGAGGGGGGCACCCACCATCGCCGGCACCTTGATCGAGAATGGGCGGAACGGGGGCCGGCGCGGCTTCCGGCCCTGCCCGGACTCTATCGATGCACCTCAGTGGACAAGGCCCGCAGTGTCTCTCGTCACTCTTCCCTATCGGCGTGCTCTATCGCATTGACCAGCAGTGTCTTTCGTCACATCCGATCGCGGCAAGAGAAAACGGCCTAGCGAGTGCTAGGCCGTTCAATTGGGACTGGCTTTGTGAGCTGCAATGCGCCGCGTAGGAATCGAACCTACAACCTAGTGATTAAGAGTCACTTGCTCTGCCAATTGAGCTAGCGGCGCCGATAGCCCCAAGGGGAGTCGAACCCCTCTCTGGACCTTGAAAGGGTCCCGTCCTAACCGATAGACGATGGGGCCGCATAGCGCTAACGGGATTCGAACCCGTGTTTGGGCCTTGAGAGGGCCCCGTCCTAGTCCCCTAGACGATAGCGCCGTTTGACTGGGTGCCCCAACAGGCCCGGCAGGACTCGAACCTGCAACCCCCGGTTTTGGAGACCGGTGCTCTACCACTTGAGCTACGGACCTCTGCACCGGCCCTGCCGTCCACGGCTGACCGGAGACCTACCAGGGGTGGCTGACGGGAATCGAACCCGCAACCTCCGGAGCCACAGTCCGGCGCTCTAACCGATTGAGCTACAACCACCACGGGCACGACACCGTGCGAGCCCGGGAAAATATCGTGCGCGAAGGGGGTGGGTCAAGGCAGCAGGCTCAAATGCGCTCAGGGCCAAAAGCGGGCGGCGAGCGCATCGGTGTCCTTCGATGGCGGCACCGACTCGCCCTGGACCGCCGCCACCTTCACAATGCCCCGCACCGAGTTTACTAGAAAGAGTGACGAGCCCCGAACATCACTCCAGGCGGAACGCCGCTCCTCCAGCTGTCCGACCAGCTCAGTTACCCGCGCCCGGCCAACGCCTGGAAGGATCCCTAAGTCCAGCGCTGGCGCGCACAGCCTGCCGTTCTCCCACCAGAGCACGCTGTAGATTGCCGTCTCCGCGACGAACCCGCCTGGGGTGAGCAACAACGCATCGTCGGCTTCCGCCCCCCGCGCGGTGTCGAGCGCCCGCTCGAACTGAGCCCGGTCGGTGGTCTTATAGGGATAAGAGTGATGCGCTACCCGGGATACAATGAGCTTGACCGGGTCGCTCGACCCGACCAGCCGCTCGCTCACCTGAACCCCACGCATGCCAACCTCGAGCCGGTGCACCCGGTCGGGCCCACCCTCCGGCGGGGGCAACTCGCCGGGCATCTGAATCCCCAACGCCTTACAGCTCACTGCCAGCCGCCGGAGATGGAGGTACCAGAGGGGTGCTGCCCCCTGCCGAACGCGGATGGTCTCGATCAGTGCCAGCGGGTGGTGGCGGGTCATCTCACGTGGCCGCCACGCGGCTCTCCGACCAGCTCTTGAATGTGGTCGCGCCGAGGATGACAGCTCCCCCGACGAGCGCCCATGCGCCGGGGGTTTCCCGCTGTACCATCCAGGCCCAGACTGGATTCAGCACCGGCTCGAGCAGCAGGATCATCGACGCTTCCAGTGCCGGGATGACGTGGATGGCACTGGTGACGAGGGTGTAGGCCAGCGCAATCTGGAAGACGCCCAGATATCCCACGATGGCCCAGTCGGCAATCGAGTGGGACCCCAGCGGCAGCGCCATCGGGAGCGAGAGCAGAAAAGCGATCAGGTTGCCCGCGACCACCGCGGACGTGGGCGACCCACGCCGCGAGTCCACACTGAGCCAGCGGAGCCCGCAGACGGCCAGGGCCCAGCAGAGTCCGCTGGCCAACGCCAGCAGATTGCCGCGCTCAGGATCGGGCGCGGTGACGGCCGGCTGCTCCACGCCCACGAAGAACAAGCCGAGCCCAAAGCCCACCGCCAGCATGAAGCCGAGGTCCTGCTTTCGGATCGGCTCCTTCAGCAGCCAGGGACCCAGAAACAGGATGTAGAGCGGCGCGGTGGATTGGAGAAAGATGGTATTGGCGGCGGTGGTGAGCCGGTTGGCCAGGACGAAGAGGGTGAGACACCCGGCATATGCCAGACCGACCAGTGCCGCGCGCCAAGTCCAGCCCCGCCGCGCGGCCGGGGTCATCAAAAGCAGGGCCCCGGCGGCGATGCCGGAGCGCAGGCTGGCAATCTGCCATCCGGTGAAATCGGCCGCCTTGATCGCGGCTCCGCCGGTGGAGAAGAGGACGGCCGCGCCGAGCAGTTGAAGGCGTGCCGTGGCTCGTGAAGTCATGGTGAGGAACCTAAGGGACCGGCGAGGAACCCGGATAGCCCCAGAAGGCGGTCGGTATGGGTGAGAGTTGTCCTGCCGTGATCCAGGCCACCTCGGGCGGACACCGGGGTGCCCCATCTTGGCCAGCGAAATCAGAATTCAACGACCCTAAAAACGAGGCCCCGATGTCCCTGCTCGAGATGCTGCAGCAACGGCTCGGCAATCAAGCCGTCGATCAGATAGGTAGGAAAATCGGAGCCGACTCCGGCACCACTGGCAATGCCATTGATGCCGCACTGCCACTCCTGCTATCGGCGTTAGCACGTAACGCCACCGATACGGGTCAAGCCCAATCCCTGCACACGGCAGTGGCTGAGGACCATGATGGTAGCATTCTGGACGATGTCCCCGGCTACCTGAACCGGGCGGACACTGGACCTGGCGCGAGCATCCTGCGCCACGTCCTCGGCGGTAAGCAGCAGACGGTCGAAACCGGCCTGAGTCAGGCGACTGGCTTGGAAGCCGGCAAGGCGGGTCAGCTTCTCACCATGCTGGCGCCTTTAGTTATGGGTGCCCTCGGACGGACCCAACAGGAACGTGGTCTGGACCCGGGCGGTCTCACCAACCTGCTCGTCGGAGAACAGGAGCACCTCAAGCAGTCAGCTCCTGGTGTGATGGGCACGCTCAGTCGTTTTCTCGACCGTGACGGCGACGGCTCGGTCCTGGATGACGTCGGAGGCTTGCTGGGCAAGACCTTCGGCGGCAAACGCTAACCGGAGGACGTTATGGCGAACGAACCCACCAACATCACTCCCGCTGGCAAGACCTACACAGTGGTCAAGGGAGACAGCTTAAGCAAGATCGCCAAGCGGGAGTACGGCGATGCCAATAAGTGGCACAAGATCTTCGAGGCGAACAAAGACGTGATCGACAATCCCGACCTGATTGAGGTTGGACAGGATCTGATTATTCCCGAATAGCAGCTGGGCAGGTGTTGGTAAGAGGCGGAAAGGGCGGAAGAGAAGCGGCGGAAATTATTCCGCTCCTTCCGCTTTTTCCGCCTTTACCGTCTCCACCAGCCTCGGCCGCTTCGGATCGCTCACGTCGATCCAGTGCCACGGAAAGGGTCGCAGCCTCCGCTGATGCCCCAAGCCCACAGCGCGCAGCGTCGGCACCTCCCCTATGAACGCCAGGATTCGGGGCCAGAGCTCGAGAGGACCGATGAGAAACTCGGTGACAAGGCAGTCCTCGCCCTCGGGCTCCACCCGCGCCTCCTCGATCCGGCCGATGGCGCGTCCGTACTGGTTTCGAACCGTCTTGCCGATCAAATCCTCGAACCTGATTTCACTTGGGCCCACGTCAAGCTCCCGGAATTCGGCCGATAATGTGCTGGAGCACCCAGCTCTCCCATGCCCACGCCGTGGTGCGCCTCGCGTCGAGGTCCACCTGCACGTCGATCCCGATTTTCAGCACTTTGGACCAGGGAACTTCGAGTGGTTGGTCATCCTTGGGTCCCCACCGCCGTCGCCACCGCACCAGCCAGTCGGCTAGACCGGGATGGACCCTCCGTGCCGCGGTCCCGCCGCCGATCACCAAATGGGCGACTCTCGGCGGTTTCCCCGGACGAAGCTCGAGCAGGATGCCGTCGACCTTGCCCATCAACTCGCCGCCCCGGTCGCTGACCTGCTGGTCCAGAACCTCGAGACCGAGCTCCATCTCAGCTGCCGCCCATAAGCTGGAGTGGAATGGCCACGATGGCCACAATGCAGGCAACGATGCTGATGAACAGCACTGCCGCATTGGCAATCCAATGGTTGCCGTTCTCCCCCACGTATTGAGGATCATTCATCAAGATCAGCAGCGGCACCACGGTAATCGGCAAGGACAGCGCGGTAATCGCCATGGAAAAGATGGTGAGCTTGAGCGGATCGATCCCGGTCAAGATCACTAATCCGGCCAGGAAGATCATGACAGTGTAGGTCAGGCTGAACCGGGCTGCTTCACGCGGCTTGACATTCTCGCCCCAGTTCCAGCCGAAACCCTGGGCGACTAGATAGGCTATTTGCAACGCGATCTCCAGTGCGGCGCCGAAGCACCCGATCCCCAGCGAAGCCACAAAAAGGATAAATCCCCAGCGGCCCAGCGGCTCCGCCAGGATGAGCGGAATCTGCTCGTAGTGCTGGATCTCGATGCCGCGGGGATGATAGACCATAGCCGCGCACGCCAGGACGGCGATGGCAAGGCCGCCCCCGAAGCTCATGCCGAGCCCAGCGATTGCCCGGTTCACCCCGAGGTAATCTTCATCCCAATGATCCTCGACGGCGCCGGCCGAATAGAAGTAGAACAGGTATGGGCTGACCGACGCGCCGATGATGCTCACGGCCATGAACCAGTACTTGGCACCCTCCTGGTGCGGCACACTGGGCAGCAGATTGGCCACGATCTCATGCACCGGCGTGTGCAGTTTGACTGCAGCGACGGCGAAGACCAGGGTTACCAGGCCAAGCAGTGACGCGCCTTTCTCTACCAGGCTGAAGTTGTGGGCCCAGAGCAGGAGCCAGACCGCGACGGCCACAATTGGCGCCCACCACTGGAATCGAATCCCCGTCGCGAGCTGAAGCGCGAGCGCTACGCCGCCAATCTCCGAGGCCAGTACCAGAAAGGAGACCAGGACCACAGCAACGAGAACCACCACGAAGAAGCGCACCCCGAATCGCTCGCGCATCGCGTCCGGGAGGGTATGCTTGCTAACCGCCGAGAGACGGCCAGCCATTTCGACCAGAAAGGCAATGCAGATCGTCCCCAGCGCGAGGGCCCAGACCAGCTGAAAGCCGAAGGCCGCGCCGGCCTGAGCTGACGTGGCGAGCGAGCCGGCCTCGAGAAACCCACCAATGCCGGTAACGAGGCCGAGCGCGATCTCGAGGAGCTTGCTCACCCGACCGCGATCCTCGGTGCGGGCTCCTTCAGCCAGCTGGATGCGATCACCAGCGCCGCGATCAGGTAGGCCAGATTGGCGGGGACCCACATGATGAGTCCTGCGAGCTGCTGGTCTTCCAGCGGCGTGAGTCCCCACGGCGCCGTGCTGGAGGCGTAGAGGGGATACCAGAGGCGGGAGGAAAATGTGAGCAGCGCGCCGAGCACGGTGGTGTGCAAGGAGGTGGTAAAGAGGTACAGGACTGCCGCGGGTCCCCCGAGCCGTCCCTGCCGTCCTCGCAGAAGCGCCCACCAGAAGAGCAGTCCGGTCCCCAGAAAGCTCAGATGCTGAAGGCTATGAATCAGCTCGCTCCGCAGCGTCGCTTCGAAGAGTGGTGGGGCGTGCCACAGCCAGATAGCCACCGCATGGAGGGTCCAGGCTGCGAGCGGCAGGGTTAGTAGCCCCCAGGCGCGTTGGACCGGGGGGACTGCAACCCAGGAGCCGGCGGTTCGCCGCCAGCTCATCGGCAAGGCCCAGAGAAAGGGCAGCAGGGGCCGACCGAGAACGAGGAGTGGTGCCGCGACGGCCATGAGCAGCTCATGCTGTGCCATGTGGGCTGAGAACAGAACGCCTCCCAGCCGGTGCAACGGTGACACGAGAGCCAGGAGCAGCGTGGCCCAGCCGGCGGCGAAGACAGCAGCCTCCCAGTTGCCCACCCCTTTCCCTTTCCCAGCGCTTCGCCAGAGGGCACGAACCCCACGCAGGTAAAGCCACGCAGTGACCGCGAGACAGACGACCACGGCCGGCTCGAAGCCCCAGCCGCTCCAGAACTCATGCGGAGTGAGCGGGTGGCCGCCGCCCGTCATTGGCATGGATCCAGGACTAAGGTCGGAATCCACTGGGCCACGATCACGAGGATGAACATCGCACTGACCAGCAGTCCGGTGCCTGCCAGGAACCGGCTTCGAGCCAGGGGATCGCCTTCTTCGCTGGGCCAGGTGGCCCCCAGGGCATTCCAACTTCGCCAGGCCGTGCTCAATCCGTACACCGCGAACAGCAGGCAGGCCAGATGCACCAGATGCACCGGAAGCTCGTTGTGAGAGGAACAGGCGGTGGGCACCAGCGCGTACGCCGCCTCGAGATTGAGGAGGAAGGCAACGGGCGCCAGAAGCAGACCAGCCCACAGCGCCCGAATCTGCCGGGCATCGGGTACGTCGGTCCTGGGATCTGCGGTCACGGCGCCTCCTCGTGCTACATGAAGTACGGAGAGAGGAACACGACCACGTAGAGCGGGATCCACACGCCGGTCATGAAGTACCAGTACAGCGCGTTGTCGCTGGCCCCGGCCAGGTCTCGCTGCTCGATGGGGCCCTTGAACAGCAGCACGGTAAAGGCGAGCGTCTCCGCGGTCTCCAGCAGCAGCAGGGTGGCGTGGGACGTCACCGTGGCCCACGCAACCGAGCCATACGCGTTGCTGTCCCACCGCACATTCAGCGCCTGGAACTCGAACCAGCGGAGCACGGTCATAATGACCGCGAGCACCGAGCACAGCACAAAGCCGCGGCGCACGCCGCGGATGTCCATCCGCCGCGAGGCACGGTCCGCCGCCCGCATAGGGACGTTGCTGGCCAGCATCAGCGCTGCCTGGATGGTGGGGATGACGAGGCTGGGTCGGAAGACGTGCTCGGGCGGCCAGGTGGAGAAGTTTCGCCGCAGATAGAAGTAACTCACCACGCAAATGAAGAGGGTGCTGCCCTCGATCGCGATGAAACCCAGGGTGCCCCACCACATCAGGCTGCGATGGCCGAAGACGGTGCGTGGCAGGGTTGCGACGTCGGCCACGATGCGGGTCGGTCTCATCCGGTCTGTTCCACCGTTCTCTGCTCCTGGTGATCCCGGCCGTGGGGCCAGCCCCAGCCGAGGAAAGACAAGAGAAGCAGCGGCGTTCCGATCACGGCTCCCCAGGGCGTGAAGATCAGGGTGACGAACAGAATGGTCGTGGCAACTGCCGTGAGGAGCGGCCAGATAGTCGGCGGTGGGTGGCGATGCAGGCTATCAGGCCTGGCGTCCAGTAGAGTGGTTACCAGCACGTCCCGCACGTCGGTCCGCAAGCCGCTCACCACCGGGAGCTCTCCGGGAAGCTCCCAGAGGGGAGACCGGCCTTCGACCACCGGGATGTAAGCGAAGTTGTACGCCGGAGGCGGTGAGCTGGTGGCCCATTCGAGGGTCTCCGCGCCCCAGGGATCGTCCCCTGCGAGTGCGCCCCCCCGGAGGCTTACGGCGACGTCGATCACGAAGAGCAGCACGCCCAGCGCCAGGAGCGCGGCACCGATCGTCGCCAGCAGGTTGAGATTCCCCCATCCGGTGCCAGCGAGATAGGTGTAGACCCGGCGGGGCATCCCGTCCAGGCCCAGCTGGTGCATCGGGAAAAAGGTGAGATTGGCCCCGATGAAGAGCACCCAGAAACACCACCGGCCCAGCCGCTCGTCCAGCATCCGTCCGGTCATCTTGGGAAACCAGTAGTAAAAAGCGCCCAAGAGGGGAAAGACGGCGCCGCCAAGGAGTACATAGTGGAAGTGGGCCACGACGAAGTAGGTGTCGTGCACCTGCTGGTCGAACGACACCGACGCCACCATGACGCCGGTAATCCCACCGATCACGAACAGCACCACGAATCCCAGCACGAACAGAAAGGGTACGCTGAAGCGAGGCCGCCCCGACCAGATCGTGGCGATCCAACAGAAGATCTGAATCCCGCTCGGGATGGTGATCATCATACTGGCCGCGGTGAAGAAGCTCTCGCCTAGTTGCGGCACCCCGGTGGCGAACATGTGGTGCACCCAGAGGCCGAAGCTCAAGAATCCGATGGACAGGAGCGAGAGCACCATGGCGGGATAGCCGAAGACCGGCCGCCGGGTAAAGGTGGCCACGATCATCGACACGAACCCCAGCGCAGGCGTGAGGATGATGTAGACCTCGGGATGGCCGAAGAACCAGAACAGGTGCTGCCAGAGCAGCGCGTCACCTCCCTCGGCCGGATTAAAGAAGTGGGTCGCCACCAGCCGGTCCATCGCCAGCAGCTGAGTAGCGGTGGCCACCCAGGGCATGGCAAAGAGGACCATGAACGCCTGCACCAGCATCGCCCAGACGAAGAGGGGCATGCGGTTCAGCGTCATGCCCGGCGCCCGATTCTTGAAGATGGTGACGATGAGCTCGACTGCCGCCACCAGTGCCGCGATCTCGGTGAAGGTGATGGCCTGGGCGTAGACATCCACTCGCTTCCCAGGAGAGAACTCGGGCCCCGCCAAGGGGACGTAACTGAACCAACCGGTATCCGGCCCGGTGTTGAGGAAAAAGCTGATATAGAGGAAGAGCCCCCCGGCGAGATAAGCCCAGTACCCATAGGCGTTGAGCCGAGGGAAGGCCACGTTGCGGGCCCCGATCATGAGCGGCACCAGATAGAGTCCCACTGCGGTCACCACCGGCACGGCAAAGAGGAACATCATGGTCATGCCGTGCATGGTGAAGAACTGATTGTACGCATCGGGACCCAGCACCGAGTTTTCCGGGCGGGCGAGCTGGGCCCGTATGACCGCGGCCTC
>DASYIX010000038.1:0-14357 GCA_035997125.1 Gemmatimonadales bacterium
CACGGGCACACGGCCGCGGCCGCGCGCTGGTTGGAGCCGCTCGTCGCCACACCGATTACCTCACCAAGCGATACCAGCCTGGCCGCGGCCCTGCTGGACGGCGACGTCGAGTCCGCCGCCGGGCGCTGGGACAATGCCCGACAGCTGTATGCCGCGGGCCTGGCGAGTCATCCGGGAAACTCGGATCTGCTGGGACGTTTGGGTACCACGGCGGTGCACTTAGGAGACAGTACTGCGGCGAGACGGTTTGACCGGATCCTGGCACACCTCGCCCCGAAATACCAATTCGGCAGGCAGACCTATGCCCGGGCGCGCATCGCCGCAGTCCTGGGTGACAAAGCAGGGGCGGTTGGGTTGCTCCGAACGGCATGGGTCGAGGGTAGGCCGATTGCCTTCGACAATCTGGAAAACGAAGACGTGCACTCCGATCCGGAATTCGAATCGTTGCGCGATTACTTCCCGTTTCAGCTGTTGCTACGGACCGATTGATGCCTCAGCGAGGCCGACCAGGATGAATCGAGGTCGTTCTCCTGGCACTGCCAGTTAGCCTGATCAACGGCGTAGCCGGTTCGCGGCAGTAGCTCAGCCGCCATCAGCATCATCCCATAGAACACCAGGATGAGCGAGAGCACGTGGGCCAGGGAGGCCCGGTATCTCCAAGCGGACACCGCGGCCCACCCGCCTCCAAGGACCACGGTAAAGACCGCGGTCATATAGCCGGCGAGAGGGATGCCGCAGGTCCTCGGGTACGGCCACCACGCCATCATGGTGCCCAGCGCAAGCCCTAGGACCAGCCGGGCCCACGGCCCGAGGAGGTCCTCCATAGGAGGGGGAACTGTATGAATTGAGCTGCCGTACGACGCTCCCTGGTGAGAGGCCCCGCGAGAGACGGGGACTTCGCCTTGGAGCCCGGGAAGCTGCGCGAGCAGGCGGTCCACCACGCCTGACATAGGATCGGGGTTCTGGCCAGGTGAAGGCTTTGGCATGCGGCTCCGCCCGTTGAGGGAATGGCCGTGCGAGGCATTCGGCCACTCGCCGCATTTGTCATACCGGGGTGAGGTCGATCGTAAGTGGTTGGACGGCTTTAGCCGCCACGAGAGTGCGACCATCTGCAGCGGGCGATCCACCCGAGCCAGGGATTTCCGCGAGGCTCGGCCCGGGCTCAGCGCCCCGCTACCGACCTCAAGTCGGAGAAACGGCCCCCGAAATAGCTGCTGTTCCAGTAGGCCTTGTGGGCAATCTCTTCCGCCACCGCCCGCGCGTCCTCGGGTGAGTCCCCGAACACGATGACTCGGGTGCCTTTGTCTTTCTTGGGCAGGCGCCCATCATCGTTGGCCGCTTCGGCCTCTCCCTTGGCGATGTTCACCGCTCCGGGGAGGCTGCCCTTGGCAAAGGTCTCGGCGCTGCGCGCGTCGACCCACACCGCGGTCTTGTCGCCGGCCAGCACGTAACGCACTCCCGGCAGATCGGTCTGCACCGTGTTGCCCAGCGCGCGCCAGACGGGAAGCCCCAACTGATAGCGCCTGAGATTGGTGTAGCCCTGCTTCTGTAATTCCTCCGAGAGACGCTTCGACTTGCCGCAATAGGGCCCATTACAATAGAGGACCAGAGCAGCGTTGTGGTCCGGATACGCCTTGGTGATCTGCTCGACCTCCTTCTCATAGTGATTGATGCTGCCAGGGATGTGGGCGATGGCGTATTCCTGGGCTGAGCGCACATCGAGGACCGGGGTCTTGCCCTCGTTGAGAACCTGTTGCAGCTGGGCCGTGCTGATCTCGGGACTGATGGGATTGGACTCGCCGATGATGGCGTCGGTGATCACGGGCTGCGATTGCCCGGCTAGGCTGGGCACCAGGGTGGTGAGCGAGAGCGAAAGCAGGCAGGCGAGCGGGCCTACGCGCGGGATGGCTGTCATAGAACCTCCTCCGGAAACAGTTCCAATCACCCGACAACCCCGAACCGCGAAGCTACACGTTGAGGATGGACTCAGCCAGACTGCGGATGCGGTGCCTGGACCAGATACAAAAGCGCCCCGGGAGGTTCCCGGGGCGCTTCGTTCAAGCCGTTACCGATCTTAGTACATGCCGCCCATGCCGCCGCCCGGAGGCGAGGCTGGAGCCGGCTTGTCTTCCTTCCTCTCGACCACCACGCACTCGGTGGTGAGCAGGAGGCCGGCGATCGACGCGGCGTTCTGCAGCGCCGTACGAGTGACCTTGGTGGGGTCAATGACACCGGCCTTGACCAGATCCTCATAGGCATCGGTGGCGGCGTTGTAGCCAAAGTTCTTCTCCTTCGACTCCTTGACCTTGGCCACCACGATCGAGCCTTCGGCGCCCGCGTTCTGAGCGATCATCCGGATCGGCTCTTCCAACGCGCGCCGCACGATCTCAACCCCGATCTTCTCGTCCTCGGTGCCCCGGATCTTGTCGAGCGCCGACTGCGCCCGGATCAGCGCGACGCCGCCACCCGGAACGATACCCTCTTCTACTGCAGCACGGGTGGCGTGCAGGGCGTCCTCGACCCGAGCCTTCTTCTCCTTAAGCTCGGTCTCGGTGGCAGCACCGACGTTGATCACCGCCACACCGCCCGAGAGCTTGGCCAACCGCTCCTGCAGCTTCTCCCGGTCGTAGTCGCTGGTGCTCTTCTCGATGGCGCTCCGGATCTCGGCGATACGGCCCTTGATGTCGTCGGGCTTTCCACGCCCGTCTACGATCGTGGTGTTGTCCTTGTCGACCACCACCCGCTTGGCCCGGCCCAGATCATTCAGGGTGGCGTTCTCAAGCTTGAAGCCGAGCTCCTCCGAGATGACCTGCCCACCGGTCAGCACCGCGATGTCGCGCAGCATTTCCTTACGCCGGTCGCCGAACCCGGGGGCCTTGACTGCAACGACCTTTAAGGTGCCGCGCAGCTTGTTGACCACCAGCGTTGCGAGCGCCTCGCCCTCGACGTCTTCCGAGATGATGAGCAACGGCTTGCCACTCTGGGCGCTCTTTTCCAGCACCGGAAGCAGCTCCTTCATTGCCGAAATCTTCTTGTCGTGGATCAGGATGTAGGGGTCGTCCATCACCGCCTCCATCTTCTCCGGATCGGTGACGAAGTAGGGCGACAGGTAGCCGCGATCGAACTGCATGCCCTCAACCGTCTCTAGCGTGGTCTCCAGCCCCTTGGCCTCTTCCACCGTGATCACGCCGTCCTTGCCCACCTTCTCCATGGCTTCGGCGATCAGGTTACCGATCTCCTTGTCGTTATTGGCCGAGATGGTGCCCACTTGGGCGATCTCCTTCTTGCCGGCCGAGGGAACCGAGAGCGTCTTCAGCTGCTCGACCACGGCCTCGACCGCGCGGTCGATTCCCCGCTTCAGCTCCATGGGATTGGCGCCGGCGGTGACATTCTTGAGGCCTTCGCGAAAGATGGCCTGGGCGAGGACGGTGGCCGTGGTGGTGCCGTCGCCGGCGAGGTCGGACGTCTTGGTGGCGACTTCCTTCACCATCTGGGCGCCCATATTCTCGATCGGGTCGTTCAGCTCGACCTCCTTGGCAACAGTCACGCCATCCTTGGTGACGGTCGGCGAGCCAAATTTCTTATCGATGACGACGTTTCTGCCCTTGGGCCCAAGGGTAACCTTCACCGCCTCGGCGAGTTGGTCGACCCCTCTCTTGAGTTTGGATCGGGCATCGGTGTTGAAGAGAAGCTCTTTTGCTGCCATGTCTCATCTCCTGAAGGATTCGGGGGAGCGCAGGCTCTCCCGCGTCGGTTTAGCTGATCTTGGCCAGGACGTCCGAAGCTTTGATGATGATCACTTCATCGTCGCCCAGCTGGAACGGAGTGCCGCTGTATTTCCCGTAAATCACGCTGTCGCCCACCTTGAGATCGGTGGGAACACGGGCGCCTTTCTCAACCCGGCCGGGACCGACCGCAATCACTTCGCCCTGGGTCGGCTTCTCCTTCGCGGTATCGGGGATGTACAAGCCCCCGCGCATGGACTCCGCCTCATCGGAGGGCATGATGACCACACGGTCTTCGAGCGGTTGAATCTTGAGGCTGGGCTTGGCTTTGGTAGCAGTTGCCATCGGTACGACCTCCACCACTGGATGGGTTAGACGGTGCTAAGCTTAAGAAACTGAAATGGTTGGCACTCATAGCCTGAGAGTGCTAAGACCCGAAAGATAAGAATAAACCCACTGCTGTCAAGCCGGGTATTTCACCGCTGCAATAGCAAGTGAGGTGCCCAGGAACTGCGCCAGGATGGCAGATCGAGCCTACGGTGACAGCCGGACGGGCGTATTCGCGTCCGGTTGACAGGGGCCCGGATACTAGAGGTCGAACCGCAGCTCCACGCCCACGTACTGACTCTCTTGCCGGAAGAACTGCCGCTGAGTGGAGAGACCATCGTGGGCGATGAGCCCGACGCTGATGTCGTGGTTGGCAACGGTCTGGAAAGCGAGGCCCCGGGCGCCAGTGGAACGAAGCAGTGCGCCCCTACGGAATTAGCCGCCTCACCCCCACCCAGCGTTTGTACCACCACCGGCCATAGGGATCTTCAGCGCTGAGCGTGCTCACCTGCACGCCACGGGTGGCGCTGTGAATGAACCGGCTCTTGCCCATGTAGAGGCCCACGTGGGTAACCTCCCCGCCTCGATTGGAGAACGTCAGCAGGTCTCCTGGCCTCAGCTGCGCCAGCTTGCGATCTACTTTGGCGCCTTCCCGCGCCTGGTCGGTGCTTCGGCGCGGCAAGATGATCCCGTGTTTGCCGTAGGCGTACTGAATCAGCCCCGAGCAGTCGAATCCCTCACCATTGGCGCCCGTCCCCCCAAATTCATAGGGCCGCCCCATCGCCTCGGTCGCCGTCGCGATGATGGAATCAGCAAGGGTCGTGGGAGGCGACTGGCCCTCGCCCCGCACCGGCGCGAGCTCTGCCGATCCGGTGGTCGATGGAACCGGCGGGTTTCGTTGAGCAGGCGAACGTGCAGGGGACGGCCCTCCGCCGAGATAGATCGTCAGTCCCCCGGCCAGCTCGAACCCGTCCCGTTTACCGAGCGACAGCTCCCGCCAGCGCGCTTCTGCGCCCACTGACACGGAGGAAAGCGGAAAGAGATCGTAGCCCAGCCCCGCGGACCAGGACCCCCAAAAACTGGACAACTCGTTGGAGGTTTCCGAGCCAAGGCCGCCGCTCAATCCAGCGATGAGATAGGGGCCGTCGTGGCCGGTCCGAAATGCCGTGAGATCGGCACCGAGCCCCGCCAGGCCGCCCGGCTCCCCGCCGTAGCGATGCAGCAGGTCCCCATGTAACTGGGCTCCAAGGATCCCGGTGAGCGGACGGGTGACCCCCAGTCGATACGCCGTCCATCCGGTCGAATTGAAGAAGCGTCCTATACGCGCGTCGATTGTCTGCGCCCTCGCAGAGCTGGCTCCAAGGCTCCAGATCCCGAAGGCCAGTCCACTCCAGCGGCACCAAACGCTGCACCGGAGTCTACGCCTCACGGTCTGCTCCGGACATTTTCCCTGAGAGGCCGCCCACTCCGGAGGTCCACCCGGTAGGCATCGACCGGCCGGCAGTGGTTCCACAGCAGCGCGCGCATCGTTGAATCGTCGAGCAGAATCGGAGGCGTTCCGGTGTAAAGCAGCGGGACCTGTACCCGGGTGTCCCCCCGGCGGATCTCAAGACCGCGTTCCAGGCAGGTCTTGCCGTCCGGACCTTGGGCTTGCCGCGCGAGGGTAAACCAGACCTCGACCCCGCGTTCAGTTGAAATGACGAGCGAGTCGGGCGGCTTGGAAGCATCGCCGGTCTCACCGTTGGCCCGGGGCCGCGGGCCCGCGCGGCAGGCGGACACAAGAAGAGCGGCTAACGCGATTCGGAATTGGTGTGGGTGAGGGATTCGCAGCGGCGTCAACTCGGCTGGGATGGCTCGGGCTCGGCGACTTCCTCGGGGACCTCGGGCACGGTGGCGAAGTCGGTCGTGTCCGGGGTACCGTCCTCGGTCACCGCCAGGACCTCGCGGATCTCCGGTGACCGCCTCAAGTAATGCAGCCAGCCGATCAGCGCCGCGAAACCGGCAATGCCACCGCAGACCGCGGTGACCGCTAGACCCCGGACTGGATCATCCAGCTTCATGGCGAGCAGCGCTCCGGCTGCCGCGCCAAAAAATGAGGCTGCCCATGCCAGGAACGGCGTGAGCAGCCAACCAAAGATGCGAAAGAACAGGCGGACCCAGCGCATGGGGTCAGGCGGCGCGCTTCCCGATGACGGATGAAGCGATGGTGGCGACGACCAGCCCCGGCAGGAAGGCCACGCCAAAGGTTCCCAGCGTCCACCGCGCCCCGGGGAAGCCGAGCAGAATGGCGAGCACCGCGATAACGATCGCTGCCACCAACGCCGTCAGCAGCCCGAGCCCCGCAGCCGGACGCCCGTCTCTCGCGGTCTGATTGGCGAGAATCCACGCCCCCATCCAGGGCAGGAAGCTTCCCACCATCCACCAGACCGGATGGTACCACCAGTTGCTCCCGCCGCCGATCTCGTGCCAGCGGTGGCTGTAGGTTCCGATGTTCTGGAGCAGGATGACGTCCACGAGAAGAAACACCGCGGCTGCGCCAAGGCCAATCCCGGCGGCGCCGGCGATCCCCTCGATGGTGAATGCCCTGGTCCACAGGCCCGGAAGCATGGTGACAGCTGCGAGACCCACCAGCAGGATGAGGGCACAGACGACTATCTCGATTGGTCCACCGAGGAACCGCGAAGCCAGGGAAAAGAGCAGCACCAGCGCTGCCTCGAGCAGCCCAAGCTTGACCGATGCCGCGACGATTGCCGGCACTTCGGTCGCGTCGTATTGGCGCTTCACTTCCGCGGTCGAGGTCATCCCATCTCCCGATACGGTGAGAAGGTCAAGTATACCGAGGCGCCGCTTTGCGGGCCAAGGGCCGTCAGGATGCCCAGACAACAATCACGGCCAGATCGGTGAGCGCCCAGGCAAAGAGCGCACGATACATGCCGCGCTGATGCTGGGATGGACTCATCCTTTCGTAGCCTCGGAGCCAAGGTAGGAGGACCAGTCCCCATCCGATTGCGGCAAGACCCAGCAGCCCCCAGCGCCAGCCTTCCGTCGAGCTCCAACCCGCCCTGAGTCCAGCCGCCGCGAACAGGACAAACGCTGGGATGGTCGCGCCGATTGCAATCAGCAAGCTGCGCCGCATGCCGAGCGTGCGAGCCAGAGTGCGGTCCCCCCGGCGGGCGTCCTCCTCGAACTGATAAATCTGGGTGAGCGGATATAACGCCGCGAAAAGCGAACAGAACCCTAGCAGCACCAGTCTCCCTACCGGCCCCACCGGTATCCCCGTCGCCGCCCAACCGGCGTAAGGAGTCAGGGTCCCGAAGCCCACCACGTTGATGATCCAGTCGGCCCCCGGAACCGCCTTGAGACGAGCCGGCGGAACTGAGTAGAGCACCGATAGGACGAGGCACCCGGCGTACGCGGCGCGGTAGCCTGACGGCAGCAGCAGCGATCCAGCGAGGCCGGCGAGCATGAGGGAGAGGCCGAAACCGGCGAGATGTGCGGGAGGACGGGGCGGCCGCCGCAGATAGGCGATGTCCGCCTCATCCCGGTCGAAGGCGCTGTTGAGTGCGAGGGTTCCTCCGTTCAGGCAGATCACCCAGAGCCCGATCCCGAGCAACGCGGGCCTCAGCGCTTCGCCACGAAGAGCATTGGGGAGCCCGACGGCAAGGAGGTATCCGACCGCGGTGTGCGCGGCGACGATGGGCCATTCGATTGGTCTGGTGTGGAGTAGATAGTCGAACCACGGACCCAGCAGCCGGTAGCCAGCCTGCCGGGCGCGGCTCACCATCCGAGGCCGACGTGTCCCGCGGCGATGCGCAACCCGCGCAGGGTGAGGTCGGGATCGGTGAGCTCGATGGTGGTGCTGATCGGCGCGATGATCGGTGCCAGGCCACCAGTCGCGACGACCCGCGGGCGTTTCTTTCCGGGCCACTCGGCCGTGATCCGGCGGACCATTCCGTCCACCGCATCGGCCGCACCGAACAGTACCCCGGCCTGGATGCACTCCTCGGTCCGCCGGCCGATGACCCGGGCCGGAGCCCGGAGCTCGGTGGCCGGCAGCTTGGCGGCGCGCCGAGTGAGCTGATCGGCAGAGGTTCGGAGACCGGGCATGATGGCGCCACCGAGAAACCGGGCATCTGCGGTGACACAGTCGAAGGTGGTGGCGGTACCGAAATCGACGACGATAGTGTCCGCCTGGTAAAGCTCCACCGCGGCCAGCACGTTGACGATGCGATCCGCTCCCACGGTGAGCGGCTCATCCACATCGAGCGTCACTGGGAGCGGGGTTCGCGCGTCGATGGCGACGCCGGTGCAGCCGGTGGTGAGGGCCACGCCCTCGACTACACTCTGAGTGACCGGCGGGGCCACCGAGGCCAGAACCACCGCCCGCACCTCGTTGGGCGAATGCCCACCCTGCACCAGAAACCCTCCGATTGCGCTGCCCCACTCGTCCGGGGTGCGGTCGGGATTGGTGGTCAGGCGCCAGTGAGCCTGCAGGTCCTTGCCGTGAAACAGGCCGACGGTGATCTCGGTGTTGCCGATGTCGAGGGCGAGCAGCATGATCGAACTTATCGGTCAGGAGAAGCCGCGGCCAACTCAACCGAGCCGCTGCGGAGCGGAATCTCGGACCGGTCGGCGATCTGCACCAGCAGCGCGCCATCTTCACCCAGCCCCCGCACCCGGCCGCGGACGGGGGCCCCGATCTCTCGGCCGCTGAGCCAATCGCGCTGGGCGAATCGATTCAGCTCCAGCGGCGAGAGTCGCTCGGCTTGCAGATCGATTCTCCGGAGTGCAGCCACAATCGGGACCAGGACGTCGTCGATGGTGATCTCCGGACGGACCTGGGCCAGGGATACTGCTGCCTGGCCGAGCTCATCCGGCACCGGATTGCGAACATTCACGCCGACCCCGACAGCCACCCAGGCGAGCGCCCCGCCCTGCCAGCGCGCCTCACAGAGAATTCCGCCGACTTTCCGCTCGCCCACCATGAGATCGTTGGGCCATTTCACCTGGACCAGGAGCGACAGGAGTGGCTCGAGAGCGTCGGCCACCGCCAGCCCCACCCGCAAGCTCATTACCTCGATGCCGCCGGCAGCCGGCGGCCGGAACAGCGCGCTGAGCCAGAGCCCTCCGGGCGGGGAATGCCAGGTCCGACCCCGGGACCCTCGTCCGTCCAGCTGCTCGCCGGCCACGACAATCGTTCCGGTCTCGGCGCCGTCCTCCGCGAACTGGTGGATGACGTCCATGGTCGAGCCCACTCGGTCGTATTGGTAGAGCGGAGGCGTCATGGGGCCTAGATCCTTGTCATCAAGAGCGCTGCCCCGAACAGGATGCGATACCAGGCAAAGGCGCTGAAGCTGTGCCCGGAGACGTAGGCCAAAAAGGCGCGGACCACGATCACGGCGGTCAGAAATGAGACGACGAAGCCGACCGCGAACACCGGCGCGTCCGATGGGACCAGTGCCGACCAACTCTTCAGCAGGTCGTACATCGTGGCCGCCAGCATCACGGGAATAGCCAGGAAGAACGAGAATTCGGTGGCCGCTACCCGCGACAAGCCCAAGGCGTAGCCGCCCATGATCGTGGCCCCGGAGCGCGAAGTCCCCGGTATCAGCGACAGCACCTGAGCCAGGCCGATGCCGAAGGCGGTCCGGGGCGGGACGTCGTTCACGTCCTGGACCTTGGGCGGCGGGGACCAGCGCTCGATGAGGAGGATGAGGACGCCTCCAACCACCAGAGCGACGGCCACCACCGTCGGATTGAAGAGATGAGCCTTGATCCAGTCATGCGCCACGAAGCCGACCACTGCGGCCGGAAGGAACGCGAGCAGCAGGTTGCCGATGAAGCGCCGGCTCCTGGGATCCTTGCGCGCCGCCAGCACGGTCCGGCCGAGTCGCACGCGGTACAGCCACACGATGGCCAAGATTGCGCCCAGCTGGATGAAGATGTCGAAGGTCTTGGCTCGTTCGTCCACCAGACCGAGCCAGTCGCTGACCACGATGAGATGCCCGGTGGAGGAAACCGGAATGAACTCGGTAGCCCCTTCCACCAGACCGAGTATGGCAGCCTTGAGCAACAGCTCAGGCGACACGGCCGCGCCTCAAGCGAGTACTTCCCGATAGAAGGCCTCATACATGGGGACAATGCGAGCGGCGGAGAATTGCTCGGCCTTCGCGACGGCGGTCGCCCGCATGGCCGCGTGCCGCTCGGGATCCCTGAGCAGCTCGACCGCCCGGCGTCCCATGGCCTCGACCGAGCCGACCGGTTCGAGAATCCCGTTGACCCCGTCATCGATTACCTCCGGGAGTCCCCCGGCGCGGCTTGCCACCACTGGCGCGCCGCAGGCCATGGCCTCGAGCGCCGCCAGGCCAAAAGACTCGGTCTGCGACGGCAGAATGAACAGATCGCTACTCTGGAGCAGCGAAGCGACGGGGTCGAGCCGGCCGAGGAAGCGCACATCGGCGCCGACGCCGAGCTCCCGAGCCTCGTTTTCCGCATCCATTCGCTCCGGTCCGTCGCCGATCATGATCAGCGTGGCGGGCATGGCCCGCTGGATCCGGGCAAACACCCGGACCACGTCCTTGACCCGTTTGACCTCGCGGAAATTGGAGACGTGGCTGATCACCTTGTGCCCCGCGGGTGCGATCTGGGCCCGGGATCCCGGCTCGGCCGGGCGGTATTCCTGCAGGTTCACAAAGTTCGGTATCACCCGCACGTCACAGCTGACGCAGCCAAAGGCCCGGTAGGTCTCGTCTCGAAGATAGGTGGACACCGCGGTGACCGCGTCGGACTGCTCGATCGAAAACTTGGTGATGCCGTAAAAGCTCGACTCCTGACCCACCAAGGTTATGTCGGTGCCATGGAGCGTGGTGATCACCTTGAGCGGCCACTCCCCGTTCAGCATCTGACGCGCCAGGTACGCGGTGGTTGCGTGGGGAATGGCGTAGTGTACGTGCAGGACCTCGAGCCGCTCCCGCAACACCACTTCTTGCTGCTTGGAGGCCAGCGCTAGTGTGTAGGGGAAATGATCGAAGAGGGGGTAGCGCCCCATCCGGGTCTCGACCTGATGGAAAAAGACGCGTTCGGCGTAGCCCCGCAGCCGGAAGGGTGAGTCGTAGGTAATGAAGTGGATCTGGTGCCCGCGGCGAGCGAGCTCCAGCCCGAGCTCGGTAGCTACGGCCCCGGAGCCTCCGTACGTGGGATAGCAGGTGATGCCGATCTTCATGTCACGCCATGGCTATTGGCTAAGGGCCGCACTGCTTCTCCCACATTCCAGCGATCTCGCTCGCCAGCTTCTCCGGCGGCCGGGTGGCGTCGAGCGTGACCACCTGGCCACAGAGTTGATGACGGAACCAGGTCTGCTGCCGTTTCGCGTACTGCCGGGTGCCGATGGTGATGGCTTCCGCCACGCTCTCCCGCGGCCGCTGGCCATGCAGATACTCCACTGCCTCACGGACCCCGATCCCATCGAGACCGGGCGCGCCGGGCCGGTGCCCCTCCGCCAACACGGCGGCCACCTCTTCGACCAACCCGCGGCGCAGCATGTCCTCGGTACGGCGGCCGATCCGCTGATGCAACACCGGCCGGGGCACCGTCAGCACAATGTACCATGGGTCGAGCGATCCCTGGGCCCGCGCGGCTTGTTGCCAATAGGACAGTGGGTGGCCGCTCAGCAAGGCCACCTCGATGGCGCGCGCGGCCCGCTGCCTTCCCCCTCCCCGGAATCCAGGATCGAGCCGGGCGGCCCACCGGAGCAACTCGATCGGCTCCAGCCGAGCCGTCCAGGCGTCGAGCGACCGACGCGTGGCCGGGTCCAGGTGGGGCTCCGCGAAGAGACCGTCGGTGAGCGCTCGGACGTACAGGCCCGTCCCACCCACGATCATGGGCAGCTTGCCCCGGGCGCGGATCTCCGCCAACCAGCCCACTGCGTCACGGGCAAAGTGACCCGCGCTGTAGCGGGACCCGGGTTCGACCAGATCGACTCCGTGATGAGGAACCCGGGCTCGTTCCTTCCGGGTGGGCTTGGCGGTGCCGATGTCGAGGCGGCGGTAGACCTGGCGAGAATCGGCGGAGATCACTTCCAGCGGCCAGTGACTAGTGAGGGCCAGAGCCACAGCGGTCTTCCCTACCGCCGTAGGGCCGACCAGCACCGGGACCCTAGCGCCGGCCAAACCGGCGCTCCAACTCCTCGCGAGGCAGCTGCACGATGGTGGCCCGGCCGTGAACATCGTGGGCCGGCAGATGGGTGGCGAATAGGCGGAGAAGGAGCTCGCGCATCTCTCGCTGCTCCAGCCGTTCGCCGGCCTTCACCGCAGCCCGACAGGCAAAGGTGGCGGCAAACCGCTCCAGGCGGTTGGCCCAGCCTCCGAAGCGTCCCCGGGCCAGGTCGGCGATCATCTCCCGGAAACAGGCTTCGGCGTCGAATCGGGGGTGAGGAGCTGGAACCGTGTGCACCACAACCGTTCGGCCGCCGAACGCTTCGGCCTCGAAGCCCACTCGCCGAAGCTCATCGCCGTGGGTCTCGACCGCGTCGAGCTCCTCGTCGGTCAGCTCCACCGTCAGCGGAAGCAAGAGGCGCTGGGCCGGGGCACCGATGCCGCTGAGCTGGGCCAGCACCATCTCATAGAGCACCCGCTCGTGAGCAGAATGCTGGTCGACGATGATGACACCGTCCGGACCCTGGTACAGGATGTAGCTGTCGAACATCTGAAGCAGCGGCGCCTCGAAGCCGGCCGGGGCCTCGCTTCCGCCTTGGGCCGTCTCCCCGGCGGCCTCCGGCGGAAACAGCTGGCCCATAGCCACCATCTCGCCGCTGGCGCCGGCTGAAAACCCCGCACCGCTTGGCACGGGAAGCCCTCGCCACTCGCCCACCGGAACGGCCGCGACCAGGGCGCCGAGCGCGGCGCGGACCGCTTCCTCCACCACGCGCTCCACTCCAATCCGATCGCGGAATCGAACTTCGAGCTTGGCCGGGTGAACGTTTACATCCACATCTTCGGCCGCGACATCGATGCGCAGATACAACGATGGCCGGTCACCGGGATGGATGGCGGCCCGATAGCCCGCTTCGGCGGCACGGATGAGGAATGGATCTTTGAACGGACGGCCGTTGACGAACAGCTGGGTTCTCCGGCCGGTCGGCTGGGCATCGCCGGGCCGCTGGATGTAGCCACTGACTCGAAAGGCGCCGGCGGCGTAGTGCACTGGCACCAGGGTACCGGCCAGATCGCGGCCCCACACCGCGGCCAGCCGTTCGACGGAGTCTTGTCCGGGCGGAACCTGCAGCCGGGAGGTGCCGTCCACCTGAAGATCGAAACCGGTGTCCGGGTGGGCGAGCGCCAGGGTGGCGACTGCCTCGTGAGCCGCGCGGGTCTCGCTCGCCGCGGAGCGGAGAAACTTGCGCCGTGCGGGGGTGTTGAAGAACAACCCGCGAACGGTGACGGTGGTACCTCGCTGCCGGGCAGCGGTTGCGACCCGCTCCAGCCGCCCCCCGATCACGCTGAGCTCGGAGCCCTCACCATCGCCATCGTGGGTGCCCAGCGTCAGTCGTGAAACGGAGGCGATGGCCGGCAGTGCCTCGCCCCGAAATCCGAACGTGGCCACCCCGACGAGATCGGCGGCACTGCGTACCTTGCTGGTGGCATGCCGGTCGAGCGCCAGCACCGCATCTTCCCGCCCCATCCCGCTGCCATCGTCGCTGACCTCGATCCGCACCTTCCCGCCGTTCTCCAACTCGACCCGGATGTGACGGGCGCCGGCGTCGAGCGCGTTCTCTACCAGCTCCTTCACGACCGAGGCGGGACGCTCGACCACCTCGCCCGCGGCGATCTGGTCCGCCACGGCGTCGGGCAGAATGGCAATACGTCGAGGCATGGGGGAAATCTACCCGCTGATTGGGGCGACCGCCTCCGACGCGACCCAGCCTTCGCGCGGTCCGGCCCGCACCAGGACCCAGCCGCGATCCTGTCGCAGAATCAGCACGGCGCCGCCGGCTTCGAGAGGGCCGACGGCAGGAGCGCGGCCGTGGGGCGAGAGTCGGAGCACGGTCTGGTCGAGCACGATCGCGATGGGCCTCCGGTACCAGGTTCTCAGCGCAAACCCCGAGGCCGCGGACCCGGCGGCAAAGATCAGGACCACGGTCCACCGATCGCGGAGCCGGGGCCGGAACACCCAGCCAACCCAGCCGATGATCCAGCCCAGCGCGCCCAGCAGGAGGAGCTCTTCGGAGGTAACCGGGGGTGACCAGGTCCACCGCGCGGAGGTCGCGTCGGGTGCAGGAGTGAGCCGCAGGGCGCGCAGAATGGTCGG
>DASYIX010000039.1:0-22929 GCA_035997125.1 Gemmatimonadales bacterium
CAGCGCGCTGGTGGTGACCTCACTCACCTTTGCCCGGGCCCACGGTCTGACTCCGATGGCGCAGGTCACGGCATACGCCACCGGCGGTGGCGAGCCGCGCGAAATCTTCTTCGCTCCGGTTCTCGCCGTTCGCGCCCTCATGGAAAAGGCCGGTACCACGATCGGCGACTACGATCTCATCGAGGCCAATGAGGCCTTTGCGGTCCAGGCACTGGCCGACGGGCGGGAGCTCCGCTGGGACTGGGATCGGGTAAACGTGCACGGTGGAGCCGTGGCCCTGGGCCATCCCATCGGCGCGAGCGGCGCCCGAGTGCTCACGACCCTACTCTATGCTCTTCGAGATCGGGGCGGAAGCACTGGTCTCGCGACCCTTTGTTTGGGCGGGGGTAACGCCGTCGCCCTCAGCGTGGAGCTTCTCTGATGAATCCTGAAACCGGTCCGATCACGGCAGCAACCAGCCGCGCCTTACCCACGCGAATCCGAATCGCCCGCATGGCGGCACCGGTGGGGCTCGGCGCCCTCGTGGTCGCGCTGGCGGCACAAGTCGTGGTGCCGATTCCGTTGAACCCGGTCCCGATAACGCTCCAGCCACTGGCGGTCCTGACGGTCGGGGGTCTGCTAGGCGCGGCTGGCGGCGTGAGCGCGCTGGTGCTGTACCTCGCTCTAGGCGCGCTCGGGCTCCCGGTATTTGCGGGAGGCGGCGCGGGTGTCCATCACTTGCTCGGACCGACCGGCGGGTACCTCCTCGCCTTTCCGGTCGCTGCCGGTGTGACCGGTGCGCTGGTGGGTAACCCGCCGCGTTCCGTGCTCCGGGTTCTGCTCGCCTGTGCCCTCGGAATGGCAATCATTCATATAGGCGGCGTATCTCAGCTCGCGCTTCTCGGCGGCGATCCCGCGCTCGCGTTTCGCCTTGGCTTCGTACCTTTCCTAACTGGTGACCTTCTCAAGGTCGGTCTGGCCGCGGCTCTGGTTCTGTTGGCTGGACCCAGGATCCGTTCCCTGCTTTGACCTCTGCGACTTCCAATCTCGCGAGGATCTCTCTTCCCAAGGCGATCGGCTGGTCGGTCGCCTTTATGTTGCTGGGGATTGCGGCGAGCGCCGGCCTGTTGAGCCTCTACGCCGTGCTCGGCTATCGCGATCTGACGCGCGGACTGCTGGCTCTGCGGCAACCTGGGCTCGCTCAGATCGTAGCCGGCGGAGTGAGCCAGCTCGTGGGTTTCGGCTTCGCGACCTGGGTGATTGGCTTTCGGGTCCTGCACCTCGACCGATCTCAGCTCCGCTGGGCGGCTCCGCGCATCGGCGTGCCCGGCCTCGCGATCGGCCTGATCCTGGGGGCTGCCACGGCGGGAGTTGCCTTGCTGGCCGCGGTCGTGCTCGCCAACTCGCACTGGTCCCGCGATGTCGGCGGATTGAGTGAATATGTCACTCAGGTCGTGAAGACTTCATTTGTCCTCGCGCCCGCCGCGCTGAGCGAAGAAGTGATGTTCCGGGGGATTCCGCTGGTGTTGCTGGCCGCCGCCGTGGGGCGGGGGACAGCTCTCGTCGTGGTTGCCGGTCTGGTGTTCGCTCTCTTCCATGGTCTGAACCCTGGTGTCACCGCGCTGGGCCTCGGCAATATCGCCCTTGCCGGCATCTTCCTAGGCGTGGCCTTCTACGCGCCGGGGGGGATCTGGACGGCCTTTGGGGCGCACCTCGGATGGAACGCCACGCTGGCTGCGCTCGATGCTCCGGTCAGCGGCCTGCCCTTCCGAATTCCTTTCATTGATTACCGCGCCGGCGATCCGGCCTGGCTCTCGGGAGGCCCCTTTGGTCCCGAAGGCGGGCTTCTGGCCACGGCGGCTATTACGGCGGCCCTCCTTATTGCGGTGCGCTGGACCCGAAAGGATTCCCCGTGAGGCGGGCGGCCGTGGTGGGCGCCGGCACCATGGGGAACGGCATTGCCCACGTGTTCGCCCAGCATGGCTGGGACGTCGCTCTAGTCGACAGCGCTCCTGCGGCGCTGGAGAAAGCCACCGCGACCATTCGAAGCAACTTGGACCGTCAGGTAAAGAAAGGCGCCCTTCCCGCCGACGCGCCGGCGCAGGTGCTCGGCCGCATTACCACCGGCACGGCGCTCGATGCAGCCAAACAGGCGCAGATCGTGGTCGAGGCCGCGAGCGAGAATCCGGCAGTAAAGTTCTCCCTGTTCGAGCAGCTCGACCGGGTCTGCGCCCCGGCGGCTATCTTGGCGACCAACACCAGCTCGATCTCAATCACTGAGATTGCCGGCCGCACCCGGCGCCCGCAACAGGTGATTGGGATGCACTTCATGAACCCGGTGCCGGTGATGCAGCTGGTCGAGGTGATCCGGGGGCACGCCACCAGCGACGCCACGACTGAGGCGGTTATGACGGCCGCCCGCGAGTTGGGGAAGACGCCGGTGGAGGTGAACGACTACCCGGGGTTCGTCTCTAATCGCGTCCTCATGCCGATGATCAACGAGGCCATCTTCTGCGTCATGGAGGGTGTGGCCACGCCGGAGTCCATTGATACCGTGATGAAGCTGGGAATGGCCCATCCCATGGGGCCGCTGGCGCTGGCTGATTTCATAGGATTGGACGTCTGTCTGGCTATCATGGAAGTACTGCAGCGGGGTCTGGGTGACGACAAGTACCGGCCCTGTCCTTTGCTGCGGAAGATGGTGGCCGCCGGATACCTGGGCCGAAAGAGTGGACGAGGATTTTATGACTACGAGCAAACCGGTAAGAAGTAAGCAGTCCCGCTTGCCGCTTACCGCTGACGCTGCCGGGGCATCCGATGTCTTTGCCCAGATGCAGACCATGGGCCACGAGCAAATCCTCCTGTCTCACGACCCATCCTGCGGCTATTTGGGCATCGTTGCCATCCACGACACGACGCTGGGACCGGCACTCGGTGGCACCAGGTTCTGGCAGTACGCCAGCACCGACGAGGCCATAACCGACGCACTGCGGCTGGCGCGGGGCATGACCTACAAGTCGGCGGTGGCGGGGATCAATCTCGGCGGCGGCAAGTCCGTGATCATCGGTGACAACAAGCGGACCGATCGGGAAGCGCTCTTTCGGGCCCACGGCAGGTTCATCGAGACCCTGGGCGGCCGCTATATCACCGCAGAGGACATCGGCACCAGCCCGGCCGACATGGAGTACATCAAGCTGGAGACCGATCACGTCGCGGGGCTTCTGGGTCTCTCCGGCGATCCATCTCCGGTGACCGGGTACGGGGTCTACGTCGGGATGAAGGCCGCGGCAAAGGTGCGTTGGGGCAGTGACAGCCTTTCGGGCAAAACCGTGGCCGTACAGGGGGCCGGGAAGGTGGCCTACTATCTCATGCGACATCTGCATGAGGAGGGAGCCGCGATCATCGTCACCGATATCGATGCGGAGAAGGTCCGGCGGGCGGTGCAGGAGTTTGGCGCCAAATCGGTGACGCCCGAGGCCATCTCCGACCAGGACGCCGACATCTTTTCTCCCAATGCGCTCGGTGCCGTGATCAATGATGAGACGCTGCCCCGGCTCAAGGTCGAGATCATCGCGGGAGGGGCCAACAATCAGCTCGCCGAGGACCGCCATGGCGACCAGCTGGAGCAGCGGGGGATTCTCTATGCTCCCGATTACGTCATCAACGGCGGTGGGGTGATCAACGTCTACGGCGAGCTGCACCGCTGGCCGACGGAGCGGGCCAAGAAGAAGGCCGGGGAGATCTACGAGACATTGCTGCGCATCTTCGAAATCGCCAAACGGGAGCGCATGCCCACGTACCGGGCCGCCGACCGGCTCGCCGAGCAGCGGATTGCCTCAGTTGCGGGATTAGACCGGATGTGGATGGGGGAGAGGTAACGGGAAGGACGGAGCATGGAACACTCAACGATTGTAGCATGGCTTGTCAATAGCTTGGCCATCAGGGCGCTGCCCCCTTGACGGCACTGGTGTTAGCAGCATCGGTTTCTTGCCTCACCAGTCCTTCCCGCCCTTCCCGACTTTCCCGACTTTCTTGTACATTACCTCCAATGGCGGAAGTCATCCCGATTGGATCGGACCACGCCGGCTTCCAATTGAAGGAACGGTTGGTAGAAGAGCTGCGGACCCTGGGGTACGAGCCGCTCGACCTCGGCACCCATAGTCCGGAATCCACCGACTACCCGGATTACGCGCACAGCGTGGCGTCGAAGGTGGAGCATCACGACGCCGACCGTGGAGTCCTGCTCTGTGGTACCGGGCTGGGAATGTCGTATGCGGCCAATCGGCACCCGGGAGTGCGCGCGGCGGTGGCCTGGTCGCCCGAGGTGGCGCGGCTGGCGCGAGAGCACAACGACGCCAACATCCTCATTCTGCCGGCTCGCTTCGTGAGCGAGGAGGAGGGGATCGAGATTCTGAGGACCTGGTTGGAAACCCAGTTCGCCGGCGGACGTCACAGCCGCCGCTTGGATAAGATCGATCGGGAGGACGCATGACGCTCGACCACAACGCATCTCTTCGCCAAGCCGATCCCACGGTCGCCCGGCTGATCGACAGCGAGCTGCGCCGGCAGCAGCACGGTCTCGAGCTCATTGCGAGCGAGAATTTCGCCAGCCGGGCGGTGATCGACGCGATGGGCACGCCGCTCACCAACAAGTACGCCGAGGGCTATCCCGGCCGCCGGTACTACGGTGGCTGCGAGGTGGTGGACCAGATCGAACAGCTCGCCATCGACCGGCTCAAGCAGATCTTCGGCGCGGAGCACGCCAACGTCCAGCCTCATTCCGGCGCCCAGGCAAACTTCGCCGCCTTCATGGCGCTCATCCGCCCTGGTGAGCTGCTGATGGGGATGTCGCTCCCGCACGGAGGCCACCTCTCCCACGGGGCGGCCGTGAACCACAGCGGTGTGGTCTGGCGCGCCGTTCACTATGGGGTAGATCCGGTCACCGGACGGATCGACTACGACAAGGTTCGAGACCAGGCGCGAAAGGAGCAGCCCAAGCTGATCGTGGCCGGTGGAAGCGCGTACGCGCGGGTGATCGATTTTGCGGCCTTCCGATCCATTGCCGATGAAGTAGGGGCCTTCTTTCTGGTGGATATGGCTCACTTCGCCGGGCTGGTCGCCGGCGGCGTCTATCCGTCACCGGTCCCGCACGCCCAGGTGGTCACCAGCACCACGCACAAGACACTGCGAGGACCCCGAGCCGGACTGATCCTCTCGACCGCGGAGTATGCCAAGGCGATCGACAAGTCGGTGTTCCCCGGGACTCAAGGAGGACCGCTCCAGCACATGATCGCCGCCAAGGCGGTGGCGTTTGGCGAGGCGCTCACCGAGGACTTCAAGGTCTACGCCCGGCAGGTGGTGGAAAATGCCAAGGTGCTCGCCGACGGCTTGACCCAGCGGGGCTTTGCCATTGTCTCGGGAGGGACCGATTCCCACCTGATGCTGGTCGATCTCCGTCCCAAGGAGCTCACCGGCAAGGCCGCGGAGAAGATCCTGGGGCAGGCGGGGATCACGGTGAACAAGAACACCATCCCCGACGACCCCCAGTCACCCTTCGTGACCAGTGGCATCCGCCTCGGGACACCCGCCGTCACCACCCGGGGGATGGGGATCGCCGAAATGCGGCTGGTGGCCGAGCTCATCGATCGGGCGCTGACGCGCCCGGACGACGAAAGCCTCGCGCGGGTGAAGGCCGAAGTCGAAGAGCTGACATCTGCCTTCCCGCTCTATCAGGAGAAGGGGGTTCGCGCCGGAACCGACGGGGCGCGCAAGGTGAGGGTAGCCACGCCAGTAGGGGCACACCGGTGAACGATCTGCAATTGGCCGACGACGTACTCGCCCGGATCCGCTCTCGGGGCGAGCCTTACCATGAGCGGGGCTACCTCTTCGTCCTGGCGACGATCGAGTTTCTCCAGTCCCGTCTGGAGCTGCGCCGGCATGTGACCGGCGCCGAGCTGGCCTGGGCCTGCCGTGATTTCGCGCTCCAGCAGTTCGGTCTCCTGGCGCCCGCAGTGCTCGCGCACTGGGGCATCCATCGCACCGAAGACGTGGGGCGTATCGTCTTCACCTTGGTGGAGATCGGTCTGCTGGTGACCCAACCGGGCGACCACGAAGCCGACTTCGAGGGAGTTTACCAGTTCGCCGACGCCTTCGGCGATTCCTACGAATGGCAGGGCCTGCGCGGGGCCTAGGCGCGGCCGGGGGAGGGAAGCATGGAGACGAAAGAGTGGCCGGCCTGTCAAAAGTGCTCGCAGGGTACCCTCATTCCACTTTCCGATTATGGCCGCGAGGGCGCACCGATTACCTACAAGGCATGGGTGTGCACCAACCCCGACTGCGGGTTCAATCTCCGGATCGACAACGGCGAAATCAGCTTCGGCCGGGCGATAGGGCAGAGCTACAAGTAGGCTATTCGCTGTTCGCTGTTGGCTATTCGTCAAAGCACCGCATCGGTCTAAGGAGTCGCGTTGGCCTGGGGGTAGCCAATAGCCAATAGCCAATAGCCAAGAGCCCATGTCCCCCACCATCCCCGTCATCTCCCCCGAACAATCCAACGCCTGGGATCAGCTCGCCGTCAGCGCCGGGATCGAGCTCGCGACGCTCATGGAGAGCGCCGGCAGGGCAGCGAGCGTGGTGCTCGCCGATCGCTACCCCCATCTCCTTCAGGCCGGTGTGCTGGTGGCGGTCGGTCCCGGCAATAACGGGGGCGACGGGTGGGTGCTCGCCCGCGCACTGCACCGACTGGACGTGCCGGTCTGGGTGACTTCCTCCGGATCCGGATCGGAGCTCCGGGAGCGCATGGCTCGCCTCGGCCGAGCCGACGGGGTCCGCGAAGTGGCACCGGACGGTCCCTGGCCCACCGTCGGGTTGGCGGTGGATGCGCTGCTCGGGACCGGCGCTGCAGGAGCACCTCGGCCGGCGATTGCCACCCTCCTCGACCGTATCGTTGACCTCGAGATCCCCGTCCTCGCCATCGACGGCCCCACCGGAGTGGATCTGCTGACCGGGATTGTCCATGGATCCACCCGCGCCGACGTGTCGGTCACCTTCGGTGGGCTCCGCCGCGGCCACCTGCTCGCGCGGGACGAGGTGGGCCACCTGGTCGTCGTCGACATCGGGCATCCGCCGCCGGACCCTGCCTGGCCGACAGTGGTGACGGATGTTCAGGCGGCTGAGTGGCTCCGCCGGCTCCGCGCTCGCGACCACAAGGGCGATCGCGGCCGACTGGTGATCGTGGGCGGCGCGCCCGGAATGACCGGAGCTATCCGGATGGCGGCCCGCGCGGCGTTCGCCGCGGGGGCCGGACTGGTTCACGCCGTGGCCCCGCCGGAGACGGTTACGGCATTGATTCAGGCCGAGCCCGACCTTCAAACCTTCGCCCATCCGTTCGAGCAGCCGCCCTCGTCTCAGTTGCTGGAACTGATCGCCAAGGCCGATGCCGTCGTCATCGGCCCCGGCCTGGGCCGGGATTCAGGACGCCGGTCGTTTGTCGCGGGGCTGCTCGAGGCCGCCCGGGCGGCGGTGCTCGACGCCGACGGCCTGGTTGCGTTTGCCGGTTCAGTGGCCGAGCTCGAAGCATTGGGTGGGGCACGATCGCTCGTCCTGACCCCGCATCCGGGTGAATTTCGGACTCTGTTTCCCTCGCTGGCCTCGGTGCGAGAGATGGACCCGTGGGCCGCCGCCAGGAGCGCCGCCGAGATGGTCGGGAGCACGCTGCTGCTGAAGGGGGTGCCGTCCGTGATAGCGTCGCGCAGCGGCCCGCTGCTGACTATTGTGGCGGGAAATCCGGGACTTGCGACCGGGGGCAGTGGCGACGTGCTCAGTGGTCTGGTAGGCACCGGCCTGGCTCAGGGACTGGAACCGGGCATTGCGGCCGCGTTGGGTGCGCAGGCCTTGGGGCGTGCCGCCGACCTGGCGGCGCGCCGATACACCGCACGCAGTCTTCGGCCCATGGATGTCATCGCCGCACTTCCCGATCTCTGGCGCGACTGGGAGGCGCTGCGGCTGGCGCGTCCGGCGCCTCGGCCGCCGACGCTCTTCGAGCTCGCCCGTCCCCTGACCATGTAGGGGTGCGTCACCCGCAATTACGCGTCCTCTCCGAGCCTGTCCGCTAACCGATTCGTATAAATTGCGCCTATGCGTCGTCTCCTCGTGGTGCTGATAGCTTTCGGCTGGGTGTCTGGCGCCACGGCTCAGTCGGTGACCCGCGACTGGCGTCCGGAAGACCGCACCGTGGTGGGCGATTTCAGCCGCGTCAACGCGATCACCACATCTTCCGACCGGGTCTTCATCGTTTCGCCCACTGGCGTGCTCATTTGGAATCCCCAGTTCCAGCGGTGGGAAGGGTCGGTTGACCCTCCCGACCGTGGGTGGCTCGCTCTGGTCTTCACCGGTCTCACCGATCCGCTGGATAACTCGCTTTGGCTGGGCCGTCCCGACGGCTGGGTTCATTACCAGCCGGATCTCCAGCTTTGGGATCAGGGCACGGTTCCGGATGGGGTGATCGGCATCGCCTTCGATCAAGACGATCCAGCAGTTGGTCTCTTCCTGCGGACCCGACGGGACTGGCAGTTGTTGCCCCGAGGGGGGACGGTGTCGTCGCCCACCCGTCCTCCGGCACGCCCGGTCCTGCCGGCGACTGTCGCTGAGGCCATTCGCAGTAACCCCAGCCTGCAAGCGAACTCGGCGGCCATTCTGCTGGACACTCGCCTGCGCAACGTGCGCTACACTGCGGCGGCGCGATCGTTCGATAACCGGGGCTGGTATCTGGGCACCTCCGGAATGGGAGCCCTCTATGTGCCGGACGGTGCACCCCTGCCGCAGCGGCTGAACTTCGGTCTGCCCTCCAACCGCGTGGGTGCGGTGTTCAGTTGGCCTGGCGGAGTATGGGCCGCCACCGACCGAACGTCGCTAGCTGATGCCTCGTTGACCTTCGTGGGTCACGATCTCTCGGAGTTCCATTCCTTGCCGGGCACCTCGGCGCGGGGAACCCCATTCAATCAGGTGCGCGAGCTGGCCGGGCAAGATCGCTCGGTCTGGGCCGCGACCGACTTGGGGGTGGCCCGGACTCAACCCGCCGACAGCACGCTGGAGTTGGTCGACGAGCGCAAGGGACTGCCCGATAGCCGGGTCTACTCCATCGTGTCGCGCGCCGGCCGCATCGTGGTTGGCACCGCCCACGGAATGGCGCGAATCTCCGACTCGATGCGGGTCGAACGGGTAGCCCCCGATTACAACGATCCGGTCTACGCCGTTTTCCCCGCGGGCGATTCGGTGTGGGCCGGGACGCCGGCGGGGCTGCTCCTGTCGCTCCCGGGTGCGCGGGGACTGGTGCGTCCGGGCGGCATGGGCTCCCCCTCCTTCCAAGTTGCGGTCGTGGATCTCGCAACTCTGGCCGATACGCTAGTGGGTCTGACTCAGGACCAGTTGTTCTGGCGCGATCCGCGCAGCCGAGCCTGGACCATGGGCCCTAACCTTTCCGGTCTGGTGGGCCGGCTCCGGCGTTTCGTGGCCGAGGGGCCCGGTTTCTGGGTGGCGGGCGATCGCGGCGTCGGCTTTGCTCGCCTCGGCATGCCGGCCGTTCAGCTCCTGCGGCAAGGAGACCTTCCCGGCGCGGTCAACGACCTCGCGGTGGACGAGGAGTTTCTCTGGGTCGCCACCGACGGCGGTCTGGTCCGATTCCGGCTGAACGCCATCCGTCCATGACTCGGCCTCGCCTGCTTGCGGGGCGGAGCCTGGAGCTCGGTCCCGGCGCCGAGTTCGATCGCATTCGCCGCGTCGCGCAGGCGCTGGGCCCGCAGGGCGTGGGCCTGGGTGACGACTGCGGTCTTATCCGTGAGGGTGAAGAGTTCTTTGCGCTGAGCACCGACGTCAGCGTGGAAGGGGTCCACTTTCGTCCCCAGTGGGTCCAGCCCGAGGAGGTCGGCTGGCGCGCTACGGTCTCAGCACTTTCCGACTTGGCCGCTGAGGGTGCCGTGCCGGTTGGGATCCTGTGTGCCGTGACCATGCCGGCGCGGGCCCCGGAAAAGCATCTGGTGGAGCTGATGTCCGGCGCCGGCGCGGCCGCCAAATATGCCGGGACCTTGATTCTCGGCGGAGATATCTCGGCTGGCCCGGTATGGAGCGTGGCCGTCACCGTGGTCGGGCGCACCCGGGCGCCAGTGACCCGGGGCGGGGCCGAGCCGGGCGATCGGCTCTGGGTATCGGGGACTCTCGGCGGAGCTCGGGCAGCACTCGAGGCCTGGCGCCGCGGGGAGCAGCCGCTCCCGGGGGCCCGCGCGCGGTTCGCGCACCCGGAGCCCAGGATCACCGCGGGTCGCTGGCTTGCCCGCCACGGCGCCCGGGCGATGATCGATCTCAGCGATGGGCTCGGCGGAGATGCTGGACACCTCGCGGCTGCGTCCGGAGTCGCGCTGGAAATCCAGCTGGCTGGAATCCCCCTCGCCCCGGAGGCGACGGCGGAGGCGGAACGCCTTCGAGTGCCACCCCAGCAGTTTGCCGCCGAGGGGGGCGAAGACTTCGAGCTGCTGGTTGCGCTGCCTCCACGGTTCAATGCGGCGGATGCGTTCGTGCGGGACTGCGGGATTGGCCTCACCCCAATCGGCACCGTCGGCGAAGGGAGTGGGGTTCGCTTTCTTCTCGGTGGCCGCGAGATCGGGCTGCAGGGCTTCAATCACTTCGGTTGAGGAATTTTGGCGACCGGGCTAGCTTCGGTCCCGCGTCGGTCGGTCATTTGTCTGTCCGCCTGTCCGCCCGTCCGTCTGTCTTTTCCCTCGTACCCTGGGTCTGATGTCCACAATTATTGAAGTCCACGCCCGCGAGATCCTCGACAGCCGCGGCAACCCAACGGTCGAGACCGAAGTCATGCTCTCGAGCGGCGCGCAGGGCAGGGCTGCCGTGCCCAGCGGCGCGTCCACCGGCGAGCACGAAGCGGTCGAGTTGCGCGATGGTGACGCGAAGCGATATGGCGGCAAGGGCGTGGTCGAGGCGGTGCGCAACGTCAACGACGTGCTCGGCCCCCGGCTGGAGGGGAAGGCGGCGGCCGATCAGATCGAGATCGACGCCGAGATGATGGATGCAGACGGCACCCCCAACAAGGGGAAGCTGGGAGCCAATGCCATCCTCAGCGTCTCTCTCGCGGTCGCGCGCGCCGCGGCGCAGGACTGCGGGCTGCCGCTCTACCGCTATCTGGGAGGACCGATGGCGCGGGTGCTTCCGGTCCCCATGATGAATATCCTGAACGGGGGCGCCCATTCGTCGAACAATGTCGACGCCCAGGAGTTCATGGTGGTCCCCATCGGGACCGACAGCTTCCCCGAGGGGCTGCGCATGGGGGTCGAGGTATTCCATGCGCTCAAGAAGGTGCTGACGAAGATGGGACTTTCCACCGCCGTGGGTGACGAGGGCGGGTTCGCTCCCATGCTGCCCTCGAATGAGGCGGCGCTGGACGTGGTGATGCAGGCAATCAAGGCGGCCGGGTACGAGCCCGGTGCCGATGTCGCCATCGCGCTCGACGTCGCGGCATCCGAGCTGTACCAGGACGGCGAGTACGTCTTCAAGAAGGGAGACGGCAGCCGCCGATCGGCGGAGGGGATGGTAGACCTGTACGCCGGATGGGTGGACCGCTATCCCATCGTCTCGATCGAGGACGGCCTGGCGGAGAACGACTGGAAGGGCTGGGCGCTGCTGACCGAGCGGCTCCACGATCGGGTCCAGCTGGTTGGCGACGATCTCTTCGTCACCAACGTGGACCGGCTGGGGCGGGGGATCGAGGAGGGGGTGGCGAACGCGGTCCTGGTGAAGGTGAACCAGATCGGCACTCTGACCGAGACGCTTCAGTGCATCGAGCTGGCCAAGGGCAGCGGATATGGGGTGGTCATCTCCCACCGGTCGGGGGAGACCGAGGACACCTTCATCGCTGATCTCGCCGTGGCCACCGGGGCAGGGCAGATCAAGACCGGCAGCGCCAGCCGCACCGATCGCACGGCCAAGTACAATCAGCTCCTGCGGATCTCCGAGGAGCTCGGCGATCTGGCTCACTATCCGGGTCGGGACCTCTACCAGCTGTGACTCCGGGCCGCTGGGCCGTCATCGCCGGTCTAGCCTTTGCGCTCTACTTTGCGCTGCAGGGAGGGGAATACGGGACGCTGGATCTGCTCCAGCTCCGGCGGGAGACGGCGGAGGAGCGGGAAAACGTGGCCCGGCTGCAGCGGATGGTGGATTCGCTGAGCGCGGTGGCCCTGGGAATCGAGAAGGACCCGCGGGTGCAGGAGCGGGTGGCGCGGGAGCGGTTCGGGATGCTGAGGAAGGGAGAATTTCTGTACCGGTTGGTGCCGGCCGACCAACAACGTGAGCGGGGCAAGAGCTTGCCCTGAGGAACGCGAAGGGACAAGCGTGAGCAGTAGGCGGGAGCAATGTATTTTACGCTCTATCTAGAAGACGGCAGGGTAGCTCAGCTGGTTAGAGCACGGCACTCATAATGCCGGGGTCGCGGGTTCGAGTCCCGCCCCTGCTACTTGCAGGACAAGTAGTTGCGTTGTACGCCTCGCCCTGTTTCTCACCTCTGGCACCATCCCTGGCACTAACCGCCCTCGCCTCATGCATAGGCTGCCTGCAGAGCATTGGTTCGAGCTAGCCACGGCTGCATGCGACGGCGCGCGGCGGTAGACGGCTTGTTCTGGGGGCTGGGCGAGCGGGGGAAGGGCTCGCCGATATACTCCTCATACCAGGTTCTCCCGTAATGGTCGAGGGTAAGCGACGCTGATTGGACAGCCCGAGTCTCAGGGGCCCTTAGGTACACATTCCACTTCCACCGCTTGGCCAGCTCGTCGATTGCGTACTCATCGGCGTCCAGATCGCTCACGAACTCCCGCATACTCTTTGAGATTGTCTCGAACCACTCGGTGACTACGTCACGGAATGGACCCCACGCTTTCTCGAGCTGAAGCCCTGGAATGTTACCACGCGGCTCTCGGCCAAACAGCACAACGTGGCGGGTCCCCCAACTTGTGATCTCTTCCAGGATGACCCCCAATGGGACCGGGTCAATCGGCGTCTGGAGGTTTGGCTGGTACTCGATTTTCGCCCACCTCACCCTGCGCTGCATGTGTGCTCCCCTCTTTGGGCTGTTTCTTCAACCAGTGCTGAATGGGTAGCCACCATTATGTAATTTGCGAACCCAGGACCATGACTGCATCCTTGTCCCATGACCCGTCCTCACCTCGTTATGGAGGTCCAGCCGAGAAGCCAAGGGCAAGCACTCATTCGGCGGTGGAGGAACCTATGACCCGAACACTCATTCTTGCGCTCACCTTCACTGCGCTCGCCCTCGGCTCCTGCCGCGAGAGCACCAGCCCGACCCAGTCTGAAGCGACGAAGGACCGAGTTCCAACCGCGCCCTCGTTTACCCTGGCCAGCAACAGCTGGGTCGCTCGGGCGCGCATCCCCACGGCGCGGATAGAGCTGTTGGCCGGAGTGGTCACCAACTCGGCCGGCGAGCCGATCCTCTACGTGTTTGGCGGCAACGACCCGATTGAAGAGTTCCCAGTCCTGACAATCGAAGCCTACAATTATGCGATCAACAGCTGGACAACGAAGTCCTCGCGCCTGAGGGCCTTCCGGATGAATGGTGCGTCTGTAATTGGGGGCAAACTGTACATCAGCGGTGGATTGGCGAACACAGGAGATGGATTCGCCGCCTTGCAGACCATGTACGCCTACGATCCCGTGAGCGACCACCTTACCATAAGAGCGGACACGCCTAGGCCCAGTGCCGGCGGTGTTACGGGCGTGATCGGTGGCAAGCTCTATCTTCTCATCGGCAGTGGTGGGGACTTCGGTGCTGCCTCTTCGCGCCGCTTCTACCGTTACGATCCAGCCGCGAATCGGTGGACCTCCTTGCCGTCGTGCCCCCACGTCCACAAGCAAGGAGCTGGCGCCGTCAGCAAAGGCAAGTTCTATGTGGCCGGTGGCTTTGACGCAGTCGGGGTCAGCGCCAATCTCGACGTATACGATCCAGTGACCAACAAATGGAAGATCCTCGTCCCGCTTCCGAGTGGGAGGGTCGCCGCTGCAGGCGCCGCGGTTCGCGGCAAGTTCTACGTGATGGGTGGGGGCGGGGCAGCGGGAGACAAGAAGGTCTATGCCTTTGACCCACTGACCAACACCTGGAACACCAGAGCCTCGTTACTCACCGGACGCCACAGCCTGTCCGCTGCTCCCCTGGTCACGCCAGCCGGAAATTCCAAGATCCTTGCGGTCGGAGGGTTCAACTCCTCGGACACCACCTCGGCTAGCGCAAATGAGCTGTATACGCCGTAGTCAAGGATCTAGGAAAAGGTGGAACAGCCCGACAGTCCCGGGTTCAAGCGCCGAGGTCTAACATGCCCAGGTCCAAGAATGCCCTGCTTTCGCTTCTGACGCTCGCGGCCGCGTGCGGCGTAAATGTGAGCTCGCCGAACCAGCCAACAGGAACTATAACATTCGAGCTTGATGCGCAGACCTGCCCACCAGGGGAGGTCTCCATAGACATGCTGGTGGACGGAGTGTTCGAGAGCAGGGAGGCCTTCTCTCCTGGAACTCTGCGAAGCATCGAGGCCAGTGTAGGCACTCACATCGCGAGCGCCGTGATTACCGACACCACCTCCGGTTTCGCGCAAGCCAGCGTCGTAGTACCGAAGTTCGGTGATGTCACCTATCTCATGGTATGCCGGTGACGGCATTCTCCTCAACACGGCCGCGACAGCGGCGCCGCTCGGCATCGCCGTGTACGACGCAGCCGTCCGCCAAATCGGCCTAGTGACAACAGGTAAGCCCCTATGCTGGCACTCCAACAACCGAGCATTATGGTCGTGGACGATAACGAGCAGAGTCGCTCGGTCGCGGCCCGGATTCTCCGTGATGAGGGATACCGCGTGATCGAAGCTCAATCAGGTGAGCAGGCGCTGGAGCGGCTGGCGGGCAGCAATGATGTCCAGGTTGTCTTGACCGACGTAGCCATGCCGGGCGGCATAGACGGGCTTGAGCTCGCCAGGCAAGTCACTGCACTGTCGCCCTGGAGGCGGGTAGTGCTTATGTCGGCCTATGCCCAATTCTTCCCCCGGCTGAATACGTCATCCCTGCCTTTCCCATTGCTGATCAAGCCGTTCGCGGCCGATCAGCTCGCGCGTCAGATCCGTGAAATGCTTGAGGAGATGAAATAGCAGGCAGGACATCATGAACCCCGACGGCAGCGGTCAAACCAGACTCACTAACCACCGGGCTGGCGATTCCGACCCTAGTTGGTCCCCCTAGAGTGACCACCTCGTATTTAGCGACTAGCGCGGGAAGTGGCGCGCCAGGCAGTCAGGGCAGAAACCATGGCTCAGTCGCACCGCGGCCGATCGATGGACGGCCTGGCTCAGGCTGGCCGGGATGGCGCCCCACTCGCCATCAGACGTCCGGACCCGAGCACAATAGGCACAGCACACCACCACGCTATTCGGGTTGTCTTGGCACCACACCGCGCGCCAACGCCTCCGAGCGGCCCGGAGGCGGTTGCACTCGGCTACCTGGGCGGCTGCCTTCGATGTAGCGATCTGGGCGTCGAAACAGAGTTCCCGGGCACGTTCAATGGCTTGGGCCAAGGCTTGGCCTGAGCGGAGCTGGGGAGAACTGAGCGACTGCGGCATTGCGGCTTACTCGCGCTAGTCCCGGTAGCGGAGAGTAGTGAGTTGACTGCCTGGGCCGGACGTGGCTAGAATAAAAAAATCAGCGGCGAAGGCTGTGACCATTCGAACTGGCCGCCGGTGACCTCAGTCACAGTCCCGTGGATTTAGACTCCAGAGCTTGAACTCCTGACATCGCTTCACGAGCTCGTCCATCCGACGCCGCACCAGCGCGAGCTGCTCAAGTCTTTCGTTCAAGATCGGCTCCTGGCACTATGCTTGGCACTATGGAGCCAGCAATTCGCTAGCGCGGGGCGGGGAAGGCGTGTTGTATTGACAACCACTTAGACCCCTCTAGACGTAGGTCCCAGTCCTCATAATGCCGGGGTCGCAGGTTCGAGTCCCGCCCCTGCTATGCCCGCCCTCAGGGCGGGCTTTTCTCGCCCCCCCCTTGCATCCTGCGGCAAATGCCCACTAGTTTTGGGCATATGCCCAAGAGGACCCGATGACCCACGCTGCCGATATCGCCAAGTGGCTCGGCGGCAAGAAGCTGCTCAAGAGCGACATCCGGTCGGACTTCGATTTTGTCCGCCTGGTGCAGGACGGCCTGCCCACGGCCGTGCTCGAGGCGCTGGTCAAGCGGGGAGAGCTCACGCCCCAGGAAGTGGAGAAGTACATCATTCCCCGGCGGACCCTGGCTCATCGCAAGCGGCGCCATCAGCCGCTCTCGCGGGAGGAGTCGGACAAGCTGGCCCGCGTCGCCCGCATTTTTGCGGTCGCCCTGGACACTTTTCAGGACCGGCAGAAGGCCGCGGCCTGGATGCGGCGCCCCAATCGGGAGCTCCAAGGTGCTGCGCCGGTCGAGCTGCTGGATACCGATAGCGGCGCGCGGGTGCTGGAGCAGATGTTGGAGCGGATCGCCCACGGCATCTTCAGCTAACCCGCGCTGGCTTCTCCCACATGCGGGTCTGGCGGGTGGCGAGGCGGATCCACGCCGTCTTGGACGGCGAGGGCGCCCGGAGGGCAGGAGGCCGCTGGAATTCTCCCGGGATGCGAGTGGTCTACACCTCGAGCACGCTGTCGCTTTCGGTTCTCGAGCTGCTGGTCCACACCGATCCGGACCTCATCCCCAGGGACCTCCGTGCGTTCGAAATTGAGTCTCCGGAGTCGGTAACGGCCGAAATCCTCGACGTCACCACGCTGCCCGCCAATTGGCGGCAGATTCCGAACCATCCGGGGTGCCGAGCCATAGGTGATGCCTGGCTGGAGCAACAGAGCCACGCGGTACTGGGTGTTCCCTCGGCGGTGGTGCCGGAAGAGCTGAACTACCTGATCAATCCCACGCACCCCGACGCGGCCCTCATACAGGTGGTCCGATCGCGGGCCTTCTCCTTCGACGAGAGACTGTTCTGAGCTGGAGGGTTTGTCGCAAAACAGGCCCTAGATGTCGCAAACCGGTCCTAGCACCGGACCTTGGCTCGAGCCACCTTGATTTTGCCCCTGCGTGTCACCCGACCATTTCAGCATCGCGGCCATCGGTGGCGCTCCCTTCGCCAATGCGCCTCCTTTCTCGCCGGCCTGGAGTTTCCATGCGTAGACTCATGTCATTGTTCGCCCTGATGGTATTGGTGGTCCGATGTGGCGGGGATACCAGTGAGCCGACCGTCGGGGCGAGCGGCCCGAGCAATGCGGCCGAAACCCCGAAGGTCACCGCCGACGTCGGGTTGGGTTTGCCGCTGGATCCAGACATCGTGGCCATCGTGGCTGCCGTGGACCCCGATCGGGTCGCGGCCGATATCCAGACCCTCGTCGGGTTCGAGACCCGCAACACTTGTTCAGACAACAGCGGGGCTGCGCCGGGCATCGGCGCGGCCCGGGACTGGATCCAGAGTCAGTTCGCCGCGCTCCCCGGAGTCGAGGTGAGACTCGATCCCTGGACCTATACCGGCTGTGGCGACAGTCGCACGCTGCACAACGTCATTGCCTGGATTCCCGGCACCGGTAACTCGAACCGGCTGATCGTGATCGGTGGGCACTACGATTCGAGAAACACCAACGTCAAGGACGGAGCCAATCCCGCCCCCGGCGCCAACGACTCCGGATCCCAGACCGCCCTGGTACTCGAAGTTGCTCGAGTCATGTCCCAGTACAGCTTCGACGCGACCGTGGTCTTCGCTGCCTGGTCGGGAGAAGAGCAGGGGCTCTATGGTTCATCCGCTTTCGTGAACGGCAACTATCGGGACTATTTCCCGGACGGGACGCTCGAGTTGAACTTCACTGCCGACATCGTGGGCGGGGACAACACGGTCAACGACCTTACGGCGCTGCAGCAGTTCCGGCTCTATTCGCCGGGTACGCCGCGGGAGATTTCTTCCGGCGATGGCAGTAGCGACGACACGTCTCCGTCCCGGGGAGTCATGCGGCACATCGGATTCTGGGGTGGCCTCTACGTGCCCACGATGACGATGATCCCCAAGCTTCGGGAGGATCGCCCGAGCCGGGGAAGCGATCACAAATCATTCATCGGGAAGGGAATCCCGGGGGTTCGGTTCATCGATGTGACCGAGAACCTCAGCCATCAGCACTCACCCGACGACCTTTACCAGTACGTCACCCCGTCGTACACGGCACGGGTAGCGCAGGTCGTCGCGGCGAGCGCCGCCAGCATGGCGCGGGCACCGACTCCTCCTCAGTCGCTCAGTGTCCAGCGGGCCTCGTCGGGCATGCTGAGGGCCACCTGGGCGCCGCCCACTTCGGGCTCGGTCGACCACTACGTCATCTCGGCCCGCAGCGCCACCGAGAACTTCTATCGCACCAGGCTGGTGGTGTCCGGAGATGCGCTCTCCTCCGCCTTGAGCTTGATCGACGATCTCGGCATCCTCAGCGGGACCTCATACATCTCCGTGGCGGCGGTCGATGCGGCAGGACACGAGTCGCTCTACGCCTACCCCGAGTATCGCTGCACGTCCCGGTCGTGCAGTGTGCCGAGCGGATCGCTCAGCGTTACCGCCACGAGGTGAGGCCCGGCCGCTTATCAACCCTCGACCCAGGTTGAGCTCGCAGCAACTAACTAGATGGTTAGTCACAGGTTGCTCCTCACCCTGGTTGTAGCTTCTCAACTTTTCCACTAGCTTTCCTCTCCCCCATCCGGCATTGTGGAAGACCGCCCAGCGCGGTTCCTCGCACCGGGTAGGTGTCCCTCCGCACGACCTTGGTGTGCGGGGCAAGTTTCTAACGAACCCCTCTTCGTGGGGAGGGCCAAGGCAGCCGTTCGCTGCCCGGAGCCCGTATGCCCAGCCGAGGAGACCGCCGGTCGCGATTTGCGGCCGACCCAACGGTCCTGATCGTTGATGATGAAGAGACACCCCGGTCCACCATCTGCCGGATGGTCCGCGCCCTTGGCTACCAGGCGCGCACCGCGCGTGACGGTCGCGAAGCCCTCCGCAACATCCAGCAGCATCCGGGCGAGATTCGCCTGATTCTGACCGACGTGATCATGCCGTATATGGACGGCGGCGAGCTGGCCGAGCGCGCGCGCGATCTCCATCCCCGGTTGCCGATCATCCTCATGTCCGCCTATCCTGTGGGGGAGATCGCCGAGCTGGTCGCTGCGTACCCCGAGCTGCCGTTCCTGGAGAAGCCGTTCACCACCGAGGCCCTTCACCGGGCGCTCATTCCGCTTCTGGGACCGCCGGCCAAAGCCAAGGGACGCCGAGCCAACGACCGGGTCCGTTACCAGGACCGCGCGAGGCAATCCAGTTGAGAGGCCATGACCGCTTCACGAATCTTTCTTCTCTCTCCCGCCCATTGCGGCGGGAAACGCGCGGCCTTGCTGTTGAACCCGCGGGCCGCATTTCCCCTGGCCCAGCGGCTGCGCTCGGCTGGGGTGACGCTGGGCGAGGCGTTCAGCTTTCTCAGCGGGCTCTACTTCCGAGGTAAGCTCACCTACTCAAACCGCTTCGCCCGCCCACCGGCCGAGAGCGTCGGGGTCCAGATCATTACCACCGATCGCGGCCTGGTGGCCGCGGATACCGCGATCGGAGTTCGAGATCTGCACGCCTTCGGTTCGGTGGACATCCGGGCTGATCATCCTCGCTATCGCACTCCGCTCCTTCGAGACGCGTCCCGCCTGGGGACCGGCACCGAGATCGTGTTGCTCGGCAGCGTGGCCACCGGCAAGTACGTGGACGTGCTGCTCGAGGTCATCGGTGACCGGCTCCTCTTTCCCACGGAGTTCGTCGGCCGGGGTGACATGAGCCGGGGCGCGCTGCTCTTGCGCGCGGCCCGGGAGGGGAGGGAGCTCGCCTATGAGCCGGTGGCGGGCGCCGTGAGGCGGGGACCGCGGGCGCGCAAAGTGGCCGTCACCCGATGACCGTCACCAGGGCGGCTCGAGCGGGGGTCCGCATACCCGATGGCGAGAACGTCACGGTCCGCCTGGGCGATCACGCCGTAGATCTCACCAATCTTCACAAGATCTTCTGGCCCGAGCTGGGACTTACCAAACGGGACCTGCTCCAGTACTACGCCGATGTCTCCGCGGTGCTGCTTCCCCATCTCCGAGACCGGGCGATGGTGATGAAGCGCTATCCCAACGGGATCCACGGGAAGTGGTTCTTCATGAAGCGGACACCCGAGCCCAGGCCCGAGTGGTTGCAGACCTGTGAGATCATGCACAAGTCGGAGAGCCTGATCGCCTTTCCCCTGGTGCAGGATCTGGCCTCGCTGCTCTGGGTAGTAAACCTCGGCTGCATCGATCTCAATCCCTGGTACGCCCGCTGCGACGACACCGATCGTCCCGACTATCTCCACTTCGACCTCGACCCGGTGCCGGGAGCGGGCTTCGACCGGGTGCTCGAGACCGCCGTGGTGCTTCGGGAGGCGCTCCGCCAGCTCGGCATGAGTCCGCTGGCCAAGACCAGCGGCTCGAAGGGGGTACATGTCTACGTGCCCATCGTTCGGGGGCCGGTGCAGAGGGATGTCTGGGGGTTTGCCAAGGCGCTGGCGAAAGGGCTGGAGCACTTCCATCCCGATCTCATCACCGCGGAGTATCGGGTGGCCCACCGGCCCCACGGTAGGGTGCTGGTGGACTACAACCAGAATGCCTGGGGCCGGACCCTCGCCTCGATCTACTCGGTCCGTCCGACCGAGCGGGCCACGGTGTCCACCCCGGTGACGTGGGACGAAGTCGAGGCCGGCTTCAAGATCGAGGACTTCCGGATTGACAACGTGCCCCCGCGGGTCCGGAAGCTGGGCGATTTGTGGAGGCCGTTGCTCGCCACCCGCGGTCGCTTCCCGCTCGAGAGGCTGCTCGGCCAGCCACAAAAATCTCGAAAGTGACTGCAAGCACAGCGGCTCTGTCGCACTCTCCCCAGGTTATCCGCGGGAGGTGAGAACTATGCCAGAGAAAGCTACAATCGAGAGAGCCAAGGCAGACCTGCGGGCCGGCAAGAGTGCCAGCACCGCGGCGGGAGAATTCGTCCGCGAGGAGATCGAGCACATTCGCGAAGGCAAGCACGGAGCACGGTCGCCGGAGCAGGCCATCGCTATCGGCCTGTCGAAAGCCCGCCGGGCCGGGGTGCCCCTCAAGCCGCCCAAGAGGGGCCAAACAAAGAAGAGCACCCGTCAATCGGCGGAGCGGGACTACGGGGTGGGACAGGGAAGGCGCAAGCCTCGCAAGTCCAGCAAGCGTAGTGCTGCTATGAAGAAGCGCCTGAAGCGCGAGCCGAAATCCTCCGTTTCGCGGGCGGCTCTATCACGCCATGCTAAGAGGGTGGCCCGAAGGCGGAAGAGAGCCTGATGCCCAAGAAGGTGACTGGAAAGCCGGCAGCCAGCGCCGAGGGCCAGCTGTCGGAGTACCGGCGGAAGCGGGACTTCACCAAGACCGCTGAGCCGAAGGGTGGCGACGCCCGGCAGGCAAAGAAACTGGCGTTCGTGATTCAGAAGCACGATGCCAGTCACTTGCACTACGATCTTCGGCTGGAACTGGACGGGGTGATGAAGAGCTGGGCCGTCCCCAAGGGTCCCAGCCTGGACCCTTCGGTCAAGCGGCTGGCCATGGAAGTGGAAGACCATCCCATCGAGTACAACAAGTTCGAGGGGACCATCCCCCAAGGCGAATACGGGGGCGGCACGGTCATGCTGTGGGACCGGGGGACCTACACCTACGGAGGAAGCGATCCGGATCCGGTGGAGGGGCTTCGCCGAGGGTACCAGAAGGGCGACTTCAAGTTCGTGCTCAACGGGAAGCGGCTGAAGGGCTCCTGGGCACTGGTGCGGATGCGGCGCGGTCAGTCCGGCAAGCCGCAGTGGCTGCTCATCAAACACCGGGACGAACACGCGGTACCCGGTTCGGATGTCACGGCCGAGAATCCAACGTCGGTAGCGACCGGGCGTACCATGGACGAGATCGCTGAGGGAAAGAGCCGGGTCTGGCGATCGAACCGGGGAGAGCAGGGGAACTCCGCCTCGAGTGAAACGAGGAAGCCCCCCGCTACGAAGAAACCGGAGGAGACTGCCTACGGCCGGTTGATGGCCCGGCGCACCCGCTGACTCTGAACCCCGTCCGACACTTCCAGATCCACGATGCTCTTCCTGGTCCACACCCGAGCATCGCCGCCCCGGGCAAATGAAAGCACCTCGCCGGTGTCTGGATCCCGTACCATGACCATGGGGTGAGCCGCGCTGTTCCACTGAAGCCGCACCGCTCCGCCCGCCTCCCGACGCACCGCCACGGTGTTGGGCACGGCAGTCCGCTCGAGCCGGGCCACTGACTGCGACATGCCGGCCACTCGAGCTCCCGGCGCTATCAGCCGGAGGTTAGTCAGTTGGGCGGCGCGGGTCTGATCCAGCGGCACCGCAAAGGCAAAGTGCCGGCTTTCCTGAGGATCATCCGCTACTGGCTGAGCATCAAAGGAGAGGGCAAAGACTCTCGATCCGTCGGAAGCGGTCGCCTCGATCGAATAGGGTCCTGGAGCGGTCGGCAGGCTGGGACGGGTGACGACCTGAAAGGCCGGCTCCAGCACCGGCTGTCCGTTCACGATGTGTCCCCACACCAGCAGAGCGGGCTGCTTCTGGGACAGCGAGGTTTGAGTGCGGATGCCGCTGGCCTGGCGGAACGCCTGGACCTTCTTGTAAGTGTAGTCGCTGATCCATGGATCCAGGCAATAGCTCATGATGTCTGGCGCGGTCGGCGGCTTGAGACTCGCCGCGATCACGTCCAGCCCGTACACGCCGATCGCTCCGTTGGGATAGGGATAGGCCTCGTTGGGATCCAGGCCGCCGGGATCGCCGCAGGGGCTGTGATAGC
>DASYIX010000040.1:0-8226 GCA_035997125.1 Gemmatimonadales bacterium
CTTCGGTGGCCTTCTGGGCCAGCAGCTTGCCGGTGCCCTTGGCCCGGCCGACTTTACCTGCTCCGTCCACCTGGACTCCCTCGGTGGCATCGCTGACGCCGAGGAGGGTTACCCCCAGCTCATCGTTGACCAGCTGGGCGTAGATGTGCTTGAGGGAGCGGTAGACCACCAGGCGGGGGCGCTCCGCAGTGCCGCTGACCTTACGCCGCACTCGGAGATGCCGGCGATAGCGCAGTTGCTGCCGCGACTTGGGGGCGTGAATACTGCGCATGGTTATTTGGCTCCCGTCTTGCCGGCCTTGCGGCGGACCTGCTCACCTACGTAGCGAATCCCTTTACCCTTGTAGGGCTCGGGGGGCCGCACCTGGCGAAGCTCCGCGGCCACTTGGCCGACCAGCTCCTTGTCCGCGCCTTCTATCTTGACCATGACGTTGTTGTCCACCGAGATCTTGATCCCCTTGGGCGCCTCATACTTCACCGGATGGGAGTAGCCCACGATCAAGTTGACCCCGTACGGCTTGGCCTCTGCCTTGTAGCCGACACCCTGGATCTCCAGGCTCTTGCTGAACCCCTTAGACACGCCCTCGACCATGTTTTGAACCAGGGTGCGCGTCAGCCCGTGGAGCGCCTTGTGCCGCTTCTCCTCCGACGGCCGGGCCACAGTGAACTGGTTGTCCTTCAGCGCGATCTCCATGTCCGGATGGAGCGAGCGGCGCAGCTCCCCGCGGGGACCTTTGACCGCCACCGTGTTTCCGTCGACCTGGAGGGTTACCCCTTTGGGAACCACCACGGGTTTTCTGCCGATACGCGACATGACGCCTCCTACCAGACCACGGCGAGTAGCTCGCCGCCCAGGTTGGCGGTGCGGGCCTCGCGGTCGGTCATCAGCCCTCTCGGGGTCGACACGATCGCCATGCCGAGCCCGTTCTTGACCCGCGGGAGCTCGCGGCACTTCACGTACCGGCGGAGCCCGGGCGTTGATACCCTCCGAAGCTCGCGGATGACCGGGGCCTCATTGTGATACTTGAGATAAAGCCGCAAGACACCATGGGCGCCGTCATCGAGAATTTTGAAGTCGGCAATGTAGTGGTTGTCTCGCAGCAATCGGGCGACCTCGCTCTTGAGCTTGGACACCGGCATATCCACACGCCGGTGGCCCGCCGAGCAGGCGTTCCGAATCCGGGTCAACATATCCGCGACGGGATCTGTCAGGTTCATACTTGATCGTTCCCCTTACCAGCTGGCCTTGCGCACGCCCGGGATTTCCCCCTTCAAGGCGAGCTCACGGAAACAGATACGGCAGAGGCCGAACTTCCGCAGCACCGCGCGGGAACGACCGCACCGCTGACAGCGGCGCACCGTGCGCACCTTGAACTTCGGGGTGCGCTTTGCTCTTTCGATCCAGGCTGTCTTTGCCATTATGCAACCCTCTGAGGTGTCTCGCCCCGGAACGGCCAGCCCAGCTCCCGCAGGAGCCCCATCGCCAGATCGTCGCGATCGGCCGAGGTGACCAGGGTGATGTCCATTCCGTGGATCTTCTCCACCCGATCGAAATCGATCTCGGGGAAGATCATCTGCTCCTTGATGCCGAAGGTGTAGTTCCCCCGGCCATCAAAGCTGCGGCTGGGCAGCCCGCGAAAATCGCGGATCCGCGGCACCGCGAGATTGATGAACCGGTCGAGGAACTCGTACATCCGGGCTCCCCGGAGCGTCACCGCAGCCCCGACCGGCATGCCGGCCCGGAGCCCGAAATTCGCGATGGCCTTCTTGGCCCGGGTCACCTGGGCCTTCTGCCCGGTGATCAGTCCCAGTTCCTCCACGGCCGCGTCCAGCTGCTTCGGGTTCTTGCCCGCATCGCCCATGCCCACGTTCAGCACGATCTTCACCATGCGAGGAACCTGGTTTGGATTGGTAAGCCCGAACTCCTTGGCCAGCTTGGGGCGGACCGTCTTCTCGTAATACTCCTGCAGCCGGGGCGTGCCTTCCATTGCCTTGGGCGCATGATCGACGGCCGCAGCCTGTCCCTTGTCTTTGCCCTTACCGGAGCCTTGGCCGCCGCCGCCGCCCTTCGTGGCCGTGGCCGTGGCCGTCCCGCCAGCTTTACCAGCCTTCCCGCCTTTTGCGCCCTCCGCACCTTCTTTAGTCTCTTCGGCCATGACTAGCGGCTCCTCGGGATCGGCTGATCTGATTTCAGGGCGATCCGCTCCACGGTTCCATCGGCATCCCGGCGGCGCCGTACCCGGGTGGGCTCCCCGCTCTTGGGATCGATGAGCATGGCCTTGGAGTGATGAATCGGCGCGGCGAACTCGACGATCCCCCCCTCGGCCGTCTGGGTGGCGCGGCGATGCCGCTTGACCACGTTCACGCCCTCGATGGTGACCCGGCCGGTCTTGAGATGCACCCGGAGCACCCGACCCCGTTTGCCTTTGTCCTCGCCCGAGATGACCTGCACCGTATCACCCTTGGTGATGTGCAGCCGCACCCGGACCGGCGGCTGGTGCCGGATCCGTTTGGCCTTCTTGAACACGAGCGGCTTCATGCTACAGCACCTCCGGAGCCAGTGAGACGATTTTCATGTAGCGCTTCTCCCGGAGCTCTCGGGCGACGGGCCCAAAGATGCGGGTGGCCCGCGGCTCGCCGGCCTCGTTGATCAGCACCGCCGCATTCTCGTCGAAGCGGATGTAGGAGCCGTCCTTCCTCCGGGTCTCCTTGGCGGTACGCACGATCACGGCCCTGGCCACGTCGCCCTTTTTCACCTGACCGGTCGGGATGGCGTCCTTGATCGCGACCACTACCGTATCGCCCAGGCCTGCGTACCGGCGCTTGCTGCCGCCTAGCACGCGGATGACCAGCGCGCGGCGGGCACCCGAGTTGTCCGCGATGCGGAGAATGGTTTCTTGCTGAACCATGTTACTTCGCCCTCTCCACGATCTCCGTCACCCGCCAGTTCACCGTCTTGGCCAGAGGCCTGGTCTCCATAATCCGCACCGTGTCACCCAGCTTGGCGTCGTGATCGTTCCGCGCCTTTACCTTCTTGGTGCGAGTGACCTGCTTGCCGTAGACCGGGTGGGCATAGCGGCGCACCAGCGAGACCGTGACGGTCTTCTGCATCTTGTCGCTGGTGACCACGCCTTGACGGACCTTGCGGCGGGTGCGGGGTGCTTCGGTTGTTTCGGCCATGTTCGTTTTCCTGTCAGTCACGGGTCTCGAGTCGCGTCAGCTGGAAGCTTCTGAGTCAGCTTGTGACTCCTGACTCGCGACTCGCGACTTCTCTTCCAAAATCGTCCTGATCCTCGCAATATCCCGCCGGATGGCCCGAAACCGCATCGGGTTCTCGATCGACTCGGTTGCCGAGCGGAACCGGAGCCGGAACCGCTCCTCGGTCAGCTCGTTCAGCTTCGACTCCAAGTCCTCCAGGGACATGTCCCGCAGTTCGTTTGGCTTCACGGACTAGACCTCCTGGCGGTGCACGAAGCGGGTCCTGACCGGCAGCTTGGCCGACGCGAGCGCCAGCGCCTTCTTGGCCAGGTCCTGGCTGATGCCTTCGATCTCGAACAGCACCCGGCCCGGCTTGACCACGGCGACCCACCCCTCCGGATTGCCCTTGCCCTTCCCCATGCGGGTCTCGGCCGGCTTCTTGGTGATCGGCTTGTCCGGGAAGATGCGGATCCACACCTTGCCGCCTCGCTTCATCTCACGGGTCATGGCCACTCGGGAGGCCTCGATCTGCCGGTTGGTAATCCACCCCGGCTCCAGGCTCATGAGCCCAAATTCCCCAAAGGCCACTGTATTGCCCCGGGCGGCAATGCCCCTGGTACGGCCCTTGAACTGCTTCCGGAACTTGATCCGCTTCGGCGCCAGCATCTGCCTACGCTCCCGTGCTGTAGGTGCGGCCGGCCATGTCCTCGATGACCTCGCCCTTGAAGATCCACACCTTGATGCCGATGGTCCCGTAGGTGGTCTTCGCAGTGCTGGTGGCGTAATCGATATCCGCCCGCAGCGTGTGCAGCGGCACCCGGCCCTCGTGGTACCCCTCGGTCCGGGCGATCTCGGCGCCGCCGAGGCGTCCGGCTGCACGCACCTTGATGCCCTGCGCTCCCATCCGCATGGCGCTCTGCACGGCGCGCTTCATGGCCCGGCGGAAGGAAATCCGCTGGGTGAGCTGATGGGCGATGTTGTCGCCGACCAACTGGGCCGACAACTCCGGCCGCTTGATCTCTTCGACGTTGATCGCCGCTTCCTTGCCGGTAAGCTGCGCCAGCTCGTCCCGGAGCTTGTCCACCTCGGCTCCCCGCTTGCCGATCACCACTCCCGGCCTGCCGGTGTGCACGGTGATGGTCACCTTGCCCGGACGCCGTTCGATGTGGACCTCGGAGATGGCCGCGTGGCCCAGTCGCTGCTTGAGGTATTTCCGGATCAGCTCGTCTTCCTTAAGCAGCGCCGGCATCTCCTTGGTGGCAAACCACCGGGACGAGGATTGCCGAACGATGCCGAGCCGTAGCCCGATCGGGTTCGCCTTCTGGCCCATTACTCAGCCTCCTTGCTGTCCACGTAGATCTCCACGTGACTGGTGCGCTTCCGGATCGGGGTGGCGCGTCCCTGCGCCGCGGCGGAGAAGCGCTTGAGCGGCTGACCGCCGTTCACGATGGCTTTCTTCACGAACAGCGCATCGGGATCGAAGCTCTCATTCTCCTTGAGCGCCTTCTGCTCCGCGTTTGCCACGGCGGACTTCAGGGTCTTGGCGATCTGCTTGGCCGCCAGCTTCTTGTTGTATTTCAAAATGGCGTACGCCTCGTTCACGTCCTTACCCCGGATGAGATCGATGACGAGCCGCATCTTTCGGGGCGACTGGCGCACCAGCCGCTGAATTGCATGGCCGCTCATGGTCACTCCGGCTTGGCCTTCTTGTCGGTCGTGATCTTGCCGCTGTGCCCCCGGAACAGCCGGGTCGGCGCAAACTCACCCAATTTGTGGCCCACCATGTTCTCGGTGACGTACACCGGGACAAACTTGTTCCCGTTGTGCACCGCAAAGGTGTGGCCCACGAACTCGGGCAGGATCGTGCTCGCCCGGCTCCAGGTCTTCACCACCCGCTTCTCGTTCTTGCTGTTGAGGACCTGAACCTTGGTCATCAACGCGTCCTGAACGAAGGGGCCCTTCTTTACGCTTCTGGCCATTAGGTCGTCGCCCTTCCACGCTTGCGTCCGCGGACGATCATCTTGTTCGACGGCTTCTTGCGATGCCGAGTCTTCTTGCCTTCAACCTTGCCCCAGGGTGACGTCGGCGGCCGCCCACCGGAGCTCTTGCCCTCGCCGCCGCCCAGCGGGTGATCCACCGGATTCATGGCCACGCCGCGGACCTTGGGTCGCTTGCCCAGCCAGCGGCTCTTGCCCGCCTTCCCGACGGAGAGGAGCTCGTGCTCCGCGTTGCCCACCTCGCCGACGGTCGCAAGACACCGTCCATGTACCAGGCGCATCTCGGACGACCGCAGCCGGAGAGTCACGTACTCGCCCTCTTTGGCCACCACCTGTGCGCTGGAGCCCGCGGTGCGGGCCATCTGACCACCCTTACCGATCTTGAGCTCGATGTTGTGCACGTTGGTGCCCAGGGGAATCTCGCCCAACGGGACCGCGTTACCCGTCCGAGTATCGGAGCCCGGGCCGGACACCACCGTATCACCCTGGGCCAGGCCCTTGGGATGCAGGATGTAGCGCTTCTCGCCGTCGGCATACACGATCAGGGCGATGCGGGCACTCCGGTTGGGGTCGTACTCGATTTCCGCGACCTTGCCGGGAATCCCGAACTTGTTCCGCTTGAAGTCGACTTTGCGGTACTGCCGCTTGTGCCCTCCACCGCGGTGCCGGGAAGTCAGGTGGCCCTGATTGTTGCGGCCGCCGCTGCCCTTCCTGGGCTCCAGCAGTGATTTCTCCGGCGTGGTCCGGGTGATCTCGTCAAACCCCGAGACCGACCGGAACCGGGTGGCCGGCGTCATCGGACGAAATTGCTTGATGCTCATATCAGCCCTCGAACACGGCGATGGAGTCTCCGTCCTTGAGCGTCACGATCGCCTTCTTCCAGCGCGCCGTGGTGCCCCGGGTACGGCCCCGGGTGACTTCGTGTCGCCGCATCTGCATGGTGCGCACGTCGGTCACGGTCACGTTGAAGAGCTTCTGTAGCGCGTCCCGGATCTGGTACTTGTTGGCCTCGGGATGCACCTCGAAGGTGTACTCTTTTCTCGTCTGGTAAGCCGCCGAGCTCTTCTCGGTTACCACCGGCCGGACCACGACCTGATGTAGCGTCGGCATTTACTTGGACCCCTTCTTCTTTGGCGCAGCCTTCTTCGCCGGCTTGGACGCACTCTTTTTTGCCGTAGTCTTTTTGGCCGGCTTTGCCTTGGCCACGGGCTTCTTCTCCGCTTTGGGCTTCTTGGCCTTTGCCGCCGGCTTGGCGGCGAGCGGACGCCGCTTCTTTTCCGACCGCTCTGCCCGTTCCGCCTCAGTCTCCTCCGGCAGCGGCTCCGGCATGACCCCGGTCAGCGCACCTTCCTCGACCACGACCGCTTCCGACCATAGGATGTCGTAGGCCGAGGCCTCGGGATACGCCATCACCTCGACGCTAGGCAGGTTCCGGCCGCTGAGATAGGCATTCGGGTTGTGCCCGGCGGTGAGCACCAGGGCCTTACGGCCGCCCAGGCCGAGGCTACCGAGGAGACCGGCCAGCTGCGCCGTCTTGGGAGCGCGGAACGCCAGTCGCTCGACTACGTGCACCGCACCTTCGCGAGCCCGGGCGTTGAGCGCGCTCTTCCGAGCAAGCTGACGCACCTTGCGGGGGATCTCGGTCCGGTAGTCTCGCGGAGTCGGTCCGAAGACAATGCCGCCACCCCGCCAATGCGGAGCGCGGATTGAGCCCTGCCTGGCCCGCCCAGTGCCCTTCTGCTTCCAGGGCTTCTGGTTGCCACCGGAGACGAAGCTCCGGCTCTTGGTCTGATGAGTGCCCTGACGCTGATTGTTCAGGTACACCTTTACCGCCTGGTGCAGCACCGGCTCGTTCACGGTGCCGTCGAAATAGTCCTCGGGCAGGGAGAAGTTCGTTCCCCGCTTGGCGCCCTCGGCGGAATAGTGCGGAGCCTCAATCATGGCGGCTCGGCCCTCCCTGTTTTGCCACCGTCACGATGCCGTTCTTCGATCCGGGAATTGCGCCCCGCACGAACAAGAGATTCCGCTCGGCATCCACCCGCACCACCCGGAGGCCCACTTCAGTATGCCGCTCGGCACCCATGTGGCCGGGCATCCGCTTGCCTTTGATGACCCGAGATGGGTCGGTGCCCGGGCTGATCGAGCCTGGCTTCCGATGCCGGGTGTTACCGTGGCTGGCCGGACCGCCGCCGAAATGGTAGCGGTGCACCACACCCTGGAAGCCGCGACCCTTGGTGGTGCCGGTGACCTTCACCAGCTCGCCGGGCGCGAAGATGTCCACTTTTACCTCGGCACCGGCAGCGGGAGCATCACTGTTCACGGTGAAGCTGCGGAGCACCTGGGGCGCGGTCTCGAGACCCGCCTTCTTCGCATGACCCAGTTGGGCCTTGCTGGTGCGCTGCTTGCGACGAGCTCCAAACCCGAGCTGCACGCCGCCATCGCGCACCTGCACGACCCGACAGGGACCGGCCTCGATCACCGTCACCGGCACCGCGGTTCCATCCTCTTCGAATACCCGGGTCATCCCGAGCTTCCGGCCGATCAGTCCCATGGCCATCGCTATTCGACCTTGATCTCGACGTCGACGCCGGCCGGCAGATCGAGCTTGGTCAGCGCGTCCATCGTCTGCGGACGAGAGTCGTTGATATCCATCAGTCGCTTGTGGGTACGCAGCTCGAACTGCTCCCGGCTCTTCTTATCCACGTGAGGGCTGCGCAGCACGGTCCAACGCTCGGTCTTCACCGGAAGCGGAATCGGACCGGACACCTGGGCACCGGTCTTCTCGGCGGTGCGCACGATATCCGCTGCGGCCTGGTCCAGCACCACGTGATCGAAAGCTTTTAAGCGAATCCTGATCTTCTGAGCCATAGGTTACTCGCTCTCTACTTGAGAATCTTGGTGACCACGCCGGCGCCCACCGTGCGGCCGCCCTCCCGGATGGCAAAGCGGAGCCCCTCGTCCATCGCGATCGGCGTGATCAGCTCGATCGTCATCTGCACGTTGTCCCCCGGCATCACCATCTCCACCCCCCC
>DASYIX010000041.1:0-9052 GCA_035997125.1 Gemmatimonadales bacterium
ATCACTGCAGCATTCATCCGACCATGAAAGGGACGGTCACGGTCACGCCTTGACGGCCCTCGATGCCTGAGCTTCCCGAAGTCGAAACCATCGTCCGAGACATTCGCTCTGCCCTCGTGGGCCGCCGCATCGTTCGAGCCATCCTCAGCCATGATGATGTGCTGCGGGGGACCAGCCGCCGCCGGCTGCTCAAGCGTCTCACCGGCGGCACCATCCGCCGGGTGTTTCGCCGGGCTAAACACGCCGTGCTCGAGCTCGACACCGGGCGACTGGTTGTCCAGCCGGGGATGACCGGCTCGCTCCAGGTTCACCGGCGCCCGCTCAAACCCGATGCAGCGAAGTACGCGGTCCTCCGGGCCCAGCTCGACAATGGGCGCGAGCTGGTATACGACGATGTGCGCCGGCTAGGCACGCTGCTCCTGCTCGACCACAAGCAGTGGGAGCGATATACCGAGGCGATCGGACCCGAGCCGTTGGAGCCGGATTACACGGCCGAACGATTGGGCAGCGCGCTCCGCGCGAGCCGGCAGGCGATCAAGAAGGTGATCATGGACCAGCGGTATATCGCCGGGGTGGGAAACATCTACGCCAACGAGGCCCTCTTCGCGGCCGGGATCGATCCCTCGAAGCCGGCCCGATCGCTGGGCCCCGACGACCATCGCCGGCTGCACGGCGAGATCCGGCGGATCCTGGCGGCGGCGATCGACTCCAACGGCACCACCGTGCGGGACTACAAGACCGGCACCGGCGAGTCGGGGAGCTTCCAGCTGGAGCTGCTGGTCTACGGGCGCGAGGGAGAGCCGTGCCGGGTATGCGGTACCCGGCTCACCGGCACCCACGCGATCGATGCCCGGATCTCGGTCTTCTGTCACCGCTGCCAGTCGTGAGTCGTAGCCGCTCCCAACGGCTGGTACCGCTTCCTTCCACCGATCTGGGCCAGCTGCTGGGCCGGGTGCGCGCGCTGGCGGAGAACCGGCCGGCCGTGTACCGGATGTTCGACGCGACCGGACGAGTGCTGTACGTGGGCAAGGCCAAGCGGCTCCGCACCCGGCTGCTCACCTACTTCCGCGCGAAATATCCCGACGACAAGGCCGCCCGGATTCTCTATGCGGCCAGTGAGATCACCTGGGACTACGTCCCCAGCGAGTTTGCCGCGTATCTGGGCGAGCTACGGCAGATTCGGAAGTTCCGGCCCCACTTCAACCACAAGGCCAACCGTACTCGCCGCTCGGTACTGATCAAGGTCGCCGGAGGGCCGGCGCCAAGGGTCTACGGCGGCGGGTCGATCAGCAAGGACGATGTGCGCTGCTATGGGCCGTTTCAGTCCATGGCCCGGATGATGGAGGCGGTGCGGACCCTCAACGATCTGCTCGGCCTGCGCGATTGCGCGGCCACCATGCCGGTGGTGTTCTCCGGCCAGGGCGATCTCTTCGACCAGCCGCGGCAGGCCGGGTGCCTCAGGCATGAGCTGGGGTTTTGCAGCGGCCCGTGCGCCGGGTTCGTGTCGCAGCGCGACTACCAGCGGCGGGTGGAGACCGCGATCGCCTTTCTCGAGGGCAGGACCATCCAGCCCATCGACCGGGTGGTGAGCGCGATGCAGGAGGCATCGGCGAAGGCGCAGTTCGAGGTGGCGGTGCGCTGGCGGGAGAAGTTCGAGCAGCTGGAGTGGCTGCTGGCCGCCACCAGCCGGGCCCGGAGCGCGGTCGATCTGCTCACCTTCGTGTACCGGGATCCGGGCGACCTGGGCGACGACCGGGTGTACGTGCTTCGCCGGGGCGTGGTGCGGGCGACGTTCCCCTTCCCCGCGACGCCGATCGAGCACGAGGCGTTTCGGGCGGTGGTGGCGGAGGAGATGCGCCAGCCTCCGCCGCCTTCGGGTCCGCTGCCGCTGGAATCGATTGACGAGGTGTTGCTGATGATGGCGTGGTTCCGGGCGCATCCGGATGCGCTCAAACGGACGACGACCTATGACCAGTGGATATGAAGAAGGCGGGGCAGCGGGGCGGCGTGGTCACCTCACGCTGCGTCCTCGGCTATCCGTTTCTCCAATTCGTCAATCCGATCCATCAAGACCAGCATGGCCTCGGCCACCGCGACGGGATTGAGTTGCACCTGTGAGCGGGTGTTCTGCTCCGCGATCAGCTCCATTTGCTCACGGAAGATTTGCCACTGGGAATCGCTGAGTGGAGGAACCATATCAATAAACCTATGCAGCCAACGCCGACCTGGCAAACGACTACCGCAGTGTCAATTGAAGCCTGCGATGGGTAAGGCCGAGCGGGAGCAGCCACTACCTCGCCATCAGTCGTTGCCGGCCCCCTTGAGCAGCGGCCGGGCGGCGGCGGCGAGCCCGAATTGGCCGAGCTGGGAGAGCTTGCCGAGCAGCCGCTCCGTCACTATCTCCGCGGGAAGGACTGAGCCGCACCGCACACAGATCAGATCGCCCAGGCGCGATGCTCCCCACACGCTTCGGGGTGTGGTCCAGAACCGCGGCAGTTTCGGGTTCGCGAGGCGGCGTTCACAGCGCTGACAGAGGATGGGCGGTCTCCTCACTCGTAGCCGACCGGTTTGCGAGCAGGACTCCCCCGAGCGCATCAAGTTTGGGGCCGACCGGCGGGGAGCGCTGCGCTGGGGAGCTGCGGCCAACATGCAGGCAGGAGCACGACTTACAACGCCGTCTGTCCTCAGGGCGCCAGGGCCGAGGTCACGCGTTGCACCATCGGGTCAACAACCGGCTATCTTGTCGTCACACCGCAGCGTCAGACCCACAGGTTCGCGCGATTCACCCCCGGTGGTGGGAGAGGCAGTGGTCGGAGACGCAGCAGACTCCATGCGGGGCGCCGGTCGCGCCGGTCGACAGCCCATCGTACTTATTGCAAGCGACCAGGAGTCGTCGAGCCGCTCGCTCGAGTCCATCCTCGCACCGAGCGGATATACCGTCCTCAAGGCGTACACCGGCGCCCAAACGCTGGAGCGGGCCCGCACCGCGCAACCCGACGCGATCATTCTCGACGCAATCCTTCCTGACCAGGACGCCTTGGACGTGTGCCGCGGGCTCCGCGACGAACCCCAGCTGACCCCGGACACTCCAATCGTCATGGTGAACCCGAACCACGTCACCCGGCAGCAGCGCATCGATGGGCTGCGAGCGGGCGCCTGGGAATACTTCGGGCCGCCGCTCGACGCGCAGCACCTGCTCCTCAAGCTCCAGACGTTTACCCAAGCCAAGCTGGGGGCGGATCGCGCACGAGAGGACGGGCTGGTGGATCAGGGGACGGGACTGTACAACCTGGGGGGTCTGGCACGGCGGGCCCGCGAGCTCGGCTCGCAGGCTGCACGCCTGAACGCTCCTCTTGCCTGCGTGGCATTCGCGCCCGACTTTGGCGCTGCGGGCCGCGCATCACAACCTACCGAGGATACGATAGAGACCGCCGTGGAGCAGATCGCCGGCGCCTTCCGGGCGGCCGGCCGCCTTGCCGATGCCATCGGCCGGGTAGGGCCCGCGGAGTTCGCGGTCGTGGCGTGCGCCACCGATGCGGCCGGATCGGTGCGGCTCGCGGAGCGCCTGGCGCAAGCCGTCGTTGAAGGCGCCGGCGCACAGACCAACTCCCCGGCGCGGTTCCGGCTGCGCGCCGGCTATTATGTCGTACCGGATTCCCAGGTCCGGTCGTCCGACGCCACCGAGACGATCCTGCGGGCGGCGTCGGCGTTGCGCTTGGCCCGGGCCGAGCCGGGCGAGAGCTGGATCCGACCGTTTCCCGGTAGCCCCGTCGGGCCGTCCGCGACCGATTAGGGCACCCACCTCGAACCAAACCCCGAATGTACCGTCTGGTTTGCCATCCGGCTAGGCAGACGTGCATCCTTTTTAGCCGTGCCGCAGTACCCGCCACCGAGCGATCCATTGCTGCTCTGGACGGATGAGAAATTCGGAGCGAAACTCTCTAGGGACGCATTGTGTCGGCCGTCACCGCCGGATATGGTTTTCCACATCACAATGTTTGCGGGCCGCGATACGCAAGATGCGGGGAGGCGCTCGTCCTCCGATGGCCGTCGGGGCAATGTCGTTATCCACAGCTGTATTTGACAGGAAGATTGTCCAGGTCGCGCCGCGGACTGCGGGGGGACTGGTTGAGGTACACCACAGAGTTCTGCACGCTCAGACCACCCAGCCTTGATCGAGGCAAGGGTCTCCTTTGCTACAATCGTCCTGATTCAGAAGCTGAGCGTCACCACCGATCCCGGCGCCGCCGGTCGGTAAGGGGGCACGCATGACGGGACAGCCGGAACTCCGTACCCGACGCGGTACTGATAGGGTCATGAAGCCGCGTGGCTCTCTGGAAGCAGACATCATCATTGCCAACGCCCCGGACCCGGTGTTCGTATCGGACCTCGAGGGGAAAATCCTGCAGGCCAACGACGCGGTTTCCCAGCTGCTCGGATTCCGCCAGGACGAAGTGCTGGAGCAGTCGCTCTCCCGCTTCATCAGTCCGGAGGAAACCAGAGAATTCACGGCGGCGCTGCGCGAGGTGGTCGAACGGGGCGTGATGCGCAACGTGGTACTCAACCCCCGCAGCGCGAGCGGCGAGGTGATCCCCACCAGCCTGAACGCTTCTGCCCTGCGCGACCCGGACGGGCGCGCGATTGGCGTGATCGGGATCCTGCGCGACATGCGCGAGCTGGACAAAGCCCGGGCCTACGCCGAGAGCCTGATCAAGAACGCGCCGGACCCGGTGTTCGTGTCGGACCTGGAAGGCAAGATCCTGCAAGCGAACGATGCCGTCTTCGCCCTCCTGGGGTTCCGTCCGGACGAGCTGATCGAGCAGTCGCTGTCACGAATCATCAGTTCCGAGGAGACCCGGGAATTCACGGCCGCCCTGCGAGAAGTGGTAGAACGAGGGGTCATGCAGAACGTAGTTCTGAATCCGCGCAGCGCGAGCGGGGAGGTGATCCCCACCAGCCTGAACGCGTCCGCCCTGCGTGACCTGGATGGCAAGGTGATCGGGGCCATCGGCATCCTGCGCGATATGCGGGAGCTGGACAAGGCCCGGGCCTACGCCGAGAGCCTGATCAAGAACGCACCGGACCCGGTGTTCGTGTCAGATCTGGAAGGCAAGATCCTGCAGGCCAACGATGCCGTCTTTGCCCTGCTCGGCTTCCGTCCCGATGAGGTCATCGAGCAATCGCTGTCCCGAATCATCTCGGCCGAGGAAACCCGCGCGTTCCTGGCCGCCCTGCGGGAAGTGGTGGAGCGGGGCGTCACCCGGAATGCCCGGCTCAACCCCCGGAGCGCCAGCGGGCAGGTGATCCCCACCACGCTCAATGCGTCTGCTCTGCGTGACCCAGATGGCCGGGTGATCGGCGCCATCGGCATCTTGCGCGACATGCGGGAGTACGAGCAGGTGGTTCGTGACCTGGAACGGTCCAAGAGTGAGCTGCAGGAGAAGATCCTGGATCTGGAGAAATTCGAGGAAGTCGTTGTGGGTCGTGAGTTGAAGATGATCGCCCTGGAGAAAGAGCTGGAAAGCCAGCGGAAGGAAGCCGAAAGGCTGAGGCCGAGGGTCTCGTGACGGCGCTCGCTGGAGCCGAGATGGTGGAGGCTGGCCCGAGCCACCTCCGCGCTTTGGTGGAGACTCTGGAGCGTCGCTTGCATGCCCGGGACGAGCAGCGGCGCGCCATGCTCCACATCATGGGCGATCTGAACGAATCCAATAAGCGGCTGGCCAGCCAACGGAAGGCCATGATTCACATCCTGGCCGACTACGAACAGGACCGCCGGCGGCTGGCCCAACAAGCGGAGCGGCTGGATAACTCCCGGCGGGCCCTGCTGCACATTCTGCAGGATTCCCACAAGGACAATCTGCGGCTGGAAGCCAGCCGCAAGGCCATGATCCACATCATGGGAGACCTGCAGGAAACCACGATCGAGGTAAAGCGGCGGGAGCAGGAGCTGCGCGACAAGCAGGAGCAACTGGTTCAGGCCGGAAAGCTCGCCACGCTCGGGGAGCTCACCACTGGTGTCGCCCACGAGCTCAATAACCCGCTCAACAACATCGGTTTGTTCGTGGGCAACGCCGTAGACATGGTCGCGCTCGGCGCGATCGATAAAGAGCGCATCGTCCGCGAGATGGAGCGCGCCATGCAGCAGGTGCGCAAAGCCACCGAGATCATCTCCCATCTGCGCACCTTCGGCCGCGCGGCACCCTACAGTCGCGACCCGGTCTCGCTCCGGGTGGTTCTCATTCAGGCGCTCTCACTCATGCAGGAGCAGCTCCGGCTGCGCAACATACAGGTCACGGTGGATCTGGGGGGAGAGGACCCCGTGGTCCTGGGGAACCCGCTGCAGCTGGAGCAGGTCTTCATCAACTTGTTGACCAATGCCCGCGACGCGGTGGCCGACTCGTCCCGCAAGACAGTCCGCATCGCCGTAACGGTCGACTCCGAGGCAGCGGAAATCACGGTGGCCGATAGCGGTCCCGGGATTCCGCCGGGGCTGGAGCGCCGCATCTTCGACCCCTTCTTCACCACCAAGGAGGTGGGGCAGGGCACCGGCCTCGGTCTTTCCATCACCTATGGGATCATCAACGACGTTGGCGGCACGATCTCGGTGGTGAGCCCGCCGGGGGAAGGTGCCACGTTCGTCGTCCGCCTGCCACTCGCGCCTCCGGACACCAAGGAGATTCCCCGGCAATGACCTCGCTGAGCGTCCTCATTGTGGACGACGATCAGGCGCTGCTCGAGGCGCTGCCTGAGGCCATGCGGCTTCGCATGGGGGGCGTTACGGTGGAAACGGCCGACTCCGCCGCTGCGGCGCTGGACCGAATCGCTGAGCGGGATTACGACGCGATCGTCACCGACATCAGGATGCCGGGGATGGACGGTCTCAAGCTCCTCGATGAGATCCGGACCCGTAAGCCCGATATACCCACCCTGATCATCACCGGCCATGGCGACAACGATCTCGTGGTTCACGCCCTCCGGGGTGGAGCTCGCGATTTCATCCAGAAGCCGATCGACCGGGACTACTTTGTCGCAGCATTATATCGCGCGATTCGCGAACACGTCGCCGCGCGTCAGATCAAGGAGCGGCACGAGGCGATGGAGTCCTGGGCCGATGAATTGGAGCGAGTGGTGGAGAAATTGGAGCGGGATCTCCAAGCCCAGCCTGGACGGAGTGAATCATGAGGGAAGGCGGCGTCCTGATCGTCGATGACGACCTCGTCCTCCTGGAGGCTCTGCCTGAGGCCCTCCGCCTCCGGATGCAGGACGTAACCGTAGAGACCGCCGATTCCGCGGCCGCGGCGCTGGACCGCATCGCCGGCTGGGACTACGACGCGATCGTCACCGACATCAAGATGCCAGGGATGGACGGCCTGGAGCTGCTGGCCCAGATCCGGAGCCGCCGCCCCGACACACCCACGCTCATGATCACCGGCCACGCTGAGACCGAGCTGGTGGTTGACGCCCTCCGGGGCGGGGCCTGCGATTTCATCCGGAAGCCGATCGACCGAGAGTATTTCGTCGCGTCCCTTCGCCGGGCAATTCAGACGCGCGAGCTGAGTCGTCGGGCAAAGGAAGAACAGCTTGCGCTGGAACATCACATCAGCGAGCTCGAGCGAGTTCTCGAGGACCGTTCCCATAAGCTGCGGGAAAAGAAGCGGGGCGGGGAGAATCCCTTGACCTGGATGGAGGGGTCGAGTGGCCGAATGGCGCACGTCGTCGAGCAGATCAAGCAGGTCGCCGACTCCCCCCTCACGGTTCTAATAGAAGGCGAGACCGGCACCGGCAAGGAGCTCGCGGCCCGGGCAATCCATCATTTGAGCGCGCGGCGGGAGCAGCCCTTTGTGGCTGTAGACTGCGGGGCGATTCCCGAGACTCTGATCGAGTCGGAGCTGTTCGGCTATGAGAAGGGCGCATTCACCGGGGCCCATCAGCGAAAGGAGGGAGTGTTTCAGCTGGCAGGGGGCGGCACCCTCTTCCTGGATGAGATCGTCAATATCCCGCTCCCCGTTCAGGTGAAACTCTTGCGGGCGCTGCAGCAACGACAAGTACAGCCGCTCGGCAGCAAGCAGATCGTTCCCGTGGCAGTACGCATCATTGCCGCTTCTAACGTCCCGCTTGGCGAAGAGGTTCGGATGGGTCGGTTCCGGGCGGACGTCTACTACCGGCTCAACGAGTTCGTCATCACCCTGCCGCCTTTGAGGGAGCGAGATAACATCCTCGAGTTGGCGAATGGTTTGCTGGCGGAAGCCGCCCTCACGCTGGACCGCCCCTGTCGCAAGATCTCGGAGGCCGCGGCTCAGGTCCTGCTGCGTTACCACTGGCCCGGCAACGTGCGGGAGCTGCGGAATGTCATCCGCCGGGCCTGCCTCCTCGCTTCAGAGGCCATTGAACCGGAGCACCTCTCGATTCTCCCCATCGAGCCCAGCGCGGTTAGTGCGCGCAACTACAAGGTAGGGAGGGACTCCATCATGGGGGAGTCCTCGCTGAAGGAGCTCGCCGACATGGCCGTCCTGGATACCGAGGCGCAGGCGATCCGTCTGGCCCTTCACGCCACTGGAGGTAACAAGAGCGAGGCGGCTCGACTCCTCAAAGTCGACTACAAGACTCTCCACCTCAAGATGAAGCGCTTCGGCATTCAAGCCGGAGCGTTTCGTGCCTCATGACGCCACTCTGGTGACCGCGCCATGGTCACCGCTCCATAGTTCCACTCTTCCAGCCTCGAGTCGTCCGCCGAATCCTCATAGCTCATGGCTGACTGGTGTTAGTCATGACCTGTGTTCGAGGGCTGTTTCACTCGGTATCACAACCACTTAGCGCCTGGCTCAGGGGCTAACGTTTCTCCATTCGAGAGTTCTCACCTGGAAAGCGGGGACCCGTACGAAGAGGCACGACTCTTGAAAGGGAGTACGGGTCGAGACCGTAGGGATAAGGCCACCCACGGCGAACCGCCAAGTCATGACCCACCTGATGCGGCGTTCATGGAAGAGATCCGGTTTGCTCCCCCGCAAACCCCGCGGTAGCCTGTCTCGAATCCAACGATCCTACAAAAGAC
>DASYIX010000042.1:0-21432 GCA_035997125.1 Gemmatimonadales bacterium
GCTCCGCCCTGCATTGTGCTCGAGTCACTCGCCGCGCCCGCAGCGGCACCGGTATCGGTGTTCCGTCTCTCTCCACCGCAGCCGGCAATCAAGACCACGGTCAGAGAACCAAACAGCCATGGAGTCCATTTCATGCGTCACCTCTAGTGTTCGCTGGCCCCTTCGCCTCCTCCGCCACCACCACTACCCACGGCGAACCTAGCTCCGCCGGGCGCAAGCGGACGTGACGGTTGTCACCTTCAGTTACTCCCCTTCCGCGCGACGTTCTCGCCGATCCTCCAGCCTCGAGCGCCGCTGGTCATCTTGCGCTCCGGCCGAAAGCCGGCCCCGGAAGTCGAAGTGCCGCTCGTTCAGAACCCGGTCACGTGGCGGCGAAGCTCCCTGGTTCGCGCTGGAACGAAGTGCCATGACCATGGCCACCATGACGGCCGCAGGCTGCCACTCGCCCGGAGGAATGCCGGGATACAGATGGGCCGACCCGGACTTGAGAAGTGCCTGCCGTACGTCCGCCCGGACCCGCCGTCCCCGCTGAACTCCAACTCGCTGTTCACTCATCGCGTGTCGTCCTCTGGTGTTGGGCGACTCGTGCCAGCGGCGTCCGCACGGTGGCGCAACTGACTCAGGTCGGCTCCGGAGTCGCTCATACGGGTCGCGCCGGCAGGTAAGCCATCGGGACGCGCCGAAGAGCCCCGGTACTCAAAGTGGTCCTGATGCAGGAGACGGGTGCCGGTAATCACGCCCGACTTCGAGCGATCGTGATAGATGAGCTCGGTGACGTGCCGGAGCAGAGTCTCGACCGGCAGCCAGACGCCCGGCTGGAGGCCGGGATAGAGGGCGGCGTGCTCCTGCTTGAGTCTGCCCTCGCGGCCACGTTCAGCAGTCATGGGGATACCGTTATTTGTGCGGCAGCACCTAGTATACCGCCTCGAGCCGGTTGCCAGAAGGAGCCGATGCACCGACGCAGCACGCCCCCACTCCCGGACTCGGGAGTGAGGGCGCACCACGACCAGGTTGCTGGTACGGGTTCGAGACTAACGGTCGCCGCGACTGCCTCCCTGACCACCGCCGCCACCAAAGCCGCCGCCGCCCCCACCCTGGCCGCCTTTCTGACCGCCGCCGCCTTGTCCTCCACCACCGCCACCCCAGCCTCCGCCACCACCGCCGCCGCCCTTCTGCCCACCACCGCCACCACCGGGCCCACCACCACCACCCGGCTTACCGCCACCGGGCCCGCCCGGGCCCTTCTGACCACCGCCGCCACCACCACCGCCGGGACCGCCGGGACCGCCGGGACGGCCACCACCTCCGCCCCCACCGCCGCCCTGGCCACCGCCAGGTCCGCCAGGTCCCCCTGGCCGACCCCCACCACCGCCACCGCCACCTTTCTGACCACCGCCTCCGCCTTGTCCGCCGCCTGGGCCACCCTTCTGTCCACCCCCTCCGCCCTGACCGCCGCCCCCACCGGGTTTGCCCCCTTCACGATTAGCCATTCATCGACTCCTTGAGGAGGGCCGCCGCGGAGAGCGACGGCCTGAGTTCGAGGTGAACGCTGACTCCGCCGGCCACGCCCGCGCGAAGTGTCTCAGCCTCGGCCCTACCGGGCGCCGAAATATATGTAGTCCGCACAAGTGCGTGGGAGTGAGAGCGCTCACAGACTTTCTCCCGTGCGGTTTCGTGGTCAGGCCTTACGTGGAGCTCCTTCCAGCACCTGGCGCATCTTCCGGGTCAAGATCTCGGGTGAGATCGGCTTTTCGAGGAAGGACATCCCGGCATCCAGCAGTCCCCGCCGGGCCACGTCGTCATCCGTGTACCCCGACATGAAGACCACCGGAAGGTCTGGGTACTGCTCGATCAGACGATGGGCCAGCTGCTGTCCGCCCAGCTCAGGCATGGCTAGGTCCGTGAGCACGGCGTCGACCCGAGGGCCATCCGACTGGACCACGGTGAGCGCCTCCTGTCCATTCGCGGCCTCGATGACTTTCAATCCGGCTTCGTTCAGCGCACGCCGCACCATGCTGCGCACCAATGGGTCGTCCTCGACCACCAGCACGGTACCGGTGGCCGTGGAAGCCGCCTCGATCACCGGTTGCGGCGAGGCCGCCGGTGTCTCTGCCACGGAAGGGAAGTACAGCTTGAACGTGCTGCCGAGCCCGGGCTCACTGTAGGCCCAGATATAACCGCCACTCTGTTTCACGATGCCATAGACCATGGCGAGTCCGAGCCCGCTTCCTTTCCCTACCTCCTTGGTGGTGAAGAAGGGCTCGAACAAACGCTTCATGGTCTGCTTATCCATCCCTTGGCCGGTGTCGGAGATCAGTAACGCCGCGTACGCCCCGGGCAGGATAGTCACGCCTTGCCGCTGGGCTACGTCGTGGTCGGTCAGCCGTGCGTTGCGAGTCTCCAGCGTCACCGTGCCCCCATCCGGCATGGCGTCACGCGCATTGATAGTCAGGTTCAACAGCACCTGATCGAGCTGTGCCGGATCCGCCCGGATCGGGATTACGCTCTCCGATAAGTGGAGTACGAGCTTCTGCTGCTCGGTGAGGGTGCGGCGCAGGATGGGTTCCAAATGCTCCAGTACTGCGTTCAGGTCCACCACTCGCGGCTGAAGGATCTGGCGCCGGCTGAACGCGAGCAACTGGCGGGTGATCGCCGCGGTCCGCTCCGCCGCCTGCTGGATGTACTCCACGTCCTGCCGCACGGGCTTGGGGATATCACGACGCGCCAGGATGAAGCTGGTCGCTCCCAGCACCACCGACATTTGATTGTTGGCCTCGTGCGCCATGCCGCCGGCGAGCTGACCCACGACTTCGATTCGTTCCGCCTGACGCAGACGGCTCTCGGCCCGGCGCTGCTCGGTGAGGTCGAGCACGAAGAAGGCAGCGTCGCTCAGGTCAGCGCTCAGCCGCGCCCCGCCGACGAGGACCGGCACCCGAGATCCATCCTTTCTCAGGAACTCCTTCGCGTATGGAGTACACGATCCAGTGGCGACAACTTGCTCCGTGGCCTGCCGGTCGGCCGCTTCGTAACCCTCAGGCGTTAGGCGGCCATGGCGGAGCAGCCCGCTTCTCAAGTCCTCCCGGGTATATCCCAGTATTGAGAGCAGCACGTCGTTGGCCTCGGTCATGAATTCGCCGTTCCAGAAGGCAATCCCGATCATGCCGGACTCGAACACGCTGCGGAACCGCGCTTCGCTGGCCTGGATCACGCCCTCGGCCTGCCGGTTCAGGGTGACATCGCGCTGGGAGCCCCAGGCTCGGAGCAGCTGACCGTCCGACACCATGCCGATGAAATTGTTCAGGAAATACCGCTCGTTGCCGTCGCGGTCGAGCTCGTGGGACTGGGCATCCGTGAGCCGGTACCCGCTCCGGATGAAGGCGCGCAGAAACTCGAGGTTATTGGGATCGGAGCGGGGGGTCAGATCGCCCAAGCGGGCACCGACCAATTCCTCGGCTCGGGCGAAGCCGTACATGTGAGCCATGGCGTCGTTGCATTCGGCCAACACGCCGTGCTCGTAGAAGCGATCGATCTGCTCATCCTCAGGGAGCTGCACCGACACCGGCTGTTCCAGCTCGATGCGCCACACCCCCTCGGCGGTCTGCTCGATGAAGGCGCGATAGCGCTCTTCACTCACCGCCGCGTGGGCCGCTTTCTCCTCCGCCCGGCGCGCCGCGGCCTGTGCCTCCCGGGCGGCCGCTTCGGCTCGCGATTGGGCTCGTAGCCGCGACTCACCCAGCCACCCGGTGGCCGCGCCCAGCAAGGCGAAGAGCGTCACGCCGGCGGGCGCTACGCCACTGAGCGCGAGCCCGTAGACCGGGACATAGAGCGCCACGACGGTAGTCGCGGCGGTGGCGAGCAGGGCCGGACCCAGGCCCCCGAGCCAGGCGGCAAAAAACACCGGTGGGAAGAGGGTGAGGAACGGCAGTTCCTTGCCGAGCACCGGATGCAGCCCCATCCGCGCGGCCGCCATGGCCACGACGGCGACCAGGGCGATGAGGTAAAGCGGCAGCTGCTTCACGCGGGAAACTGGTTCGGGCACTCGGGGCGCTGGGTGGGAGGGTCAGGGATCGCGCGGAACCGGCGTTCGCGAGGTAAGTAAGGCCGGGAACGGGCGGGGGAGCAAGTCGGCCGCCGTACTCGGCGCAGATGGGCGGTCGTATATCGGCACTAAACCGTCGTTTTTGCGACAGGAATCGGGGAAACCTGTCGCATTGCCTCCGGCCCCCTCGCCCTGTCCCGGGCGAGGCATGGCTCCTGCTTTCATCACCCCCGGCCTACCCTGGCTGGGGTGCGCTTCGACATCCCCTTGCCGGCCATGCTCTTGCGTGTTGCATCGGCCCATGCGTTTGACGGCGTGCTCGCCGACGAGGAGACACCCGGATTGCGGCTTCCATGATGGGCGAATTGTCCGGCCACTACGACCTGCGACTGGTCGCGCTGTCCAGCGTGATTGCGGTCGTGGCCTCCTACACCGCGTTGGACCTCGCGTCTCGGGTGACCGCGTCGCTGGGCCGGGCCCGGGCGATTTGGCTCGGCGGCGGTGCGACCGCCATGGGCACCGGGATCTGGTCGATGCACTACGTGGGCATGCTGGCCTTCAAACTGCCGGTTCCAGTGCGCTACCACGTGCCGACCGCATTGGCGTCCCTGCTCGCCGCGGTGCTGGCGTCCGGCTTCGCCCTTTGGGTGGTGAGCCGGCAGGAGATGCGGCTGGGCGACGCCATCCGCGGAAGCGTGGTAATGGGCTTCGCTATCTCCGCCATGCATTACATCGGCATGGTTTCGATGCAGTTGCCGGGAACCGTCGTGTATCACTGGCCGGTCGTAGTCGTCTCGGTTGCGGTCGCGATAATCGTTGCTTTCATGGCCCTGTGGCGCGCCTTTCGACTCCGCGCCCCCGGGGGCCGCGCGTGGAGTTGGAACAAGCTCGCAAGTGCGCTGCTGATGGGCGCCGCGATCCCGTGCATGCATTACACTGCCATGGCGGCGGTCAGCTTCAGGGTGAGCGGGACGGAGATGTTGTTCCACAGCGTAAGCATTCCTTCCATGACCCTGGGAGCCACCGTGATCGTCCTGTCGACGTTCATGATCCTGGGACTCGCCATCACGACCTCACTGCTGGACCGTCGCTATTCGGACCAGGCGGTCGCGCTGCAGGCCTCCGCGACCCACTACCAGAAGTTCCTCCGCCAGGTCATCGACACCAATCCGCACCTCATTTTCGTGAAGGACTGGGAAGGCAGGTACGTGCTGGCGAATGCGGCGGTCGCCGAGCTGTACGGGACCAGCGTGGATAGCGTTTTGGGAAAGCGGGATGCCGACTTCAATCCCAAGCACGAAGAGGTTGAGAAGTATCTTCAGGACGACCGGGAGGTGATGGCCTCGCAGCGAGCCACCCTCATTTCAGAGGAGCCGGCCACCAACGCCAGAACCGGGGAGACCCGCTGGTTTCAAACGGTGAAGGTGCCGCTCCTCTCACTGGATGGCACCACCCGTCAGGTTCTAGGAGTGGCGACCGACATCACCGAGCGCAAACACCTGGAGGAGCAATTCCGCCAGGCTCACAAAATGGAAGCGGTGGGCCGACTGGCGGGTGGCGTCGCTCACGATTTCAACAACGTCCTCACCATCATCCGGGCCCAAACCGAGTTTCTCCTCGCCGATCTTGCGGGCGATGACTCCCGGCGAGCCGACGTGCTGGAGATTCAGGAGGCGGCCGACCGCGCCACCGCGTTTACCCGGCAGCTTCTGGCCTTCAGTCGGCGGCAGCTACTCCAGCCGGAGGTCCTGGATCTCAATGGGGTAGTCAGCGGCATGGAGATGATGGTGCGGAGACTGGTGGGTGAGGATGTCGTTCTCCTGACCAAGCTGCATCCCGATCTCCCGCGAATCTCGGCCGATCCGGGTCAACTGCAGCAAGTCGTGCTCAACCTGGCGGTCAACGCGCGGGACGCGATGCCTCGGGGAGGAACCCTCCTGATCGAGACGGCGCTGGTCGAGCTGGATGAGCACTATCCCCGGCAGCATCCCACCGCAAAGCCCGGCGTCCACGTCGTTCTCGCGGTTACCGACACCGGTTGCGGGATGGACCCCGCCACTCGATCCCGGGTGTTCGAGCCCTTTTTCACCACCAAGGAGCCGGGCAAAGGAACCGGACTGGGGCTCTCCACCGTCTATGGCATCGTGAAGCAGAGTGGCGGCCACATCTGGGTTTACAGCGAGATCGGCCGCGGCACCACGTTCAAGCTTTACTTCCCGCCGCACTACGGCGTGGTGAAGGCGAGCGAGCCGGAAAGAACCATTGCGCCGATCAATGGCGCAGGTGCCACCATTCTGCTGGTGGAGGACGAGCGGCCGGTCCGAAGCACCGTGCGCCGATTGCTCGAGCGGCATGGCTACAAGGTACTGGAGGCCGCCAACGGCCACGACGCTCTGACCCTGGTGACCTCGCGTCAAGCCGAGATCCATCTCGTGCTGTCCGATATGGTGATGCCGGGCATGGGTGGAATGGAGCTGGCGGACCGCATCCGGGCCCTGTCGCCCACAATTCCGGTGCTGCTGATGACTGGATACACCGAGGAGGCGATCACCCGCGCGGGTGAACGGCCCCGGGAGGAGCAGATCATCGAGAAGCCGTTTACCCTGAACGCAATGCTGGAAAAGGTGCGATGGGCGCTGGCTGCCAACGGCAACGGAACTCACCCATCCGACTCGCAACACCACGGTGTACCGCCGGGGGATCAGCGCTGAGCTGCCGGCGACTTAAGCCCAGCGCGTAGCAGCCGTTCAGGCTGCTGCGGTTAGTCTTTGAAGCGAGCTGTCTGGCGCCGGTTTCATAGCATCCAAGATGATTGAGGTGTACCCAAGGCGGCCACCTCTGTTCCGGTGGTCGAAGCGCTTAGAGCGGCGAATTTTCCCGGCGTGCTCGTCCCAGGGACGGTCATGAAATGCGCCGTCCTCGTCGAAGTATTCGTACAGCTCGACGCTGAAGCCGGCGAGCTCGAACAATTCCGTAGCGGTGCGGTAGGTGTAAAACACGTGGTGATCATTGGGGCCCCCACCCGGACCGTGTCCTCCGACCTTGGACTGTGCCTGATAGTCGGGATCGGGGTGCAGACCATCCGGCACCGCTATTCTGAGGTATCCCCCAGACCTGAGGTAAGTGAAACAGGTTCGCGCCGCGGTGAGGGCCTCGTCCGCGGCGAGGTGCTCCCATACGTGCTCCGCCAACATGGCATCCACCGAGCTCGGCGCAAGAAAGTGCCGCCACTCATCAGCGTGCAGCAGGTTGAGATATTCCTTCTCCGTGGGAATCCATCCGACATCATATCGACTGGATGCACCGATCGTGAGGCGTCTGGATGATGATTGGGCAAGCCGCCGCCGTAGGAGGGAGGCCCCGAACCGCCGATAGTACGCCTTTCGGGTTCTCCGTATTGCCCATTTGAGTCGTCGTACCATCCAAGTCTGCCGAAGCCAGGCCTTCCCCAGCGGGTCTCCCTGGGAGTCAATGAGAAAGTCTGGCCAAATCGCGCTGGACATGAGATGCGCTCCTTCTGGGTCACGGTCATGAATGATCCTCTGTGTATCCGCGGTGGCTACCGCAGAGGATCCCATTAGGAGCACACAGATGCGCGAGGCCGATCAAGTATGAGTCAAGAGAGGGGGTACAAAACGAAGACCCCGCCAGTCTGCAGGCGGGGCGGAGACCTCTTGCTCCAGAGGTGCTGCGAGAATCTCCTCGCGGGCCGCAGGAATGCGATGAGCCTTGGCGCATTGACGAGCGTTTGCTGAGCTGGATGACATCGAAGGCCATGACGGACCGGCGTCTCGCACGCACCGACCTGCTGCAACCAGCCGCCGGGCGCAGGGTCGAGTAAAGCGATCCGGATGCTGCTGTCCTAGACCAAGGTTTAGGTGCGAGCGAAGTCCGGCTGTGGGCATACTCAGCGGGCTCTCCAAGGGAGTTTCACCTCATGTCGTGCCAACGTGCGTCTCCCCGCCTCAGCCTGAAGACCATCAGCGCGAGGGTGGCGGCAGCCTTCGCACTGGCCCTCGGCGCGACCGTCCTCTTCCCCGGCACCGCGCTCCCACAGTCGCCGGAGGGGCCACCCGTCGTGGTTGACCCGACCGCCGCAACCGCGCCGGACATCGCGCCTCCGACGGAACCCGGCGACGGCACCAGTCGCAAGACCGGCCGGGGGGTCACGCCCATGTTCATCCCCATTCCCATGAAGAATACCCAGCTCGGCTGGGGGCTCATGCTTATGGGCGGGCTGATCCACCGCTTCGATCCGGACACGACGATCAAGCCCAGCACCGCCATGGCCGGCGCGTTTGCCACCGAGAATGGGAGCTGGGGCCTGATGGCCATCGAGGACGCGCGGCTGTCCCATGACCGCTGGCGCCTGCGCGCGATGCTGGCCCACATGGAAATCCGCTACGACTACTTCGGCATCGGTGAGGACGCGGGCAATGCCGGCAAATCGGTGGCCGTCCAGCAGAACATGAACCTGGCCATGTTGATGATACTCCGTCGGGTGGCCAAGAACTTTTACCTCGGACCCACGGTACTCTACATGGGAGCGGCCGTCTCGCTGCGCGACACCTCGGGACTTGGGCTGCCTCCGCCAGCCGCGGATACGGCCCACATGCAGCTGTTCGCGCCGGGACTGCAGGCCGAATTCGACACCCGGAACAGCGACTACTGGCCAGTGCACGGCACCAAGGCCACCCTCAAGGGATGGTTCTTCCTGGATGCGGATGGCGGCTCGCCCGACTTCCAGCGAGCCCTGTTCTTCTGGTCATACTACACCCCGGTGCGGGGCAAAGGGCTGGTGCTGGCAGCCAACCTGAACGCCTGCGGTGCCAGTGGAGACGCGCCGTTCTGGTCGCTCTGCTCCATCGGCGCCGGTCAGGGCGGGCTGCGCGGTTACACCCAGGGCCGCTACCGCGACGCGGTCATGACGACGGAGCAGGTGGAACTTCGCTTCCATACCGCCGGGCGCTTCGGCGGGACGGTCTTCGGGGGGCTGGGGCACGTCGCCCCGACCTTCGGCGACATCTTCGAGGCCGAGGTGCAGCCGGCCGGCGGCCTCGGCCTGCGCTACCAGCTCACGAAGAACTACCCGATGCACGCGAGACTCGACTACGCTTGGGGCCGTGATGGTGGGCTCCTCTACTTTGCCGTCGCCGAGGCGTTCTAGGAGCCTGCCATGCCCGTTCTCACGATTTCGATTCCCGAACCTCAATCGTTCGACAGCCTGCTGTCGCTCAAAGGGCGCTGCGCGGTCGTCACCGGCGGCAGCCGGGGGCTCGGAGGCGATTGTGGAGCGATTGGCCCAGGCTGGCGCCGCGGTCGTGCTGACCGGGCGCGGGCGTGAGGCGTTGAAGGGGGTCGAAGAGCAGCTCGCCGAGACCGGTGACAAGCGCTGGGTGTGCAGGCGGATCTTGCCAGCGTGAAGGATTCGCAGAACCACGCTTGCGGGGGGCGCCAAAAGAAAAACGTCTCGCCGCTTGTGATTGACGACGAGACAGTCAGTTGCGCGCATGGGCCCGGCGCGACTCGAACGCGCGACCTCTTGCTCCGGAGGCAAGCGCTCTATCCAACTGAGCTACGGACCCGAGTTGTTGATTCCCAAGGCTTTTAGGTCTAGTGCTGAATCCGTGCCTCACCCCCAGCGCTCATTCCAGCCGCTAACATAGTCGCCCCGTCTGCCTGCTGCCAGCGCCGGATCAGGCGGTCTCTCTCACCGTCTTACTCGACCGTGACCCGGCCCGTCATGAACGGGTGGGGTGTGCAGTGGTAGGAAAAGACACCCGGGGTGACAAAGGTCTGGGTGAACGTCCCACCCGGGGCGAGGAGCGGGGACTGCCATGCGCCCTGATCGCTGGTGGAGGTGTGCGACGGTGTGCCCGCCGGCTCGCAGTTGACCCAGGTGACGCTGCCACCCGCTCGTTCGGATAGCCCGGTGAAAGCGTGGAGTTGCGAGCGGTGCTACGGTTGGGAGCAGTGGAAACACGATGGCGAGGAATCGGATCACCTGCGGTCCTCTAGCTGACTGGGCTACGAATCCTGGTGGAGACCTCGGGAAAAGTCACTTCCTGGGACTCGATAGGAGACGGCCCTCGGGTCCCCGGAGCCCACACCGGCTCACCGTCGATCCCCTGCGGAACCGCCACCCCGAGCCACCCCAGCATGGCGGGGAAGAGATCCACGGTGCGCAGCGGTGCGTCCGGCAGCGGCTGACTGGACCACACCGGGGTCTGCATGTGCGCCCGGGTCAGACTCCCGTGCCCCGCCTTGTGCTCCGGTATCTCGAACCGGCCCCGGAAATCGTAGCCCTCCTGCGCCACCACCAACAGATCGCCCGAGCGGGGACTCCGGAACTGGTCCACCAGCTGAAAGGCGGCATCGGGAAACGAGCCATTCCAGCTAGCCTCCAGCGCCTCGCGAAACGATCCGCTCCAGTACCCGCCCATCTCCAGGGGGTCGCCGGAGTATGGTTCGTAGACCACCTCGCCGCCTCGACCGCAGATGCGCGCCTCCCCGTTGGCGCTGCCGACCCAGATCCCGCCGAGCTCAGACTCGGCGGCGAGCAACGCCACCGCCGGTTCGTGGAGCAGCTTGGCGATGCAATCCCCCCGGCCGCCGAATGTCTCTGGCTGCCGGAGTCGTTCCACCGGCCAGCGCTTCTTCCGAAGCGACCCGGGCTGGGCGTATACCATCGCCGAACCGTTGCCCGCGACCATGACAGCAGCTCGTGGTTTCCGCTCCCAGATGACCGGATGGGAAAGGGTGGGGACTCCCTGAGCCCTAAACCAGTCGGGCAGGTCGAGGTGAGTGTGGACCGAGGACGACCCGTGGTCGCTGACCAGGAGGATCAGGCTCTGGTCCAGCTCGCCTCTCTGCTGCAGCCGAGCCCGCAGTTGCCCGACCACGGCATCGACGCTCTCGAGAGCGCGCCGCACCCGGGGAGAGTCGGGATGGGACTGATGGGTGTAGCCGTCTACCGCGGGAAACTGGGCGAACACGAATCGCCAGCTTGCCTCCGCCGCCCGGAGAAGATGGCGGGCTACCGCGTCATCCGACGGCTGGTGCCATCGGGCATAGTGGGCCAAAGCTCCCCAGAGCTGCCGCTCCCGCCGTGAGGGATCCCGTTCCCGGGTAAGTCCCCGAGCCACCGGGGTAAAGATCCCGACGCTTTCCGGCACCAGCTGGAATATGGTCCGCACGTCGGCCTTGATGTCGTGGTCCAGGAGCGGCGCCTGGTAACCGCAGTAGCTGCGCACCGCCGCGCGATCGCGCCACCAACGTCCGCCATACGCGGCCCGATCCAGCCAGCGGATTGAAGGGATGTCGCAGCGACCTGGTGCGCTGCCGGTGAGAAACGGAAGGTAGGCGACGCTGGTGGTCGAGGGAAAGCCGGTGATAGCGGTGGTGCGCCCGCCCGATTCCAGCATCGCGCTCAAGTGGGGGAGATCCCCCGCCGCCAGTCTGGCCTCGGCAACATCCGGCCGGAGCCCATCTACCAGCAAGAGAAAACAGCGACTCATGCCTCCTCCGCCACCGCTGGTTTCGAAACTCCGGCCCGGGCACCCCCCGATGCCCGGTTCATCTTTCGCGCACCGCGCATGGCGAGGAAGAGAGCGACGAGGCTGACCATCACCAGCCAATGTCCCGGTATCGGTACCGCGACCCCGAGCCCTGCGAGCGCGGCATAGCGCGCACCCCGGCCGAGCAGCACCGACATGAGATACCTCCACAGCGGATATCCTGCGAGCACCGCGAGGAACCGCATCGGGTAATGGGGAACGATCGGAAGCACGCAGGTGGTCACGAGGGACCAGAACGGCGCCTTGCGATACCAGCGCAGTGCTCGCTGGGTGACCCGGTGGCTGCGGAAGCTGAGGGTACCCTCCCGCGCGAGCACTCTGGCCAACACCTCTATGTTCCAGGCCTCGACCACCAGCGTTGCCGCCACCGCAACCAGCACGATCAGCCACAGGGAGTGGCGCCCCCCCAGGTAAACCACCGCCCCATCGTAGGGGAGAGGCGCCAGCGAATTCCCCAGGAAGGTGTAGGGGACGAGATACAGGAGCCGAGCCCATTGGGGACGGAATTCGGCGCCGATCAACATGAATAGTGTGATGGCAGCCATGATGCTCGGAAGAATCCAGGCCTTCCGGCGAGGTGCTGGGAGGGCACCGCTTGCGGCAAATTGCGTCAAACGATCTCCGGTGCGGGCCGTGGCGATCTCCGGCGGCGAGAGCGGTGCTGCCGGGCGCACAGGCGCTGGTCGGACGGCTGGGGTGATGGCTAGGCAGGGAGTACCCCGCGGCTACCGACAAAAGTAGGGGACGTAGTCCCGACGGGGAAGGCGACCTCCGGTTCGTCATGTTGGCGACACGGAAGCCACCTAGCTTCCGAGCGTTCCGCAGGTCCTTATTGTCGTTACACTTTGTTGGAGAGAGTCAGGATGATACGCAAGCTCTTATTTCTCACGGTGCTACCCTTCGGCGCCCTGGTCGCACAGCAGCCCTCTAATCAGGCCGGTGGCCAGCAGGGCGTCACCATCAAGGCCGAGAAGCCGGAATACAGCTCGCAGGCTAAGATCACATCGCAGGTTGCAGTGGACAGCGCCCTGGCCCGGGTTCCCGGAGGCCAGGTTCATGAAGGTGAGCTGGAGAAGGAGCACGGCCGGCTGGTCTATTCCTTTGACGTGCTGGTTCCTCATCGCACGGGTGTACAGGAAGTGCAGGTGGACGCGCTGTCAGGCAAGGTTGTATCGGTCAAGCACGAGTCTCCCGAGGCGGAAGCCAAGGAGCATGCCAGCGAACATGCCAAGTATCATGGAGAGGCAGAGGACAAGGACCAGGACGGGCATCAGGAGCATGGAGAGCATGAGGGGGCGGCCAAGCCGCAGCCGAGCTCTCAGAACTAGGCGCCCTGGCACAGTTTCATGCGCGTTCTGATCGTGGAGGACGAGGCGGATCTCGGCGATTTCCTCGTCCGGGCAGTTCGTGAGGCCACGTGGGCACCTGACCACGTGGCCTCAGGCCACGAGGCTCTTGAGGCCCTCGCAGTGACGGACTACGACCTTGTGGTGCTCGACCTCGGTCTCCCCGACATCGATGGCTTTGAAGTGTGTCGGCGCTACCGGGCAACGGGGGGCCGGACGCCCCTCCTGGTGTTGACGGCGCGTGGCGGGCTGACCGATCGGATTCGCGGACTGGATGCCGGCGCGGACGACTATCTCAGCAAGCCGTTCGCGGTGGAGGAGCTCCTCGCACGACTCCGGGCCCTGGCTCGCCGGCCGCCCGCCGCGCACGACGTGATCCTGCGGTACTCCGATGTCACCCTCAGTCCCGCCACCGGCACGGCCCAGCGCGGGGCCCGGCCCCTTCAGCTCACCGCCCGGGAATTCGCCTTGCTCGAGTATCTCATGCGCATGCCCGACCGTCTGCTCAGCCGGGCTCAGATCCTCGAGCATGTGTGGGACGACAACTTCGATCCCATCGCCAATGCGGTGGATGTGCTGGTTGGACGAGTTCGACGGAAACTCGACCCCGATGGGACCGCTCCGCTGATTCATACCGTCAGGGGCATGGGCTATATGCTCTCGGAGGAGTCTCCCGGCGATGCCGCTTAGCCGAATCCGTCTCCGGCTTGCCGGCTGGTTCGCCCTGGCCTTCGTCGTGGGGCTTCTGGCGTTAAGTCTGACGCTCTTCCTCTATATGCGCCGGCAGAACGAGGCCCGCTTCAATCGGGAGCTTTCGCTGACCGCCGGGGAGTTGCTCAGCGCCGTGCGTGCCGAATATGCCGAGGCGCCGGACAGCGGCGCAGCGGCAGCGGCCGCCGCGGCTCTGGAGGAATGGCCTGACCATCCCGAGGCATTCGCGGTGTATGACGCCCGGGGTCGCCGGCTCGGCGTCACCGGCCCTGCCGCCCTCGCGAGCGCGTTACCCGCCAAGCTCCCGCCGAGCTTTGGGGTTCTTACCGATCTGCCCGGACCCGATGAGCACCAGATTCGGGTAGCGGCTACCCCGATCGACGATCCGCTATTTCAGGTGTTCGCGGCGAGCACCACCGAGCCGTTGCACGAGGACGAGGAAGCCTTTGCGCTCTGGCTCCTGGCCAGTGTTCCCACGACCATCATCCTGAGTCTGATCGCCGGCTACATCCTTTCTCGCCGCGCGCTCCGTTCCGTGGGGGAGCTGGGGCACGCCATTGCGGGGATCAGTCCTGCCGCGCTGGACCAGCGTCTTCCGGTGAGCCCCCGGCCCGACGAGCTGGATCGGCTGGCCACCCAGTTCAATGGCTTGCTGGAACGGCTGGAGCGCGCCCAGGCGCAAAACCAGCGTTTTCTGGAAGAAGCCGCGCATCAGATCCGCACTCCTCTTACTCTCGTTCTCGGCGAGACCGAACTGGCGCTGGACCGGCCTCGCTCCAAAGAGGCGCACACTGAAGCGTTGCGCCGGATCCGCATCGCGGCTGGACAGATGCATCGTCGGGTGGAGGAGCTGCTTCTTCTGGCGCGGGCTGAGGCCGGTGAACGTGCTTCCCTCACCGAGCGGGTCGAGCTCGATGGGCTCGCCCTGGAATGTGCCGACCTCATGCGCGGGAGGGCCCAGGCACTGGGGTGCAGGCTCGAGTTGACCCGGGTCGATCCCGCGGTGGTGCTGGGCAGCGAACATCTGCTTCGCGAGGCGTTGCTCGAGCTGCTGGAGAATGCTTGCCGTCATGGCTCGCACGCCGAGCCGGTCCGCCTGTCGGTTCTGGGTGAGGAAGGCGAGGCAGTGCTCGAGGTAGTGAACCCGGCCGGGCAAGGGCCTTCCACGGAAGCGGGAGCCACTGCGGGCTCTGGTCTTGGACTGCAAGTGGTGGAGTGGATCGCCTCGGAACACGGTGGCCGTCTGATTCACGGGCAGGCCCACAACCGGGTGATCTCAGCTCTGCATCTCCCGCTCGCTGGCCCGACAGCGTCGGCGGCTCCAGCCGAGAGAAGCCTGAGCGTGACCCGGGCCGAGGATGTCCGATGGTAGCCGGGCTGTTGGCCCTTTTGGTGGCACAGGCGTCATCCGATTCGCTGACCCTGGCGCAGGCGCTCGCGCGGGCCCAGGCAGCCCGGGCCCAACCCCTTGTTGCCGGGGCGCTCGTGGCCGAAGCGCAGGGTGCGTTCCGGGCGGCGGGGGCCATACCCAACCCGACTGTATCCTACAACCACAGCGCGGCTGTCCCCACCAATCATTTTCTGGTGGACCAGCCGCTCGACTGGCTCATCAAACGCGGCGCCGATCGCGCAGCGGCGCAGGCCGGGGTCAATCGGGCCCGGGCAGATTCGGCTCAGACTATCGCTGAGCTTCACCATTCCGTCCGACTCGCCTACTGGCGAGCCCGAGCCGGGCTTCTCTCTGAGTCGCTGGTGCAAGCGCAGGCCATGCAAGCCGATACCCTCGCTCGCATCGCCGCCGCCCGCCTCAGGGCCGGCGACATCTCACTGCTGGAGCAGGAGCAGGCTGCGCAAGAGGCATCGCGCGCCCACCAGTCGGCCTCTTCGGCGCGAGAGGCGAGCCGGGTAGCGGCGGCTGAACTGGCCCGAGCGCTGGCGATGGAGCAAGCCGCTCCTCAGCCCACCGATCCGCTGGACAGCGGACTCGACCGACTCCCGGACACGACGGTGGCACTGGCCGGAGTTCCCGTCCTTCGGAGCGCGGTGGCGGACTCGGCTGCGGCGGAGGCCCAGCTCCGGAGCGCCCAGCGGGCGCGAACGCCGTTTCCCTCCTTGCAGACCGGTGCCGAGTGGGGCGACCCGGCTCAGCCAGGCACCCTCGGAGTCATCGGTTTTGTCATCCCGTTTCCCCTGTGGCAGCGGGGTGGTGGCACAGTCGCCGAAGCCCGCGCGCGAGCCGAACGACTCTCCGCCCTGACGCGGGAGGCCCGGTTGGACGTGCTGCGGCAGGTGCACCAGGCGCACATCCACCTGGAAGAGACCGCCCGGCGAGCGCGGGCCGCGCGAGACACCCTTCTTCCCGCCGCGGCCACGATCCGGGTGCGGGCATTGCGGGCGTATCAAGCCGGTGAGACCGGCATCCTTCCCGTGCTCGACGCGCTCCGGAGCGAACGGGACGTGACTCTCTCGGCGCTGCAGGACGAGCTCGCCTTTCAGGAATCGCTCGCCGATTGGTACGCTCTCACCGGATACACCGAATGATTCGGTTCCGCACTGCAGTCTTCAGCGCATTCCTCTTCGCTGGGTGCGGCAAGAGCAACGATTCAGAGACCGCCGGGCAGGCCGATCCCGGCAAGACCAGGGTCCCCGTCGGGCTGGGCCAAGTCTCGCGGGATTCGCTGGTCGAGAGGCTGACGCTCACCGGCCGCCTGACCCCTCGTCCGGGTGGAGCTGCCCTGCTGACCGCACCCGCTGCCGGAGTGGTGCAGTCGCTCGGAGTCCAGATCGGTGATACGGTCAAGCGGGGCGAGGTGGTCGCGCAGCTCGAGGTGCCCGAGCTCGCCGCCGACGCGTGGCAGAAGGAAGCCGCCGCAGCCCAGGCCGATCGTGAGGCCCAGCGCCAACAGCGACTCCTCAGTGAGGGGATCACCTCGTCTCGCCAGGCGGAGGAAGCAGCCGCCAATGCCCGTCAGGCCGCCGCCGGCGCTGCTGCGGCACGCGACCTCCTGGCCCGCACCCGCGTCACCAGCCCGATCTCCGGCGTGGTTCAGGATGTCCTGGTCCAGCGCGGAGAGCGGGTGGATGCAGGCAAGCCCCTGGTTCAGGTCGTGGCTGGTGATACGCTCGATCTCGTGGCGTCGGTACCGGCGACCCAGCTGGGGCGGCTGCGCGTGGGCCTGCCCGTCGGCGTCGCTGAGGAGGGAGACACGTCGTACACGGCGGGTCGGCTGGCTGCGGTGACCCCCGGGGTGGACTCACTCACCAACGCAGGCGCTGCGGTTGTTCGGATTCCCAACTCGGCAGGCCATCTCCATCCGGGCGCGGGAGCGACGGCTAAGGTGCGGCTCGGCGTTCACCGTGACGTCCTGGTGGTCCCCGACTCGGCCATCGTGCTCGCCGGCGACAGTAGCGTGGTCTTCGTGGTGAGTCCCGACTCGATCGCGCATCAGCGAGCCGTCGTCCGCGGCGTCCGGGACGACGGACGGACGGAAGTGCAAGGCGATCTCAAGGCCGGCGATCGCGTAGTCACCACGGGTGCGTTCGGTCTCCAGAACGGAATGCGGGTCGTGCCCGGGGGAAATGCCAACCAGGCTCGGAGTCAGCAGCCGTGAAGTTTGCCGGCCTGGCACTCCGTCACCGTTCCGCCATCTACCTCGCCATCGTCCTATTTAGTCTGGGCGGCATCTGGGCCCTGTTCACCTTGCCGGCGGGCATTTACCCCGAGGTGACCTATCCCCGGATAGTCGTCATCGCCCGGGGTGGGACCTTCGAGGCCGAAGAGATGACGGTCGCCGCGACCCGTCCGTTGGAGCAGGCGCTGAGCGGTGTTGTCGGACTGCTGAGAATCCGGGCAAAGACGGTCCGGGGCTCCACCGAGCTCAGTCTCTATTTTCGGCCCGACGCCGACATGCTGTTCGCCCTGAGCCAGGTCGAAGCCCAGATCGGCGTGTTGCGGACCTCGTTGCCCCAGGGTATCGAGCTTACCGCCGAGCGACTCACCCCCTCGGTCTTTCCCATCCTCCAGTACGAGCTCACCGGAGCCCCTCCCATCGTGCTGCGCGATCTGGCCGATTTCACGGTGCGACCGCGTCTGGCCGGGTTGCCCGACGCTGGTGAGATCTCGGTGCAGGGCGGACGGGTTCGGGAGATCAGCGTACAACTTGATCCGGTGCGCCTGGTGGCGAACGGGGTTGGTGTCGATCAGGTGGCTCAGGCCATCACGGCCACCGATCAGGCGCAGGCGGCAGGGCGGGTGGAGCGGGACTATCGGCAGTACGCCGTGGTAGTGTCAGGCCTCACCAATACGCCGGAGTCGGTTGGACGCGTGGTCGTAAAGGAGGCCGGCGCGCGTTCGGTGCGGGTGGCAGACCTGGGAAGTGTCGGTTATGGGGCCGAGGATCTCTTCCAGATCGTGGCGGGAAACGGGCAGCCGGCGGCCCTGGTCAACATCGCGCGGCAGCCGGACGGGAACACGCTCAAACTGGCGGCCGCGGTCCAGGGCGTGATGGACTCCTTGCGGCCGATGCTGCCTACCGGCGTGCGACTGCAGGCGGTCTACGATCAAGCCGCGCTGGTGCGGGATTCCATGCGCAGCGTGCGGGACGCCATGCTGTTGGGTGGCGCGCTCGCGGTCATCGTGCTGCTGATCTTCCTCGGAGAATGGCGCACCACGCTGGCCGCGTCGCTCACCCTTCCACTCACGGTCGCCATCACTCTGCTGGGTCTGGCTCTGGCGGGAGACTCGCTCAATCTCATGAGTCTCGGTGGACTGGCGGTGGCCATCGGCATCATCATCGATGATGCGGTCGTGGTGGTGGAGAACATTGAGCGGCGATTGGCGCTTCACCCCAACGAACCGGTGGAACAGCTCATCCGGACCGGCACCGATGAGATCTTCGGCCCGGTGGCCGGCTCGACCCTGACCACGGTAGTGGTGTTCGCCCCACTCGGCCTGCTGAGCGGCGTCGTGGGCCAGTTCTTTCGTTCGTTTGCCATAGCGTTGGCCATAGCCGTGCTCCTCTCCCTGGTTCTGGCGATGACGCTGATCCCCAGCCTCGTGGCGCATTGGGCCGCTCGCGACCGGAGGAAGGGACGCGAATCCCCCACTCGGGGATTCCGCTTGCCTCGTCTGTCACTGGCCAGAGTTGAGGAGCGCTATGGGCGCATGATCGAGTGGATGTTGGAGCATCGGGGCCTGGCGCTGGGGGCAGCCGGTGGCCTGCTGGTGATTGCCTTCGGCCTGAGCCGCGTGATGGGGACCGGGTTCCTCCCGGAAATGGATGAAGGCGGATTCATTCTGGACTATCGGGCGCCTGCCGAGGGGGCCCTCACCGAAACCGACCGGCAGGTCAAGATTCTGGAGCGCATCCTGCTGGCCGATCCCGATATTCAGGCCTTCACCCGCCGCACCGGCAGTGAGCTGGGATTTGCCGCGACCTCGCCCAATACCGGCGACTTCACCGTGCTGCTCAAGCCGCGCGGCCAGCGCGCTTCAGTCTACGAGGTGATGGACCGGGTGCGCGCCGCCGCGGAGGCCCAGGCGCCCGCGGTGCAGGTGGAGTTCATGCAGCTGATGCAGGACGTGATCGGAGATCTGGCCGGCGCCGCCGAGCCGGTCGAGCTCAAGCTGTTCAGCCGGGACCAGGCTGCGGCGGAGAGGGCATCGCTCCTGGTCGCCGAAGCGGTGAGGCCGACACCGGGTTTGGTTGACCTGTTCGACGGGATACAAGGTATCGACCCCGAGCTCCGGGTGGAGCTGGACCCGTTGCGCGTGGCGCGATTGGGACTGAAACCCGCGGATGTCCAATCCCAGGCCCAAGCCGCCTTGTTTGGCTCGGTCGCGGGGACCGCCCGGGAGCCTGACCGGCTGGTTCCGATTCGGGTACGGCTGCCGGACAGCGTGCGGTTTCGTTCCGATATGCTGGCTCGAGTGCCCATCATTTCTTCCACCGCGTGGCTGCCGCTGGGCGATTTGGGCTCGGTTCGCCAGACCGGTGGTGCCAGCCTCCTCCTCCGGGAAAACCTCCGTCCCTACGTCGCGGTCACCGGCCGCACCAGCGGACGGAGCCTCGGCAGCGTCATGCGGGACGTCCGCGCCGCCCTGGCTCAGGTAGTTCTTCCAGCAGGTGTTACGCTCGAGATCGGCGGCCAGTATGCCACCCAGCAAGCCTCCTTTCGCGAGCTCCTGGGGGTCCTGGCCTTGGCCATCGGTGCCGTGCTTCTGGTCTTGGTGGCGCAGTTCGGTAGCTTGAGGGGACCCCTGGCCTTGGTGGCCGCCGTCCCATTGGGGCTTACCGGCGCCCTGATCATGCTCGCCATTACGGGGGTACCCTTCAACGTCTCCAGCTTCATGGGGGTGATCCTGCTGGTGGGACTGATCGTAAAGAACGGTATCCTGCTGCTCGATGCCGCTCACCACGGCTCCGATGCTGGAGCAAGCAGCGTGGAGGCGCTGGTCCACGCCGGCCGGGTACGCCTGCGGCCGATTCTCATGACCACGCTGTGCACGCTCGTGGGACTGATTCCGCTCGCGCTCGGTCTCGGAGCAGGAGCAGAGCTCCAGCGCCCGCTCGCGCTGGGAGTGATCGGCGGGCTGGTGGTGTCAACCATGGTGACGCTGTTGCTCGTGCCCGTCTTCCTCCACGCCTTAGGCGAGCTGGAGCACCGGCGGATTCTCCTCTTGGGTCAGGCGTCACGGTAGTCCGATTTCGCTGCTCCGAGATTCAGCCATCACGTTCGAGGTCCGGGATGATCTTGCACGCGCTGGGCATGCTCGTCGCATTCCAAGTTCGTCTGGCCGCGGTCGCCGCCCCCGGAGTGGAGGGGACGGTGCGCGCGGTGGAGGATGGGCGCTTACTGGCCGGGGTGCTGGTCGAGGCTCCTGACGAACATCGGTGGACTTTCAGTGACAGCCTGGGGCACTATCACCTGCAAAATCTATCCCCGGGCGTGCACCGGATGCGCTTTCAGGTTCCCGGTCGCGTCACCCTGGAGCTCACCGCATTGGTGCCCCCCGCCGCGACGGTACGTCTCGATGTCGAGCTGACCCAGAAGCCTCAGGAGCTCGCGCCGGTCATCGTGGTTGCCCCTCACAACGGCTCGGACTCGCAGGTCACATCGGGGCCCCGACGTCCGCCCGCGCTGAGCTCGACCTGGGCGCTGCGGGCGGCGGGGAGCGGGCGAGATGTGGAAAGCGCACTGATGGATGCCGAGGGTGCCATGTCTCGAGGCACCGGTGGGGGCGCACTCCACTTCCAAGGCGGCTCTTCCGATCACGTCCTTCTTGCAGTGGATGGTTTCCCGATCTACGGCGCCAGGCACTTTGGGTCAGCCTGGAGTGCCCTCAATCCGGACGCGGTCCAGGATATCACCCTGCGCTCCGGAGCGTCTCGCTCGGAAGATGGTAGCCGGCTGTCTGGTACGGTCGACGTCCGCACCTCGTTACTGGGCGGGGACAGCGTGCAGGCGCGAGGCGCCGTCACTCCGGGTGACGTGCGCCAGCTGGTCCGAGGAGAGTTGCTGGGAGGGCGGGGCAACTTCCTCCTGAGCGGCCGCCGAAGCGTGCGCAACTTTTTCGGAGATGAAACTGCGCTGGGTGAGCAGAACGGATATGACGACTGGTTGGGAGAACTGGCTTTCAAGGTGGGTAGGGGACGGCTTCGGATTCTGCTCTATAGCAGCGTCAACCAATTGGCGTTCGAGAGCCGTCCGGATGCCGCCCCGGCCGAACCCATCGCGTCCCCGTCGCCGAACAGCTTGG
>DASYIX010000043.1:0-36393 GCA_035997125.1 Gemmatimonadales bacterium
TAAAAGTCTTCCGCGTGGAATCGCTCGCGTCGAAGCCGAGGGTGAGATTGGCCCGAAGCCCGTTCACCCACGGCAGCCGGTACTCCGTCTGCATGTTGCCGACGGCGCGATAGGTCTCCGCCTTCTCCTCCTGGAGTTTCAGAATCTCGGCCGGGTTGTCGGCTGAGGTCGAACTATTGCCGGGCCAGTTGTAGAAACCGGTTGCCGCGCTGGGATCGTCGACCGGCTGGGTGGGGCCATACTGCGCCGCGTTGGAAAGCGCACCCAGGGGAGTGAATCTGTCGGCCTCGCGAGAGCCCCGCAGGCTGAAGCGCAAAGCGAGGCGGTCAGCGGCGAGCCGCTGATTGTAGTTGGCCCCCAAGCCGATCCGCTGGGCGCTGTTGGCTTGGACGACCCCTTTCTGGTCCAGGAAGTTGAAGGAGAAGCGATAGTCCATCGCCTTGCCGCCGCCCGCCAGGGAGAGGTTGTGCTCCTGGCCGAATCCGGTCCGATCGATGGCGCCGAACCAGTCGGTGTTCGCGTTCTGCAGCTGGCCAACCTTGGTTGGCGCGAACTGCTCCACAGCGGAGCGGAACTGCGCCGCGTTGAGCATCGAGGGGAGCCGGGTCACGTCGGAAACGGAGGCCGAGCCGGTGTACTCGAACGTGGGTTTCTGGCCTGCCTGCCCTCGCTTGGTGGTGATCAGGATGACGCCGTTGGCGGCGTTGGTGCCGTAGATGGCCGCGGCTCCGGCGTCGCGCAGCACCGTCATGCTGGCGATGTCATCGGGGTTAAGGAAGTTGAGCGGGTCCCGCCCGGAGCTGACCCCGCCGCCGGCGTCGGTTCCCAGCGGCTGCCCGTCGATGACGTAGAGCGGCTCGTTGCTCGCAGTGGTCGACGTTCCCCCGCGGATCCGGATGGAGGTCTTCCCGCCCGGCTCGGTATTTTCGACCACCTGGACGCCAGCAACCTTGTTCTGGATCAGCTCGGTGGGGGTGACAACCCGGCCGGTGTTGAACTCCCCCGAGGTCACCTTGGTCACCGCCCCGGTGACGTTGCCCTGGCGTTGCTCGCCGTAGCCCACCACCACCAGCTCCGCCAGGTTGACCGCCTGGGGTGCCAGGGCAACATCCATGTCGAGCGTTTCGCCGCCCACCACCGTGAGGGGCCGGGCAGCCGGCGCGTAGCCGATCATGCTTACCCGCAGGCTGTCCGCTCCAGCCGGAACGTCGGGCAGGAGGTAGCCGCCGTCCGCTCGGGTCTGGGTACTCCGACTCCCAACCTTCACCGTTGCCCCCTGCAGCGGTTGCTGCGTCGCCTCATCGGTGACTCGGCCCCGGATGGTGCCGGTGGCCTCCTGCGCGCGGAGCGGCGTGATCCAGACCGCCGCCAGGAGTAGGCCGATGCTGTACCGTAGCCCTCTCATGATGCGTGCGTCCTTTCAGATACAGGCGAGGAACCGGTGGCTACCGGTCGGTTGGAAGCAGGAACTACCAAGCGAAATCAGCGATCGGGATGCGGCCCAACCCAGGTCGGAGGGACCTCTCCGGCGGCCGGACGATCGATCTGCACTGGAATTCTTGGAGGAGACGCAGGTGCCAGAGCGTCAGCGGCCTAGCTAGCCGCATCCACCACCTGCATGAGAATCGAATATCTCGCCGAAATTGGAGTCGTCAAGAGGGACCGCCGCTTGCCTGTCCCTCCAGCCGTGGCGACCTTTCAGCCATGAATCTGGACCTCCTGATCGCTGAGCTGGTGGCAGGCAAAACCGCCGCACTGGCCCGGGCGATCTCGGTGGTCGAAAACGGACGACCCGGCTTCGAGCGGCTCCTTGCCGAGGTGCACCGCTCGCTCGGCCGAGCCCGCCGCATCGGCATTACCGGCCCCCCGGGTGCAGGCAAATCCACGCTGGTCGAACGCCTCGTCGGACGCTACCGCGCCGCCGGACTCAAGGTCGCGGTCGTCGCGGTCGATCCTACCAGCACCTTCACCGGCGGCGCCCTGCTGGGTGACCGCATCCGCATGGAATCCGTGGCTCTCGATGATGGCGTTTATATCCGTTCCATGGCCACTCGCGGCTCGCTGGGAGGCCTCGCCACTACCACCCGCGAGGTCTGCGACCTGCTCGACGCCGCTGGATTCGATCGGATCCTGGTGGAGACCGTGGGCGTCGGCCAATCGGAGCTGGATGTCGCCCGGATGGCCGACTCGACGGTCCTGGTGCTCGTGCCCGAATCGGGCGACGGAATTCAGACGCTCAAATCGGGTGTGATGGAGATCGCGGACGTGTTCGTGGTCAACAAGGCAGATAGATCTGGAGCCGACAAGCTGCGGCAGGAGATCGAGGTGACCTTGGGGATCCGGCGGGGCAATGCGTTTCGGAATATGCCGGCGCATCATGGCAGCGGGGCGGCGGGGCAGGGGGCCAGCGGGGCAAGGGCCCGTGGAAGAAGGAGTGTTACCCTGAGCGGAGCGAAGGGGCCGAGGCCCGACATCCCCAACAGTGTCTGGGAACAGCCTGTTCTCGTCGCGACTGCGGTAAAGGATGAAGGAGTGGCCGACGTCGTCACCGCACTCGATAAGCATCACGATTGGCTCACCGCCAGCGGCGAGCTGGACCGGCGGCGCCGCCGCCGGTTGTTGGAGCGCACCCGCGAGGTGGTCGAGCGGGCCGCCCGCCGGTGGCTGTGGGAGGAGACCCGGGCGGAGCAGCTGATCAACGATCGTCTGGATGAGGTGGTGAGCGGCCGGCTCAGCCCCTACGAGCTCGCGACCGAGATCCTCGAAGAGCTGAAGGAAGGCGAGCGGATATGACGGCAAGGCGGGCGAAGATCGAGACCGACGCCGCGGCCCGCATCTCGGAACAGGAGCGGGAGCTGGAGCGGCTGCGGGCCGAGCTCGCCGCCTGGCGCGCCCGCGCCAACGCGCTGCCGGTGCGGACCGATGCCGACATGATCACGGCCTCCGGCCGTGTGGTCGAGCCGGTCTACACTGCGCTCGATCTCCCACCTGATGTCATTGCCGCCACCGGGCTGCCCGGCGAGTTCCCTTATACCCGCGGCATCCATCCCACGATGTATCGCGGGCGGCTCTGGACCATGCGGCAGTTCGCCGGGTTCGGCACCGCCGAGGATACCAACGAGCGCTACAAGTTTTTACTGGAGCGGGGCCAGACCGGCCTCTCGGTCGCGTTCGACTTCCCGACCCTGATGGGCTACGACTCCGACCATCCCCGCTCCGAGGGCGAGGTGGGCAAGTGCGGTGTCGCCATCTCCAGCCTGGCCGACATGGAGACCCTGTTCGATGGGATCCCGCTGGATCAGGTCTCCACCTCGATGACCATCAACGGTCCCGCGGCGATGCTGTTCTGTTTCTACGTGGCCGCCGCCGAGCGCCAGGGCGTCCCCATCGAACAGCTCCAGGGCACCATCCAGAACGACATCCTCAAGGAGTACATGGCGCAGCACGCCTGGATCTTCCCGGCGGAGCCGGCCCTGAAGATCATCGTGGATCTGTTCGAGTGGGCCGCGGAGCACACCCCGAAGTGGAATACCATCTCGATCTCGGGCTATCACATTCGGGAGGCCGGGGCGACGGCGGCGCAGGAGCTGGCCTTTACCCTGGCCAACGGATTCTGCTACGTGGAGCACGGTCTCGCTCGCGGGCTCGAAGTGGACAGCTTCGCTCCCCGGCTCTCCTTCTTCTGGGACGTGCACAACGATTTCTTCGAGGAAATCGCCAAGCTCCGCGCGGCCCGGCGCATCTGGGCCCGGCACATGCGCGAGCGCTACGGCGCCACGGATCCCCGAAGCTGGAAGATGCGGTTCCACTGCCAGACTGCGGGCGTCACCCTCACCGCGCAGCAACCTCACAACAACGTGGCCCGGGTAGCCTATCAGGCGCTCGCCGCGGTGCTCGGCGGCACGCAGTCGCTGCACACCAACGCGCTGGATGAAACGCTCGCCCTGCCTACCGAGGAGTCGGTCCGGATTGCGCTCCGCACCCAGCAGATCATCGCCTACGAGACCGGCGCCGCCAACGTCGCCGACCCGCTCGGCGGCTCCTATTACCTCGAGGCGTTGACGACCCAACTGGAACAGGAGGCGGAAGACCTCTTCGCCGAAATCGACAGCCATGGCGGCGTGGTCCCGGCCATCGAGGAGGGCTGGTTCCAGCGCCAGATCGCCGGCTCGTCCATGCGATTCCAGGCGGAGCTGGAGCAGGGACGCCGGACTATCGTCGGGGTGAACGATTTTGTGGAGGAGGCCGAGGCGCCGGTCGAGATCCTCAGGGTCGGTAACGAGGCGGAGCGGATCCAGCGGGCCAGGATGACCCGCATGCGCGCGCAGCGCGACGAGAATCTCGTGTCAGGGCGGCTGGCTGCGCTCCGGCGCGCGGCGGCAGAAGATCGGAACATCATACCCGCCATGCTGGACTGTGCCCGTGCGTATTGCACGCTCTACGAGATCCGGCATGTGCTCGAGGAGATCTATGGTAGCTATCGCGAGCCGGTCTTCTTTTAGAGAAGGACGGGAAGGACGGGAAGGGACAGGCTCGGGCGTAGCAAAGGTGAACGGTCGCGCGCCGCTCGCTGCCGTCCTGGAACGACTTACCCGGGTGCAGCCAGGTAAGCACCGGGTGGTCAGCTGCTATCTCAAGCTGGAGCCAAGAGACCGCGCGCGGGGCAAGTACCTGATCAAGGTGAAGAACCGGGCCAAGTCGGCGGTGCAGGCGTTGCCCCGCCTCGGTCTCGACCGGAGCATTGTCGAAGAGATTATCCGGGATCTGGACCGGATCCAGCAGTTTCTCAGGACTCCAGGCAATCTTCCACCCACTCAAGGAGTTGCCGTCTTTGCCTGCGAAGGCATCGAGCTCTTCGAGACGGTGCCCTTGCCGGTGGTGCACCGATCCCGGCTGGCGGTGGACCCGAGTCCGTTGGTGCGCGAGCTGGCGGCGGTGGAGGACGAGTTCGGCCGGTTGCTGACCGCGGTGCTGGACCGCACCAGCGCCCGAATCTTCGAGGTGACCGCCTACCAGACCCGCGAGCTGCTCGACCTCCGCGCGGAGAGCACCCGGGGGAAGCGCTTCCACGGAGATCAGAATGGCCCCGGCTGGGGGGAACACTCCTACAACAACCGGATCCGGCAGGAGAAGCAGCGGCACTACGAGGCCATCGCCCGCCAGCTCTTCATCATCGATCGCCATCATCCCGCCCATGGAATCGTGCTGGCCGGCCCGGGTCCCGAGGCCGGCGCCGTGGAACCCTTCCTCCACTCCTATCTGGTGGAGCGAGTGATCGGCACTGCTCGGCTCAACCCCAAAAAAGCGACGCCTGCCGCGGTGCACGCCACCACCCTCGCCGTCCGCGAGGGATATGAGCGGGCCTCGGAACGCCAACTGGTGCATGAGATGCTGGAGGGCATCGGGACCGGCTGGGGCATCAACGGGCTTACCCCGACGCTGAAGGCCCTCTCCCGAGGACAGGTGCGTTCACTGTTGGTCCATGCCGACGCCGTCCAGCCGGGCTTCCGGTGCGGGGAGTCGGGCCGGCTGGCGCTGACCGAACGGGAGTGTCGCGGCGAGGGCGACCCCATCGCGGTGCTCGACGTGGTGGACGATGCCATCGAGGAGGCGCTTCGCCAGGGCGTGGATGTCAACGTGGTGTACGAGCCCGAGGCTCGCGACGCCATCGAGAGCCTCGGCGCGCTGCTCCGCTTTCGTTGAGCCCGCTTCGCGCCGTGCTGTTCGACGCGGGTAATACCCTGGTGTTCCTGGACCATGCCCGGCTCGCCAGCGGCGTTGGTGAGGCATTGGGGCTGCCGTTGAGCGCCGAGGCGCTCGCTGCGCAGGTGCCCGTCGCATCGCAGGCCATGGAGCGGGCCGGCGGCAGCGACCGGGAGCGCGCGGCGGTGTATCTCGAGACCATCTTTTTGGGGGCCGGAGTTCCCCCGGACCGGCTGGGCGAGGTTCGCGACTGTCTGGCGCGGATGCACGGCGAGCGACACCTGTGGTGTTCCGTACAGTCCGGGTCCGCCGAGTCGCTGGCCCGACTGAAGGCGGCGGGGCTCCGGCTGGGCGTGGTATCCAACAGCGATGGCCGGGTGGAGCAGGCGCTGGCGGCGGCGGGGCTGCGCGACTACTTCGACGTGGTTATTGATTCCGCGCTGGTGGGCCTGGAAAAACCGGACTCGCGAATCTTCCGGGCCGCACTCGACGCCCTTGGTGTGCTGCCCGAAGAAGCGCTCTACGTCGGCGATCTCTATGAAATCGACGTGCTCGGTGCTCAGGCCGCGGGACTTCGGGCGATCCTGTTTGGTCCTCCTTTGGGTGAGACGATGCCGATTTGCCCTACGACCAGCTCCATTCGGGATCTGGTGGACGCCCTCCTCTCAGGAGAGACTGTGATGACGCCGTCGCCCGGCCGGGCCGGAGACCGCTGATGGGTCGGACTTCAGGACCGGCCCGTCCGATCAGGGTTCTGGTGGCCAAGCCGGGGCTCGATGGCCACGACCGGGGAGCCAAGGTGGTTGCCGCGGCGCTGCGAGACGCCGGCATGGAAGTCGTGTACACCGGCCTGCACCAGACTCCGGAGATGATCGCCACCGCGGCGGTGCAGGAGGACGTGGATGTAGTAGGGCTTTCGATCCTTTCCGGAGCCCACATGACGCTATTCCCCCGGGTTCGCCAACTGCTGGAGGAGATGGGCCGTCCGGAAACCCTGGTGACCGGAGGCGGCATCATCCCACCGGAAGACATGGCGTCGCTCCAGCAGCAGGGAATCGGCCGCCTGTTCGGCCCCGGTACGCCCACCTCAGACCTCATCGAGTACATCGAGTCGTGGGCCGCGTCAAACCTCGAATCATGAGCACCACCAGCAGCCGCCTCAGGGGCCTTACCGAGGAATACCAGCAGCTGGCCACTCGGCTCCAGCAAGGTGGCGGTACGGCGCGGGTGGCCAAGATGCACCAGCAGGGCAAGCTGGCGCCGCGCGAGCGGGTAGAGCAGCTGCTCGATCCGGGCGAGCCCTGGCTGGAGCTCGGCCTCCTGGTGGCCTACGATCTCTACGACGGGCAGGCACCCGGCGCCGGAGTCATCACCGGCGTCGGCGTAGTAGCCGGCCGCGAGGCGGTGGTGGTGGCCAACGACGCCACCGTGAAGGCCGGCTCCTGGTGGCCGGAGACTATAAGGAAGATCCTGCGGGCCCAGGAAGTGGCGATGCGGCAGCGCATCCCCATCGTGTATCTGGTGGACAGCGCCGGGGTGAACCTCCCTTATCAAGAGGGCGTGTTCCCCGGACAGTATGGCGCCGCCCGCATCTTCTATTACAACTCCATCATGCGGCGATACCTGCACGTGCCTCAGATCAGCGCGGTCATGGGGAGCTGCGTTGCGGGCGGTGCGTACCTGCCGGCCTTGTCCGACGTGATCTTCATGGTCGAGGGCACCAGCTTCATGGGACTCGGCGGTCCCAATCTGGTGAAGGGTGCCACGGGGCAGACCATCGACGCCGAGACGTTGGGCGGCGCCCGGACCCACACCGAGCAGAGCGCGGTGGCCCACTATCGGGCCGCCAACGACACCGATTGTCTCCACCGCATTCGAGAGTACATCGGGCGACTTCCCCGTGCCGAAGGACTCCGCCACCAGATTCGGTCGACCCGTCCGCCCGCCCGTCCGTCCACCGACCTCTACGATATTCTGCCTCAGGATCACCGGCTCTCCTACGATATGCGGCAGGTCCTCGCTTGCCTGCTCGACGAGGGCGCCCTGGACGAGTTCCAGCCGGACATGGCCCGCGAGATGGTGTGCGGCCACGCCCATATCGAGGGACGGCCGGTCGCGGTCATCACCAATCAGCGGGGGGTGATCAAGGGCCAGCCGGGAGAACGCCCCCGCTTCGGCGGCATCGTGTACACCGGAAGCGCGGAGAAAGTCGCCTATTTCATCGAGACGGCCAACCGCGAGCGCTTGCCCATCCTCTTCATCCAGGACGTGAGCGGCTTCATGGTAGGGCCGGAAGCGGAACAGTCGGGGATCATCCGTGCCGGGGCCCGCTTTGTCGAGGCGATGGCGACTGCATTTGTTCCCAAGATCGTGCTGACGGTGAATCACGCCTCCGGCGCCGGCTACTACGCCATGGCGGGCCAGGGATTCGATCCCGACTTCATCCTTTCCTGGCCCACTGGACGAATGGCGGTGATGGAAGGCGAGTCGGCGGTCATGGCAGTGCACGGAGCCGAGATCGAGAAGGCACGCCGGGAGGGACGCGAGCCCTCGGCGGAGGCCAAGACCTCGATGAGCTCGATGCGGGCGGACTACGAGCACCAGCTCGACGCCAAGTTTGCCGGGGCCCGCGGCTTCGTCGATGCCATTGTCACGCCGGAAGAGACCCGAGATCAGCTCGCCTTCATCCTTCGCGTCACCGCCAACTACGCCGGGCCGCATCTAGGCCCCTTCGTTCTCCCGCCGCTTGATGCGGCTACCGCCCGCTAGGAGCCGCATGCGATTCACCCGCACTACTCTGGCAGCGCTGGTCCTGGCGCTGGCCTGCGCCCCCAAGCAACCGGCCCCTCAGGCCCCGGCGCCCAAGCCGCCCAAGCCCATCATCGACCAGAGCCGGGCGCCCACGGAGGGGAAGGTCCCTTCACCGGAAGAGGGGGACTCGCTAAGGCCTATGGTCCCGGCGGATGCGGCCTATGCGCACGGCTGGATGCCGATCGCGAGTACCGGGGTCGACAAGTTCCTGCGGCTGCACCCCACTCTGGACGGACGCGGTGTGCTCATCGGCATTCTCGATACCGGCATCGATCCCGGTATCCCTGGTTTGATGAAGACATCGACCGATGCTCCCAAGATTCTCGACCTGCGCGATTTCTCCGATGAGGGAGCCGTGCCGCTGCAGCGGGTGACTCCGGTGGGCGATTCAATCGAGGTCGGCGGCCATCGGCTGGGAGGCTTTGGCAGGGTGATCGCCCTCAACACCACCGGACCGTACTATGCCGGCACCATTCAGGAGATACCCCTCGGGCCGCCGCCCGCCTCCGATCTAAACGGCAACGGGTCCGACAGTGACACCCTCCCCGTGATCGTCACGAAAGCCACGGACGGTTGGGTGCTCTTGACCGACACCAATGGCGACCACTCACTCGCCGGCGAGCGACCGGTGCACGACTACCTGATCGCGCGGGAGACCTTTGCCTGGGCTGCGCGGGGCCGTACCCCCCGGCTCAACCTGGCCGCCAACTTTGCGACCCAGGCAGGGGAGCCCCGGCTCGACCTGGTGTTCGATATCACCAGTCACGGCTCGCACGTGGCCGGTATCGCCGCCGGCCACGACATCTATGGAATAGCCGGATTCGACGGGGTCGCCCCCGGCGCCCAGCTGCTCGGGCTCAAGATCGCCAACAGCGCGCAGGGCAGCGTCACCACTACCGGCAGCATGCTCCGGGCAATCGACTACGCCATCCGGTTCGCCGGCGCGCGGTCACTTCCGCTGGTACTAAACCTGAGCTTCGGGGTGGGGAACGAATTCGAGGGTGCCGCCCGAATCGACGTGGCGATCGACTCGATCCTCGCCGCCCACCCCGGCCTGGTCTTCACCATCAGCGCGGGCAACGACGGCCCGGGGCTCTCCACCATCGGATTCCCCGGCTCGGCTCGGCGCTGCATCAGTGTAGGCGCCACCCTGCCCGCGAGCTTCCTGCCGTCGGATCCGATGGGCTCGGCTCCGGCGGAGCAGCTCGCCTACTTCAGCTCCCGGGGTGGCGAGCTGGCCAAGCCCGATCTGGTGACTCCCGGTGTGGCCTACTCCACGGTTCCCCGGTGGAGCACGGGGCAGGAGATCGAGCAGGGCACCAGCATGGCGTCGCCCCATGCGGCCGGACTGGCTGCGTTGCTGGTGTCCGGGCTGGTGCAGGAGAAGCACCCCGTTCATGCGCTCGATATCAAGCAGGCGCTCATGGTGACGGCCCGGCCGTTGGCGGGCGCCACCTTTGTGGACGAGGGAACCGGCCTCCCGGAGGTGGAGCCGGCGTATCGCTGGCTGCTGGGTGACCGTCCGGTGCCGGACGTGAGCGTTCGCGCGCTGGGCACCGAGGGCTGGACTACCGCCGCCTACCACGAGCGGCGCCCCACCGAATCGGTGTGGGTGCAGCGATTCGAGCTGACCCGCAACGGCTCCGCGCCCGCCACCTACGCCCTTCGCTCCGATGTGCCCTGGGCCACTGCTCCTGCCAAGGTGGCCCTCAGCGGCCCGCGGACCACGGTCGAGGTTCGATATGATCTCTCCGGCCTCAAGCCGCCGGGCGCTTACAGCAGCACCGTGACCGGGTGGAGTGCCGACTCGCTCGCCGGCCCGGCGTTCCGGCTGGTGGGAACCATGCGCGCGCCCGAGCCGCTGACGGCCGGCACCCGGGAGCTGCGCTCGGGCGTGCGGGTGGAGCCGGGCACTCAACTGCGGACTCTCTTCCAGGCCGACAGCGCCCGTCCGCTCGAGGTGCGGGTGTCCAGCGGAAGCCTGGGACAAAAGGGTCTCGCGTTTCTCCATGAGCCCGATGGCATGCCCTACCGGGACGAGAGCGCCCGCCCGATCGGCTCGGCCGACCGGGAAGCGGTCTACCAGATCGATGGCCGCGATGTAGTGGCTGGGAGCTACGAGGTCGTTGCAGTGGCGCCGACGGCGCAGCCGCTGACGGTGAACGCCAAGGTGATTCACTCTCCGCTGCGGCTGCGATTGAGCCGAGACAGCTCCGGCGCACTGGCGACGCTGACCAACGTCGCGCCCGCATCCGTGACCACCGAGGTGGCCATGCTGATCGGTGGGGCCGAGCGGGTAGAGAAGGTGCTCGCGCGAGGTTCCGCCCCCCGCCGCATCCCCTTCATTGCGCCGGCCTGGGCCAGCGCCGTGGTGGTCGATCTCACCATGGATCGTGGCCAGTGGGGAAGGTTCACCGACTTCGGTGTGACTTTGTTCGACTCGACAGGACGGCAGATCGAGAAGAAGCCGTTGAACTACGCGTTTGGACGCTTGCAGGCCAAGCTGCCCGATGGCCATGGGGACATGCCGATCGAGCTGGGACTCTTTCCCGGTTTTGCCGATCTGAAGGGTGATGAGTCCTGGACCGTGCAGGCCTCGATCCGGCTCTACGCCGACTCGGCGGTGGCACTGGATCGGGTGCGCGAGGCGGACTCGACCCTGACCATCGCTCCGGGCAAGACGGCCACGGCCGGCTTTGCTCTGGCCTCGAGTCCCTGGCCCCTGAGCGAGGGATTCTTTCCGCTCGCCGTGCTGGTGGCGCGCGCGGATGCGCACAGCTGGACCCGGGAAGGCGGCCTGCCGCTGCCAAATCCCCCCGCGACGCGATGACCCGGCGAGTCGTCCGCGTCGCCGCTGGGCAGGGGTTCTGGGGCGACTGGCTCGAGGCGCCGGTACGTCAGGTGCGCGGAGGGCCCATCGACTATCTGATGATGGACTACCTGGCCGAAGTCACCATGTCCATCATGCAGAAGCAGAAGTCGCGCGATCCCCAAGCCGGATACGCCCGCGATTTCGTTCCGCTGATGGAGCGGATCCTCCCTGACCTGGTGCAGAAGGGCATCAAAGTCACCTCCAACGCCGGTGGGGTGAACCCGCGCGGGTGTGCCGAGGCGGTGTTGGAGGTGGCGCGGCGCCTGGGATTGAGCAACAAGGTGGCGGTGGGACTGGTCACCGGCGACGATATCCTCGGCCGGCTGGACGAGCTGATTGCGGGAGGACATCCCCTCAACAACATGGAGACGGGCCGGCCGCTCGCCGACATCCGCGATCGGGTCCTTTCTGCCAATGCGTATCTCGGCATGGCGCCGATCGTCGAGGCGCTCCGGGCCGGCGCCGATGTGGTGATCACGGGGAGAGTCACCGACACCGGTTTGACTCTGGGGCCCATCTTTCATGAGTTCGGCTGGCCGGCGGACGATTGGGACAAGGTGGCGGCAGGAACAGTCGCGGGTCACATCATCGAGTGTGGGGCGCAGTGCTCCGGCGGCAACCTGCTGAAGAACTGGCGCGCGGTGAAAGGGCTGGAGAATCCTGGCTTCCCCATCGTGGAGGCGTCGCCCGACGGGAGCTTTGTCGTCACCAAGCACCCCGGGACCGGAGGGGTGGTCTCGGTCGCCTCCGTGACCGAGCAGCTGGTCTACGAGATGGGCGATCCCCACAGCTACATCACCCCGGATGGGATCGCGGACTTCACCACGATACAATTGCAGCGAGCCGGGCCCGACCGGGTTTCTGTGAGCGGCATCCGAGGCTCGCCCCGAACTCCGCTGCTCAAGGTCTCGATCGCATATTTCTACGGCTACAAGGCGGTCGGCACGCTGGTCTACTCCTGGCCGGAAGCGTACGACAAGGCCCGTGCGGCCGACCGCATCCTGCGCCTACGGCTCAAGGATCTCGGCCTGGAGTTCGAGCAGGTGCTCACTGAATTCGTCGGCGCCAGCGCCACCCATGGCGCACTCAGTGGCAAACCCGATCCCGAGGCCCCCGAAGTACAGCTCCGGGTCGGCGTGCGGGCGCGGGAGCGGGCCCCGGTCGAGCGCTTCACCCGGGAGATTGCGCCGCTGGTGTTGACGGGACCTCCGAGCGTGACGGGATTCGCCGGCGGCCGCCCTGCGGTGGAAGAGGTCGTGGCCTACTGGCCCGCCCTGATTGACCGGCGGCAAGTTGAGCCCGGAGTGAAGGTGGAGGTGCTGAGAGCGTGAAGGTGCAACTCCGCTACCTCGCACACGCCCGCTCGGGCGACAAGGGCGACACCGCCAACGTGGGGCTGATCGCGTTGGAGCCCGACTACTATCCGATCCTGCGCCGAGAGGTGACCACCGCGCGGGTGGCGCGACACTTCAAAGGGATGGTGAGCGAAGTGGAGCGCTTCGAGCTGCCTAACCTGAACGCGCTCAACTTCCTGTTGCACGGGGCGCTGGACGGGGGCGGCACCATCTCGCTCAAGACTGACGCCCAGGGGAAGGTGTACTCCACCGCGCTGCTCCGGATGGAGATTCCGGTTCCTCCAGCAGTCGCCCGCCGCGCCCGACCGAAGAGCTCACGGTGACTTCGCTCCTCCTCACGGCTCTGGATGAGGGTGTTCTCAGCCTCACGCTCAACCGGCCGGAGAAGCGAAACGCCCTGAGCTCGGAGCTGATCGAGCTGCTGCATCAATCGCTCGAGCGGGCTGATCTGGATGCCGAAGTGCGGGTGGTGCTGCTGCGTGGCGCTGGAAAGGATTTCTGTGCGGGAGCCGATCTGGAGGAGCTGCTCGCATCGGTGGACCACTCTCCGGCGGTGAACGAGGCGGCGGCACTCCGGCTGGGACACCTGTTCGGCCGCATTCGGGAGCTACCCAAGCCGGTCCTCGCGATGGTGCAGGGCAGGGCGCTGGCCGGCGGAGCCGGGTTGGCTACCGCGTGTGACGTGGTCATCGCCGGTGCGGGAGCCCAGCTGGGGTACCCCGAAATCCAGCGTGGATTTGCTCCGGCGATGGTGATGGCTCTGTTGCGCCGGCTAGTGGGGGAGAAGGTGGCGCTCGACCTGGTGCTGACCGGCCGAGTGCTCCGGGCCGACGAGGCCAGGAGTGTGGGTCTCCTGACCCGAGTGGTGCCCGATGCCGACTTGGAGCAAGAGGCCAGGTCTCTTGCCCAGGCGCTGGCCGGGTCGAGCGCTTCGGCGTTGGCACTGACCAAGCAGCTCTTCTTTCAGCTGGACACTCGTTCACTTCCCGAAGGGATTGCGCTGGGTGCAAAGGTGAACGCTCTCGCGCGCAGCACTCCGGACTTCCGCAACGCCATCGCCAAGTTTCTCCACCGATGAATCGGCTCCGAATCGGCTTTGCCATCGGGGGCTTCGTCCTGGCGCTGCTCAGCGTGGCGCTGGACGATCATCGGCTGGGGTGGGCCGCCATTGCGGTATTGGCGGCGTCACTCCTCATCCGGCTGGTGCGACGCAAGCGGGGGAATGCGAATCCGCCAGGCAACTCCGCGTTGTGATGCCGCTCACATGGCAAATGATTCGGTGGCGCTACTTTGGCCCCACAATGCAACGGTGATCACCTGGGTACCAGGAGGAGGATATGAGGGGTCTAACGAAGGTAGTTGCGGCACTCACAGTTGGAACGCTGGTCAGTGCTCCGGTGCTGCATGCGCAGGGCACCGAGTTCTCGCTGGGTGGCGGCGTCGGAGTGCCGCTCGGCACGTTCGATAATACCGTCAAGACGGGTTGGCACGGGTTGGCAGCGATTTCCTTCGTGCCCAACGGGTCACCGGTGGGGATTCAGTTCGACGGCCAGTATCAGCAGTACAAGCTGGATGGATCGGCCTCACTGAAAGACCGCTTCATCATGGGGACCGGGAACATCGTCTTCAAGTTCAACTCGTCAGAGGGAGCTACGTTCCGACCGTATCTCATCGGTGGCGGAGGGGTATACAACTTCAAGACGACCGGCACCAATGATCTCGGCACAATCGTGAGTACCGACAACTCGACAACCAAGTTTGGATTGAACGCGGGTGCGGGCTTCGATTTCAAGCTCGGAAGCGTGGGTCTGTTCCTCGAAAGCCGATTCCACGACGTCTTCACGTCGGGTGAGGATTTAAAGTTCGTTCCGATTACTCTTGGCCTCCGTTTCGGTGGGAGCTGAGTTCTGCGGCTGGACCGGTCACTTTCTTGCAGGGGGTGGTGCATGAGAAGTCTCTCCCAGATTGTTGCGCTTTGTTTGGGGCTGGGCCTCAGCGCAACTGCCGCGTCGGCGCAGACGCAGTTCGGCCTGGGAGGCGGTGTCTCCATCCCCACCGGTACGACGAACGATGGGCTGAAGACCGGCTGGCACGGTCTGGCGCTGGTCCAGTTCAAGTCGTCCAGCCCGGTTGGTTTCCAGATCGACGGCTCGTACAACCAGTTGGGTTTTGACGGGGGTGGGGGCAAGGATAAGATCCTCGCCGGGACCGCGAACCTGGTCTACGAGTTCGCCACCTCCGCCGAGAGCACATTCCATCCTTACCTGATTGGCGGTGGTGGGGTTTACAACGTAAAGGCAGCGCCCGATTTCGGTGCCTCGGTCTCGGATACCAAGTTCGGTATCAACGTCGGCGCCGGGTTCAACTTCAGATCGTCCGGGGTCGGATTTTTCGTGGAGGGGCGGTTCCACGACATCCTGGTCTCGGGCTCGGATTTCCACTATATACCGATCACTGCCGGCCTTCGGTTCGGCGGCTGAACGGGTAGTCGATCGCTCCAGAATCGCCTCGCCTCGCAGCGGGGCGATTTTGTTTTGAGACCACGCGCGCTCCCGCTCCGTTCGGCGACGTAGCGGTTATAGCCTCGTGCGGTCAGTCCTCATCTTGGGACATGACCGATGCCCTCTCCGAAGCCCGCCGCCTGCTGCTCCATCACTTCGGCTACTCCGATTTTCGTCCGGCTCAGGTTCCCGTCATCCGTTCCATCCTTCACGGGCAGGACACCCTGGCGGTGCTGCCCACCGGCGGGGGAAAGTCCATCTGCTTTCAGATTCCCGCGCTGATGTTAGATGGTCTCACCATCGTGGTCTCACCATTGATCTCGCTGATGCAGGACCAGGTGGAGGCCGCCCGAGCCCGGGGAATCCCGGCCGCGTGCCTCAATAGCAGCTTGACAAAGGCGGAACGCACCGCCACCCGCGAAGGCATCACGGATGGCTCGCTTCGCCTGCTGTACGTCTCACCGGAGCGGTTGGAGCGCCTCAGCCTGGAGCTGGCGGCGCAGGGCATCCGTCCTCCCCTTTTCGTGGTGGACGAGGCGCACTGCATCGCCGAGTGGGGACACGATTTCCGGCCCAGCTTTCGAAGGCTGGCGCGGGCGCGCTACCGGCTGGGGCAACCGCCGGCCGTGGCCCTGACCGGAAGCGCCACTCCCGGGGTGCGGGAGGAGGTGGCGCGCATGCTCCGGCTTCGCGCCGGATACGCTCTACATCTGGGCTCATTCGACCGGGCCAATCTCTGGTTTGGCGCGGTGCAAGTCCGCACCGAACGCGAGCGCCTCGAGGGACTGCTGGAGCTGCTCCAGGGGGACGACGCCATGGCCATTGTCTATGCTCCCACCCGGGGCACCACCGAGGCCATTGCGCGAGCGCTGGGCCAGGCCGGGCACCGGGCGGCGCCGTATCATGCAGGACTCTCCAAGGCCAGGCGCAGCGCAACGCTGGATGATTTTCTCCGTGATCGGGTGGACGTGGTGGTGGCCACCTGCGCCTTCGGTATGGGGATCGACAAGCCCAACGTGCGGCTGGTGGTGCACTGGGCTCCTCCGCCAACGCCCGAGGCATACTACCAGGAAGCCGGCCGCGCGGGCCGGGACGGCGAGTTCGCCCGGTGCGTGCTGCTCTGGCGTGGGAGCGATGCCGAGCTGCACCGGAGGCAGCTGGACGTCACCTTCCCGCCGCGGCCTCTGCTCGAGCGGATCTGGGCCAGCACCAGGGGCCGCATCGGCGTGCCGGGCAACGTGCTGGAGGCCGCGGAGCGGTTGCGCCGCGAGCTGAGGCCGGAGCGGGGTCCGGTCGATTGGCGTCCGGTGGTGGAGCGCCGCCGCCAGGCTGAAGCGCGGGTTCAGGCCGTGGCAGAGTACGCTCGGGCAAGCGGGTGCCGCCGGTCCCGCCTGGTCGGCTACTTCGGCGAGAACCTGCTGGACTGTGCCGGTTGCGATCGCTGCGGCCTGAAGCCAAAGCGCGTCAGGGTGGATCCTGAGGTATCGGCTCGGCTCAGCCGGCTGCGTCTGGCGCTGACCCCAAGCAAGACGCTATGGGGTGGCTGCCCGCTGGAGCCCGAAGTGCTCTTGAGTCTGGCCAAGGCACCACCGTCGAGCGCCGCCGCCCTCGCCGACGTGCCGGGCGTAGGGCCGGCTCTAGCGCAAAGGCTCGGGGGTGCCATACTCGGCGCCCTGGCTGTGGCCCGGTTGGAACCGGTAGCGGCAAGCTACTCGCCAGTGTTTGAGGCTCTGGAGGCTTGGCGAGCCCGCGTGGCGCGGGAGATGGGGGTGCCGAGGTATGTGGTGCTGACCGACTCGGCATTGCGCGCAATTGCGGAGACGCGGCCAGGGACCCGAGGGGATTTGGCCAGGATAAAAGGAGTGGGACCTCGGTCGCTCGCCAAGTTCGGGGATGATCTCCTGACTCTACTCAGACCGAGTAAGGCTCCTGAACCTCTGGACCTGGAAATGGACCAAGTCGTGCCGTCCGGTTAGCTTGTTGTCGCTATGGACGACTCTCTCTACTTCACCGAGCACCACCACCAGGTGCGCGAAATGGTCCGCGAGTTCTCTCGCGAGCAGATCGCGCCGGTCGCCGCCGAGCTGGACCGCACGTCCACCTTCCCCTGGGAAAACATCAAGGCCATGGGCGAGCTCGGCCTGCTTGGGGTGCCCTGGAGCGAAGAGCTCGGCGGGGCCGGCATGGACCAGCTCTCGTATTACATCACCATCCATGAGATGGCCAAGGTGGACGCGAGCCACGCGCTCACCATCAGCGCCCACACCAATCTCGGGACATCGCCTATCGTGGAGTTCGGCACCGAGGAGCAGAAGCAGCGCTACGTGCCGCTCCTCGCCTCCGGGCAGGTGCTCGGCGGATTCGGGCTGACCGAGCCCGGCGCCGGAAGCGATGCCGGTGGCACCGCGACCACCGCGGTGGACAAGGGCGATCACTACCTGCTCAACGGCTCCAAGATCTTCATCACCCACGCCGGCGTGGGCGAGATCTTCAACGTGACCGCCCGCACCGAGCCGGGGAAGGGCAACAAGGGCATCACCAGCTTCATCGTCACGAAAGACACCGTCGATCTCGCGGCCGCTCGGAAGCTGGGGGTGGGGCACGCACCGGACCTGCCGATGACCAGGGGGGTGAGGGCCGGCAAGAAGCAGGACAAGATGGGCTGGCGCGCGAGCGATACCCGGGAGCTGATCTTCGAAGACGCAGTGGTCCCCAAGGAAAACCTCCTGGGTAAGCCCGGCTATGGCTTTATCAACTTTCTCAAGACGCTGGACGCCGGACGGATCGGCATCGCCGCGCTCTCGCTCGGGATCGCCGAGGGGGCTTATGAGGAGGCCCTGCGTTACGCCGGAGTCCGAAAGCAGTTCGGCCGCCCCATCGGGAGCTTCCAGGCCGTGAGCTTCCAACTGGCCGACATGGCGATGGAAATCGAGGCAGGGACCCACCTGTTATACCATGCCGCGTGGCTCAAGCAGAACGGCCGGCCATTCAAGAAGGAAGCGGCCATGGCCAAGCTGTATTGCTCCGAGCTCGCCATGCGGACCACCACCAAGGCGGTGCAGATCTTCGGCGGGTACGGCTACACGACCGAGTACCCGGTCGAGCGCATGATGCGGGACGCCAAGGTCTGCGAGATCGGTGAGGGCACCAGTGAGATCCAGAGGATTGTCATCGGGCGGCAGATTCTGGGGGAGCTGGTTGATTAGGCTATTCGCTATTGGCAAAGCACCGGTAGAGTTCCAGCGGGAGGACCTCATTCCATCGGGTACCTGGAGAGCCTGAGCGATCGGTAACCCACGAGCAAGAGCGAATAGCCAATAGCCAATAGCGCCTCCCTCATTGCCCTAACCTCGCCCGTCTTATACAATTAGCCCCAGCAGCGACGCGCTCCCGCGGCATGCTCCTCTGTTTCGGTGGTGGGCAGGCCCGCCGAGGAGCGCGTTTCTCTGGGGCCAGTTACCGGCGGTCGAGGTCGCATTTTGAAGCGCGAGATCCTGATTAATGGAAGCCAGCGGGAAACCCGCGTGGCGATCCTGGAAGACGACCGCCTGGTAGAGCTGTTGGTGGATCGTCCCGACCACCGGCGCACTGTGGGTGACATCTACCTCGGCCGGGTCGAGGCGGTCCTCCCCGGAATCCAAGCCGCATTCGTCGACATCGGTCAGGAGAAGAGCGCGTTTCTCCACGCGTCGGACCTGCTGGAGCCGGATGAGGACGAGGAGCCGGCGGACGAGGAGGAAGCCGAGGACCCACCTGGGGCAGAATCGCCGAACCCGGGGCCAGAGGCCGCGGAGGGAGTGGTCGAGGAATCGCCTCCCGAGCGCAAGGCACCGTGGCGCAGCCGGGATCGCCGCCGGCGTCGGGGAAACGGCGGGGCAGGAGAGCGTCCTGACAATGAGCCCCGCCAACGGGAGATCTCGCCCCGGCGTGCGCTCCCCAACATCCAGGACATCCTGAAGAAGGGTCAGACGCTCCCGGTACAGGTGACCAAGGAGCCGATCGGCACCAAGGGGTGCCGGGTCACCGCCCAGATCTCCCTCCCCGGCCGCTTCCTGGTGTACATGCCGTATGCCTCGAAGGTCGGGGTGAGTCGCAAAATCGAGAGCCGGGAGCAGCGAGCCAAACTCCGGGAGATGGTTTCCAAGCTGCTTCCCCAGGACGCCGGCGGCGTGATCGTCCGAACGGTGGCGGAGGGCGTCACCGAGGAGCACTTCCGGCGGGAGATCGACTCGCTCCTGTCGCTGTGGAAGAAGATCAACCGGAAGAAAAGCTTCGTGCGGCGCGCGCCCGCGCTGCTCCAGCGGGAGACCAGCCTCACCCGGGGTATCATCCGAGACCTCTTCAGCTCCAAGGTCGACGCGCTCCACGTCGACATGAAGGAGTTGTACAACGAGATCGAGCAATACCTGCAGCAGATCGACCCCGAGCTGATGAGCCGGGTGCACCTCTACACCGACGCCACACCCCTCTTCGATAAGTTCGATATCGAGTCTGAGATCCGGGACATCTTCAAGGCCCGGGTCGAGCTTCCTACCGGCGGCTCGCTGGTCATCCAGCCCACCGAGGCCCTGATCAGCATCGATGTGAACACCGGCCGCTACACCGGGAAGAAGGATCCGGAGAAGACCATTCTGCGGACCAATCTCGAGGCCGCCCGGGAGATCGCCCGCCAGATCCGGCTGCGGGACATCGGTGGAATCATTGTCTGCGATTTCATCGACATGGAGACCCGCACCAATCGCGACAAGGTACTGCAGGAGCTGCGGACCCACCTGGGACGCGACCGCGCTCGCACCAAGGCGCTGGCCGTATCGGAGCTGGGTCTGGTCGAGATGACCCGCCAGCGGGTGCGGCCCTCGCTTTGGCACTCGATGACCACCGACTGCCCCACCTGCGCCGGCACCGGCCGGGTGTTCACCCCGGAGGTAGTCTCCCGCCGACTGGAACGGGCGCTCAAACGGGCAGGACACGAGCGGCGCGAGCGCCAGCTCAGCGTGCGCCTACACCCCGAGGTGGCGCTCTACCTGCTGGAAGAGGAACCGCGACTGCTGCAGACGCTGACCAAGCTCACCGGGGTGGACATCGAGCTCCGGGACGATCCGATGATGCGGCTGGACGAGTTCCGGTTGATGAGCCGGCCGGCGGGACGGGACGTGACGGATCTCTACGCTGTCGCGTAGAGAGGCGGCCGGCTTCGCGCTCGCCCCTTGTCGCAAGCCTCGTTGGCGTCTAGTTTTACGCGCTGACTTTCGTTAACTCTATAGGCAGGGCCGTCATGTACGCGATTTTCCGGACCGCAGGGAAGCAGTTCAAGGCTGAGAAGGGAAAGACCCTCCAGCTCCCGCTCATGAGCGCCGAGGCGGGCGCGAAGGTCACCTTCGACGAAGTGCTGCTCTCGTCCGATGGGGAGACCATCAAGGCAGGTAACCCCTTGGTCAAGGGCGCCAAGGTTCTGGCCGAGGTGGTGGGCGCCGGGAAGGGGCCCAAGATCTACGTATTCAAGTTTAAGCGGCGGAAGAACTACCGCCGGAAGACCGGACACCGGCAGGGCTATACCGAGGTCCGTATCACCGACGTCAAGCTGGGTTGAGGACGACATGGCACATAAGAAGGGCGTAGGTTCGAGTCGGAACGGCCGGACCAGCAATCCGCAGTATCTCGGCGTGAAGCGCTATGGGGGCGAGAAGGTCGTCGCCGGCAACATCATAGTTCGCCAACGGGGAACCAAGTTCCACGCGGGCAGAAATGTGCGCCGGGGAAACGATGACACCCTGTTCGCGGTGGTAGACGGCGTGGTCAAGTTCGAGTTCCGGGACAAGAACCGGAAGAAGGTGTCGGTGTATCCCGCTGAGCTGGGAGCTGGGAGCTAGGAGCTGGGAGGGGTAGGACCTGGGAGTTGGGGGACGCGGAATCACTCTGCGTCCCCTTCTTGCTAAGTTGAAACAGGCTGGGCAGCAAAACGTCTTACTTGGAGTTCCCAGCTCCCAGCTCCCAGCTCCTAGCTCCCAGCTGCACGGAGGACTGAAATGACGAAATCGACGCTGTTCGACCGCCTCAACCAGGAACTCGAGGCGTTTGGAAAGAAGGCGCAGGCGGCGCTGGATGAGGGAAAGCTTCAAATCGAGCTGCTCCGGCTTCGGCGCCGGAGGGACAACGCGGCTCGCGACCTCGGCGTGATGGTCCACCGGCGGGAGCGGGGCAAAGATACCGAGCCACGTCGAATCGATGGGCTGCTGGTTCGCCTGGATGACCTGGAGGCTGAGATCGCCCGGCTGGAGCTGCAGATCGCAGAATCGCGCAGGGGCGGCGGGTCCCCAGGCGGCCCTCGTGCACCGGTCACCGTTGCATCGGAGCCGGGCGGGACACCGGCCGAGCCCTAGCCGCTCAGGCGCGCGACGCCTGATCCAGTCGCGGGGCGATGGCAACCCGGATGCGATCGGGGTAGTTGCCACAGAGACCGTCGACACCGAGTCGGGTCAGACGCTCCAGGTCTCCAATCTCGTTCACGGTCCAGCCTATGACCGCGCACCCGGCGTCATGGACCTGGTTGACCAGGTCCTGATCGATCTGCTGCCACTCTTGCCACAGAGTGGTTGCTCCCACCGCCAGCATGACCGAGACCGGATCGCGGAGATAGGCGCTCAGCAGAATTCCGCGCCGGAGACCCGGCCGGGTCTCACCCAGGCGATGCACGATCCGATGGTCAAAGCTGTGGATGGCATAGCGGCTCGGGGCGGGGCCCCGGTCCAGCACGCGCAGCAGCTGCTGATCGAACACCGGTGGCAGGGTCTTGACCTCGACCCAGATGTCCCGATCGCCCACCAGCTCGAGAATCTCGGCCAGCAGCGGTAACCGCTCTCCATTCCGGATGCAGACCTGCCGGGCCTCCGCCAGCGAGAGTTGAGCAATGGGACCGAGTCCGGGAAGGTCGGTGTCGTGGTGCACCACGATTCCGCCGTCGCGGGTCGCGTGAATGTCCAGCTCCACGCCATCGGCGTCGAGCATGACAGCCCGTCGAAAGGCGGCTCGCGAATTTTCGTATTCGTACCCCGAAGCGCCGCGATGGGCGATGACGCTGGGTCGTCGCATGGTCTAAAATAGCCTTTCCCTTAGCGCCGGCCAATTAACAATGCGCGGCCGGAGCCGTCTACTTGTCCGGATGAGCGCCTCTATCACGACGCAATCCGCTGCACCCGCCGCCAGCACTGATGAGGCACTCGTATCCGCCTACGGCCGTGGTGAGGAGCGAGCGGCCGCCGAGCTGGTCCGCCGCCATGTCGCGGCTCTGGGGCAGTTCCTCTACAGCGCCGGTGCAGACCGGGACGAGGTGGAGGATCTGGTGCAGGAGACTCTCTTCCGCGCGTTCCGCCGGCTCGAGAGTTGGCAAGGGCGCGGATCGTTTCGCAGCTGGATCCTGACCATCGGGAGCAATCTGTTGCGAGACCAGTTCCGTCGGCGGAAGGGTCGTCAGGTCGTATCGATCGATCAGCGGGAGATCCCCGACCGAGCCGACCCGCACGCGGATCTGGCGGCCCGTGATACCGAGGAACGCCTGCGCCAAGGCATTGCCGCTCTTCCCCGGTTGCAGCGGGAGGTCTTTCTGCTCCGGGCTCAGCAAGGAACCGAGTACGAGGAGATCGCACGGACGCTGGGAACCACTCCCGGCGCGGCCCGGGTGCACTACCATCACGCGGTGAAGCGGTTGAAGGAGCTGGTCCGATGAGTGGATGCCAATGGCTCTCTGACAGGATGCCCGCGGTGGCCCTCGGCGCGACGAAGTGGACCCCGGACGAATCTCAACATTTGAGTGGCTGCCCGTCCTGTCGGGAAGAGTGGGATGTGGTGCAGCGGAGCAGCCGCTTGGGACGAGTGATCGGTCTGGGTCTCGAGGCTGGCTCAACCTCGAAGACGCTGCTCGACCGTCTGGCCGAGGCTCGGGTGGAGCGACTCCGGCGCCGGACGTGGAGCTTCGCCGGTCTGGCCGCGGCAGCTGCCATCGCGGCTGTGGTCTGGACCCAGCGTCCCGTCACCCGTTCCATGCACCCCGACGCGGCGATCGTCGCGGGGCTTCCAATGACTCTGCCGGAGCTGGATGGCCTTCAGCCGGCGGAGCTCGATTCAGTTCTCCAGACCATGGATGAGCCGGCCCCTGCCGACTCCACGCTGGACGAGCTCGAAGGCTTTCTCGACTCCTGGGAGGGATAATGCGTACCCATTACCTGTGGTTCCTCGCGCTGCTGCTGACGCCACTGCATTCGGCTGTGGCCCAAGCGGCCGATACCACTGCACCGCGTCAGGCTGACTCTGACTCGCTTCGTCGGCAGATCGAGGAGCGATTTGCCTCCCGAGTCCAGACGGAGCTGAGTCTTACCAACGAGCAGACTGCCAAGCTCCGGGCCACCAGTCAGGCCTACAGCGGCCGGCGCCGAGAGATGCGGGACCGCGCCATGCGGGTGCGGGAGGCCCTGGCCAAACAGCTTCAGCCCGGTGTGGCCGCCAACCAGGACAGCGTGGCCAAGCTCACCGATGCCATGATCGACCTCAAGCTGTCCTCGGCCCAGCTCACTCGCGATGAGATGAAGGACGTATCCAAGTACCTGACCCCGGTCCAGCGGGCTCGGCTCCTGGTCATGCGGGAACGCTTCATGGAACGGGTCAAAGAGCACGACCACCGGGGCGGGGAAGGCCGGCGTCACTCCGGGAATCAATCCTGGATGTAGGCTGGGAACGCGTCATCTGAATTGCTTTTCGTACGACGCCATGGCGCGGGTGATGGCTGCCCGGGCGGCCACCGCGCCTTCGAACCCCCGGGTTTCGGTGTGGGTGCCCTCCAGATCCTTGTAGACCCGGAAGAAATGCTCGATCTCCTTTAAGTAATGCTGGGGGATATCGCCAAGGTCATTCAGCCCGTCGGAATAGGGGTCCCCCATCGGCACCGCCAGGACCTTCTCATCCGCCACACCTGAGTCCACCAGGTGAAACAGGCCAATGGGACGGGCCTCCACCAGGCAGCCGGTGAAGACCGGAATCTTCATCAGCACCAGCACATCCAGCGGATCACCATCGTCGCCCAGGGTTCGGGGAAGGAAGCCGTAGTCCCCGGGGTAGTGGACGGCGCTGTGGAGGACCCGATCCAGTCGAAAGACGCCGAGCTTCTTGTCGAGCTCGTACTTGTTCCGCTCGTTGGTCGGGATCTCGATGACCGCGGTTACCTCGGTCGGCGGCTTGGGACCGGTGGGGATGTCGTGCCAGGGATGGAAACCGCGGGATGGTGCTACCGGCATAGGGAAGCCTTGTCGGCGAGAGGCGGAATGTACCGCCCCCGAACCCGGCTTGCATCCCTCTCCCGTCGGTACGAAGTTTGACCCCCGGCCCGAGTGGCGGAATGGCAGACGCAGCGGACTCAAAATCCGCCGAGGGCAACCTCGTGCGAGTTCGACTCTCGCCTCGGGCACTCTCCCCACAACGACTTATCCTCTGCTTGATCCGCGCCCTTATTTCCCCGGCTCGGCCATCGCCATCCGCGACTGTCGCTCCTGCCAGAACACGACGATCCCGAGCAGAATCAGGCTCGCCAGCAGAATGGTGGTGGCCACCACGTTGATCTGCGGGGGGAAAGCGGCTCGCCTGGCGCCGTACACATACAGTGGGTAGGTGACCTCACTCCCGGCATTGAAAAGGGTGATGATGAAGTCGTCCAGCGAGAGCGCGAAGGACAGCATGGATGCCGCCACGATACCTGGCGCGATGAGGGGTAAGGTCACCTTGGTGGCGACCCGGGAGGGGGTCGCCCCCAGGTCCATCGCTGCCTCTTCCAGCGTCCAGTCAAATCCCCGGATTCGCGCCTTGACGGTGAGCGCCACATAGCTCACCGAGAACATGATATGGGCAATCACAATGGTGGCGAACCCGGTCGGGATGTTGAATTGCAGAAACAACGCCAGCAGCGACGAGCCCAGGACCACCTCGGGCGTCGTAAGCGGGAGGACCAGGAGCAGGTTCACCGGCCCGCTCCCCCGGAACCGGTAGCGGCAGAGCGCCAGCGCGATGAGCGTGCCGAATACGGTGGCCACTGCGGTCGAGATGGCAGCCACCTTGAGGCTCAGCCTCATGGCGTCCACCAGGGCGGGGTATTTGAAGGGATCGGCCCACGCGTCGAGAGAAAACGCCTTCCAGACAAAGTTAAATTTTCCGGCCGGCTTGTTGAAGCTGTACAGGATGATCACGAAGATCGGCAAGAACAGGTAGAAGAGAACCAGTCCGGCCACAACGTCGAGCACCCGCCCGCCCAGGCGCGAGCCCACCGCACCTTCCCGCTCGCTCATCTTCACGCCAGGTCCTCAGTGCCGAGCACACGGGTATATGTCAGCACCAGGGCGATGATGATGATCATGAGCACGAACGACAGCGCCGCCGCCAGCGGATAATCTCGCACGGTGAGGAACTGACCTTGGATCACCGATCCCAACACCCGCTGGTTGGGGCTTCCCAGCAGCTCCGCGTTGATGAAATCGCCGGAGGCGGGGATGAAGGTGAGCAGGCTCCCGGCAAAGACCCCCGGGAGAGAGAGGGGGAAAACCACCTTGAGAAAACCGCGCAGTGGGCCGGAGTACAGATCCTGCGCTGCTTCCACCAGCCGCCGGTCAATCTTCTCCAGGCTCACATAGATCGGGAGAATCATGAACGGCAGGAAGTTGTAGGTCAGCCCGCCCACAACCGCCCAGCTGGTATTGAGGAGTCGCCCTTCCTTCGGAAGGAGGTGAAGAAAGCTGAGGACGCTCACCGCCATTCCGCCATCGCCCAGGATGGTTTTCCAGGCGAAGGTGCGCACTAGAAAGGTGGTGAAGAAGGGAAGGATCACCAGGCCGAGCAGCAGGTTTTTGAGCCGGCCGGCGCGAAACGCCATCACGTACGCCAGCGGATAGCCCAGCAGGAACGCCGCTGCGGTGGCGAGGCTGGCATAGCCGAACGAGCGGCCTAGGTGATCGCCGTAGTCGGCGAAGGCGCGGGCGTAACCGCCCCACCACGGTCCGCTGGCCCCGGAAACCGACGTGCGGGCCAGGGCCAGGGTGGGCACCACGTAGAACAGGATCAGCCAGATGACGCCCGGCCCCACCAGCAGGTAGGGCGCGAGCGGACTGCGTCTCACGCTGGCGGACGCAGTCCCTGCCATAAATGCTCCTACGCCCCGACCGCGTCCTGGAAGATCCGGTTGAACTCCTGATCTTCAGCCTCGTCCAGCCCCCGGAAGATGTGCAGTCGGGCGCGGAGGTCAGCCGGGGGGTTGACCAGCGGGCTCTTGGCGAGCTCGGGAGCGATCTTGGCCAGCTCGGCGCTGGTTCCCTTGACCGGAGAGATATACGGCGCGGCCTGAACGATCTTGGCCGACACTGTCGGGTCGTACACATAGTTGATCCAGGCCATGGCCGCGTCCGCCCGGTCCGAGGTCTTGGGAATCATCATGTTGTCCGAGAACAGCATCGCTCCTTCTTTGGGCGCGATCCATCGAAGATCGGGATTGTCGGCCGCGAGGCCCTGAATGTCCCCCGACCATGCTATGGCCACCGCGATGTTGCCTGCGGCGAGGTCTTCAGCGTAATCGTTGCCGGTAAACGCGCGGATATGGCCGTTCTGCCGATATTTCTTGATCTTGGCGGCCGCGGCCTCGACATCAGGCTTGGTGACCTTGGCGGGATCCTTGCCGTCGCCGAGCATGATCAGGCCGATCGTGTCCCGCATCTCGGTCAGCATGGTCACCTTGCCCTTGAACTTGGGATCGAAAATATCGTGCATGCTGGAGAGCTCCCTGCCGGTCTTCTTGGGGTTGTAGCCGATCCCGGTCATGCCGGAAAGCCACGGAACGCTGTACTTGCGGCCGGAGTCGAAGCTCACGCCCCGCAGATTGTCCTCCAGATTGGCCTTGTGGGGAAACTTGGCTTCGTCGAGTGGGGCCACGTACCCCAGGCTGATAAGCCGGCCCGCCATCCAGTCGGTGAGGACGATGATATCCCGGTCAATGCTCTGTCCTCGCTTCAGCGGCTCGCTGATCTTGGCGAAGAATTCGTTGTTGTCGTTGACGTCTTCGGTGTACTCGGCGTGAATCCCGGTGGCTTTCTCGAAGTTGGGGACGGTCTCCTTGTCGATGTAGAGCGGCCAGTTGGAGATCTTGACCGACTTGCTGCCACCGGCCGCGGCGGCAGACACCGCACCGGTCTCCTCCTTCCCCTTGCACGCGGCAAGGAACGACGAGCCAAAGGCCAGCCCTCCGGCGGCAAGGGCCGTGCGGGCGAGGAACCTGCGACGGTCCAGGTACTGGTGGAGGAGGAACTCCTCGATCGGATCTTTGTCGTCGTGGCTCATTGATCGCTCTCACCGGTTGGGGGGGATTTGGCGGCCCGCTCCGCGGTGTCAGCGAAGTCGGGTTCGAGCGCGGGCCTGAGGTGGCTGGGCGGTAATAAACGGGCAGCCCCCCGGTCCCAGCCGGCATAGAGGAACTGACCCACACGGAGGTCGGTAACGGCGTGCTCGGGTCCCAGATGGCCAATGATCTCGGTGCCATCGGTGGCGCGGAGACTTATCCGGACAATGGGACCCTGAAAGATTGCGCTGTGGACGGTAACCGCGATCGAAACGCCGACGGAGAGCGGGGCAGCGGACACGTGGAGCCGTTCGGGACGGACCATGACAGTGGCCGCATCACCGGGCTCGCCTTTCCAGGCTCCCGCGGTGACGGGAACCGACTCCCCACTCACGACCGCTGTGGAGGAGCCGTTGTCGGTTCGGCCCACCTTGGCCGGGATCAGGTTGGCGACGCCGATGAAATTGGCGACGAACACCGTCTCCGGAGCATGATAGATCTCCTCCGGGGTGCCGATCTGCTCCACTCTGCCCTCGTTCATGACCACGATACGATCGGACATGGTGAGCGCTTCTTCCTGATCGTGGGTCACGTAGATGAAGGTGATGCCCACCTCGCGCTGAATCCGCTTGAGCTCGATCTGCATCGCCTGGCGCAGCTTGAGGTCCAAGGCACCCAGAGGCTCGTCGAGCAGGAGAGCGCTGGGGTAGTTCACCAGTGCACGCGCCAGGGCCACCCGTTGCTGCTGCCCGCCGGAGAGCTGCCCCGGCTTTCGGTTCGCCAGGTGTCCCAGGCGAACGATGTCCAGCAGCTCCTTCACTCGGCGATCGGTTTCGGCGGGAGCCACCTTCTTGGATCGGGGGCCGAAGGCGATGTTATCCTGGACCGACATGTGCGGGAAGAGCGCGTAGTGCTGGAAGACGGTGTTGACGTTGCGACGGTACGGGGGAACTCGGGAGACATCCTGCCCCTCGAGGAGAATGCGGCCCTCGCTGGGTTGCTCGAAGCCGGCGATCATCCGGAGGGTTGTGGTCTTGCCGCAACCGGAAGGGCCGAGCAGGGAAAAGAACTCTCCGGCTCCGACTTCAAAATGCGCGTCGTCCACCGCGACATAGCCGGCGAATCGCTTGATGACGTGGTCCACCCCGATCACTGGGCCGGACGCCGGACGGGATGGTGTGGTCATCAGTCTGAGATATTGGGAAGGGAGATTGGCCAATCTGCAGCCATTCTGTCCGGTTGACAACCACCCCGGGGGAAAGACCCGCGGGGTTACTACCGGGCAGGCAGCGCAAAGGGATACTTTGACAGCACTCCCCATATCACCTTTGGAGCCTCGAATGTCACAGCCCATGACCGCCCCAGCGAAACCGGCGTCGGCGGCAACCGACCGGCTGATTGGCCGGGCCAACCAGATTCGGGAAACGGAGCTGCGACGCCTCCTCGAGCGGACCCCAGCGTCGGCCCGCCTCTTTGAACGGGCCAAGAAGATTCTTCCATTCGGGGTCGTCTCTTCGTTCCAAAAAATGGAGCCGTACCCCATATACCTCTCCCACGGCAAAGGGAGCCAGGTCTGGGACCAGGATGGCCGTGGGTACCGGGACTTCCACGGCGGGTTTGGCGCCATGGTGGTGGGCCATGCCCATCCGCGGATCGTCGAGGCGGTTCACGAGGCGTCCAGCCGGGGGACCCACTTCGCCGTTACCACCGAGGAAGCGGTGGCCTACGGCGAAGAGCTGTGTCGCCGGTTCAACTTCGAGATGATCCGCTTCGCCAACTCCGGCACCGAAGCAACGATGGACGCCATCCGGGTGGCGCGCGCTGCGACCGGCCGGGACGTGATCTGCAAGATTGAGGGCTCGTACCACGGTCACCACGACGCGGTCATGTTCTCCGTCGTTCCCAACGCCGATGTGATGGGCGGCCGGGAGCGACCCGCCAAGGCCCCAGTCTCCAAAGGGCTGGTGAAGGACGCTCACAAGTACATCGAAGTCGTGCCGTTCAACGACGCCGGCTCATTGGAGAAGCTCTTCGACCAGCGGGCCAACGAGATCGCCTGCATCATCATGGAGCCGGTGATGATGAACATCGGCTTGGTCCTCCCCCAGCCGGGTTACCTCGAACAGGTGCGGGAGCTCTGTACCAGATGCGGGGTGGTGATGATTTACGACGAGGTCAAGACCGGGGTCACCATCGCGGCCGGCGGTGCGACCGAACGGTTTGGGGTGCAGCCGGACCTTGCCTGCCTGGCCAAGGCCGTGGCCGGCGGACTGCCCGGAGCGGCCTTCGGCGGCCGGGGGGACCTCATGCGGCTGATCGAGCGGGGCGTTTCCCAGATGGGGACGTACAACGGGAACCCGCTGGTCGCCCACGTGGGACTGGTGACGCTGAAGGAGATCCTCACGCCGGCGGCCTACACCTACCTGGCCAAGCTGGGTGCGCGCCTCGCTGGCGGCTGCCAGAAGGCCATCGACCGGTACAACATCCCCGCACACACTGTGGATCTGGGGGCCAAGGGATGCGTCTCCTACCGCTCGCAGCCCATGAAGAACTACCGGGATTTCCTGGATACGCTGCCGGAAATCTTTGGGGCGTCGTACCCCTGGCTGCTCAACCGGGGAATCTTCATGACCCCCGGCGACGAAGAGCAGTGGACGCTCTCGGTGCAGCATACCGAGTCCGACGTGGACGCTTACCTGGAGGTGTTTACCGAGTTCTGCCGGGAGCTGACCGCATAGTGCTGACCCGTGGCGAGACCGGCACCGCGATCATCGACCGGGCGCGGCTCAAGCGGGTTCTCGCCGAGGAGGAGGATCGCTTCGTGTCGGATCATCCGCGCTCCCGTGCCCTGTTCGAAGAGTCGCGGCGGTGTTTGCTGGGCGGCGTTCCCATGAACTGGATGGTGCGGTGGGCCGGTCGGTTCCCGGTGGTGGTGCAGGAGGGAGACGGGGCTCACTTCACCGACGTGGATGGCCGACGATACCTGGATCTCTGCCTGGGCGACACCGGCGGCATGACCGGGCACACCCCCGGCCCGGTTATTCGGGCGGTCACCGAGCGGATCCGCCGCGGTGTCACCTTCATGCTTCCGACTGAGGATGCGATCTGGGTCGGCAACGAGCTGGCCCGGCGTTTCGGCCTTCCCTACTGGCAATTCGCTCTCACCGCCACCGACGCCAACCGGTTCGCGCTCCGACTCGCCCGGCAGGCCACCGGTCGCCGGTTCATCCTGGTCTTCAACTGGTGCTACCACGGCACGGTGGACGAAACGTTCGTCACCCTCCGCCACGGACGAGCAGCCGCCCGACCGGGGAACATCGGGCCGGCGGTGGACCCGGCAACCACCACCCGGGTGGTCGAGTTCAACGACATTCCCTCCCTTGAGGCGGCGTTGGCCCCGGGCGACGTGGCCTGCGTGCTGGCCGAGCCGGTCATGACCAATATCGGCATCATCCATCCCGACCCAGAGTTCCATCCGGCGTTGCGAGACCTCACGCGGCGCACCGGAACGCTGCTTATTCTGGATGAGACTCACACGATAAGCGCGGGCCCCGGTGGCTACACCGGTGAGCATAATCTCGAGCCCGACATGCTCACCATCGGCAAACCGGTCGCCGGAGGCATTCCGGGTGCCGCGTACGGGGTGTCGGAAGCACTGGCCCAGCGCATTGCCGAGAACTCGGACCGAGAATTGGCCGACACCGGTGGGATTGGTGGAACCCTGGCAGGCAACGCCCTGGCCCTCGCCGCGATGCGGGCCGCACTGGGTTCGGTGCTCACCCCCGCGGCCTATGCGCGAACCATACCGCTGGCTCGGCGATTCACCGAGGGAGTTGAAGGCGTGATCAGGGAGAAGCACTTGCCCTGGATCGTGAAGCAGCTGGGATGCCGGGCGGAGTACTGGTTCCGGCCGGCCGCGCCGTCAAACGGAAGGGAAGCTGCGGCCGGGGTGGATCCGCCACTGGAACGGTACCTGCATCTGGCAGCGCTCAACCGTGGAATTCTCCTTACCCCATTCCATAACATGGCCCTGATCGCACCCGAAGTAACCGAGGACGACATCGACTTTCACACCCGTGTGTTCCGGGAGAGTATCGATGCGTTGGTGGGCTAGCTGGCTGAGACGATTCCCGAGGTGCCGCTAGTTATCGTTCAGCCATGCTTCGCATCTCCTCGCTCCAGGCGAGAGCATCGGTCATCGGGCCGCGGTTGCTGCTCGCACTCGCCTCTAGCGGGTGCGCCGGCGGGAAAGCGACCGGGCCAGTAAGTCCGGTGCCCCAGCGCTATCCGATCATTCCCGCGCCACGCCGCATCCAAGCCGGGTCGGGCGAGTTCCGCCTGGACCGGACGACGCAGATCATGCTCTCCGATCCCGCGAGCACCGAGCTCCGCGCGCTGGTGGAGCTCCTGGCCACTCCCATCCGGGCGTCCTCGGGGCTGCCGTTGCCGGTGTCCCCTGACCCGGCGGACAATCACACGCCTAACGCGATCTCGCTCCGGTTGACACCAGGCGTGGCCCCCGCGCAAGTAGAGAGCTATAGGCTGGTCGTCACCGAGCGCGGAGCGATGCTCTCCGCGCCGACACCGGCGGGCCTATTCTGGGGCCTTCAAACCGTTCGACAGCTTCTCCCGCCGGAGGTCGAGCGAGGGGTACGCGCTCCCCTGCGATGGACCATCCCCGCCGTGGAGATCGAGGACGCGCCCCGGTTTCCCTACCGCGGCATCCTCCTGGATGTGGCCCGCTGGTTTTACCCGCCCGAGTTCATTAAGAAGCTGATCGACCTCCTCGCGCTCTACAAGCTCAACACCCTCCACCTGCATCTGACCGACGATCAGGGATGGCGCCTCGAGATCAAGAAGTACCCGCTGCTCACCCAGGTCGGTGCCTGGCGGAAGGAGACCATCCTCGGACAGCATTTCGACCCCTACGTCGGCGATGGCAAGCCTCACGGTGGCTTCTACACCCAGGAGCAGATGCGCGACATCCTCGCGTACGCCGCAGCGCGGCACGTCACGATCGTTCCTGAGATCGAGATGCCGGGACATGCCGGAGCCGCTCTCGCAGCGTACCCGGAGCTGTCCTGTACCGGAGGGCCGTTCGAGGTATCGCCCGTATGGGGAGTGCACCAGGACATTTTCTGTCCCAGCGAGCAGACCTTCGGGTTCCTGGAGGATGTACTCGTCGAAGTGATGCAGCTCTTCCCCAGCCCCTACATCCACATCGGAGGGGACGAGGTGCCGAAGGACCAGTGGAAGGGAAACCCGGTTGCGCAGGGGGTGATCCGGCGGGAAGGGCTCGCCAACGAGGAGGAGCTGCAGAGTTACTTCATCCGCCGCATCGAGGGCTTCCTGCGGGCCCATGGCCGTCGGCTGATCGGGTGGGACGAGATTCTCGAGGGCGGGCTCGCGCCCGAGGCGACGGTGATGTCGTGGCGTGGGGTGACGGGGGGAACCGCCGCTGCCCGTCAGGGTCACGACGTCATCATGAGCCCAGCAGACCATACGTACCTCGACTACTACCAGGGAGACCCCACGGCCGAGCCGCTGGCCATCGGCGGCTTCCTCCCGCTCGATAGCGTGTATGCGTTCGAGCCGGTGCCCAACGAGCTGACGCCGGAGCAGGCCGCTCACGTGCTCGGCGGCCAAGGAAGCGTATGGACGGAGTACATCCCGACCCCGGCGCGAGCCGAGTACATGATCCTGCCCCGCCTGCTCGCACTCTCCGAGGCCCTCTGGTCGCCGAAGCAGGCGCGGAGCTGGGGCCGCTTCGTGGCGCGGCTCCCGGCACACTTCACGCGACTGGATGCCCTGCGCGCCGAGTACCGAGTGACGGAGCCGGTTGGGCTCGGGTGGAATCGCCTCGTGCTGGAGGGCCGGTTCCACCTGGCGATAGGGTTGCCCTTCCCCGGTGCTGTAGTCCGCTACACTATCGATGGCTCCGACCCGACAGTGAGCTCGCCCCGGTACGTCGGTCCTCTCGATCTGCACCTTACAACTGCTCCCCTGATTGTAAATGCGAAGGTGTTCCTGCCGAGTGGGCGTGTCAGCCCGGTTGCCCGAGCCCGGATCGCTCGCGCGATCTGGCTGGACCCGGTTGCTGTCCGGCCAGACACCCTACAGCCCGGTCTCGAATACGCCTACGTCGAAGGGACGTTCCGATCGGCCGACGATGTCAGAGGGGTTGAGCCCTCGCGCGTGGGTACCGTACCCGACGTGGGACTCCGGGGTGACGAACGTCCGGAGAATTACGGCGTTCGGCTGTCGGGATTACTGTGCGTGCCCCGCGACGCTCTTTACGCCTTCTATCTCGGCTCCGACGATGGCTCCAAGCTACGCGTCGCAGGCGACGTCGTCGTGGACCGCGATGGGCAGCAGCGCGAGAACGAAAAGCCGGGCCAGATCGCGCTCCGGACGGGCTGCCATGCCATCGAGGTGGTGTTCTTCCAGGCGAGCGGGAGCGCCGCGCTAAACCTCGAGGTATTCACTTCGGCGTCGGCGAAGGGTCGAGTGCCCCGGGAGTGGTACGCACACGCAGGGGGTGGAGCGCGTTAGTCTCTGCGGCAGAGAGATCAGAGGGAAGATTAGCGCTAGGTAATTAAGGTATCCATCGCGAGGCAGGCCGGCTTGGGCCGGGTGTACTGGGCTCTTCGGTGATGTAGGATTCCAGTGTGAAGCTGCAGCTCACCGCTCTCAACATCTACCCGATCAAGTCGACCCGCGGAATCCCGCTGGCCGAATCTGAAGTCGATGGGTTCGGCCTGCGCTACGACCGGCGTTGGATGGTGGTCGACGATTCCGGCCAGTTTCTGTCCCAGCGAAGCCACTCTCGTCTGGCCCTCGTGGTCCCCAGCATTCGAGGAGACCAGCTCCGGGTGGACGCCCCTGGCATGCGAACGCTGGAGGTCCCACTTCACCCCTCGCCGGCCGTGGCGACGAGGGTCGAGGTGTGGGACGACGTCTGCTCCGCTAACTGGGTGGGAGAGAATGCCGCGGAGTGGTTCTCCGAGTACCTCGGCTGCCCCTGCAGCTTGGTCCATATGGCCGAGGATGCCGTTCGCCCAGCCGACCCTGCCTTCGCACCGCCAGGATCCCGAGTGAGCTTTGCCGACGGGTTTCCCTTTCTGCTCGTTGCGGAGGAATCGCTCGCCGATCTCAACCGGCGTCTGGCTGAGCCGCTGCCGATGAACCGATTCCGACCCAATCTCGTGGTTGCGGGTGGAGCGCCATATGATGAAGACCGTTGGACCGATTTCGAGATCGGGGGAATCCGGCTCCGAGTGGTGAAGCCCTGCGGCCGCTGCCTGGTCACTACCACCGACCAGGCCACCGGAGAGCGAGGGAAGGAGCCGCTTCGCACCCTGGCGACGTATAGGAAGCAAGACGGGGAAGTGATGTTCGGGCAAAACGTCGTACACGAGGGGCAGGGGCGCCTTCGGGTAGGGGACGCCCTCATCCTGCGCTAGTCCCTGGTCCTCGATCCCCGGTCCCTGCTAGACTCCCGCCCCATGGAAGTCCAGATCTTCGGCCTCAAGAAGAGCGCCGACACTCGGAAGGCCCTGCGCTTCTTCGCGGAGCGGCGGGTAAAGATCCACTTCGTCGATTTGCAAGAGCGACCAGCCTCGCCGGGCGAGCTGAAGCGCTTTGCCCAGCGGTTCGGGGTGGACGCGTTGGTGGACCGAGAGTCTCGGCGTTTTGCCGATCTGGGACTCGGCGCGGCGCGACTCAGCGATGAGCGGTGGCTGGAAAAGCTGGTGGCCGAACCTATGCTCCTCCGGATGCCGCTCGCACGGCACGGCTCGCAGCTCACCATTGGGGACGCGGTGGACACCTGGCGCGCCTGGACCGGCCGTTGACCCAGTTTTCGCTTTCCAGCGTGGCAGTGGAGTTCGGCGCCACATCTCTCTTCACCGACGTGACCTTCACGGTGGCCCGGGGGGAGAAATGGGGCATCGTGGGCCGAAACGGCTCCGGCAAGACGACGCTCCTGCGGTTGCTTACCGGCGAGGCGGAGCCCACCCGCGGGTCGGTGGCGCGAGTTGCGGGGCTGCGGTTTTCAGTGATGGAGCAGCACCGCGAGTTTGCCGGGGCCAGTACCGTCTGGGAGGCGGCCGCCGGTCCCTTCGCTGAGCTGCTCCAACTGGAGCAGTCCCTGGCGACCCAGGGGATTGCGCTCGCGGAGGCGGGCGATCGCTGCACCCCGCAGATGCTGGCGAAGTACGACCGGGATCTGGAACGGTTCGAGCGGGAGGGTGGCTATACCCTCGCGCCCAGGATAGACGCTGTCCTCCACGGGCTGGGGTTCGACCCAGATCGGGCCCGGACCCAGTCCTTGAGCGGACTGAGTGGCGGCGAGCGGGGCAGGGTGGGACTGGCGCAACAGCTGGTGGCGCCGGCGGACGTCCTGCTGCTCGACGAGCCTACCAACCACCTCGACCTCGAGACCACGCAGTGGCTGGAGGAGTACCTCGCCAGTCTTGAGGCCACGGTACTCCTCATCAGTCACGATCGGGCCTTTCTCCATGCCGTGGTCGATCATGTCCTCCACCTGGAGTCCGGCACCGCGCTTCCGTACGCGGGTGACTACGATGCCTTCGTCCGCCAGCGAGTCGAGCGGCGGATGGCGCAGCAGCGGGCGTTCGAGAAGCAGTCGCGGGTAATCGCTTCGGAGGAAGACTTCATCCGGCGCAACATCGCCGGACAGAAGAGCGCTCAGGCCAAGGGCCGGCGCCGCCGATTGGCTCGAGTTGGTCGCCTGAGCCCTCCACCGGGCGAGGATGGTACCATGGCGCTCCG
>DASYIX010000044.1:0-53333 GCA_035997125.1 Gemmatimonadales bacterium
CGCCGGGATTCAGATCTTCGCGGATGGAGCCGGCGGAAGGAGAGCGCCGTTTCAGTTCTGCGATGATCGCCACCGTGGGCCGGCGCAGCGCAGCTCGAAACGAGGGACGGGGAACCCGGCCGCCCTGAACCTCCCGTTCCAGAGCCTTCCGCCGTCGGCGAAGCGCGGGTAAGCCCTGCCGGGTGGAGGTCAGGATTTCCTGGAGACTGACGGGCATCTTGTCCTTCGGCCGGTGTTCGGGTACCTTTGTTCGGGCTCTATTCGGTCGCCACATCGACTAAGGAGAAGACCCGGATGCCGCTGACCAAGCGTCAGAGCGAGATTCTCAGCTACCTGCAGGGTCACATACACGGGCAAGGCTACGCGCCGAGCTTCGAGGAAATCGCCGAGCAGTTCGGATTTCAATCGCTGGCCACGGTCCACGAGCACCTCACTAACCTCGAACGCAAAGGGTACATCCGCCGGTCTTACAACGAGAGCCGGTCCATCGAGGTTCTGCCGCCCCGGGGCACCTCCGCCGCCAGCGAAATCCCGCTACTGGGCAAGGTGGCCGCCGGCACCCCGATCGAGTCTCTCATGCACCAGGAGACCATCGCGGTCCCCGATCAAATGCTGCCTCGGCGGGGCCCCAACTACGCGCTCAAGGTCCAGGGCAGTTCCATGATCGACGAGCACATCGTCGATGGTGACATCGTGGTAGTGCACGGCAAACAAACCGCCGAGAGCGGCGAAATGGTCATCGCGCTGGTCAACGGCAGCGAGGCCACCGTCAAAAAGTTCTACCGCGAGCCGGGAGGCTGGATCCGGCTCCAGCCCGCCAATTCCACCATGCAGCCCATGCGCTTTCAGGAGCGCGATGTGCTGATCCAAGGCGTCGTCGTCGGCGTCATTCGGAAATATTGACGGGTCGAGGGGCGGCGGCCCGCAGGCGCTGCAGCGCCTCCGCCGCCGCTCCCTTGCTCAGCGATTGCTCGCCCCGCTCGATCGCTTCATCGAACGACCAGCCATTTCCGGACACGTAGAGCGCGGCGGCCGCGTTGAGCAGGGCGGCACAACGGACGGCCGTTTTCCCCTGCCCCGTCAGCAACCGTTCGATCTGGATTGCATTGTCGGCTGGCTCTCCCCCGGCCAAGTCCTCGAGATCGTCGCAGGCCAACCCGTGGCGTGAAGGCTCCAGTTCCCACCGGCTGGCGCGTCCCTCCTGTATTTCCCAGACGAGGGTACGACCTGAAGGACTGATCTCGTCCATGCCAACCGCGGCGTGGAGCACCAAGGCATGCCTGACGCCGAGTCGGCCTAGAGCGTCGGCGACGAGCGGAGCGTGGGTCTCCTGCGCAACTCCCACGACTTGCCGGGTCACACCGGCGGGATTCAGCAGGGGCCCCAGCAGGTTGATGATCGTTGCGACCGCCAGCTCCTTCCGCAGCGGCCCGAGGTGCCGCATGGCCGGGTGATAGGTCGGCGCGAACAGAAACACGATCCCCGCCGAGCGCAGCACCGTGGCGACCCGCTCGGGGGGAATGCCGATGTCGATCCCTAGCGCCTCCAGCACGTCGGCCGAGCCCGACCGTGAGGTGTAGCTCCGGTTGCCATGCTTGGCGACCGGGACACCAGCGCCCGCCACGATAAATGCGGCCGCGGTAGAGATGTTCAACGTGCCTACTCGGCCACCCCCGGTGCCGCAGGTGTCTACCAGCCGATGTGATTCGCCGAGCTCGAGCCGCACCATGGCACACCGAAGCGCCAGCGCCGCTCCGGCCACCTCTTCTGCCGTTTCCCCTTTGACCCGCAGGCCCATCAGCAGTGCAGCCGCGTGAACCGGACTGCCGCCCCCCTGCACCAGCACGTTGAAGGCCGCGGCGGTCGTCTCTTGATCAAGTGACCGACCCTGAGCGAGCTGCTGAATGGCAAAGCGCAGCGGGGAGTCGTCGGTCACTGGACTCGAGCCAGGGCGATGGGGGTAAAAACAGGGGTTGGCGGAGGTTCGGAAATTGTACCCGGCCAAGCAGCCTTTTGTCAATCGTGACAAGCAGTTGCGTAACTTGCTCGGGGTGCCGCATCCGGCTAGATTCCGGGCCGATGAGCCGGACCTACCTCGCCACGCTGCACTACGACGGCACCGGCTTTGTCGGGTGGCAACGCCAGCCCGCCGGACGCTCGGTTCAAAGCGAATTCGAGCGAGTTCTTGAGCGCCTGTTTGGTCGCAGGACGGTGGCTCATGCCGCCGGACGAACCGATGCCGGCGTGCACGCGCTGGGCCAGAAGGTCGGCTTCCACGCTCCACTCAGTTGGACCGGCCCCGCGCTGAGGCGGGCCCTCAATGCTCTGTTGCCGCGCGATTGCTGGGTCGAGTCGGTCCATCCAATGCAGCCTGGCTTTCACGCCCGGAAGTCCGCGCTGTCCCGACGGTATCGCTACGACATAGGCCTGGACCAGTCATCCGGCTCTCCCTTTCGCCGGCCATATGAATGGGCGCTGGGAAGGGACCTCGACCTGGACCTCCTCCATGCCGCTGCCCGCCTCATACAGGGCGAGCACGACTTCCGCGCCTTTGCGGTCAAAGGAAACAAGCTCCACTATCGCTGCCGCCTCATCCAGGCCGAGTGGGCGATTCGCGCCGAGGGGCGAGGAGTCAGCTTTCAGGTCGAGGGCGACCGATTTCTGCACCACATGGTTCGTCTGCTGGTGGGAACCATGGTGGATGTGGCGCTCGGTCGCCGGCCGCTCCACGACATGGCTGCTCTGCTCCAGCGGCAGGACAATGGTGAGACCAGTCCCCCGGCCCCACCACAGGGACTGTATTTCGTAGCTGCCAGCTATCCGCCTGAGCTCTTCGAGAACCCGGTGGGAGAATCGCGTGCAGCTGCCTACCTGGGCTAATCTCGCTGGTCTCACTCTCGCGGCTGGTCTGCTGGCCTGCCGTGACGCACCGCATCCCACTCTCAAAATCGCATCCGCCGGCGCCCAGACCCCGACCCGAGTGGTACCGGCGCAGGCCGCCATCGATGGCTCTCGCCGCACCGCGCTGGTGGCCGCAGCCGACCGGGTCTCGCCCGCAGTGGTGTCCATCAACGTGAGCTCCCGGCAACAAGCCACGCCTCGCTCGCCGTGGGACTTCTTCTTCGTCCCCGAGGGGGCCCGGCTGGTTCAGGGGTACGGTACCGGGTTCATCATCCGGGCAAGCGGCATCATCGTAACTAACCAGCATGTGGTGGCGAATGCCGAACGCGTGGTGGTGACCTTGCCGGACGGAAGCGATTTGCCGGCCACTGTGCTGGGGGAGGACCCACTCACCGACATCGCAGTGCTTCGCGTGCGTCGGGAGAATCTCCCGACCGTGACCCTGGGACGCAGCACCGATCTCATGATTGGCGAGTGGGTGGTGGCTCTGGGAAACCCCTACGCCTATCTCCTCGGCAACGCCGAGCCGAGCGTTACCGTTGGCGTGGTGAGCGCCACCGGCCGCAACATCCTCCCGGGCGAAGACCAGACTGGGCTTTACCTCGACATGATCCAGACCGACGCCGCCATCAACCCGGGCAACTCGGGCGGCCCACTCACCAACGCGCTCGGCGAGGTGGTAGGGGTCAACTCGTCGATCTTCAGCAGCAGCGGCGGATCGGTTGGGCTGGGCTTTGCCATTCCGATCGAGCGGGCAGTGCGAGTCGCCGACGAGATCATCAAGAACGGCACGGTCCGCCGCGCCTGGGTCGGTCTCGAGGTCGAGGGCGCCAGTGCGATGCGGGACTGGAAGAGCCAGGGGGGCGTGGCTGTCGCCAGCGTGGCGCCAGAAGGGCCTGCCGTTCGCGCGGGACTACATGCCGGCGACGTGTTGGTCGAAGCCAACGGCCACCGGTTGCGCAACTATCTGGACTGGGAAGCAGTGAAGCTCGACCTGCACGTCGGCGATGCGGTCGAGGTGGCGGCGCGGAACGGCAGCGCCACCGCGCGCCGCCGGATCGTGACCGGCGACCTCCCCACCGTCAGCGCCGAAAAGATCACCGTGCTGCAGGATCTCCAGTTGGTGAATGTGACTCCGGCGATTCAGGCGGAACGGGGAATCCGCAGTGAGCGGGGCGCGCTCATCTTTCGCATGTCTCTCCAAGTCAGCCGGGCCACCGGGCTCCAGTCCGGAGACGTCATTGTGGGGATCAATCGTTCGCCGGTGGGGAGCGCCTCAGAAGTCGCCGATCTCCTGACCGTGCGCCCCGGGCAAGTCATCCGGATTTACGTCGAGCGCGACGGCCAGATCACCTTTACCGATCTGGTTTTCCGATGAGCGACGACCGCTGGCGCTCGCCGCTCGGCTCCCGGTACGCCTCACCCGCCATGCAGACACTGTGGGGCGAGCCTCACCGAATCGGACTTTGGCGGCGGCTCTGGCTCGCCCTGGCCGAAACCGAGCGGGAGTTGGGGCTCGATATCCCGGAGCAAGCCCTCGCCCAGATGCGGGCCCACCTGGACGACGCCGATCTGTCGGCGGCGGCGCGATATGAGCGCCGCTTCCGGCATGACGTGATGGCCCACATTCATGCCTTCGGCGATCAGGCGCCCGCGGCTCGACCCCACCTCCACCTCGGGGCCACCAGCGCGTTCGTGACCGACAATGCCGACTTGGTGATCATGCGCGACGGGCTCCGGCTCCTGCTGGGGCGTTTGGTCGCGGTGCTCGCTGCGCTCGAGAAATTCGCGACTCGATACGCCAAGCTTCCGTGCCTGGCATATACTCACTTCCAGCCGGCCCAACTCACCACCGTGGGCAAGCGGGCCGCGCTCTGGATGCAGGACTTCGGCCTCGATGCCGAGGAGATCTGTTACCGGATCGAGTCGATGCGCTTCCGCGGCTGCAAGGGCACGACGGGAACCCAAGCATCGTTTCTCCAGCTCTTCGGCGGCGATCATGCCAAGGTGCGCGAGCTGGACCGCCGGGTGTCGACCAAGCTCGGTTTCGAAAGCTCGTTCCCGGTCACCGGACAGACCTACACCAGGAAGCAGGACAGCGTGGTGCTGGACAGCTTGAGCGGAATCGCGCAGTCGGCGGCCAAGCTAGCGGGCGACCTCCGGCTGCTGCAGCACGAAGGCGAGCTGTTGGAGCCGTTCGAATCGGAACAAATCGGCTCCAGTGCCATGGCGTACAAGCGCAACCCGATGCGGGCCGAGCGCATCAGCGGCCTGGCGCGGTTCGTGATCTCGCTTCCGGCCAACACCGCGCAAACCGCCGCCAGTCAGTGGCTGGAGCGTACCCTGGACGACAGCGCCAATCGGCGGCTGGCCTTACCGGAGGGATTCTTGGCGACGGACGCGATTCTGGTGCTCGCCACCAACATCGCGGCGGGGCTGGAGGTCCGCGACGAGGTGATCCGTCGCCACCTGGCCGATCAGATGCCGTTCATGGCCACCGAGCGCTGGCTTCTGCTCGGGGTCTCGGCCGGCGGCGATCGTCAGGCGTTGCATGAGGTCATCCGGCGGCACAGTCTGACCGTCGCCGAAGCCGTGAGCCGAGGCGAGCCCAACGACCTCCTCGCCCGCCTGGCCAACGATCCCGCGTTTCGCGGCGTGCCCGCCGCGGCCTTTCAGGCTGAGCTGAACCCAGCCAACTACACCGGTCGCGCGGAGCGACAGGTGGGTGAGTTCGTGGAGGAGTACCTGCAGCCGCTATTGGCCCGCGCCCGCCCGCTCGCGGCCGAGGCCGAAGCGGCGGAGATCGTGGTATGAAACCTCCCGAAGCCACGTTGGTCCAAAGCCGGCTGCCTCTGCCACTGCTGCGGCGAGGCAAGGTTCGCGAGGTCTACGTGGTGGATCAGGAGCACTTGTTGCTGGTCGCGAGCGACCGGGTGAGTGCCTTCGACGTGGTCATGCGGGAGCCGGTTCCCCGAAAGGGAGCAGTGCTGACCCAGATCAGCGCCTTCTGGTTCGAGCAGCTGGCCAACGTGTTCCCATCTCACTACGTGACTGCCCGAACTTCGCAGATCCTGGCGCGGGTGCCCGTGCTGGCGGGACTTCAGCGAGAGATTGCCGGGAGAGCGATGCTGGTGCGCCGGGCCGAGCCGGTACCGTTCGAGTGCGTCGTGCGGGGTTACTTGTCTGGCTCGGCTTGGGCTGAATACCGGAGCCGGGGCACCCTCGCCGGCGAGCCCCTGCCGGAGGGCCTGGTTGAGAGCTCGCGGCTGGATCCGCCGCTCTTCTCCCCCGCCACCAAGGCCGAAACCGGGCACGACACCAACGTGACTTTTGCGACGGTGGCCGAGGCGCTCGGCTCCCAACTCGCGGCCAAGCTGCGCGACGCGAGCTTTGCCATCTATCAGGCGGGCCGCGACCATGCCGAGCGCCGCGGAATCATCATCGCAGACACCAAATTCGAGTTCGGCGCCGACGGTGGCGGTACGCTCCGGTTGATCGACGAGCTGCTCACCCCCGACTCGTCCCGCTTCTGGCCCGCCGACCGGTACGCACCGGGGCACACCCAGCCGAGCTTCGACAAGCAGCCGCTCCGCGACTACCTCGCGTCGCTCAAGGCGACCGGCCGCTGGAATGGCGAAGCGCCGCCGCCTTCGCTGCCGGCCGAGGTAGTGGAGTCAACCAGCCGACGCTACCTCGAGGCATACCAATTGCTCACCGGGCATGAGTTGAGTGAGGACCTGTGATCCGGATCGCACCTGAAGGCCGTCGGTTCATCGTCGGGGCCTGGGTCATCGCAGTGGCCTTCCTGCTGGCGGCGATCCGCGTGGCTACCCCAGGCTGGTGGGTGGCGGCAGTGCTCTGGCTTGCGCTGGCCATCTGGGTGGTTGCCTTCTTCCGCGATCCGGTACGCGCGGGCCAGCGAGGCGACCGGCTGATCCTGGCTCCGGCCGACGGCAAGGTGGTGAGCGTCATCGAGACCGACGAGCCCGCATTCCTCGGCGGCCGGGCGCTCCGGATCTCGATTTTCATGAACGTGTTCAACTGTCACGTGAACCGCTACCCCACAGACGGCACGGTTCGTTACCGGCACTACAACGCGGGGAAGTTCGGTCACGCGGGCTCGGAAAAATCCAGTCTGGACAACGAACAGTCCTCGGTCGGCTTGGCTAGCCAGCGGGGGAAGCTGCTGATTCGCCAGATTGCCGGTCTCATCGCTCGCAGGATCGTGACTGACCACGAAGTCGGAACCGCGGTGCACCAGGGCGACCGCATGGGCATGATCCGCTTTGGCTCCCGGGTAGACCTGTTCCTCCCGGTGGGAACTCGGGTACTGGTCAATGAAGGCGACAACACACTCGTGGGGGTGACCGTGGTGGCCGAATGGAGCTGAGACAGCGGAGGGAGCCCCTCCGGCGGCCTTCGATGCGCCAGGTCGTCGTGGTCATGCCGAGTGCCTTCACCCTTGGCAATCTCTTCTTCGGATTCTGGGCCATCGTCTCCGCATTCAATGGCAATTTCCGCTGGGCCGGATGGTTCATCGTGTTCGCCGGCATCCTCGACATGCTCGACGGCCGGGTGGCCCGCCTCTCCGGTACCGGCACCCGGTTCGGGGCCGAGCTGGATTCGCTGGTGGACGTGATCTCTTTTGGAGTGGCGCCTGCGCTGCTGATGTATTTTCTCGATTTCTCCAATGCGGGACGGTTCGCCTGGATCCTCTGCTACATCTACGTCGTGGCGGTGGCCTTGCGGCTGGCCCGGTTCAACGTGCTCTCCGCGGGAAAGCCGTCCACCGGCTGGTTCACCGGCATGCCGTCACCCGCAGCAGGAATGACGCTCGCCGCCTACTATCCTTTCAGCCAGACCAACTGGTATCGCATTTCGCTGGGGTACCTGGATCTGCAGCACGAGGGTCTCGTCGTCCTCATGCTGCTGCTAGCAGTGCTGATGGTGAGCAATGTGAAGTATCCCAAGTTCCCTCCCATTGGGATTCGGAGCGCGCGTGGGATTTTCGGCCTGGTGGTTCATCTGGTTATCCTCCTCGGCGGGCTGCTCGCACCCGAGTATTTTCTATTTCCATTAGGGCTCTTCTACATGACGTTCGGGATCGCGCGAGCAACCGTCCTCGGTCTGATGGAACGGACAGAGGCGGTCCCGCTCACCGATGAACGGCTTGCCGACGGCGACGACCCCACGTTGCCACCGCCACTGTCCCACGAACGGCGCGGCCGATGGGGCGACCGCCGCCAGGAGTCGGATCAATGAGCTTCCGAGTACACGTGCGGGTAATGCCGCGGACCGGACTGCTGGACCCCCAGGGGCAGGCGGTCGAGCACGCGCTGACGGCCCTGGGCTTCGAGGAGACCACCGCCGTTCGGGTCGGCCGCGCCATCGAGCTGGAGGTGGACGCCGGCTCCCGCGATGAGGCAGAGGCCAGGGCGCGACAGATGTGCGACAAACTGCTGGCCAACCCGGTGACGGAAGACTACCTGCTCAATATCGTGGAGGACTGATGCCCCGGGTGGCGGTGGTCCGGTTTCCCGGCAGCAACTGCGACTTCGATACCTTGCGAGCGGCGGAGCGGTACGGCGGCGACGCGTACTTCGTGTGGCACCGCGATGTCGATCTGCGGGGGGCCGACATCGTGATCCTTCCGGGCGGCTTCAGCTATGGCGACTATCTCCGCTCCGGCGCCATTGCCCGGTTTAGCCCGGTAATGCAGGCGGTCCGGCGCCATGCCGCCGATGGCGGACCGGTCCTCGGCATCTGCAATGGCTTCCAGATTCTGTGCGAGGCGCATCTGCTGCCGGGAGCCCTGCTGCGAAACGCGGGTCTGACCTTCGTCTCCAAGCCGGTGGACGTCACCGTCGAGCAGGTCGATACCGCCTTCACCTGCGACTACGAGCCAGGTGCCCGGCTGCGGCTACCGGTTGCCCATGGAGAGGGACGGTTCGTGGCCTCCGAGGACACACTACGGCTCCTGGAAGCCGAGGGACGGGTGGTGCTGCGTTACGTCGCGGCAACCGAGCGCTCGCCGTTCCAGCCCAACCCCAATGGGTCGGCCAACCACATCGCCGGAATCTGCAACGCCGCGGGCAACATCGTCGGCATCATGCCGCACCCGGAGCGCGCCGCGGACCGCATCCTGGGTTTAACCGGCGGCGCCGGGTTCTTTACCTCACCAGTCTCCTGTCACGAGGACAGCTCTCAGCCCAGGGTCTCAGGTCAATGAAGTCCGACAAGCCAAGTCGCAACGAAGACGAGTACTTTGTCCGGGAAGATGCCGAGCTGATGCGGAAGCAGCGGGAACGGGCCCACTCGGCCGCGGTCGAGGCCGAGCGGAAGACCCATTACATGAAGTGCCCGAAGGACGGGTACGATCTCACCAGCAGCGAGTACCACGGGGTCCAGATCGAGACTTGTCCGCACTGCGGCGGCATGTGGCTGGATGCGGGAGAGCTGGAGGCGGTTGCGCATGAGGATCACCCGACCGTGCTGGGCCGAGTGGTCTCCGACGCTTTCTCGGCCTTTCGCCGCTCGCCCCGGGCTCGACGGACCGACAAACCACCCCGCACCCCTGGCAACCCTTTCAGCTGAGGACACGGGAGTGACCGTTCCCGGCGTAGACAGCGCAGTCACCGAGGCAGTCTCCCTTCCCGGAGAGCGCCCGGTAACCCCTGAGGTAGTGCGGGAGCACAATCTCAACCAGCTGGAATACGGCCGGATCGTGGAGCTGCTGGGCCGGACGCCGACGCTCACCGAGCTGGGGGTTTTCTCTGCCCTCTGGTCGGAGCACTGCTCCTACAAACACTCGAAGCCGGTGCTGAAGACGTTTCCCACCACTGGCCCTCAAGTGGTCCAGGGGCCGGGCGAGAACGCGGGCGTGCTGCGGCTGCCGGACGGCTGGGCCGTGGCCTTCAAGATCGAATCCCACAATCACCCATCGGCGGTCGAGCCGTACCAGGGCGCGGCCACCGGGGTGGGTGGCATCCTGCGGGATGTTTTCACCATGGGGGCCCGGCCAGTTGCGCTGCTGAACAGCCTGCGCTTCGGTCCGCTGGAGCATCCCCGCAATCGATATCTCTTCGCCGGCGTGGTGCGTGGCATTGGCGACTACGGCAACTGCGTCGGCGTGCCCACCCTGGGCGGTGAGGTCAACTTTGCCCAGGGGTATACGGGAAATCCGCTGGTAAATGCCATGTGCGTGGGGCTGCTGCGGGAGAGCGATCTCATCCGGGCCGCGGCCCAGGGCGTGGGAAACGTGCTGCTCTGCGTCGGCGCCCGGACCGGGCGGGATGGGATTCACGGCGCCAGCTTCGCGTCCGAGGAGCTCTCTGAGAAGAGTGAAAGCCGGCGGCCCCAGGTGCAGGTGGGAGACCCCTTCACCGAAAAGCTCCTCCTCGAGGCCAGCCTGGAGCTGATCACCGGCGGGCTCATCGTAGCCATTCAAGACATGGGTGCCGCGGGGCTCACCAGCTCGTCGGCCGAGATGGCGGCTCGCGGCGGCGTGGGAGTGGAACTCGACACCGGGCTGGTCCCCACCCGGGAGGAAGGGATGACGCCGTACGAGATTCTGCTCTCCGAGTCCCAGGAGCGCATGCTGGTGGTGGCGGAGCCCTCCAGAGTTCGCGAGGTCCAGGCGGTGTGCGCCAAGTGGGAGCTGGACGCGACACCGATCGGCCACGTGACCGACGACGGGATCTTCCGGGTGCGGCATCATGGCCAGACGGTAGCGGCCATTCCCGGCCAGCGACTGGTAGAGGACTGCCCCATTTACCAGCCTGAAGCTCAGGAGAGCGATGAGGCCCGTCAGCGCCGCGCTACGGTGGACCCGCAGGAGCCGGTGGTGGATCTGGAGGGAGCACTGGAGATGCTCCTGGGTCATCCGGACATCGCCAGCAAGCGCTGGGTTTACGAGCAATATGACTCCACGGTCCAGGCCGCTACGGTGATTCCGCCCGGCTCCGATGCCGGCGTCATTCGGGTCGCGGGAACCGAGTTTGGACTGGCCATGACCATCGACTGCAACGCCAGGCTGGTCGCGCTCGATTCATATGAAGGCGCCAAGGCCGCGGTGGCCGAAGCCGCGCGCAACGTCGCTGCGACGGGGGCAAAGCCCCTGGGGATCACCAACTGCCTCAATTTTGGGAATCCGGAACGGCCCGAGGTGTTCTTCCAGTTCCGGGAAGCCTGCCGCGGGATTGCCGACGCATGCCGGGCATTCGGCACCCCGGTGACCGGAGGGAACGTCTCCTTCTACAACGAGAGTCCCCACGGCGCCATCGATCCCACGCCGACGATCGGCATGGTGGGCCTGCTTTCCAAGATCGACGACCGGGTCATCAGCTACTTCGATGCACCGGGAGACGAGGTGTTCATCCTGGGTCAGACCAGCGGCATCCTGGGGGGCTCGGCCTACTGGGCAGAGGTATGTGATTTTGTGGGGGGAGATCAGCCGGCGGTCGATCTCGACGCCGAGCTCCGCCTGCAGCGCTTCCTTGTGGCGGCGGCCGAACAGAAGCTCCTGCGCTCCGCGCACGACTGCTCCGAGGGAGGCCTCGCCGTCGCCCTGGCCGAAGCGGTGATCGGCGGGCCGTATGTGCCGGGCAGCCTGGGAGCCAGCCTGGATCTGACCGGCTATGCACCCGACGTGCCCATGGACGGATTGCTCTATGGCGAGGATGGTGCCCGGGCGGTGGTCTCCTGCTCCCAGGCGGCGGCTCGCCCGCTGATCGCGCTGGCGGACCGGCACGGCGTCCCGGTGTTCCGTGCCGGCCTGGTGGAGAGCGCCGGAACCTTGGAACTCCAGGTGGGGCCTCACCTGTTCTCCTGGAGCACTGACGCGCTACGACGAATCTACTTTGACGCGATTCCCCGCCGGATGCAGCATCCCGACGTGGATCGAGCGGCTGGAGAATAGCATGTGCGGTATCATCGGCGTCTCGGGCATCGCTGACGCTGCCCGCCTGGCGTATCTCGGACTCTACGCCCTGCAGCACCGGGGGCAGGAGAGCGCCGGCATTGTTGCCATCGACCGAGACGGGAACGCCAGGTCCCACCGCGGCATGGGGCTGGTCTCGGAGAACTTCGACGACGAGACGCTGGCGGCCCTCCCCGGCGATGTGGCGGTCGGTCACACCCGGTACTCCACGACGGGCAGCACGGTGCTGGCCAACGCCCAGCCCTGTAACGTGAACACCCGCTGCGGTCCGCTGGCCATCGCCCACAATGGCAACCTCATCAACGCAGACGCTATCAAACGCGACCTGGTGGAGCGGGGCGCGATTTTCACCAGCTCGAGCGACACCGAGGTGCTGGTCCACCTGATCGCCCGCTCCGAGGCCGACACGGTGGACAATCAGATCCGGGAGGCGCTGGAACAGGTCGATGGGGCCTACAGCCTGGTGATCAGCGTCGGGCGAACGATGTACGCGGTGGTGGACAGCAGGGGTTTTCGCCCGCTCGTCATTGGCCGGCTGGGGAGCGGCATCGTAGTGGCGTCGGAAACCTGTGCCCTCGATCTGATCGGCGCGTCCTTTCATTGTGAGCTCCGGCCGGGTGACTTCGTCCGGATCGACAATGGCCAGGTCACTCATCTGCCCCGCCTCGCCCCGCGACCAGTAACCCGCTGCGTCTTCGAGCTGGTGTACTTTGCCCGGCCCGACAGCAGCGTCTTCGGCAAGTCGGTGGATCGAGTGCGGCGGGAGCTCGGGCGGCAGTTGGCCCAGGAGCAACCGGCCACGACTGGTGAGGTCGTCTTCAGCGTCCCCGACAGCTCCAACGCCATGGCGCTCGGGTTTTCTGAAGTCTCCGGGATCAAGCTGGAGTACGGGCTGATCCGGAATCATTATGTGGGCCGCACCTTCATCAATCCGACCCAGGCACTCCGGGTCGCCAAGGTCAAGATCAAATTCAATCCGGTTGGCGAAGTGATCCACGGTAAGTCGGTGGTGGTGGTGGATGACAGCCTGGTCCGGGGGAACACCAGCAAGGAGCTGGTCCAGATGATTCGTCAGGCAGGTGCCCGCGAGGTGCATCTACGCCTCGGGTCTCCGCCCATCACCGGTCCCTGCCACTACGGCATCGACACCCCCACTCGGGAAGAGCTGATCGCCTCCACCCACTCGGTGGAGGAGATCCGGCAGTTCCTGGGGGTAGACTCGCTGGGATACCTCTCACTGGATGGAATGCTGCAGGCAGCGGGCAAGGACACCGGCTTCTGTCATGCCTGCTTCTCCGGCAAGTACCCGACGGCTACACCCGACGATCCGGTGCGTCTTCGACATGCGGCACCGCTGATCGCGACGCCCGCATGAGCGGTCCGTACACGCAGCCGCTGGTCTATTCCTTCGGCCAGGGTCGAGCGGACGGCACCGCCGCCATGAAGGATGTGCTCGGGGGCAAGGGCGCCGGCCTCGCCGAGATGACCACCCTCGGCATTCCCGTCCCACCCGGCTTCACCATCGCCAGCAACCTCTGCCTGCACTACCTCGAGAGCCGGCAGTTTCCCAAGCGACTCCAGGGGCAGTTGGAGAACGCCCTCCAGCGGCTGGAGACCACTACCGGCAAGCATCTGGGCGATGCAGAGAACCCGCTCCTCGTGTCGGTCCGCTCGGGTGCTGCGGTCTCCATGCCGGGGATGATGGAGACGATCCTGAACCTGGGCCTCAACGACGTCACGGTGGAGGGGCTGACCCGTCAGAGCGGCAATCCCCAATTTGCCTGGGATTCGTACCGGCGGTTCGTGCAGATGTACGGGAGCGTGGTGTTTGAGCTCTCGAGAAAGCCGTTCGAGCAGATCCTCGACGAGCACAAGCAGCGCTGCCGGATCAAGCGGGAGATTGATCTGCCGGTCGAGGAGATCCAGGCAATTGTCCGCCGCTTCAAAGAGTATATCCGCGCTGAATCGAGCCGCGAGTTCCCCACCGAGCCGCTGGATCAGCTCTGGGGCGCCATCGCGGCCGTCTTCGAGAGCTGGAACACCAGGCGGGCCATCGATTACCGGAAGCTGCACGACATTCCTGACTCGATGGGCACTGCCGTCAACATTGTCGCCATGGTGTTCGGCAATCTGGGTGAGGACTCAGGCACCGGGGTCACCTTCAGCCGCGACCCGTCTACCGGCGAACAGCGGCTCTACGGCGAGTACCTGCTCAACGCCCAAGGCGAGGACGTGGTCTCCGGAAGCCGCACGCCGCTGGCCATCGACAAGCTCAAGGAGCAGCTCCCCCATGCCTACCAAGAGCTGGAGCGTGTCGGCCGCACGCTGGAGCGGCACTTCCGCGACGTCCAGGACATGGAATTCACCATCGAGCGGGGCAATCTCTACATGCTCCAGACCCGCCGCGCTCAGCGGTCGGGTCACGCTGCGGTGCGCATCGCCTGCGACATGGTGGACGAGGGCCTGATCTCCGAAGCAGAGGCCGTCGCTCGGATCCCGCCCAACGACCTGAACCAGCTGCTCCACCCCACCATCGATCCGGGAAGCAAGCTCGATCTTCTCACCACTGGCCTGCCGGCCTCACCCGGCGCAGCCTGCGGTACCGTGGTGTTCGATGCCGATCAGGCCGAACGGTTGGGGCGAGCGGGCCAGTCGGTCATCCTGGTCCGGCGGGAGACGTCACCCGAGGACTTCCATGGCATGATCACCGCCAAAGCCATTCTCACCGCGCGCGGTGGAATGACCTCCCACGCGGCGGTAGTCGCCCGCGGGATGGGCAAGCCCTGTGTGGCCGGAGCGCAGGCGCTGACCGTGGATGAGAAGTCCAGCCGGCTATCGGTAAACGGCCGCAGTCTGGGAGAGGGCGACTGGATCACGGTGGACGGCAGCAGCGGCAAGGTGTTCGCCGGGCAGGCGGCGCTGATCGCACCGGAGCTGAGCGGCAACTTCACCCGGGTCATGAAGTGGGCCGACCGGATCATGCAGCTCCGGGTCCGGGTGAATGCCGACACTCCAGCGGATGCGCACCGGGGACGGGACTTTGGGGCCGAGGGAATCGGGCTCTGCCGCACCGAGCACATGTTCTTCGACGGTGACCGGCTCGTTGTCATGCGCGAGATGATCGTGGCCCAGGATACCGCCGGCCGCAAGCGAGCCCTGGCCAGACTGCTTCCCATGCAGCGGGGGGACTTCGAAGCCATCTTCCGCGCGATGGAGGGCTACCCGGTCACCATACGGCTGCTGGATCCGCCGCTGCACGAGTTTCTGCCCAAGGACCCCGCCGAAGTCGAGAGCCTCGCGCGGGAGCTCAAGATGGATACCTCTGTTCTCAAGGGTATCATCGACCGGCTGCATGAGGTGAACCCCATGCTCGGCCTGCGCGGCTGCCGGCTCGGCATCATTTATCCCGAGATCACCGCCATGCAGGTGCGGGCGATCTTCGAGGCCGCTTGTACCGTGGCGGCGCGCAAGGGACGGGTCATGCCCGAGGTGATGATTCCACTCACCGCCAGCGTGGTGGAGTTTCGCAAACAGGCGCTCATCGTCCGGCAGGTAGCGGAGGAGGTCTTTCAGGAGCGCCAGATCACGGTACCCTATCTCCTCGGCACCATGATCGAGCTTCCCCGTGCAGCGCTCACCGCCGACGAACTGGCCCGCGAGGCTCAGTTCTTTTCCTTTGGGACCAACGATCTGACCCAGACCACCTGGGGACTGTCCCGAGACGATGCCTTCCGGTTTCTGCCCTATTACCTGGAGCACGGAGTTGTGGAGGACGATCCCTTCCAAGTGCTGGACCAGGCCGGTGTAGGCAAGCTCATTGCGATGGCCTGCGATCTGGGCCGCCGCACCCGGCCCGATCTCAAGCTCGGGATCTGCGGCGAGCACGGCGGGGAGCCTGCCGCAGTGGCCTTCTGCGACCGACTGGGAATGAATTACGTCTCCTGTTCCCCCTTCCGGGTGCCGATCGCACGCCTGGCAGCAGCCCAAGCGGCGTTGGCCGCCAGAGGAACGATGGATCGAACTCGCGCTACCGTCTGACCCCGCCCGCCTACGCCCTCGCGAAGATATCCAGCATGGCGTACCCGTACGGCTTGAAGCGACGGTACGGCGACAGCCCTGATAAACGAACTCCACCACCCGGTGATCGAGAATAGAGCGGACCAGTCGGTAGCGGCCGCGCCTTGCCACGACCAGCGACCCAACCCTTTATTCCTGCATGACTCAACCTCTGGTGGGGATCGTGATGGGCAGCGACTCCGACTGGGAGGTCATGCAGCACGCCGCCAAGCGGCTGGTGGAGTTCGGCATCCAACACGAGGCCCGGGTCGTCTCCGCCCACCGCACGCCTGACCTGTTGTATCGCTACGCCGAAGGCGCCGCGGGCCGCGGGCTCCGTTGCATAATTGCCGGCGCCGGTGGTGCCGCGCATTTACCGGGCATGCTCGCCGCCAAGACCATTCTGCCGGTGCTCGGCGTTCCCATTCCCACCAAGCATCTCCAGGGCCTCGACTCGCTGCTCTCCATCGTTCAAATGCCGGCAGGCATACCAGTGGCCACCTTTGCCATCGGTAACGCCGGCGCGGGTAATGCGGGGCTGTATGCCGTGGCGATTCTGGCCCTCACCGATCCGGAGCTGGCCGATCGGCTGGAGGAGTTTCGCCGGACGCAAGAGCAGCGGGCGCTCGACATGAGACTGCCGGAGTCCTCGTGATCCTTCCCGGCGCCACGGTGGGCGTCCTAGGCGGTGGGCAGCTGGGGCGGATGTTTATCTTGCAGGCACGCAGCATGGGCTACCGGGTTGTGGTGCTGGACCCGGATCCACAGAGCCCCGCCGGGGCGGTTGCCGACCGCCAGATTCGCGCCGCCTACGACGACGAGCAGGCCCTGACCGAGTTGTCCCAGTGCTGCGCGGCAATCACCACCGAGTTCGAGAACGTTCCCGCCTCCGCCCTCGAGCGCCTCGCCCAATCATCGCTGGTGCGTCCTCCCATCCAGGCTGTGGCCACGGCCCAGGACCGGATCGCGGAAAAGACTTTTTTCCAGAGCCGGGGCTTCCCGACCGCCCCATTCCACCCGGTGCGCAACCGGCAGGATCTAATCGCGGCGTTGGCGGGAGTGCCGCTTCCCGGTCTGCTCAAGACCAGCCGCTTGGGCTACGACGGGAAGGGCCAGGCGACGGTGGAGAGCCAGGCGGACGCCGTCCGGGCCTTCGAGCGCTTCGGCCAGGTTCCTTGCGTCCTGGAGCAGAGAGTAGAGCTCGAGCGCGAGCTATCGGTGATCCTGGCACGGGGCGCCAATGGGGATATCGAGACATTCCCAGTGGCGGAGAACCGCCACCGGGACGGCATCCTCGAAACCTCCGTCGTCCCTGCTCGTATCTCTGAGAAGATGGCTCACGAGGCACGGGAGCTTGCTATGGCCGTCGCCGAAACGATGCAATACATCGGCGTGCTCGGCGTGGAGCTCTTCGTTGCCCGCGGCGGCCGGCTGCTGATCAACGAGATGGCTCCGCGACCCCACAACAGTGGGCACTACACCATGGACGCGTGCTCGGCGGACCAGTTCGAGCAACAGCTCCGCACGCTGTGCGGATTGCCATTGGCCCGGCCGTGGCTGATGTCCCCGGTAGCCATGATCAATCTTCTGGGCGATCTGTGGAGTGGCGGTGAGCCGCGCTGGGAGGAGGCGCTGAGGCGCCCGGGCGTGCGACTGCACCTGTACGGGAAGGCGGAGGCACGGCCGGGGCGGAAAATGGGACATCTCAATTGCCTGGCGGCCGATTCCAACGGCGCGTTGGCCATAGCGCTGGAAACCAGGGACGCCCTCAGCCGTCAGAAGGTGGGCTAACTAATCACAAGGAGATTCAGCGTGTACCTCTCTGCCATGCTTGCCACCATAGCTGCGATCGTTGCCCCACTGCCGAGCGCCACGGCCGCAGGAATCACACATGCCGACACCGCATGCGCAGCGCGCAATGTTCCGGTTCCTGGAAGGAAGAGTCCCCTCGACTCGGTCTCGTTCACCATCGCCAACAAGCCGGTCAAGGTGTGCTATGGCAGACCATCGTCTCGGGGCCGAGTGATGCTGGGCGGAAAGGACGTTCCCTACGGCAAGCTATGGCGCACCGGAGCCAACGAGCCCACCATCTTCTTCACGCCGATTCCCCTGCAGGTCGCCGGCCTCCCGGTGCCGCCCGGGGTGTACTCGCTCTACACGGTGCCGGGGCCGAAGGAATGGGAAATCATCGTGAACCGGTCGGTCGCTCAGTGGGGCAAGGAAGATCAGTATACGGATGCGATCAAAGCCCAGGAGCTGGGCCGGGCCAAGGTGAAGAGCGAAAAGCTGGCGGCCCCGGTCGAGACGTTCACCATCCGGGCCGAGCCGGCCGGCAACAACGCCGCAAGCCTGGCGCTGGAGTGGGAGAAAACCCGAGTGCGAATTCCGATCTCGGCCGAGAAACAGCAGAGTTCCTGAGGAGCGGTGTCATCCTGAGCGAGCAGATCCTCACTTCGCTCAGGATGACAACCCGGCCACCCCCTCAATTAAGCGGTCCACTTCCTCTTCCGTCGTGTAGCAGGCGCATCCAGCGCGCACCAGGCCCTGCCTCAATCCGAGCCGCTCCACCACCGTCGTCGCGTAGAAGTCTCCGCTGGAGACGAACACAGCTCGACTGGCCAGATGCTGTGCGACGTCATCGGGCGATCTGCCTTCGACCGTGAAAGCCACTGTGGGAGTTCGTGGCGATGCTGGTGACGGGCCATACAGCGTCACCCCATCGATGGCGTGGAGTCCGTTCCACAGGCGACGCAGCAAGAGTTGAGCGCGGCCGTGCAGACCGGTGAACGCGTTGCGCAAGCGATCCCGGCGGGTCTTTCCCAAGCCGAGGGACGCTAGGAAGTCGACCGCGGCCGCGGCACCCATGATGCCCTCATGATTCTGGGTTCCAGTCTCCAACCGCTCCGGCGCGGTATCCGGCGCCGGGGCCAGCTTGGGCACGTCCAGCCCCTGCAGCAGCTCCTCCCGCGCGAAGAGAATCCCAAGGTGCGGGCCGTAGAATTTGTAGGCCGAGCAGGCCAGGAAGTCGCAGGACAGGGCCCGCACATCGACCAGCTCATGGGGAGCAAAGTGGACTGCATCCACGAAGATGAGTGCGCCGGCTTCGTGAGCTAATCGAGCAGCCCGGGCTACGTCGGTGATCGTGCCCAGCGCATTGGAGGCGGCGCCGATCGCCACGAGACGGGGCCGGGTTGCCATCAGGGCCTCCAGCCGACCCCAGTCCAGCTGCCCAGTGCCGGCCTGCATGGGCACGGACGCTACCGTGATCCCGCGCTCCCGCTCCACCGCCCGCCAGGGGGCGACATTGGCGTGATGATCCAGCTCGGTGACCACAACCGTGTCTCCCGGCCCCCACCGCCGTCCCAGGGCTCGGGCCAGATGGAAGGTCAGCGTGGTCATGTTCGCCCCGAATGCGATCTCGGTAGGAGCCGCCCCCAGAAAGTCGGCCAGGGTCTCTCTCGACCCCGCGATGAGCGCATCGGTCTCTGCGCTGGTGGGGAAACGCCAGTGGGTGTTGGCGTTGTGGTGGTAGAGATAGTCCTTCATAGCCTCCACCACCGGGCGGGGCACCTGGGTGCCGCCGGGACCGTCGAAATAGGCCACCGGCTGGCCTAGGTGTTGACGCTCGAGGGCAGGAAAGGATGCGCGTATCTGATGGTTGGAGACGACGTGCTCCTTGGACGAGGGGGCTAGGGCCTGCTTCGGCATTGGCGCTCCTGGAATGTTCTGATAACGAAAGCGGGACACTCGCCAGGAGTGTCCCGCTTGATGGAGGCGCAGGGAATCGAACCCTGGTCCGAGTAAGTATCCAGAACCGCGTCTACGTGCGTAGGCTCGACTTCTTGCCGTCACTCCGGAGCGCTGTCGAGCCGACCTCTCCAGAGCCTATCTCCTGAAATCTCGCCGGTCGCATCGGAGCGATACGCTCGGCCAGCCCGGATTTGCGATTCGACACGAGGCGCCCCAGGCGGGCTCCGTCGGCCGAAGGAGCATAAGCGAGCTTAGCTCAGCTTACGCAGCCAGTGCCAGTTCGTTATTGGCAGTTGAATCATTCCAGACAGTTTAACCAGGAACCTGGACCTGGGCACGCTGCAATTCCTTCATCAAACCCGTCGAAGCCAGTCGCCCCCGGGTCAATGGAAGATAATGGGGACCGGCAGGTCGGGGAAGACGGCAAGGACGGCAAGGACGGAAGAAAAACAGTTTAGGTTGAGATGCTAAGATGCTGTTGAATAGTGATTTAGAGGCACGGAGTTAAGCTAAAATCACTGGCGTATTGCCTCTACGCCTTTTGGGTTCCTTCCCGTCCTTCCCATCTTTCCCGTCCTTCCCATCTCCCTCACCTCCCTGCCTTCTCCACCCGGTTTCGCCCACTCCGTTTAGCCACGTACAACGCGGAATCCGCCTGCGCCGGCAGGTTATCCAAGCTGCGGCTGGTCTCCGGGCACGACGCCACGCCGAACGAAGCGCTCAAAGGCCAGGCGCGGCCTCGCCAATCCCAAGCGGTAGTCGCCAGCTTGACCCTGATACGCTCGGCGATCCTGGCTCCGAGATCGAGGTCGGTCTCCGGCAGCCAGACGGCGAACTCCTCGCCCCCGATTCGGCCGGCGACGTCCCAGGTCCGGATCTGCTCCCGAATGATGCGAGCGAAATGAACCAGCGCGGCATCCCCGGCGGGGTGGCCCAGGGTGTCGTTGAGGTTCTTAAACCGATCGATGTCGGCGTAGACCAACGCACCCTGCTTGGCGCTGATGAGAGTGAACGCCTCGTCGAAGCCCCGGCGGTTGTGCAGGCCGGTGAGCGGGTCGAGCGTGGCGGCGCGCTTGTGCTGATCGGCGTCCAGTGCTTTCGCGATCCGGGGGCCGGCGTTGCCGATGGCCTCCATCAGCTCGGCCCGGGTATTTCCCGTCGGCTCCTTGCCGGCGGGAAGCCAGATGGCCACTGCGCCCACCAGCTGAGTCCCATTCTTCATGGGCTCGAGCAATACTGCGGCTGGCCGACTCCGCCGGTCAGCTACGACGCCGCCGAGGGGATCGCCGACTGAGAGACCGGGCTCCATGTGGCCCAGTGCCACCCGAGCCAGCTCGCTCTCCGGGTGCAAGAAGCTGTCGAGCAGCCGCCGGTCGCCGCGACCGGAGACCCCAATGACCCGTACCCCAGTGCTTTCGACCGAAGCCACCACCACCTGGGCATCGAGTGTCCGCTCCAGCTGATAAGCCAGCCGGAGTCCGACGCTTCCCACCGACTCAAGCGATGCCTCCTGCGATTGCGCCTGGGTAAGGGCGACGATGTGTGGCCTGCGGCGTACGCCATCGAGCAGCCGGCGCAGGTCGTCCTTGACCCCGTCGAGTCCTGGCGATTCGAACTGGTGGGTCAGCAGCAGTCCGACCGCGGCTCCAGCGTGGGCGTGGAAGACCAGGGTCCCGCCCTCCATCCGCTCCACTCCACTCTGCTCCTGGTCCCGGGCCCTTTCCAGCCGGCGGTCAACGGCGATGATCTGTGCCACCGAGAGCCGTTCTGGCTCAATGATGCGCTCGGCGCGGGGCCCTTCTTCGTTCGGATCCAACTCGGTGATCCACACGCCGATGGCCTCATTGGCGCGGCGCAGCCATTCGAGCGCGGGGTCGGGTAACAGATGCGGCGCGACGCCGGACCGCATGCCTCGTGGGGGCAGGCGACGCCCCAGGAACCAGCCGAGGACACCGGCTCCGAGGGTGAGGAGGACGAGGGCCAGGGCCTCCATCAGCCGCGAAGCCATCCCCGTTTGCGGAACCAGAGGAAAATCAGCAGGGTCACGAATCCCATTGCGCCCATCACCGCGGGATAGCCCCAGCGTTCGCGCAGCTCCGGCATGAACTGGAAATTCATGCCATAGATACCGACGATGAACGTGAGCGGGAGAAAAAATACCGAGAAGACCGTCAGCACCCGCACCACCTCGTTGGTCCGGTGCGAAGCCAGCGCCAGCTGGATGCTGAGCAGATTATTGACGTCCTCCAGCAGCTCCTCCGCGAAGTAGTGCATGCTCTCGACGTTTTCCCGGAGATCCTGATAGAGCGGAGCGGTGGGCTCGGACCCCGGCACCAGCTTCTTCTCGGCATCGAGGGTGTGCAAGAGCATCCGGCGCATCAAGGTCACCCTCCGCTTCACCAGATAGATCCGCCGCAAGAGCCCGGCGAACTCGTGCTCGCCGAACACGGTTGCCTCGAAACTGTCGATGGCAACCTCGGCCTCCTCGAGCGGCTTCTGGTAGGTTGCGACGGCACAGTTGATCAAATCGATCAGCAGCCGAGGGATAAATCCCTTTCGTCGCTCGTCGGATCCTTCGGGAGGCAGCGCCTTGCGGTACCGCTCCATCAGCTCGGTCAGGAACGGCTGTTCGGTGCGATGGATGGTGATCAGAAAGTCGGTGCCGTAGAAGATCGCGACCTTCCGAGTCAGCTCGTGCAGGGTGGAGCAGTCCTGAGTCGAGGCGGTGTCGATGGCCCGCACGATGATGAATGTGGTCGAGCCGATCCGCTCGTACTTGGGCAGGTGCGCCGGGTCCAGCGAGTCTTCCACCGAGGTGGGGTGAAGCCCATATCGGCGCGCGATCTCGCCCAGCTCCTCCCGGGTGGGATGGACCACATCCACCCAGGTGAAGGGGGGATCGGAGCTGGATAGAACCGTGCGGACCGTCATGCCCGGCAGATCCGGCTGGCCGCGGCGGCGGCGCCGAATCCGTTATCGATGTTGACCACAGTCACCCCCGCGGCGCAGGAATTCAGCATGGCGAGGAGGGCGGCGAGCCCACCGAAGGAAGCTCCATACCCGACGCTGGTGGGCACGGCGATGACCGGCATGCTGACCATGCCGCCGACCACGCTGGGAAGTGCCCCCTCCATCCCCGCAACCACGATGACAACCCGTGCCCGCTCGATTTGCTCACTTGCCGCGAGCAGCCGATGCAGCCCGGCGACCCCCACATCCACCAAACGTTCCACCGGATGGCCGAACGCCTCGGCCACAACGGCTGCTTCTTCCGCCACGGGGAGGTCGCTGGTCCCGGCAGAGATGACCAGGATGGTTCCGGTTCGGGGAGATCGCATGGGAGCTTCGGGGGTGGGTAGATGCACGGTGCGGGCGAGGGCATTCCAGACCACCCGGGGAAACCGCTTGCGTAGCCGACTCGCGACTTCCTCGTCGGCCCGGGTGCCGAGAAAGGACCCGGATGCCGCCTCCAGGCGCTCACAGATGGCGAGGATCTGCTCGGCGGTCTTGCCCTCGCAGAAGACAACCTCGGGATGCCCCTGGCGCAGGGCGCGATGATGGTCGATGCGGGCAAAGGGGAGGTCTTCGAAGGGGAGGTGACGCAACCGGTCGAGCGCCGCCTCCGGAGCGATGCGGCCCGCGGCCACGTCGGCGAGCAGAGCTTCCAGCTGCTCGGTCGTCACGCCACCTGGGCGACTGGCTCGAGATATTCGAGAAAGATCGCCTCCGCCTCCCCGATCGACTCGATCTGGAAGAGGCGCTGCCGCAGCGCGCTCGAGCCGTGCAGTCCCCGGGTGTACCAGCCCAAATGCTTGCGGAACTCCACCACCGTCCGGCGAGTGTCACCCTGGAGCCGGATGGCCAGCCGGGCGTGGTCCAGCGCGACCCGGAAGCGCTCCGCCGCGCAGGGGGCCGGGGGCGTCGGGTGGCCGGCCAGCAGTGCCTGTCCATCCCGGAACAACCAAGGGTTGCCGAAGGCCCCGCGCCCGATCATGGCACCGGCACATCCGGTGTGCTCCCGCATTCGCACGATGTCAGCCGCAGTCTCCAGGTCGCCGTTGCCGATGACGGGAATATCGAGCGCCTCCGCGACCCGGGCGATCTCGTCCCAGTCGGCCTTGCCGGAGAACATCTGGGTGCGAGTCCGCGCGTGGAGGGTAAAGGCTCTGGCACCGGCATCCTGCATCCGAAGCGCGATGCTCACCGGGTCCCGGGTTTCATCGTTCCACCCACTCCGGGTCTTGACCGTCACCGGCAGATGGGTCGCCCCAATCACCGCTCGGATGATTCGACCCACCAGGTCCATGTCCCGAAGGCAGCCCGAGCCGCCGTTCCGCTGCACCACCTTCTTGACCGGGCAGCCGAAGTTGATGTCGATAAACTCGGGCTGATAGTGCTCCGTGATCAGGCCGGCAGCCTCGGCCATGGCGTTGGGGTCGGCACCGTAGATCTGGATGCCGATCGGCCGCTCCACCGGCTCGAACTCGGCCCCTTCGAGCGTGGTTCGAATCCGGCGGCGAATGGCCTCGGACGAGAGGAATTCGGACAGCACGAGGTCGGCGCCCATCCGCCGGCAGATCTGACGGAAGGGGGCCTCGGAGATGCCCGCCATCGGAGCCAGGATGAGCGGGAAGGAATCCGCGGACGGATAGGGCAACTGCATGGCGAGAAAATACTTGGGCGCCCAGCAGTGGGCAATGGAACCGGCCGCTTTGACAGCACTTCGGGCGGGGATTAGGTTGCCGAGCCTATGAGCCTCAAAGACTTCTTCAGCCCCGACGCGGTCACGCTGTCACTGCGAGGTGCGTCGAAGGACGAGGTCCTGGCCGAGCTGGTCGGCCTGCTTCGGATGGATGAGCGGTCGGCGGGCACCTTGCTTCGGATCATCCAACGCCGGGAAAATCTCGGCTCAACCGGCATCGGCCGCGGCATTGCCATCCCCCATTGCCGATCGTTGGCAGTGAATCGGCTGCGCCTCGCTTTCGGGCACCGCACCCAAGGCATCGAGTTCCAGGCCATCGACAGCAAGCCGGTAAACAACTTCTTCCTGATCGTGGCTCCCCCGCTCGAGATCTCCAATCAGTATCTGCCGGTGCTGGGCAAGATCGCCCAGTTCGCCAACAAGCCGGATGTCCCTGAGCGGCTTAGCACTCTCAAGTCGGCCGATGATTTTTTCAGCCTCCTGGAGGAGAAGGGAGTGTGATAGCTTAGAGCTGAGTCGTCAGAAGTAGGAGGGGGCGTCAGATGAAGACCATTGCGCGTTCTGCAGCGGCTGTCTTCCTGAGCGACTTGACGATCTTCGCTCTCCACCTCGGCTCCTATCTGCCGCCCCTCACCGCGCAGATTCCCACCCATCGTACCGGCTTCGAATACCTTCGGGACTCGCTCGCCTCCACATCCGACACCGCCGCACTCAGGAGATTGCAGCGCACGGTTAACCGCTCCGATCCGCTCCGTGCCGGGGTGATCGGCCTGCGACTTGGTGAATTGCGGGCCGACTCCGACTTCAGTGACGCACTCTCCAGTTTTGGCCGAGCCTCCCGGAGTGATCCGGGACGGCCGGAACCCTGGTTCGGCTTGGGGCTGGCCGAAACGGGCCGTTCCGAGTGGGAGATGCGGAACCCGCTGACTCTCGGAAGTCGAGTGGGCCTCGGTGCCCTGGAGCGATCCGCTGCCGATTACCTACGGGCCCTCAAGTCGGACGTCCGGTTCGTTCCCGCGGCGTTGGCCCTGGCCGATGTCTCGCTGGCATTGCTCGACACCGCCCGATTGAGGATTGCACGGAACGCCTTGCGGGGAGTCACCCAGGCATTGCCACTGGGCCCTCCTGGGCTCTTCCTGGCTTGGGGGAGAGTGGAAAGGGTGGCAGGCGGCCTCGACTCCGCCGGAATCGCCTTCGAACGCTATCTCTCCGCCGGAGGAAACCGCGGGCTCGGCCTGCTCGAGCTGGCCCGCACCCGGCTGGCCACGGGGCGGGCTGACGGCGAGCCGCTGTACTACCAGGGCGCCTCCCTCGACGATGAGGAGGCCACCGCCGGGTATCGGGCCGATCTCGCCCTCCTGGTCGGCTCCTCGGTCCTGAGCGAATTCGATCAGCTCCGCGGAGTCGCTCGAGTTGGATACCTCCGGCGGTTCTGGACCGACCGCGACCACTTCGATCTCCGCTCCGAGGGTGAGAGGCTCCGCGAGCACTATCGGAGGCTGATGTTCGCCTGGACGCACTTTCCTCTCACCGTCAGCCGGCGCTTCTACGGCCGCCAAGATGCCTACCGGTCGGGGAATCACGAAATCGACGACCGGGGGATCATCTACATTCGTCACGGCAACCCGGACCAGCGCCTTCGCCCCTTCGTCTTCGGTGCTATGCCCAACGAGTCGTGGCACTATGTCCGGGCAGAGGGTGACTTGCTCTTCCATTTCAGCGCAGGCTACGATCGGAACGGCGGGGGCGACCTCTACGACTACCGCCTGGTTCAGAGCGTACTCGACCTGCACGGGGCCGCGGATGCCCCGATCGATCAGCTGTTGCTGTCCCGCCAATCCTTGTCCCCGCTGTATGGGCGGATGCTGAACTGGGGCCCCTATGGCACCACTCAGGCTCGCGCCGAGGAACGCCATCTCGGGACCTCCAGCATCTGGATTGGGACGAGCACCGATAGTTATGAGCTACACTTCGGCCGCCGGCTGTCAGCCGTGGCCGATTTGATCGCGGTGGGACGCAGCTCAGGCCGCAGTCTCGCGCACTTCGTATTCGCCGTGGCCTCCTTCGGCACATCGATGTTGCGGGTGGACGGCGGTGTGGCCTACCCGGTTCGAATACGCCTGGTAGCACTGGACAGCCAAGACCGGGCAGTGGGGCGAATCGACACGATGGTGGTCATCACCCGAGCGAGACCACTTACCGAGCGCGAGTACCTGGTTGGCCGGGCCGAGCTTCCACTGCCACCTGGCCGTTGGAGCTACCGCGCGGCGATACAGCAGGGTGAAAGCGCTGGGGTGGTGCTGCGGAGAGATTCTGTGCTGGTTGCACCCACGGACGGAACTACGCTGTCACTCAGCGATATTGCCCTGGGAACGAAGGGACAGGCGGCTCCCTGGGTGACCAAGGCGGCGGATACCGTGTTCCTGGCACCCTCCGCGTTGTTCCGCAAAGATGCCGAGGTGGAGATCTACTATGAGGTGAGCGGAGCGACGGTACGGGTCCCCTATCGCCACGACATCACGATTCTGCGCCGTGACGGTCCGGAGTCCCGCTCGAAGCGGCGGCCGATGGTATCGCTGTCATTCAATGAAGCGGCACCCGGCGAGGTCATACGATCGCGCCGCAGCGTGCGGCTCGACCGTCTCAAGCCCGGTAACTACGTAGTAGAGGTGAGAGTCACCGCTCCTGATGGAAGCTCCCAGGTGCGCCGCCGGTCGATACGCCTGACCAAAGATTGAGTAGGGCGGCGGCTATTCCCATTCGATGGTCGCCGGCGGCTTCGAGCTCACGTCGTACACCACTCGATTTACGCCATCGACCTCATTGGCAATCCGGTTGGACACTCGGGCCAGCACATCCGGCGGGAACGCGTACCAGTCGGCGGTCATCCCGTCTCGGCTGGTGACCGCGCGCAGGGCTATGACCTGGTCGTAGGTCCGGCCGTCGCCCTGGACCCCTACCGAGCGGATCGGCAGCAGAACGGCGAAGGCCTGCCAGATGTCGTCGTACAGTCCGGCTGCGCGGATCTCCTCGGTGTAGATGTGGTCGGCGCGGCGCAGAATCTCCAGGTTGTCGGGCGTGACGTCGCCCAGGATCCGGATCGCCAGGCCGGGTCCGGGAAATGGGTGCCGACCGACCATTTCCTCTGGTAACCCCAACTCCCTTCCAACCTGGCGGACCTCATCCTTGAACAGCTCCCTCAGAGGCTCCAGCAGCTTGAACGGCAAACGTTCCGGGAGTCCTCCCACGTTGTGATGGGTCTTGATGGTGACTGAGGGGCCGCCCAGCGGTGAGAGCGATTCGATCACATCGGGGTACAGCGTGCCCTGCACCAGGAAGCCGACGTCCTTTCCTACCGATCGTGCCTCAGTCTCGAAGACATCGATGAAGGTGTGCCCGATACGGCGGCGTTTTTCTTCCGGATCAGTGATTCCCTCGAGCTTCTCGAGGAAACGCTGGCGGGCGTCTACGACCCGGAGGTCGATGCCGAGATGGCGGCGGAACGTCTGTTCTACCTGCTCTCGCTCGTGCAACCGGAGGAGCCCGTGGTCTACGAAGATGCAGGTCAGCCGCTCGCCGACGGCGCGGTGGACCAGGACGGCGGCGACCGAACTATCGACTCCGCCGGAGAGCCCGCAGATGACTCTCTGGCTGGGCCCGACAACTTCGTGAATGCGGGCGACCTCGGTCTCGACGAAGTGACCCGGCGTCCAGTCGGGGGTGCAGCCGCAGATCTCGAATAAAAAGTTGTTGAGGATCTCGCCGCCCCTGGGTGTGTGGGCAACCTCAGGGTGAAACTGCACGCCGAACAGCGGGCGCTTCTTGTGCTCGAACGCCGCGATCGGGGAGTTGACGCTGGACGCCGTGACTGTGTATCCCGCCGGCGGAGTGTCCACATGATCGCCGTGGCTCATCCAGACCGGGGTTTCCTCACCTTTCCCGAATCCCCGGAACAACCGGCCGCCTTCGACCCGGAGGTTGGCCCGGCCATATTCGCGCCGATTCGCCCGGGTCACATTGCCCCCGGAAAGATGCGCGAGGAGCTGCATGCCATAGCAGAGTCCCAGCACCGGAGTGTTCAGTTCCAGCAGCTTGGGGTCGGCGGTGGGAACGCTGTCTCCGTACACCGAGTTGGGGCCCCCGGACAGGATAACGCCCTTGGGCTTCCATTGGCGGATCCAGTCGACCGTGCGGGAGGGGGGATGGATCTCACAGTAGACGTGGGCCTCTCGCACCCGCCGCGCGATCAGTTGGGTGTACTGGGACCCGAAGTCGATGATCAGGATGCCGTCGTGATGTTGGGTCACTGCGCTGACAATCTCTCGGTTGCGAACAGATTCTCCATTTCCTCGCGCGGCCGCGCGATCCACCAGCCCCCATCATCCACAATCACTTCCGGCGGCCTCGGACGGCTGTTGTAGTTCGAGGCCATGACGAACCCGTAGGCGCCCGCGCCCAGAACCGCGAGCATCTCACCGGACTCTACCGCGGGGAGCATGCGATCCAGGGCGAGGAAGTCTCCGGTTTCGCACACCGGACCGACGACGTCGGCCCGTCGAGGGGGGCGGCTCCGCTCCTCCACCTCCACGATCTCATGATAGGCCTGGTAGTGGCTGGGCCGGACCAGGTCGTTCATGCCCGCGTCGACCACCACGAATTCCTTCCCTCCCGAGTGTTTCCGGTAGAGAACCCGGGTAAGGAGCACACCGGCACTGCCGACGAGGAAGCGACCAGGCTCGAGGTACACCGTGAGCTGGGTGGGAGCCAGGAGCGGCACGACGGCAGCGGCGAACTCACTGGGATCGATCGACCGCTCCTCGGCGTAGCGAATGCCGAGGCCGCCACCCAGATCGAGCACCCGGAGCGTAGTAATGCCCGTCCGCCGGAGCCGATCCACCAGCTCGAGCAGCCTCCGGATGCCCTCGAGAAAGGGCTCCATATCCACCAGCTGGCTGCCCAGGTGCATGGCTAGAGTGGTGAGCTGGAGTCGAGGGTGCCGCAGGATGTATTCGGCCGCGGGCACGACCTGATCGCTCGGAAGTCCGAACTTGATCCCGGTTTTGCCGGTGGAGATATAGGGATGGGTGTCGGTGGTGACACCAGGATTGACCCTGATTCCCACCGGTGCCGGTGCCGTGACTTCATTCGCGATCCGGCCGAGCAGCTCCAGCTCTTCCCACGATTCGACGTTGAGGTGCCCAATGCCCGCATTCATTGCCAGGTGGAGCTCGGTAGCGGTCTTCCCCACCCCGCTGAACACCAGTTGCTCAGGTTTGAACCCCGCGGCGAATGCCCGGGCCATCTCGCCCGCGGACACGATGTCCGCGCCGGCCCCGAGCTCTCGCAGAATCCGGAGCACTGCCAGATTGCTGTTGGCCTTCACCGCATAGCAAATGCGGTGCGGAAGCGGATTCAGCGCCGAGTCGAGCGCCCGGTACTGGGCCCGAATGGCCTCGGCGTTATACACGAAAGCAGGCGTCCCGACCCGTTCCCCGATCTCGCCGACCGAGACGCCTGAGAGGTACAGCGCACCGGCCTGCCGGGCGAGTCCGGCTTCGCTGAAGAGGTCGAGCAGCCGACCAGGCGCGCTCGCCTTCAATACGCCTTCGCCCACACGGCCTCAGCCACGCTCGGGCGGCCGCACCACATGCACTTGGTCGGTGCTACCGGCGAGCGAAACTCGGGATCCGGCAGGACCCGGATGGTCGCCTTGGTCTCCTCTTTGATCTCGGCCTCGCACTCCGGCCGGCCGCAGAAGCCGCCGTACACCAGCCCACCCTCGTTCTCCATCTTGGCGATAAACTGCTCCTTCGTCGCCCCCCGTATGGTGGCCGCCTCCCGGCGGGCCAACGCGGCCTTCAGAAGGTCGGTCTGCATCTGGTCCATTGCGGCAGTCACCCGGGCCGCCAGCTCGTCCACCGGTACCGACTCTTTCTTCCCGCCTGTTCTGCGGGCGAGCACCGCGGAGCCCGAGGCCAGGTCCCGGGGTCCAATCTCCAACCGGAGCGGCACACCCCGGCCTTCCCACTCGTAGTATTTCGCCCCCGGCTTCATCCCTTCCCGCACATCGAGATGCACCCGGATGCCGCCAGCGGCCAGCTCCTTCCGCAGGCGTTCGGATGCCTCGACCACCTGGGATCGCTCTTCCGCGGTCTTGTAGATCGGGACGATCACCACCTGGTACTGCGCCAGCCTTGGGGGACACACCAGGCCCAGATCATCGCTGTGGGTCATGATAAGGGCGCCCACCATCCGGGTCGACGCACCCCATGAGGTGTTCCAGACGTGGTCGAGATCTCCACTCGCCGTCTGAAAGGTGACCTCGAACGCCCGGGCAAAGTTTTGGCCCAGATTGTGGCTGGTGCTGGCCTGGAGCGCCTTGTTGTCCTGCATGAGCGCCTCGCAGCTGTAGGTGCGGAGCGCCCCGGCAAACCGCTCGCTGTCGGTCTTGCGGCCGGTGATGACCGGCATGGCCATCCACCCTTCCATGAAGGTGCGGTAGACTCCCAGCATGCGCAGAGTCTCCTCCTCCGCCTCGGCTTCAGTTGCGTGTGCGGTATGGCCTTCCTGCCAGAGGAACTCGGTGGTGCGGAGAAACAGTCGCGTGCGCATCTCCCAGCGAACCACATTGGCCCATTGGTTGATCAGCAGCGGGAGATCGCGATAACTCTGGATCCACTTGGCGTACATCGCGTAGATAATGGTCTCGGACGTGGGGCGGATGATCAGCGGCTCGTCCAGCTCCTTGCCGCCGCCGTGAGTCACCACCGCCACCTCTGGAGCGAAGCCCTCCACATGCGCCGCTTCCCGGGAGAGAAAGCTCTGGGGGATAAAGAGCGGGAAATAGGCGTTCTGATGCCCGGTGTCCTTGAACATCTGGTCCAGCGCCCGCTGCATCTGTTCCCAGATGGCATACCCGTTCGGCCGGATGACCATGCAGCCGCGCACCGGGCTGTAGTCCGCCAGCTCGGCCCGGGCGATAACCTCGTTGTACCAGGCGCTGAAGTCGACAGCGCGAGGGGTGAGCGCTTTGGTCTCAGCCATGAATCCGGGCCTTGATGATTTCCAGTGAGGCAGACAACGGTACGGCCTCCTGAGAACCGGAACGGAGGTCTTTCACGACGATCTCGCCGCGGGCCCGCTCATCCGGACCCAGCACCAGGGCCAGCCGGGCATTACGCGCGTCTGCGAGATTGAGCTGCTTCCCGACCGCCTGGGGCGCGAGCGAGTACTCGACTCGCAGCCCGGCGTCGCGCAGTCGGTGGGCCAACGCCAGGACGTGCGGCAGGTCGTCCTTGGAGATGAAGGCAACAAACACGTCGATGCTGGAGATGTCCGTCGGCACCATTTCCTTGTCCCGCAACAATTCAGTCAGCACCACATCTCCCATGCCGAAGCCCACCGAGGGAAGATCAGCGTCACCCAGCGCGTGGAGAAGGCTGTCATACCGGCCCCCACCACAGATCGCCCGGAGCGTGCGCCCGGTGTCGAACAGCTCGAACACCGTGCCGGTATAATAGGCCAGACCCCGGACGATCCCGAGGTCGAGATCGATAAAATCGCCCAGCCCCATGGCGTGCAGCGCCTCGACCACCTGCTCCAGCGAGCCCAATGCAGCAGCAGCCTCGGGCTTGTGCGACAACACTCGCTTGAGCTTGCCGATGTCCTTTACTTCGGTGGCCGCGTTCAGGAAGTCAGCGATGCCCGGATCGATCTCGAGGTCCTCCAGGCGCTGGCGTTGCGCGGCGTCGCTTCTTCTCCCCTGCTTGTCCAGCCAGGCGTAAATGGCGGACGCCTGAGCCTCACCCAGGTGAAAGGAGGCGAGCAGTGCATTGAGCAGCCGGCGGTCGGACAGGCGCACCCGGACGGTGTCGGCGCCGAGCCCGAAGCCCCGAATGACATCGATCGCCAGCGCGATGATCTCCGCATCGGCCAGCGGGCCGGGCTCCCCAATCAGATCGCAATTGAGCTGGAAGTGCTCTCGAAGTCTCCCCCGTTGCTGCCGCTCGTAGCGGAAGAGCTGGGGGATGGAGAACCAGCGGATGGGTTTTCGAAGCTCACCGGCGCGGGCGGCCACCATGCGGGCGAGCGTGGGGGTCATCTCCGGTCGCAGGGCTACGTCCCGATCTCCCTTGTCCTTGAAGTTATAGAGCTGCCCGACAATTTCCTCGCCGCTCTTGGCAGTGTACAGATCCAGCGGCTCGAGTGGCGGCCCGTCGTATTCCTCGAACCCGTACCGGCCAGCGACCGTACGCCAGGTTCGAAAGATGTGGGTCCGGAGGGCGAGATCGGCGGGGTAAAAATCACGAAAGCCCGGCAGGGCCTTGGTTTTCATGGGGGGAGTATAAGGGGGGCAAGCGGGAGCGGGAAGGAAGAACGTGAAGGGGAAAGAAACCGCGTAAGCGGGGAAGAAACAGCGTAAGCGGGCGAGGAAAGCAGCCTTCTTCCCCGCTCACGTTCTCTCTTCCCGCTCACGCTTTGTTCCCGCCTTCGGTTTTAGACCTCCATCCCCAACGCCTGCATCACATCACCCACGGTGTGGAATGATCCCGTTACCAGCATCGTGCCGGCCCCTTCCTGTACCCTCAGGATGGCTTCCTGGAAGTCAGGAACCAAAGTCCAGATCGCATGCGCCGGGGGCCGCGAGGGGTCCCGGAGCCAGCGGCCCAGCCACTCGATATCCCAGCCTCGGGCCGCCGCGGTGGGCGCAATGGTGAGGAATCCCCGGTCAATCGCCTGATCCAGTTGGACCAGCATCTCGGGCCACTCCTTGTCGCCCAGAATCGAAACCAGCGCGTGCAGCGGCCGGGGTGGGCGCATCACCGCCAGGGCGCCGACCAGCGACCGCATGCCGTCGGGGTTGTGGGCCACGTCGAACAGCCAGCGGCCTCGGCGGTCGAGCCGGCCCGCCACTCTGGCTGCGCCGAACGCACGCTCGATCTGCTCCGATGTCGGACGGTAAGGTGCCGGCAAGGCGCAGAGAATTCCGTGCGCCACAGCGGCGTTGCGGCGCTGGTAGGGCCCCGCCAGACTGAGGGGACCACACCACTCGTACGCCGGGGGGAGGACCCGGATATCAGCTCGCGCGCGACGGGCTTCCCGGCGGAGCACCTCGACCAGCCTGGGATTGCTCTCCCCGATCACGAACGGGACCCCGGGCTTTGCGATCCCGGCTTTCTCACCGGCTATCTGTTCCAGCGTATCGCCCAGGTATTTCATGTGGTCTCGCTCGATCTTGGTCACCCCACTCACCAGCGGGCGCACGACGTTGGTACTGTCCAGCCGCCCACCGAGCCCCACCTCGACCACTGCAATCTCGGCGCCCCGCGCGGCGAAATCGGCAAAGGCCAGCGCCGTCGTCGCCTCGAAGAAGGTCGCTTTCCGCTCGAGCACGGGCGAGAGCAGCCGTCCGGTCCACATGGCTACAGCGTCCTCGGAGATCGGAACCCCGTCGACCTGGATGCGCTCGCGAAAGGAGATCAGGTGAGGTGAGGTATAGAGACCAACCCGCCAACCCGCCTCCCGCAGAGCAGCGGCCACCAGGTTCGACACGCTTCCCTTTCCGTTGGTCCCGCCGATATGGATCGAGGGCATCACCTGCTGAGGATTGCCCAGCGATTTGAGCAGCGCGCGCGTGGTCGCCAGCCCGAACTTGATGGTTGTCGTCCGGGGGAAGAGGAAGTCGAGTGCCTCTTCGTAAGTGAGCGACATGGAGTCTCGATCGAATGATCAGTAGTCCGCCGCGGCCCGCCGTGGCTGGAACGACCGCGCCCCACCCGATGGCAAATCCTGGGTGGGGCGCGAAAGCGAGGATCCGCCCGGAATCAGCTCAGCTCGGCAAGCTCGACGTGCGGGCGCTGGCCCTGCATGTGACGCAGCAGCCGGGCGGTCGTGTCGCGCAGTGAGGCCCGGGGCACCACATCATCGATCTGGCCGTGTTCCAGCAGGAACTCGGCGGTCTGGAACCCGTCCGGGAGATCCTGACCGATGGTCTGCTTGATCACCCGTTGTCCCGCAAAGCCGACGACGGCACCCGGCTCGGCCAGAACCACGTCGCCCTGCATGGCAAACGAGGCAGAGACGCCGCCGGTGGTGGGATCGGTCAGGATCGAGATATAGGGGATGGATTCACGGTTGAGCCCCGCGATGGCGGCGGACGTCTTTGCCATCTGCATGAGGGAGAGGACGCCCTCCTGCATCCGGGCGCCACCCGAGGTCGAGATGATGACGAGGGGAATCTTCTTCTCCAGCGAGCGCCGGGCCAGCCGGGCGATCTTCTCGCCCACTACCGAGCCCATCGAGCCCCCCATGAACCGGAAATTCATCACCGCGAGATTGAAGGGAAGACCATCGAGGCGGGCGCTGCCGGTAAACACCGCGTCGTTGTCGCCGCCCTTCTCCCGTGCCGCTTTCAGCCGGTCGGGATAGTTCTCGAATCCCAGGGGATCGGAGGAGCGGAGACCTCCGTACAGCTCGCGCCAGGTTCCCGGATCAGTCAGGATCTCGATGTATTCCTCGGCCCCGATGCGCCGGTGCTTACCACACTCCGGGCAGACATTGAGCGCCTTCTCGAACTTTTCCCGGATGTCGATGTGGCCACAGCTGTCACACTTCTCCCACGCGTCGGCGGGAATCTCCAGCCGTTCACGCTGCGACGTCCGTGGCTTGCGCTCCTTCTTAAACCATGCCATCACGGCCATAGGAGATGGGTAGCGTCGAGGGTGAGAGAGCAGTGTCCGGCCTGGTAAACCCATGCAATCTCATGATTCCCCGCCTCCCGCGCCAGACCCCTGAAAGTAAGTCTCTGTCAGCTATCGGCATAGCCGGATAACCGGGAATCCCAGGCCACCCGGAGCGCCACGCCAAGGCAGAGCGAGCAAATGATGAAAAAGGAGCCACCGTAAGAGAACAGCGGCAACGGAATGCCCGTGATCGGCATCAGGTTGACCGTCATTCCCACATTCTCGAAGACGTGGGTAAAGAAGAGTCCCACGATCCCGAACACCGCCAGGCTGCTGAAGGAGTCGGTAGCGCGCCGAGCGATGCGAATGAGGACGAGGAAGAGCGCCAGGAAGAGGCTCAGCGCCACCAGCACCCCGACGAAGCCGAGCTCCTCACCCACGACGGAGAAGACAAAGTCGGTGTGCTGCTCGGGCAGAAACGCCAGCCGCTTCTGCGGTCCCTCGGTGTACCCGGTGCCAAACCACCCGCCCGATCCGATGGCCACCCGAGATTGGATGGCGTGGTAGCCCGCCGCGCGAGGGTCGGCCTCGGGATCGAGGAAGGTGAGGAGCCGGTTCTGCTGGTACGGCGCCAACCGCTTCCAGAGCGGCATGGCAATGGCGCCCATGACGAGGTTGGCGGTGAGAAATACCACCCAGTCCCAGACGTAGGGCCGCCAGGCAATCAGGATCAGTACGAACAGGATGATCCACACGCTCCACGCGAGGGTATTGAATGCCAGCAACAGACTGACCACCGGCGTGGCCAGCATGAAGAGCATGCGTGGCCGAACGCCGGACCAGAACAACATGGCGAAGAAGATGCCCACGAACACCAGCGCGCTTCCCAGATCCGGCTGCTTCAGCACCAGCAGGCAGGGCACTCCGACGATCAGTACTGGACCGATGAGGTCCCGCAGCGAGCGGGGCGGCTCCTTTCGGCTGGAGAGGAACCGGGCCAGCATCAGCACCGTCGCAACCTTGGCGAGCTCCGACGGCTGCCCGATCTGGTGCCCTCCTACCGCGAGCCAGCTGTGACTTCCCACCGCGGTTCCGACCCCGGTGCCCACCATCAAGACCACCACCAACAGCAGGATGCTGAAGGCGTAGACCGCGGGCGCGACCCACTCGAGGACCCGCATCGAGACGTGGAAGATGATCCAGATGGCGACAATGCCCACTCCGAACCACATGAACTGGCGGTACCAGACGCCGGCGGCCCGGGTGGGTACGTCGGTCTGCCCGGCAGAGTACAGGGTGGCGAGACCGAACAGAACCAGACAGAGGCTGACGATGATCAGCTGCCGGTCAATGCTGGCCGTTCTCATGGCTCCGGCTCCGGCACCGGAGAGGAGTCGACGGCGGCGGCCTGAGCGGCCGCAGAATCGGGGTTCAGCTCGACCGGCCGGGGTGCATTGTCCGGACCGTTGGCCGATTCGTCGAGCAGCACTCCCAGCTTGACTGGACCGATTGCCTCCGGGCCAAGGATGTAGCGCCGCAGGGCCTGAACTACGTAGGGCGCGACGACGGTGCCATGCTTGGCGAACTCCATGATCCCACCAACGATGAGTTGCGGCTTGTCGGCGGGGGCAAAACCGATGAACCAGCCGTGATCCTCGCCGTGCGGATTCTGGGCGGTTCCCGTCTTGCCCGCCACGGCCAGGTCGGAATGGCGGCTGGCAGCCGCGGTGCCCCGCTCCACCACCGCAGTCAGAGCGTGACGGAGGCCATCCAGCTCTCTCTGGGTCAGACCTAGTGATTGCCGGCGGCTGGACGTCGGCTTCACGATGTATGGAGTGACCGCCTCACCGGTGCCGGCCAGGCCTTCGTAGAACTTCATCATGTTGATCAGGGTCTGAGTGTTCTCGCCCTGACCGATTGCGAAGTTGAGGGTGCTGCCCTGCGCGCTCCAGTTACGGGGTCCGTACAGCTTGTCGAAGTACGCCAGCGACGAGGGGTAGATCGGGTTCAGCTCGTCCTCCAGGTCGATGCCGCTCTTGTCCCGGAACCCCATCAGCAGACCGTCCTGAATGATCGCTTCCAGCCCCAAGCGAAGTCCCAGCTGGTAGAAGTACACGTCGCAGCTGGCCGCCACCGCGCCGATGAGGTCGAGCGACCCGTGCCCTTCTCGTTTCCAGCAGCGAAAGACCCGGTTACCCAGGCGCATCCCTCCTCGGCAGGGCTCGGGCATGTAAGAATTGAGCTGGATCAGCCCCCGTTTCAGCGCCATCGCCGCAATGGCAAGCTTGAATGGTGAGGCCGGCGGGTACCGGGCCTGCATCACCCGGTTGAGCAACGGCTTGGCCGGATCGTTGTTCAGCCGCTTCCATTCCGCTGAGGAGATGCCCCCGACGAAATGGTTGGGATCGAAGCCCGGCGCCGAGTAGAGGGCCCGGATCTCGCCGCTCGGCGTCATCGCCACCATGGCTCCCCGAACCCCCGAGGGCCAGATGCTGTCGACGAACCGCTGGAGATCGAGATCCACCGTGGTCACGATGGGCTTGCCGGGAGTGGGAGAGAGCGTTGCGGATGGGGCGCCCTCTCGCACGAGGCGGCCCCGCGCATTCACCTCGATGTATCGCACCCCTTCGTTGCCCCGGAGCGTGTCGTCGTATTCCCGCTCCAGGCCGGCCTTGCCCACAATCGAGCCGAGAATAGCGCCTGGGTACCGATCGGCAGCCAGATCGGCCTCGGTCACCTCGGAGACGTAGCCCACCAGGTGGGCCACCGACTCACCGGCTGGATACAGTCGCTTGGGCTCGGCCTGAACGACCAGACCCGGCAGCGCCGAGCGATGTTCCTCCAACTTCGCGACGATCTCGGGAGAGGCGTCGCCAAAAACCAGGGCCGGCTGATAGCGAGCCTGGGCATAGCGCTCGAGGATGTCGCTGATCTGGGCGCTGTCCAGCGGAACGTAGCGCCGGACCCGGGTGAGGACGGCTTTCAGAGAATCGACCGATGACGCCAGCAATTTGACCGAATAGCCGGGCACGTTTTCGGCGATAACCAGGCCGTTGCGGTCGAAGATGGTGCCTCTCGGTGGGGTGAGTGGAATCGGGCGAAGCCGATTCGTCTCGGCCTTGAGCTGGAACTTGTCGTGCTGCAGAACCTGGGTGCGGAAGAACGCCCCCACTAGCACCAGGAAGGCGCCGACGAGAACCAAGCGAGCGATCTCGGCCCGCTCCCTGACCCGGTACGAATCGAAGCCGTTCACGCGTCCAGCCGGATCGAGAACCAAGCTCGAAAGGTGATGAGCACCAGGAGGGCGAATCCGGCGGTCGTGAGGGCTTGGAGCGGACTATAGATCGTCAGCTCGGTCAGCAGCTGGCGGTGATCAACTCCGCTGGTCATCAGCACGACCAGGTCCCGGAACCAGAGGCCGACGGCCACGAACGCCGCATTGACCAGCATGTTGTCGGCAAAGAAGACTGCCCTGCCCCACGCCGCAAAGTAGCCGACCAGTGTATGCGCCAGCGCTCCGGCGCCGAACCGTGCCGGCGTCAGCGAGTCCTCGATCAGACCAACGAGAAACCCGGCGACGGCACCGGCTCCGGCACCGCTGCGCATAGCGAACAGCATCAAGGCGATCAGGAGGAAGTCGGGGCTCACCCGGGCGTTCCACAACCGGGGGCGGATGTAGAACTGGAGGACCAGGAGCATCACCAGCACGAACAGCAGCTGGACCCGGGTCACCCGACTCGCGCTCATGGGGTGGAGTCCTGGGTGACGCGCAGCTGCGAGGTGGGGGTTCCACCCATCATGGGAGACGCGCGGGTCAACGAATCGCGGCGGGCAGCTCGCGTCGCCTTTACCGCCTGGACCACCGAGTCGGCTCGCTCGATCCTGGCGAGCGAATCGAGCCGCATGGCCTCGAGCAGGGAGTCGCTGGGGAAAGCGGCCGCCAAGTCACCGCTGCGAGTGCCCACCAGCACGAGTACGTGGGCGGCGGAGCCCGGATTGGCGGCCGGCCTCAGCCGGTACACCCGCTCCCACCCGGCCTCCTCCCGCACGGTTCCCGTCACCGTCCCTATAGGAATGCCCTTGGGGAACACACCGCCCAGACCCGAGGAGAGCACCAGGGTGCCGAGCGGGACCGAGTCCCGGTAGGGAATCCCTCGGAGCTCCAGCGAGCCCTCAGCATTACGGCCTTCGGCTGATGGCGCCACCACGCCGAGGGCATTGCCACCCACCGTAAAGGCGCTTACCCGAAATTCCGGGTGGGCCCAGGACATGGCGATGCTGCTCCGCGAAGTCACGCTGAGGATGACCCCGATCAGGCCGTCGGGCGCGATGACCGGGTTGAAGGGGGCAACGCCCTGCCGCGAGCCTACGCTCAACAGCAGGGTGCGACCGTCGGTGGCATGCGGCTGGTGCAGCACCTCGGCCGGAACGTAGGTCGTAGTCAGTCGGTGGCTGAGCCGAAGCAGTTGCCGCAGCCGCTCATTTTCCGCCCGCAGCGAGGGGAGAAACTGGGCCAGGTAAGCGGCCGAGTCCCGTTGAGCGGTCACGATGCGAAAGCGCACCCGGCTGGTACGCCCCTCCTCGGCGCGCGTCTGCAGCCAGACCAGCGGGGCCAGAACGGTCTGCCGCAGCGTGTCGGCCACCCCGTATCCCCAGCTGGCGGGAGAGAACAGGCTCACAATGGAAAGGCCGAGACACAGGATGAAAAGCATAGTGTCTCGGCGGGTGTAGCGGCGGTCTGAAATACTAACCATTGCTCAGGACGACAGAACGCTGCGGTATTTCTCGAAGTCGTCGAGGATCCGCCCGGTGCCGCGGACCACGCAGGTCAGCGGGTCTTCATCCACGTGGATGGGCAGTCCGGTTTCCTGGGCGAGCAGAAGATCGAGTCCGCGGATCAGGGCGCCCCCGCCGGTCATCACGATGCCACGGTCCACGATGTCGCTGGCGAGCTCGGGCGGGGTGATTTCCAAAGCGCGGCGCACCGCGTCGACGATCTGTTGAATCGGCTCCTGGACCGCCTCCCGGATCTCCGTCGAATGCACCCGCACCGTCTTGGGAATGCCGGAGACCAGATCGCGACCCTTCACTTCCATCTCCCGCTCGTCCCCGGTCGGAGCTGCCGACCCGATCTTGATCTTGATGGCCTCGGCGGTCGGCTCACCCACCAGCAGGTTGTAGTTCTTGCGCATGAACTGCACGATGGCCTGGTCGAGCTCATCCCCGCCGGTCCGGATCGAGGTGTCGGACACGATGCCGGAGAGCGCGATCACCGCGATCTCGGTAGTTCCCCCGCCGATGTCGATGACCATGTTGCCGGTTGGGGTCTCCACCGGGAGACCGACACCAATGGCGGCAGCCATGGGCTCGGCGACCATGAGGACCTGCTTGGCCCCAGCGGTCTCCGCCGAGTCACGCACCGCGCGTCGCTCCACTTCGGTAATCCCCGAGGGAACACAGACAATCACTTTGGGTTTGACCCGGAAGACGTGCTTGTCGATGATGGTCTTGAGGAAGTAACGCAGCATCTTTTCGGTCACATCGAAGTCGGCGATCACGCCATCTTTCAGCGGACGCACCGCCAGGATACCCTCCGGCGTGCGGCCCAGCATCCGTTTGGCTTCGAGGCCTATCCCCTTGATTCTGCCGGTGGCCTTCTCGATGGCGACGACGGAGGGCTCATTGAGCACAATGCCCTCGCCTTTGACGTAGACGAGGGTATTGGCGGTGCCCAGGTCCACCGCGATCTCATTCGCGGGGAGCCAGGACATCAAATTCCATGCGGGAAGCTTCATCGAGGAGCCGCTAGACACATGGCTGGTGAAGGTAAATGGACGACTATCCCGCTGGAAGCGCATTCACTGCCCTGCTGCTCCGCTGTTACCTCCCGCTACTTCCAAATCCACCAGCGCCCCGAGTGGTCGGCGGTAGCGTCTCCACCGGCCGGAACGTGGCGCGCTCGACCCGGGCAATAATCATCTGGGCGATGCGCATCCCGCGGGTGACCCGAAACGGCTCGCTGCCCAGGTTCACCAGCGCCACCATCAACTCGCCCCGGTAGTCGCTATCGATCGTCGCCGGGGTGTTGGGCAAAGTGATGCCGTGGCGGAGGGCCAAGCCCGACCGCGGGCGGATCTGGCACTCATATCCATCCGGCACCGCGATGCTGAACCCCGTCCGGAACAGCTTCCGCTCCAACGGGGCCAGCTCGCCGTCGTCCGCGCTGGCCAGGTCATACCCTGCCGAACCGGGGGTGGCCGGAGTCGGCAGCGGGAGGCCTTCGGCATGGGGAAGGCGGGCGAGCAGCACCTCGACCCCACCTCCCGGCGTGCCGGGGTCAGACAACGGTGTTGACGTCGGTCAGGGGGAGTCGGAAGGCCTCGGCAACCCCGGGGTAGACCACCTTCCCCTCGACCACGTTCAAACCCAGCCGTAGAGCAGGATCGGACTTGCACGCCGCACGCCAGCCTTGTCTAGCGAGCTTAAGTCCGTATGGCAGCGTAGCATTGGTGAGGGCAAGGGTGGAAGTTCGGGGGACGCCGCCAGGCATATTTGCCACGCCGTAATGCAGAATGCCGTCTACGAAGTAAGTGGGATCCTCGTGGGTGGTGGGTTTGATGGTCTCGACGCAGCCGCCCTGGTCTACCGCAACGTCGACAATGACCGATCCGGGCTTCATGAGCTTGAGGTCGGCCCGCTTGACCAGATGAGGGGCCTTGGCACCAGGGAGGAGGACCGCGCCGATGACCAAGTCAGCCCGCCGGATGGCATCCAGAATGTTGTGCCGGTTCGAATATGCGGTATCCACGTTGGCGGGGAGGACATCGTCCAGATAGCGGAGGCGGTCAAGCGAGACGTCCAGGATGGTGACGTGCGCGCCTAAGCCAGCCGCCATCTTGGCCGCGTTGATCCCCACCACCCCGCCTCCGATGATCACGACTTCGCCGGGAGCCACCCCGGGGACTCCGCCCAGCAGAATCCCACTGCCGCCGAACACTTTTTCCAGGTATTTGGCACCCTCCTGCACCGCCATCCGTCCCGCGACCTCGGACATCGGGGTGAGAAGGGGCAGCTCACCACTGGCGAGCTGCACCGTCTCGTAGGCCACCGCGATTGCGCCGGAATCGATCACGGCCCGGGTAAGGGCTTCGGCGGCGGCGAAATGGAAGTAGGTATAGATCACCTGCCCCTTCCGCATGCGGGGCCACTCCACCGCGATCGGCTCCTTCACCTTCGTGATCATCTCGGCCTGTCGCCAGACGTCGTCCGCCGTCGGCAGAATTGTGGCGCCCACTGCCCGGTAGGCGTCGTCGGGGAAGCCGCTCCCATCGCCGGCCCCCTGCTCGACCAGCACGGTGTGCCCCGCCCCAGTGAGCGCCTCCGCGCCAGCAGGGACCAGGGCGATCCGATTCTCGTTGGTCTTGATTTCCTTCGGGACTCCGATGCGCATCCGAGCTTCCTGGGGTAAAGGTGCAGAGCCGCTCTTTCTCTTCGCCGTCAGGCCTTATCGGGGCCCAGCCGAACCACCGTCTGCCGCTCGGGGGCAAAGAACTCGCTCGCCACGGCAGCGATGTCATCGGGTGTAACCCGGTCGATCTCACCCAGCATCTCGTCCAGCGGCCGATAGCGATCGTCGTAGAGCGTGAAGCCAGCCAATCGGGCCATGCGGGCACCCGGGCTCTCGAGCGAAAGCATGATCTGCCCCTTGAGCTGCTGCTTCCCGTTGGTCAGCTCTGCCAGCGGCAACCCCTCTCGTGCCAGACGAGCGTACTCGCCCCTGATCGCCTCCACGGCCCGGTCGGCAGTCGACGGCTGGGTGCCCACGTACACCCCCAGCTGACCGGAGCCCTGATAGAAGTGTTTGTAAGCAAAGATGGCGTAGGCGAGACCCAACTCCTCGCGGACCCGCTGGAACAGCCGGCTCGACATGCCGCCGCCGAACACATTGGTCAGAATGGCAATGGGAAAGCGCCGGGGATCGCGCAGCGGAAAGGTGTCGGTACCGAACACGATGTGAGTCTGGGAGGTGTCGCGGTGCTCGATACAGCCGGCGCCTCGGACCGCGGGCACCGGGACCACTCCGCTGCGGGGAACTTCCCGGGTCACACCCTCGAACCACCCCTCCCGCTCAAGCACGGTGATCAACTGGTCGTGGCTCACATTCCCGGCGGCCGCGATCACGCAGTTTCCGCGATAGTAGCCCGCGCGATGAAGCGCGCGGAGATCGTCGGAGGAGAGCGCCTCGAGCGTCTCCGGTTTTCCCAGAATGGAGTAACCGTAGGGATGGTTGGGCCAGAGTGCCTCGGCATGGAGCTCGAACACCAGGTCGTCCGGGGTGTCGGCAACGCCGTTGATCTCCTCCAGAATAACATTGCGCTCCGACTGGAGGTCGCTCTCACGCAGCAACGGCCGGCGCACCAGATCGGTCAGGATCTCGACAGCGAGAGGGAGATCGGCGTCCAGCACGTGCGCCTGATAGCTGGTGTAGTCTCGTCCGGTAAACGCATCGAGGCCGCCCCCGCGGACTTCCAGCTCGAGCGCCAGCTCCCGAGCCGTCCGGCGCTCGGTGCCTTTGAAAACCATATGCTCGAGGAAGTGAGAAATGCCAAGCTGGCTCGGCCGCTCGTGGGCACTCGCCGTGCGGACATAGATACCGACGGCTGCCGAGCGAACGCCCGGCAGCCTTTCGGTGAGGACAACCAGCCCATTCGGCGCTGTGGTCCTGAGCAACCCCTCGTCGAGACGAGCCGTTTCCACGAAGGTTAGTCCCGGGGAAGCAGCGCCTTCCGGGAGAGCTTCATGCGGCCACGGTCGTCCACTTCGAGCAGCTTGACCTGGACGATGTCGCCCTTCTTCACCACGTCCTCGGTCTTCTCGGTTCTGCCGTGTTGCAGCTCGCTGATGTGGAGCAGCCCCTCGACCCCCGGCAGGATCTCGACGAACGCGCCGAAGGCGGTCGTGCTCTTGACCGGCCCTTCGTAAGTCCGGCCGACTTCCGGTTCGGTGGTGATAGCGGCGACCATGGCCCGCGCCTTTTCTCCAGCTTCACCACCCACCGCCGAGATGGTGACCACCCCAGTGTCCTCGATGCTGATCTTGGCACCGGTGGCGTCCTGGATACCCCGGATAGTCTTGCCCTTGGGACCGATGACGTCGCCGATCTTGTCGGGCTTGATCTGCATGGTGAAGATCCGCGGGGCGTACTTGGACAGGTCGGAGCGGGGCTCGGGCAGGGCCTTGGCCATCTCCTTTAGGATGTGGAGGCGACCCTTCTTGGCCCGTTCCAGCGCCTGCTCCATGATCTTGAGCTCGAGGCCCAGGATCTTGATGTCCATCTGAATCGAGGTGATGCCTTTCTCGGTGCCCGCCACCTTGAAGTCCATGTCGCCCAGATGGTCCTCGGAGCCCAGGATATCGCTGAGCACCGCAACCTTGTCGCCTTCCTTGATCAGGCCCATGGCTACGCCGGCGCAGGCGGCCTTCATCGGCACCCCCGCGTCCATCAGAGCCAGCGAGCCACCGCACACGGTGGCCATAGAGGAAGACCCGTTCGACTCCAGGATCTCGGAGACGACCCGCATGGTGTAGGGGAAGTCTTCGTAGTGCGGCAGCAGCGGCTGGAGGGCCCGCTCCGCCAGCGCTCCATGCCCGATCTCGCGGCGGCTGGTGCCGCGGATCATCTTGACCTCGCCGGTGGAATACGGCGGGAAGTTGTAGTGCAGCATGAACGACTTGGTGGTCTCGCCGGCGACATCGATGCTGTCGATGCGCTGTTCGTCATCGGTGGTGCCGAGGGTGACCGACACCAGGGCCTGAGTCTGTCCCCGGGTGAAGAGAGCCGAGCCGTGGGTCCGAGGCAGCATTCCGGTCTCGATGGTGATGGGCCGGATGGTGTCCAGATCTCGTCCATCGACCCGCTCAGAGCGTTCCAGAACCTGCTTCCGCATGACCCGGTACTCGATCTCTTCCAACTCCTCCGCGATATCCCGGCCCCGGTCGGCGTATTGCGCGACCAGTTGGGCCAGGATCTGCTCCTTGACCACCTTGACGTTGCTGGAACGGCTAGCCTTGTCCTTGGCGTTGATGGCCTGCGCCAGCTGGGTCTCGGCCAGCTCGCGCACCTTAGCAAGCATCACCGGATCGGGCTCAGCCCTGGTCCACTTGAGCTTCTGAACGGGCCCGACCTTATCCATCAGCTGCTTCTCCACACCGAGCAGCTCGCGAATTCCCTTCTGCGCAATCTTCAAAGCCTCGAGCATCTCAGACTCGGAGACCTCGAGCGATCCCCCCTCGACCATGACGATCGAATCGGCCGAACCGCTCACCAGCAGGTCGATGCTGGAGAACTCGAGCTGTTGGAAGGTCGGATTGAGGATCCAGTTCCCCTCCACCCGCCCGACCCGTACCCCCGCAAGGGGACCGTTCCAGGGCACCGTGGAAAGACTGAGCGCGCTCGACGCCGCGAGGACACCCAGGACGTCCGCGTCGTTCTCCTGGTCGGCCGACAGCACGGTGACGAAGACCTGCACCTCGTTTTTGAACCCTTCCGGAAACAGCGGGCGGATGGATCGGTCGATCAGCCGGCAGGCCAGGATCTCTTTGTCAGAGGGACGACCTTCGCGCTTGAGAAACCCGCCGGGGATCTTTCCCGCGGCATAGGTCTTTTCGCGATATTCGACGGTGAGGGGAAAGAACGGGAGGGTGGACGTGTTCTGGGAGACAGTTACGGCGGCGAGCACCATCGTATCGCCGAAACGAGCGAGGGCGGATCCCGCGGCCTGCCTTGCCAGGCGGCCGTTCTCCAGCATAAGCGGGCGTCCGGCGAACTGAGTTTCGATCCGTTGTACGGTCACTTCTTTGCTCTCTCTCTGGGTGAAGGCGTCTTTGCTGCAAATACAGAAAAGGGCGCCCCGATTCGCTGATCAGGACGCCCCAGGTTGGCGCAACAGTTAGTGCCGGAGGCCGAGCTGCTCGATGAGCGCTCGGTACGTCGGCAAGTCACTTCGCTTGAGGTACGTCAGCAGCCTGCGGCGAGTCCCGACCATCTTCAGCAGCCCTCGGCGGCTATGATGGTCCTTCAGATGGGTGCGGAAGTGATCGGTGAGGGAGTTGATCCGCTCGGTGAGAAGAGCCACCTGCACCTTGGCGGAACCGGTATCGGTTGCGTGAGCCTGATGCTTGACCACCACCGCCTGCTTGTCGAAACCCATGCCTCGAATGTCCTCTGTACGAAGTCGCGCGCTGTAATCCGTTGTAGCGCTGCAAAATAAGCCCGGCCCTGCAGGTGAAGCAAGTCCTGACCCTGGGGCGTGCTTGCTCCCCGATTCCAGATGAGCTAGCGTCTCCCTGCCATGTCCTCCACCCCTGAACCGATAGCCGGCATCGTCCGGGTGGGACCCTTTGCGGGGTTCTACCAGCGGTTCGAGGACCTCATAGCGGAATCCACCAGGATAGTCCTGTACTTTATCCATTCGCGGAGGTGGCGCGAGAACCACGATGCCGCGATGAAGGCCTTTCTCCGCCGCCCCGACACGACGATGGAGATTTTTTTGCCCGACCTGGGAAACCATGAGCTCATGTTTTCCCTTGCCCGCCGTTTCGAGGATGGCCCCCTGACGCCCACAATGGTGGTGGACGCATACAAGTACTGCATCCGCCTGGCACGGGAATACGGCAAGCCGACAGAGATCTGGTTGTTCGGTCGCTACCCGGCCTACTCGTTTTACCAGTTCGACCAGCGGGCGGTCATCGCGCTCTACTCCAACACCGCGGCCAAGAAAGAGATCCCCGCGTTCGAGGTTATCCGCGATGGGTTACTCGGCCGGTTTCTGACCACCGACATTGAGGATCTCAAGCGAGAGTGCCGGAGCCGGACACCGAAAGACCTGGAGAACCTCATCGGGGAGGCCAGCACCCCGATTGTTTAGGTGCAGCCTCTAACCGCCGAGGATCCGACGGATGTCGTTGGAGAAAGCCAGTACCATGAGGAGGAGGATCAACACCAGGCCCACGGTGGTCAGCCGCTCCCGCAGCTTGAGCGGCAGCGGGCGGCGGATAATTGCCTCTGACACCAGAAACAGGAACTGTCCTCCGTCGAGCACTGGAACCGGTAGCAGGTTCAGGATGGCAAGGTTGATCGAGATCAGCGCCATGAAGCCGAGGAAGGTGTCGAGTCCCATCCTCGCACTCTCGCCGGCCAACTGCCCGATCAGGATGGGACCACCGACTGTCCGTCCCGAGATCCGGCCGCTGAAGAGGCCCCGTACAGTGCGCACGATCTGGGTGGAGGCTCGAAGTGTGGCTTGCCCACCCTCGACGATGGCTTGGCCGAGGCTCAGCTTTTCGGAGATGAATCCGGTGCCGACCGCCACCCCAATCCGCCCAACTGCCCGCGGCTTGCCATCCGGACCCGGAATCGAATCCAGGTACGGCCGCACGTTGAAGCTTATTCGCTGCCCGGCTCGGGCGACCTCCACCGTGAGGTCCTGGCCCGGACTGGCCTGAAGCGTTTCCAGCAGATCGTACCACTGGCGAACCCGGCGGCCGTTTACCGCCACGATGGTGTCGCCCTGATGGATGCCCGCCCGCCCGGCAGGCTTGTCGGACTGCACTTCACCTACAATGGCCGTACGGAAGGGCTGGAGAGCCTGGGCAGCCTTGACCCGCTCCTCCAGCGCATCGGGATGGATCGGAAGAACCACCCTGGACCCATCGTCCAGGCGGATCTGCACTTCGGAATCCGGCGTATTGACGATTCCCGACACGACCTCGTCCCAGGATTTCACCGAATCACCGTTGATACTCAGGATCCGACTGCCGGGCTGAATCTGGTTCAGCGCCCGAGCTGAGGGCGGGACGGATTCTTCCACCACCCGGCCCACGGTGGTCACCGGGTCGATCTGGCGTCCGTTCTTATACGCCAGGAAAGCGAACACGGCCCAGGCAAACAACGCATTCATGGTGACGCCGGCCAGAATGACGACCATGCGCTTCCAGATCGGCTTGGCCTCGAACACCCGGTCCGGTGGCACCGGCACGGCGGGAGCGCCGCCCTCGAGCGCGCTGCTGCTGATGTCCTCCTCCCGGCTCGCCATCTTGACGTAGCCGCCAAGCGGCAGCCAGGAGATCGAGTACTCGGTCTCCCCCCGGCGGAAGGTGAGCCACGGAATGGGCGGACCCAGGCCGAGCGAAAAACGATACACGTAGATCCCGGCCCATTTGGCCGCGATGAAATGCCCCGCCTCGTGGACGAAGATGAGCACGCCGAGTACGACGATCAGAGCGACTACCGTGGTCAACACTATTGCCTCACGCTTTGTCGGGCCTTCTCGCGAGCCCACCCATCCGCAGCCCGCACCGCGGCCACGGAGCTTGCTGGGCTGGGCGTGTGGGCGTCGAGGGTCTGCTGGATGGTCTCGCTGATTCGGCCGAAAGGAATTGCACCCTGTAGAAAGGCAGCCACAGCCACCTCATTGGCGGCATTGAACACCGTTGGTGCGGTGCCCCCTGCCCTGCCGGCCGCAATCCCGCAGGCCAGTGCCGGAAAGATCTCGGTCCGGACCGGCTCAAATGTGAGTGGGCCAGCCGCAACCGGATCGAATCGACGCACCCCGGCATCGGGTAGCCGCTCGGGATGAGTCAGCGCGTACAGGATCGGGAGCTCCATCGAGGGGAAGCCCAGCTGGGCCAGGACACTCCCGTCCCAGAACTCGGCGAAGGCGTGCACCACGCTTTGCGGATGCACCACCACCTCCAGCGAGTCGTACGGGAGACGAAACAAGTAGTGGGCCTCGATCAGCTCCAACGCCTTGTTCGCCAGCGTTGCGCAGTCGACAGTGATCTTGTTGCCCATTCGCCAAGTGGGATGCTGCAATGCCTCTTCGACTGTGGCGTGATGGACGCGCTCGGCGCCCCACTCTCGAAATGGTCCCCCCGACGCCGTGAGGATGAGCCGGGCCAGACCGTTGTCCCGTCCGGTAATGCATTGCAACACGGCGCTGTGCTCGGAATCGATGGGAACGATCTCGCCGCCGCCGGCGCACGCCGCCTGCGCCACGAGGTCACCCGCCATCACCAGAGTCTCTTTGTTGGCGAGGGCTACCCGCTTGCCAGCCTGGAGAGCGGCCAGAGTGGCCTCCAGCCCGGCGGCACCGACCACCGCGTTCACCACGATATCCACCTCGGGATGGGTGGCCGCCTCCACCAGCACCTCGGGACCGCTGGGCCAGCGCGGGTCGCTGACGGCCCCGGCCAGGCCGGCGTAGGCCGGATGCCACTCGGCCACCTGACGCTCCAGGTCGTCGCGGTTCTGCCCGGCGGTCAACGCCACCAGGCGGAAATGCTCCTGCTGCCGCCGTAACACGTCCAGGGTGCTGTGGCCGATGGATCCGGTTGAGCCGAGGAGGGCAATTGCTTTCATCAGATCACTCCGAACAGCCGATAGAGCGCCGCCGCGGTGGGAATGACGAAGTAGAGCGAATCAAACCGGTCGAGCACGCCACCGTGGCCGGGAATCAGGCTGCTCGAATCCTTCACTCCCGCCTCCCGCTTGAACAGGGACTCCGCCAGATCACCGATCTGACCCACCACCGAGAGGGCGCCCGCGATCACCAGCAGTTGCCATAAGGGGATGCTGAGGCCCACCCGGGGAAAGATCAGCGCTCCGAAGAGGGGAGCAACCACCACACCACCCACCAGGCCCGCTGCGCTGCCAGATCGGGTCTTTCCCGGACTCACCGTAGGCGCGAGCTTCGGTCCTCCAAAGGCGCCGCCTCCGAACATGGCGGCGGTGTCGCAGCCCCAGGTGACAACCAGGGGAAAGAACACCAGCCAGGCGCCGGCCCAGGAACGCTCGGGGTATTGGCTGTGGCGGATCGCCAGCAGAAACGCCGGAAGCCCTGCGGTATAAGCCACGGCCAACAGAGTTATACCAGCCGCAGACAGCGGACGGTCGGCCGGAGAGCGCGAGGCTAGGACGCAGGTGAGCAGCACGATGAGCCAGAGCGCGGCCAGATAGGGCCAGCCCGCCACCACGAAGGCCCGGAAGTCAGCCTCAAACAGCGTGGCGTACGCCAGAGGACCAACTGCTCCCGCGCTCACCAGGCCCAGTGGACGAATCGGCCGAATACCTTGCCGGCCGGCCAAGTCGAACAACTCATGGGTGCCGATGGCGCCAGCGACAGCCAGCAGCAGAGCGAGAAGGCTGCCTCCATACCACACCACACCCAGCGCCAGGGGAATTGCAACGACCGCAAATCCCACCCGCCGAATCAGATTGGCGTCCATACTCATCCGGCTTCGACGCGGCCGAACCGCCGTTCGCGCCGCTGGAACTCCAGGATAGCCTCGAAGAGGTGCCGCCGGGTGAAATCCGGCCAGAGAACTGGGGTAACGTAGAGCTCGGCGTAGGCGAGCTGCCACAAGAGAAAATTGGAGATTCGCATCTCTCCCGACGTGCGGATCAGCAGATCGGGATCGGGCCATTCTGCGGTATATAGCATTTTCCCGACAGCGTCCTCGTCGATCTCCGCGGGATCGAGCCGGCCGGCGGCCACCGCTTCGGCCAGCATCCGTGCCGCGCGGGCAATCTCCGCTCGTGCGCTGTAGGAGATGCACAGGTTGAGCGCCAGGGCGTTGCCGCCGGCCGTGTCCGTCATGATCCGCTCGACCGCCCGCCGGGCACCGTCCCCCAAACGGTCGAGATGGCCGAGGATGCGGACGGAGACCCCCTGCCCCCGCAGCTCGGCAGCCTCCCGGGCGATGTACTCCTCGAGCAGCTTCATCAGCGCTTCGATCTCGCCGGCCGGCCGCTTCCAGTTCTCCTGGCTGAAGGCGAACAGGGTGAGCACGCCCACCCCAGCCTGGAGACATCCTTCCACAACTTCGCGCACCGCCTTCATGCCCGCGTGATGGCCGAATGGCCGGGGGAGGGAGCGGCCTTTGGCCCAGCGCCCATTTCCGTCCATAATGATGGCGATATGGCCCGGGACGGCGCCGTGCATCCGAAGTCGCTGGAGCAGATCGGTGCTCATCCGCTCAGACTTCCATGATTTCCGCTTCTTTCGCGTGGATGAGCCCGTCGATCTGCTTGATATGGTCGTCGGTGAGCTTCTGAACCTCTTTCTCGGCGTGGCGCTTGTCGTCCTCCGAGATTTTTTCCAGCTTCTTCACCTTCGAGAGGGTCTCTGTTCGGGCGTGGCGCACCGCAATCCGGCCTTCCTCGCCCAGCTTATGGACCACTTTGACCAGGTCTTTACGCCGCTCCTCGGAGAGCGCCGGCAGCGGCACCCGGATGAGGTTGCCCTGGGTGGCGGGGTTCAGCCCCAGATCGGATTCCCGGATGGCCTTCTCAATGGCGTGGGCGAGGGACTTGTCGAAGGGCTGGACCGTGAGCAGCCGGGGCTCAGGGGCCGCTACCATCGCCACCTGGTTGAGCGGAACCGAGCTGCCATACGCCTCCACCCGAACGATGTCGAGGAGGGACGTGCTGGCCTTGCCACTCCGAATGGAGGTGAATTCTCGCTTGGTGCTCTCGACCGCCTTGTGCATCAGGTCCCGGCCGTGCCGGGTGAGTTCGGGGATGGTGCTCATCGGACGATGGTCCCCACATCCGGGTCGCCTTCCAGGACTCGCCGGATGGCGCCGGGTTGGTTGATGTTGAACACCACGATGGGTAGCTGGTTGGCCTTGCAGAGACCGAAGGCGTTGGCATCCATGACCGCGTAGTTCTTGACGATCGCCTCTTGGTAGGTGAGGTCGCGGATCAGGGTGGCCTTGGGGTCCTTGCGGGGATCGCTGGTGTAGATCCCGTCGACATTGGTGGCCTTGAGAATCACCTGGGCCTCGATCTCGAGGGCCCGCAGGACCCCGGCGGTGTCGGTCGAAAAGAAGGGATTGCCGGTGCCGGCGGCAAAGATGATGAGCCGGCCCTTTTCCAGGTGGCGAATGGCCCGCCGCCGGATGTACGGCTCTGCCACCGACTCCATTCGGATGGCGGTCATCACCCGGGTGTTGACCCCGATCTTCTCCAGCACATCCTGCAGCGCCAGCGCGTTGATGACCGTGCCCAGCATCCCCATATAGTCGGCGGAGACGCGGTCGAGCCCCTCCCGGCTGGCGGCGGTGCCGCGGATGATGTTTCCGCCCCCTACTACCAGCGCGAGGTGCACCCCGAGCGCGTGGACTGCTTTCACTTCTTCGGCGAAAGCCTCGACGGTATGAAAGTCGAGGCCGAAGCCCTTATCGCCCCCCAGCGCCTCGCCCGAAATTTTGAGCAGGGCGCGGGTGTAGGCGAGCGCCATCAGGCTTCCCCGATCTTGAACCGAGCGAACCGCCGGACGGCGATCGTCTCGCCCAGTTTGCCGGATGCCTCCTTAATGAGCTGACCGACGCTCTTCTTGTCGTCCTTCACGAAGGGCTGCTCGGTCAGGGTTCGCTCGGCGACGAACTTCTTGAGCTTCCCGTCCACGATCTTGGCACGGATGTTCTCCGGCTTGCCCTCCTGCGCCACTTGCTCCTCGGCGATGCGGCGCTCCCGCTCGAGCAACTCGGCCGGGACATCCTCCGGGTTCAGCGCGATCGGATCGGCCGAAGCCACGTGCAGCGCGATGTCGCGCGCCAGCTGTTGGAAGTCCTCGGTCCGGGCCACGAAGTCGGTCTCGCAGTCGAGCTCCACCAGCGATCCCACCTGATTGTTGTGGTGGAGATAACTGACCACCACCCCCTGTGAGGCCACCTTGCCGGTGCGCTTTTCGGCCTTGGCGATCCCCTTCTTCCGGAGGATCTCCGAGGCCTTCTCCATGTCGCCGCCCGACTCCTCCAGCGCGCGCTTGCAGTCCATCATGCCCGCGCCGGTGCGGGCTCTCAGCTCACTGACGTTTTTCGGTGATACCATTGTGCTTGCCATAATCTCCAACCAGGGTCGACTCAGGGGTGAATAGTAAAGCCGCCGCTCCCGGCACGCACAGGCCTAGAGCGGCGGAGAACGCCAGCGGCAGCGGCGGGGTTTAGGCGCCGGTGTCGCTCGCCGCGCTGGGGGCCGCCGCCTCGGGAATCGCTTCCGCGTCGGCATCGGTCTTGAGCCGCGCCGCGATGGCCTCGGGCTTGGGCCGGCGCTTGCGGCGGGGCCGGCGCCGCTTCCGGTCGGCATCGGCATCGCCCTCGCTGCCGGCGTCGGTGCTGTAGGTCTCGGCCTCGAGATCCTCGGTGACCTCGCGCATCGGCATCTGAGCGCGGGCCTCCTTGATCACATCCGACAGCGCGGCCGTAATCAGCGAAACCGACCGGATGGCGTCATCGTTCCCCG
>DASYIX010000045.1:0-14985 GCA_035997125.1 Gemmatimonadales bacterium
TCCTCCACGGGCTCGGCTTCGATCCGGATCGGGCCCGGACCCAATCCCTGAGTGGGCTGAGTGGCGGTGAGCGGGGCAGGGTAGGCCTGGCCCAGCAACTGGTAGCGCCGGGGGACGTTCTGCTGTTGGACGAGCCAACCAATCACCTCGACCTCGAGACCACCCAGTGGCTGGAGGAGTACCTCGCCAGTCTTGATGCCACCGTGCTCCTCATCAGTCACGATCGGGCCTTTCTCCAGGCCGTGGTCGATCATGTCCTCCACCTGGAGTCTGGCACCGCGCTTCCGTACGCGGGTGATTACGACGCCTTCGTCCGCCAGCGGGTCGAGCGGCGGATGGCGCAGCAGCGGGCGTTCGAGAAGCAGTCGCGGGTGATCGCTTCGGAGGAAGACTTCATCCGGCGCAACATCGCCGGACAGAAGAGCGCTCAGGCCAAGGGCCGGCGCCGCCGATTGGCTCGAGTTGGTCGCCTGAGCCCTCCACCGGGCGAGGATGGTACCATGGCGCTCCGGTTGGAGGCCGGCGCGCGAGGTGGCGACCAGGTGCTGGTGGCGGAGCAGGTGCGGGTGGCCATCGGCGATCGCGTGCTGCTCGACCAGTTCGCCGCTCGCGTCCGGCGGGGAGATGTGATCGGCCTCATCGGGCCCAATGGCACCGGCAAGACAACTCTGCTTAAGGCGTTCGTGGGGGAGCACAAGCCGCAGGCGGGAGAAGTGCGGATTCCGGAGTCGGTCGAGGTGGCCCACTACCGGCAGGACCTGGCGCAGGTGCCCGGCGATCGAACGCTCTACGAGCTCATCAACGAGCTGCGCCCCACCTGGGGTCGCGGAGCCATCCAGGGACACCTGGGCCGCTTCGGCTTCTCCGGTGATTCCGTGCTGCGCCAAACTGGCACTCTTTCGGGGGGTGAGCGGGCCCGGGTGGCGCTGGCGATGATGATGCTCTCGGGGGCCAACCTCTTGCTCTTCGATGAGCCCACCAATCACCTGGACGTCGAATCGATCGAGGCGCTGGAAGACGCCATCGAGGCCTTCGACGGCACCGTGATTCTGGTGAGCCATGATCGGGCTTTGCTCCGGGCGCTGACCACCAGGGTGTGGGTCCTGCACCGCGGCCGAATCACCGACTTTCCGGGAGGCTTCGAGGAATGGGAGACCGCGAGCGCCGAGCGGGCGCATGCCGCCACCGTGGCCGCTTCGGAGGACGAGGCGCTCCGGCGGGTGCACGAGCGCAAACAGACCCGCCGCTCGGACGAGGCGCAAAAGAAGCAGCAGGAGTCCGCCCAGCGGGCCGCCCGCCGCGCGCTGGAGGACGCAGAGCTCCGGGTAACTGAGTGTGAGGCCCGAGTGGCCGGGATTCGTGGGCGCCTGGAGGATCCGTCATTGTATGCCACTCCACAAGGTGCCACAGAGGCCCACGAGCTCGGGATCCAGCTGGAGGCGTCGCGGAGGGAGTTGGAACAGGCACTACAGGCGTGGGAGGCCGCGAGCGCGGCGGTTGAAGAAAAGGATTAGCCGCGGCCGACGCTGAGTTCGGGTGAGGCGCGGAGCGTTTGGAGCACCACGCAGTAGCGCTCCGTCAGCTTCAGGAGCGTCTCCAACTGTTCCGGGGTCGCCTCGGTGTCCAGCTCGAACCGCACCCGGATTGCCTGAAAGCCCACCCCCACGTCCTTACTCACTCCCAGCGTACCCCGGAAGTCGAGGTCTCCCTCGACCCGAACCGCGCCGCCTTGGACCGGAATCTCCAGCGAGGTCGCTACGGCCCTCAGGGTAACCCCGGCGCAGGCCGCCAGGGCTTCCAGCAGCATGTCCCCGGAGCAGGCTTGCAGCCCGGTGCCGCCGGTTGCGGGGTGCAGACCCGCTTCCACCATTGCGCGGGCGGTGTCGACCCGGCAGCTCACACCCGAGGCATCCAGTCGGCCGGACGCCGTCAGGGTGACTAGAGCACGGCTGGGATCGTCCCGGTACTGCTGCTTGAGCGGCGCTTGCAGCGCCCGGAGTTCCTGGGCTTCCATGAGCGTCTCAGTTGGGGTTGCCCGAAGCCTAGTGGGTTTGGGACAGCGGCCCAAGCGGTACCCCAAAGCAAAACGGGAGCGGCAGCACCGCTCCCGTTTGCAATGATGAGACGGGACTTAGTGCGAGGTGATTCCGATGCCGAAGTCCAGTACGTTCGCCGAGCCACCGTTGAATGCGCCCCGGTACCAGTTGGCAACCGGAGTGATCGACAGGTTGCGGCCTGCCCGGATATCGTAACCGACGCCGCCGAGGATGCCGAAGCCGCCATCGGAGGCGGTCGAGGTCCCGTCACCCACCGCGAGCCGGGAATAGCCTGCGCCACCCTTGAGGAAGAGGCCCTGAGTGGCCATGGGATACCAGTAGGCCGCTCCAGAGAAGTTCCCCATCGTGACCCGACCAGTCCCCGCGCTCTTGGTCCAGACGTTGGACTCGACGCCGAGCAGAATGTTCTGCCGCAGGGTGCCGCCCAGCTTGACGTAGCCAGTCACGCTGCCTTCCCGGCCGACGCCGGCGCACGAGGAGCAGCCCAGGCCCATCGAGCCGTAGCCCATGCCGCCGCCGATCCAGAACCCTTGCCGCGTCTGCGCTTGCTGGGCGAAGGCTGTCGTAGCCAGCAGAGCCGTGAGGAGCGCGGAGAACCCAGTTGCCCGAAGTGTACCCATGTCGCCTCTAGAGGTTGGAGAAGTGTGCCGAGGCTCGGGTCGGAGAGTGGGACGCACGGGATGAGGCTCCGGCGACCGGACGATCCTGCGCTTGCGCTCAGGACTCCTGGCTTTGCGTCCCCGCCTCACGACGGGTTTGCCTTTGTCGGCACCGCTCGCGCGAGCGGCAGAGGCGGGCTATAGCAAGACCCGGACCACCTAGCGCTGGTGGCCGAAGCTGTAGCTCAGGGTGAGGCCGAGGGATGGTTCGTTGCTCTCCAGGTTGAACGGGATGTCGATCCCCGGGCGCAGCGAGATGTTGGAATCCAGTACCAGCCCCACGCCGACCTGCGCGAGGGCATAATGCTCCGCAATCTGAAAGAGGCTGTTTCCAGCGTTGTTCTTGGCCTGGTCCTTCCGATAGGCGTAGGCCAGGCCGACGCTCGGCACAATCCTCAGCCGCGGACTGGCGACGAGAGACCTGGCGATCGCCACACCCAGGGATGCCGTCCTCCGAGACCGGTCGACGCCGGCATTGACCGGGTTCCTGGGTCCCAGTCCCACACCGAAGCTGGCGACCGGGCACAGTTGAACCGCGCCAGCATTCCACAAGGGAATCTGGTATCCCACCGTGGCGCCGATCTCGAGGGTCGAGCCGCCGAAGTTGTCGTCCGCTGTGCTCGCGACTGCCAGACCACCGAACACACTGGCTGGCAGCCCATACCCCAAGCTGGCTCCGAAGGAGGTCGATTCAGTGGTGAGCGAGCCCCTCCCGGTGGCCTGAATCGGGCCCGAGGCGGTGTACGGGGTCAGGCCCAGACAGGTTTGGGCCCCCGCGGGAACGCTGAGGCTCGCCACCAGGGCGAGCAGAACGACCAGGCTGCGATGCCGCATCTCGAGTACCTGCGGTGAATGGAGGGTCGCGCGGAGATGAGAACGCCTCCCCGGAATGGGGAGGCCGAAGGGAGGAGCGTGGGCTCAAGCTTCGGCAGCTGGACGATCCTGATGGATTCCCATCAGGACTCCGGGCTTTGCGTCCCCGCCTCACGACGGGTTTGCCTTTGTCGGCACCGCTCAAGGGAGCAGCACCCGGCGCTTTCAGCAAAACACGGACCAGGGTGGTACGGAGGGACTGGTGGGACACAAAACGAAACGGGAGCGGCCGAAGCCGCCCCCGTCGCGCTACTGGGATTGGAGCTTTTAGCGCCGGCGAGCCGGAGCGCTCTTGCTACCAAAGTTGTAACCCAGGGTCACGCCAAAGCGGGTGTCATAGCCGCTCTTCAGCGGAATGTCGACGCTCGGACGGATCGAGATGTTCTGGTTCATGACCAGGCCGACGCCCAGCTGAGCCAGGCCGTAGCTAGCCGAGGCCGAGCCCAGGGAGGTGCCGCTCGAGTCCTTGGCGGACAACTTGTTATGAACATACGAAAAACCAGCGGTCGGAATGATCTTCATGCGGGGGTTGGAGCCCGGCATGACCGTGCCGAAATTCGCGCCCAGGGTGATATCCTGGGTCGAGGCATTGAAGTTCACGTCGTCCGGACCATTGCCGTACGTGAAGCTGGCATTCGGGCAGACGCTAATCGGATTGCGCGACTTGCCAAGCGCAGTCTCGTAGCCGGCATGGGCTCCGATGTTCAGAGGATGGGACGACGCGCCGTCGATCGACAGCGTCGAAACCCCAAGGTTGCCCCAGAGGCCGGACTGCATGCCGTAGCCGACGGTCGCACCGAAGCTCTTGACGCCGGTGCTGAAGTCGCCGTTGCCGGTCACTTGCATTGGTGCATTGGAAAACGAGGCCAAGCCCATACAGGTCTGGGCCACTGCAGGCGACCGAACGATCGCAAGCAGGGCGAGCGAAACCACGAGACTGCGGCGCATGAAGGTCTCCGACGTGGAATGTGGACGCACCCTGCACGATCGAGGTCGAGTGTCAACGCAGCGCCACGGGGCGGCGACTGCGAACTCGGCCGGGCAGGTGTCGGAAACGAGAACGCCTATTCCGGATGGAATAGGCCGAAGGGGAGAGCTTGCGGCTCGGCTTCGGCAGCTGGACCATCTCGCAGATGCGAGACTCCTGGCTTTGCGTCCCCGCCTCACGACGGGTTTGCCTTTATCGGCATCGCCCCTCACAGGGCGACGCAAAAAGGGTAATAGGCGGGTGCAATTCGCGCAAGCCCGTAATGTAAGCAGCCACTTGCTTACATTGCAGAAATCAGGTATACTGGCGCTATGTCAGCCCGGGATCAACTGATCGAGGCCGCCGCCCGGCTCTACGCCGAGGCGGGATACCGTGGCGCCACCACCAGGCGCATCGCGGGAGAGGCCGGGGTCAACGAAGTCACCTTGTTCCGGCACTTCGGCTCCAAGGATGCCCTCATCCGCGAGGCCATCTCTCGCGCCGAATCATCCCTAGCGCCCGCCGTGCTCTTGCCGGAGTCTCCTCGCGATCCGTTCCGTGAGCTGAGAGACTGGGCCCGGGCCCATCTCGCCGAACTGCGGGACCGTCGATCCCTGATCCGGACCTGCATGGGAGAGATCGAGGAACATCCAGGCATTTTTTCCGCGGAGAACAGCCCGCCGGCGGCGGCCGCCAAAGCCCTGTGCCGCTATCTCCGCGACCTTCGGGCGAAGGGCCTGGCCAAGGCACCGTTCGACGAGGTTGCCGCCTCCACGATGCTGATGGGAGTGCTCTTCGCCGACGCCATGGGCCGCGATATCATGCCTGACATGTATCGCAACGACCCGGAGCACGCCCTCGATCAGTACGTCAAGCTGTTTCTCCGAGGTATTGGCGTGGGCGTGCGCAGGTCCTCGTGAGTCGGTACCGTACCGGAGGCGGATGCTACACCGTCGCGCTGGTTTTCCTGGCCGCTCCGGCCTCAGCTCCTCTCTGAGTGCGCAAGTGGCGCCAGGGTCAGCTTGGCCGTGAACTCCAGCTTGCCGGGTGCGGCAGCATGGCGAGCTGGTTTGAGTAGACCCGTCGGCGTATCGCTGGACAGACCCTCCGACGCCTCGAAGAGCCCGAACAGACATTTACCTGCCCTCCAGAGGTTCACCGTATAGCCGTAGGCATGCTCCTCGGTGAACCGCATGTTCGAGAAGGCCCCGACCGGATGGATCGCGGTGGAATCCGGAATCTTGGAGCAGTCGTGGTGCTGGCCACTCAGGGTGGGCGCAATTCCAGTCACGAGAACGACCAGGATCCTGTACATTCCGGAAGACTCCTTCGTGAAGGTCCGGCATGCTGCTGGGGCAGGCAAAACAGCTCGGTTTTGCAGCGCTTTTTCTGATCACGGTGCGCGACGCCCGGGCTCAAGCTGAACCGGCCAAGAACGTCGAAGTGCAGATGCAGCATGTCGATTTCCATGTCGACTCCAGCATCGTGCTGCACATCGGCTATCTCCGAGGCGCCCTCGAGCCAGTCTCGCCCGACCACTCGCCGTACTTCGACGACAAGCACTCTTTCGTGCTGGGGATCGATACTGCCCGAGTGACGATGACGCCGGGCGGACTGAGTGACCTGTTGAACCAGTACACGTTCGCCTACCCTGGGTCGCCGCTGCGGCACCTCAAGATCACCATCGAGAAAGGCCTGCTCAAGCAGCAGGGCACCCTGCGGGGCATCTCCTTCACCATCCTGGGGGAGCTCACCCTGACTCCGGAGGGGGAGCTTCGGCTGCACCCCAGCTCCATCAAGGCGGTCGGCATGGGCGTCGGTGGGCTGATGAAGTTCCTGGGCCTGAACCTGGAAAAGCTGGTCAAGCTGAACGGGGCACGCGGCGTCCGCATTCAAAAGGATGACTTCTTTCTGTCTCCCGCCGAGATGTTGCCGCCGCCATTGGTCAAAGGCCACGTGGGCGCCCTGGAGGTGACCGATAGCGCGATCGTCTTGGGGTTTGCCCCGGCTGAAGGCGCCACGCCCCCTCGGCCGCTGGCGGTTCCCCCGCCCAGGCCGGAGAATTACATGTACTACCGGGGCGGGGTGCTGCGGTTCGGCAAGCTCACGATGCACGATGCCGATCTCCTGATCATGGACGCCGAGCCCGAAGATCCCTTCGACTTCTTTCTGGACCAGTACAACGCGCAACTCGTGGCCGGCTACTCCAAGAACACGCCCGATCACGGACTGGTGGTCACCATGCCGGACTACCGCAAGACTCCTCCGCTGCCCCAGTCTTCCTCCTCCATGTCCCGGCCCCAATCCAAGAAATGACAGCCGTCCCGGGCCAGGCTGGCGCCGCGGCTTATCCGGCAGCAGAATACGAGGAGGTACTAGCCCGCCCGATTCGAACACGCCGCTGAGGAGGTCCGCCCTCTTGTACTCCATCCTGGCCGAGCCCCAGCGTGGCTGACCGGCGGCGACCGATTCTGGTCGCCGGTCTGCTCGGTGCCGCGCTGGTCGTCGCCTGCGCCGGGCAGTCCGACCGTGGTCCCATCATCATCACCTTTCCCGGGAGCTCACTCGGCGCGGAGGCCGAGGTGCTCGGCCGCCAGCTGGCTCGCTTCAATGCGGAGCACCCGGGCATCCGGGTAGTGCGGCGGGACACTCCCGACGCGGCCGACCAGCGGCATCAGCTGTACGTTCAATGGCTCAACGCCCAGGCCACCGACCCGGACATCCTGCAGCTGGATGCTATCTGGACGCCGGAGTTTGCTGCCGCCGGATGGATCTTCCCGCTGGACCGCTTCAGCCCCGACACCGCCGCGTTCTTCCCCAACGCCATCCTCGCGAACCGTTGGCAGGACACTCTGTTCGCTCTTCCCTGGTTCGTTGACGTAGGGATGCTGTACTGGCGGACCGATCTGGTCTCGGCTCCGCCGGCAACGCTGGCGGAGTTGGTCAGTGACGCGAAGAGCGCCAGGCAACAGCACGGGTTGCCCTACGGCCTGGTGTGGCAGGGCGCGCGCTACGAGGGACTGGTCACCAACTTTCTGGAGTACCTCGGAGCATTCGGGGGGAAGATCATCGAGGGCGGACGCGTCGTGGTAAGCTCGGACGCTGGGCGGAAGGCCCTGACCGAAATGCGAGACGAGATTTACCGTGAGGAGATCGTGCCTTCGGCGGTGCTGACCTGGCACGAGGAGGAGAGCCGCTTTGCCTTTCAGAACGGTGAGTCGGCCTTCATGCGAAACTGGCCTTATGCCGTGGGACTCCTCCAGGACAGCTCGGCGTCGCGGGTAGCTGGCCGCTTCAGCGTCGCTCCGATGCCTGCGGGCCCGGGGGGCTCGCCGACCGCGGCGCTGGGTGGGGCCCAACTGGCGATCAACCGCCGCACTGAGAGCCCCGAGGCCGCCTGGGCGGTCATCGACTATCTCACCCGTCCGGAACAGATGCGAGAGCGGGCGCGGGTCGTGGGTCAGTTCCCCGCGCGAGTCGCGCTCTATGAGGATGACCAACTGGCAGGGGAGTTGAAGATCCCGCCGGCAACCGCGCGAAGAGTCATCGAATACGCCGTGCCCCGCCCGGTCACTCCGGTATACAACCAGCTCTCAGAGATCCTCCAGATCTACCTGCATCGAGCCCTCACTCGCCAAACTACCCCGGCGGCCGCCCTGGCCCAGGCCCAAACGGAAATGCAGCAGCTGCTAGATCGAGTAGGACTCGGCACCGGAGCGTCCACTGCGCGGCGCTAGGCCGGGAGGAGGCGTCGAAGCGAAGGAGGCTCGCCTGGCCTGGGGGTTGGTCCTGCCGGCGGTGCTGACCATCGTTTTGGTTGCACTTTTTCCTCTGGTGTGGACCTTCTGGGAATCGCTCCACCTGCACGATCTCCGCATGCCCTGGCTGGGCCGTCCCTTTGTCGGGCTCACCAACTATGTGGAAGCCTTCGGCGACCCCCGCTTTCGCGGCGCGCTGGGCCACACCGCCTTCTTCGCCGTAGCGAGCGTGACTCTCGAGCTGGTCATCGGCCTCTGGCTCGCCCTGGCCTTGAATCGCGCGTTTCGGTTCCGGGGCCTGGTCCGGGCTGCGGTGCTGGTACCGTGGGCGATCCCGACGGTAGTATCAGCGCTCCTCTGGCGTTTCATGTTCGAGGGTCAAAGCGGAATCGTGAACGCCGCGCTGGTCAGTCTGGGCCTGGTGCGGCAGCCGGTGGTGTGGCTGGTGGATCCCCAGGCAGCCTGGGCGCCCATCATTCTGGCGGATGTATGGAAGACCACGCCGTTTGTGGCGCTCCTGTTGCTGGCCGGCCTGCAGAATATCGATGCCTCGCTCTATGAAGCCGCGAGAATCGACGGAGCGTCCGCCTGGCGCCAGTTCCGCTATGTGACCCTTCCGCTGCTCAAGCCGGCCCTGCTGGTCGCATTGATTTTTCGCACGCTGGACGCCTTCCGAGTCTTCGACCTGATCTACGCGCTCACGGGCGGAGGACCGGGGACCTCAACCGAGCCGATCGCTCTGTACACTTTCAACGCCCTGCTGCAGAACCTGCAATTCGGCTACGGGTCGGCCCTCTCGGTCATCGTGTTCGTCCTGACCTTCAGCCTGGCCTTGGTGTACATCCGGTTTCTGGGTGCCGAGCTGATGGGCTCGAAGCGATGAGCGACCGCAAGTGGTGGCCTGCCGTCGTGCTCACCGTATTTGTGGCCGCCACGGCGTTTCCATTCTATTGGGCAGTTCTCTCCTCCTTTACCCCTGAGGCCCGCCTCTTCCAGGCGCCCTCCCTGATTCCCCGGGAGCTGGTGCTCGACCACTATCGGGCGCTGTTCACCCAGCGAAACTTCTGGGTGCCCATTCGCAACTCGTTGATCGTGGCAGGGACCACAACCGCATTCTGTGTCGCGGTCGGCGCGCTCTGCGCCTACGCCCTCGCGCGGCTCCAGTTCCGGGGAAAGACAATGATCCTCGGCTTCATCCTTGCGGTCGGGATGTTTCCCCAGATTTCCGTGGTCTCCCCGCTGTACATGCTGCTCCGGGGCTTGCACCTGATCAACACCTATCCCGGTCTGGTCCTGCCGTACCTCACCTTTGCGATGCCACTGACCGTCTGGCTGCTGGTGGGGTTCTTCAAGCAGCTGCCCGCGGAGCTGGAGGAAGCGGCCATGGTGGATGGCGCCAGCCGGCTTCGGGCGTTTCGTGAGGTGATCATTCCGCTCGCCTTGCCCGGGCTGGCGACGACCGCCATCCTCACCTTCGTGTACAGCTGGAACGAATTCCTCTTTGCCCTGTCGTTCACGCTGGGGCCTGAGCGCCAGACCGTTCCGGTGGCCATCGCACTCTTCCGGGGACAGTACCAGGTGCCCTGGGGCCAGATCCTCGCGGCCGCCGTGATCGCCACCTTGCCGGTAACTCTCCTCGTGCTCGCGTTCCAGCGCCGGATCGTTCAGGGGCTCACCGCCGGTGCGGTGAAGGGCTGACCATGGCGTCCGTTCGCCTCCGGGCTATAAAGAAGACCTACCCCAACGGACATGTCGCCGCCCAGGGGCTGGACCTCGAAATCGCCGATGGCGAGTTCATGGTCCTGGTGGGACCGTCTGGCTGCGGGAAGAGCACCGCCTTGCGCATGATCGCGGGGCTGGAGACGCCGACCGGGGGGCAAATCTTCATCGGCGATCGCGAAGTAACCGACCTCCCGCCGCAGGACCGCGACATCGCCATGGTCTTTCAGACCTACGCGCTCTATCCCCATATGACCGTCCGGGAGAATCTCTCATTCGGCCTTAGAATGCGGGGGGCAGAGCGGAGTGTGATCGATCGGAGAGTGCAGGAGGCAGCGCGTGCCCTGGGATTGGACCCGGTACTCGGCCGCAAGCCGGCGCAGCTCTCGGGAGGCCAGCGCCAACGGGTAGCCTTGGGCCGGGCCATCGTGCGGGAGCCCAAGGTGTTCCTGTTCGACGAGCCGCTCTCGAACCTCGACGCCAAGCTGCGGGTGGAAACCCGGGCCGAGCTGGCCCGTCTGCACCGGCGGTTGGGTGCGACGGTGGTCTACGTGACCCACGACCAGGAAGAGGCGATGACGTTGGGGAGCCGGGTGGCGGTGATGCGGGACGGCTTTCTCCAGCAGGTCGCACCTCCGATGGAGCTCTACCGGCGCCCGGCCAATCGCTTCGTCGCGGGATTCGTAGGATCTCCGGGAATGAACTTTCTGTCGGGACTCATCCTCAAGGGCGAGGCTCCGGGCGGCGGAAAGGGGCTGACCCTGGGAATTCGCCCGCACGATCTGACGATCGTGCCGCGAGGAGCAGGAGACATCGACGCCTGGGTGGACGTCGTCGAGCCCCGGGGGAGCGAACTGCTGGTGTATCTGCGGGGGGGAACCGACGCCGGTGACGGTGAACTACGGGTGGTAGCTCCTCCAGAGCCTGACATACAGTCCGAGCGATTTGTGGGCGTGGCATTCGACCGCGCCAGGTTGCATTGGTTCGATGCGGAGACCGGGCAGCGCGTGTCATCCTGAGCGTAGCGAAGGATCCATCGAATCCTACGCCGGAGAGATCCTTCGCTGCGCTCAGGATGACAGAGGGACGCTCAGGGTGACAATCGCGGCAGCTTCGAAAGTACGTACTGCACCACCAGATTCGTCGTATTCCACAGCTGCACGTCCGAGCTGGTCCCATACCGCGTCGGCACCAGGCGCCCATCCCTGATCTCATAGCTCCAGAGCTCATTGTGTTGGAGGCCGGAGGCGTTCACCGCGTCGAGGGTACGCTGGAGAGTCTGATTCAGGGACCGTATGTAAGGCCCATGCGCTGGATTCTTCGGCTGCCCCGAGCTGTCAATGGCGGCGGCGATCTGATTGGCCACCCCCAGGAGCAAAAGGTTCACCTCGCGACCCCACACCACGCGGGGGCCATGGTAGGGGTCGGCCTGAAACCGATCCCAGATCTCCGGCGCCGCATACCCGTCGTTGGCCACCAGGGGACCAAGCCCATCCACGAAGAGACCGACAGGATACGGGCGAAGAAACGGCGCCACCTCTCGCAGCACGCGATCGGGTGAAGCCGACTCGTTGAGGAACAGCTCAGTCGAGGGATCGGTATTGACCACGGGGACGGGATGCCCCTCGGCGTCGAGCGAGAGCACCAGGAAGGTGAGCGAATCCTGCACCTCCCCATGGTCGGCCATGACCTTGTCCCAGTAGGAGCGCTCCAGCTCCGGCAGCCAGGCCAGCTTGGACCGGGTGCGTTGCCTGATCTCCTCCGGGGTGAGGGTGATCTCAAAATGCCGGCGGGATCCACTCCAGACATCAATGGCTCGGCGGAGTGTGGTGGAGTCACGCATGTACTGGCCCAGTGCGGTGCGGCGGATCTCCGGCGCCACCGAATCAATCGCCTGAGTGCTGAGCCCCAGCCCGGGCAGCGTCTCCAGAGTGGTCGCGATTGCCGCGAGCGCGATTGGAGCCCAGATGACGTTGATGTCCATTGCAAAGCGCCCGTTGGCGTATCCGGCGTCGCTGTCGCGCCAACTGGCCGATCGCCAATGGGTGGCATCGCGCTTGGGAAAGCCCACCAGGTTGGTGGCGCGGGGAGCCTGCACGTAGGGCCGGGTTTCTGCCGCGACCAAAGCCATCTCCCGCAGCAGGAGCGTCAGGCGGGACGCGCCCGCCTCGTTCTTCTCCAGCAGAAATTCACGCCGTTGCTCGACCGACACCGTCGAATCCCCGAGATAGCGCGCCACCAGAACGGGAAGCTGGAACTCATCGTCCATCATGTGGTAGTTCTCGCGAGTCACCTGAAGTGCACGAAGCACCTCGCGGGACCGTCCCAGCAGGCTGTCAGCCTTCTGCCGGCGACCGGACCGCGCCTGTCCGAAGTACGCGTTAATCAGCGAATCGTACACCACGGCATTTTCTCGGATGGCCTGTCCGCCTAGCGCCTCCTCATGGCTCACGTCGCCTCTGGGCCCCAGCTTCCGGAGCACGCTGGCGATCACGTGCTCCGGCATCTCAGCCGACCAGATCGGCCGCATCATGAGCGCGGTCATCATCATGTCGCGGCCGAAGTAGGTGGCGAAGTTGGGCAGGCCGGCCATGAGCTTCTCGCCGGTGCTCAAGAGCTCCACGCCTCGCACCTGACGCTCCAGCCTCCGGGAGTAGACGCTGCCGGAGCTGTCGGTGTTCGCGCGCTCCAAGAATTCCAGAAACGCGGGAGAGAAGATCTCCTGCCGCTTGAGCGGCGTGAGTGGCGCGGCGTCGGTGGTGGCTCGGACTCTCAGCTGGACCGCCGAACCGGGCCGGGTCTCGAACGAGATTGCGCCACCATGGACCCGGGTCTTCACCTTGCGGGGATCCACGGTCAGCTCCAATACCAGCCGATTGCGCGCGTCGAGGGACGGTCGCTCGACTCGTATGGTTGAAGCAGCGGTGCGGGACGGGGTGATGGTCGGCAGGAGACGCGAGCTGAGGACGGCCACCGTCCGGGCGTTGAGCAGCGCCAGGTGCCGCCGACGCTCGGCAGGGGCCAGGCGAGCCACATCGGCGACGAGGAGTGATTCCTCCGCCACCCGGAAGGGAGGTCCGGAGAAAGGCTGCAGGTGGCGCTTGGCGTACACGAAGTCCCGCTCGACCCGCATGGAGCCGAGCACAAAGCCGCCGACCTCGATGTGAGAGACATCGACGCTAAGGCGATACTCGATCGTACGCAGCGATCCGGAGCCGGATACCTCGGCTGATTCCGCGCCCCATCTCAGCCGGGCCGGGCGGCCTGCTGCATCCCGGATAGTGAACCCGACGCTCTCGTTCGCGGCGTCGGCCCAGACGAGTACGGCGCGGGCGCCTTGCGGCTGGAGGTAGATCTGCACCGCATTGTCCCTGGAATCCCGGTAGAACCGAGTCTGGTAGCCCCGGTACGCGGCCGAGTCGTCCAGGCCCGGCTCGGGGAACGCCAGCACTGGGAGTACGGGACGCGCGGCACCCAGGAGCGGTGGGGGAGTCGAGACGGGTAGGGGCGCAGAACCTTCCCGGTACTGATGAATAGTTAGCAACAGCAACGTGAGCGGAAAGACAACTCTTATCATCGAGCAGCAGGGCCTGAGTGAGGCAGGATCTTGCGGCCGGTTGAATCGACTACAACGTCGTATCGCTTCCCGCGAGAGGACACGTTGCGGAGAACCAGTCGGGTGATCCTCGAAGGGAGGATTGCAGGGAATGTCGGCTCCAACCCGCCGTCTCTAATCCTCAGCCCGGTGTAGCCGTAGATCACTTGCTGGAGGAATCCGCCGGCGCCGGTCACAAAATTCACGGCGTCATTGGTGGGGGTCTCCGAAAGCATCAGGAAGGGACCCTTGAGATGCTCCTGATAGCTATGCGGCAGGAGTGAGTCGATCAAAGCCCGGTCACCCAGCTCGGCTGCATCAACCGACAGAATTGTCGAGCCCATCATCGCGCCGGGTCCCTCGGTCAGCAGACTCCGGGCGGCCTGTTCCAGCTGGGCCCGCTTGGCCCGCTCGCTCATCGGCACGCCCAGCGGGTAGGCCAGGAGAGGAGTGACGTCTCCCAGGGTGGAATCCGGCGCTCCCTCGTACGTGCGGAAGAACTCGCTAGCCGAGTCATAGGGCATGTGGAGCTTGGCGGCCACCTGCCCCCAGCGGGGATCGGCCGCGTTGCCCAACCGTTTGCTGGCCAGGCCGGCAACCTCGAGGTTCTTGCGGGCGACAGCGTTGGTATATGCGTCATCGGAGACCCCGACCAGGCCTTCGGAGACCGAGACTACGTTCTTGATATGGTATTCGCCGGAGGTCGAATCCAGCGACGCCCGGCTCACCCAGAAATCCGCCGTCTCCCGAATAACTGGAAATCCTTCCCGAGCCAGCCAGGCCGAGTCGCCGGTGGCGAGATAATACTGCCACTGAGCCATGGCGACGTCACCCGTCACATGGATCTCGGACCGGGCGTTCTGTACCGCGAAGTGGGGTGTGGTCTCCTGGCCGCGCTCGTCAGCTTCCCACGGATACATCGCGCCGCGGTAGCCATTCTGCTGCGCATTGGCCTGCGCCGCGGGTAAGGTGCGAGCCCGGAAGGACACCAGGGAGTGGGCGACGTCGGGATGGGTCGCCAGCAGCGATGGGAACATCCAGGTGTCGGAGTCCCAGAAGACGTGGCCGTAGTAGCCGGCGTTCGACAGGCCCATCGGCGGGATGCCCAGCCGGGTGCCCGAGTCGGCGCTGCACAGGAGGTAAAACAGCATGGATCGGACGACTCGCTGCAACTGAGGGTCTCCGGTGATCTCGATGTCCGTCTGCCACCGGCGCCGCCACGCGCGGGCGTTGTCCGCCGCAAGGGCCTCGTACCCCCGGGCCTGGGCGGTCTGGGCCTGCCGGGTGAGCAGCGGCAGGGGCGATGGCCCATCGGCAGACGAAGCGCTGCTCACGATCTGGGTAAAGGTGTAGCTCC
>DASYIX010000046.1:0-8003 GCA_035997125.1 Gemmatimonadales bacterium
CTTGGCACAGGCCCTCACGCACTACCAGCGCTCCCTCGTCGCGTTCGAGAGCATCGGCAACGACCGGGGCTGCGCCATCGTCTACCACAACCTCGGCATGGTGAGCTCAGACCGGGAGCTGTGGGACGACGCCGACCGGTATTTCCGCCGTAGCCTCCAGATCGCCGAAGCCACCGGGGACGTTCACCTCCAGGGCCTCGGTCTCCTCAATCACGCGGAAGTCCATCTAGCCCGGCAACGCTACGACCAGGCCCGGGAGAATGCGGAAGCGGCATTGAGCATCTTCGACCAGCTGGGATCCCGGCTGGATAAGGCCGACGCCTACAAGGTGCTCGGGCGAGTCTACCGGGAGACCGGTCGCAACGCCCTGGCCGAATCCAGGCTCCGCGCGGCGGTGGAGCTGGCGGTGAGCACCGGCTCGATCCTGAGCGAGGCGGAGGCGTCCCGCGAGCTGGCTCTGCTCTATCAGAGCATGGGCCGGAACCAGGAGGCCCTCCGGCTGCTCAACGCGGCTCACCGGCTGTTCGGCCGGCTCGACGCCCGGGTGGACCTGGTGGACGTCTCGACCAAGGTGCTCCGGCTGGAGGAGACCTACTTCGCCGTGGTGCGGGACTGGGGCCAGTCGATCGAATCTTCCGACAGCTATACCTTCGGTCACTGTGAGCGGGTGGCGGACTATGCCCTTGCCCTGGCCCGGGAGCTGGGGCTGGACGAGGCCCAGCAGACCACCATCCGGATCGGCGCGTATCTCCATGATCTGGGAAAGGTGCGGGTGCCGCACGAGATCCTCAGCAAGCCCAGCAAGCTCACGGCCGAGGAGTTCCGTGTCATCCAGATGCATCCGGTCTGGGGGCTCGAGCTCCTGGCCACCGTCGAGTTCCCCTGGGACATCAAGCCGATCATCCGCTGGCACCACGAGAAGTACGATGGCTCGGGCTATCCCGACCGCCTGCGGGGGGACGAGATTCCGATCAACGCGCAGATCATCTGCATCGTGGATGTGTACGACGCCCTCACCACCACCCGAAGCTACCGGGCCGCTATGTCTCGGGCCGAGGCACTGGCGAACATGGAGGAGCATCGTGGGTGGTGGCGGCCCGACGTGTACCGAGCGTTCGTGCAGTCGGTGGTTAAGGTGTCCAAGGCCGCTTAAGGCCCTCAGGAGTCCTGCTTGAGCCGCTCCAGCAAGGTAAACGCGCCCAACAGCTGAAATCCCGCTTCCGCTTCGCCGCGGCGCTGGGTGGCCTCTTCTACCCGGCCGAGCGCGCGCAACGCGCGCGCGGCGATCCAAGAGCACTCGGCGTTGAGCTGGACGCTGTCGTGCTGGAGCGCGACTACCCTCGCCGCCTCCGCGTGGTCCAGCGCGAGATCCCAGTTCCCCCGCCGCAAGGCCGCCAGGCCCCGAACCCGATGAACCTCGGCGCCGACGATCTCATCGGCCACTTCCTGGGTTAGCCGCTGGGCCCGCTCGAGCTCCCGTTCGGCCAGGGCGACGTCGTCGCGCTCCACCCGGATCTCTGCGCGTCCCGCGAGCGCGAGGGCCAGGAGGCTCCGGTCGCCCACCATCTCGGCATGGCGCACGGCATCGTCGGCCGCGTCCAGACCCTCGTTCCAGTCGCCGGCCTGCCAGTAAGCGAGTCCCAGATTGTGATAGGTCTCTGCGGTGCCCCGGCGATCGCCCAGGCGCTGGTAGGCCAGGAGGGCGCCACGGTACAGCGCCGCGGCTTCATCGAAGCGGCCCTGCAGGTGGGCCACGGAGGCCAGATTGTTGCAGGCCCGTGCGAGCATGAGGCTGTCGTTCAGCTCCCGAGCGAGCCGCAGGGCCTCGGCGAAGAACGTACCCGCCTGAGTCGTCTGGCCCCGCTCCCACTGGATTGCCCCCAGCAGGTTGAGGGCCCGCATGCTGCCGTCCCAGTCCCCGCGGCGACGGAACTGGCGCAGCGCCTCGTCCGCGAGCGATGTCCCCATGCCCAGATCGCCCAGCCGGGTGGCGGCTGTGGCCGCCAGCAGCTGCACATCGGGGCGACGGCCCTCGGGCTCGGCATCGATCTCTCGATACCGTTCCAGGGTCTCCGTGAACCGTCCCTCTCTCAGGAGATCGCGGATCGACGGGGGACCGGCCACTAGATCACCCGTTCAGTAAGCAATGGCATACCGAGTGAAGCCGAGGATGTCGGCATTGATCTCCTCGCTCTCCTCGACGTTTACCGAGCCGAGACGAACGAACGGATCGGTAGGAAGCTCCTGCTTCCAGATGGCCAGTTGGCTCTTGAGCCGGGTATCGAACACGTCGATCGTCCCGTCATCGTTGAAATCGTGGTCGGCGTGGTCGTAGTGAATCTTCAGCTCCGCCGGCTCCGCGGGGTCGAAGCTGAGTCCGGACGGCTCCATCTCGAACAGGATCTGAGTGGGGTCCACGATCCTGACGGTGATCAACACCGAATCACCGGTGGCAAACGGGGCCCCGTCGGGCCGGGTGAGGAGCGACTGCGGCCGAACCCGCAGCCGCAGAAATTCCTCTCCCGCCTGGCCAGTAACAGGGTCTTTAAAATCGATTCGCAGCTCCCGATCCTCTCCCTTTACCGCGTAGAAGCTGTCCGGCGAGTTGAACAGCGGGACGCTGGTTGGCGCCAGGCGCACGACGGTGAGCTGGCCCGGCGGCTTGTTGGTGTCACCCGGATTGGTGGGGTCGCTACACGCCCCCAACCCGGCAAGCAGCGCGAAGAGGGTCAGAGTGAAAAGCGGTGAGCGGCGCATGAGCATCTCCTTTATGGGTCGCATGGAATCAGTTCGCGTCGTCATCGGTGCCATCGAGTAGGCGCTGCAGCCGAGGGCGGGAAATCCCCAGCCGGCGCGCGGCCTCGCTCTTGTTACCCTGAGTCAGGCCGAGCATTGCCTGAGCCGCGGCCCGGTTGAGCGCGGCAAGGGTGACCGGAAAGGGAAGGGTTCCCTCACTCCGGGCCTTGCTCTGCCGCATGCCGAGCTCCTCGGTGCGCAGGGTGCCCTGGGGGGATAACACCAGGGCGCGCTCCAGCGCATTCCGCAGCTCGCGCACGTTGCCGGGCCAGGTGTGCTCCCGGAGCGAGACGCGCACCTCGGGGCTGAGCGGCGGTACCGGCAGCCCGTAGCTGGTGGCAATCCGGCTGACGAAAGTCTCCGCCAGGAGATCCACGTCGCCCTCCCGCTCCCGCAGCGGCGGCAGGGAGAGAGCCACGACGTTGAGCCGGTAGTACAAGTCTTCCCGGAACTCCCCCCGCGCCACCGCCGAGCGTAGATCCACGTGGGTGGCCGCAATCAGGCGGATATCCACCTGCCGTCCCTGGCTTCCGCCGACCCGGCGGATGGCGCGGCTCTCGAGCGCCCGGAGCAGCTTGGGCTGCAGGTCGAGCGGCAGGGTCGCAATCTCATCGAGGAAGAGGGTGCCGCCGTGGGCCAGCTCGAACAGTCCGGGCTTGGAGGTCACCGCTCCGGTGAAGGCGCCCTTCTCATGTCCGAAGAGCTCGCTCTCCAGCAGGTTGGCCGGGATAGCGGCGCAATTCACCTCGACGAACGGCTCCGCCGCCCGGGGGCTCTCGTAGTGAATGGCCCGAGCGAGCAGCTCCTTTCCGGTCCCGGTTTCCCCGCCAATGAGCACCGTCACGTCCCGGTGCGCGGCGACTCGAGCGGCCTGGTCGAGGCTCTGCCGCAGCGCCGGACTGCGCCCGAGAATGGTCTCGAACCCGTGCGACCGGCGCTCCACCTCGGCGAATTTGACGGCTTCGCCTCGACCGGAGACCTCGCGACCTTCCCGCTCCAGCGACCGGCGAAGGACGTCGAGATCATCGGGCAAAGCGAAGTAGTCCCGGGCCCCGCGCTGGACGGCCGACGCCGCAATGCGATGATCGAGCGCGGCGCCGATGACGTAGCGAGGCACTGAGTCCGGGGGCAGCTCGGACAGGAGATCCAGGGCCGCGCTCTCGGCGCCGCCGGCCAACACGACGAGCACGGCGGTCCCCGCAGGAACACCCTGCCCCGCGTCCGGCACCCACTCAACGACGCTGGCCCGGAGCTCCCGGGCCAGGTCATTGACCGTGATACGAAAGCTTTCCGAGAGCTGTACCACCGCGATCGACCACTTGTGTTCGTTCACAGCTGCACCATGGTTCGATTCCGGTTACGGATGATCGGTTCCATGATCGTCACGAGCATCATGGTCCTCGTCCTCGAACGCTCGCAGCGAGCTCTGGATATTCTGCTGGACCAGGCTCTCGTTGGACTGGCCCGGACTGGCGGTCTCCGGGTTGATCAATGCATTCCCGGCATCGCGGAACCAGCCGTCCAGGTTCACGAACAGGGTCAGATCGGTGGCGCCGGTTTCACTCGCAGTCACTGGAGGATTGAGCTCGAACTCCATCTCCGCCTCCAGGTTGGCGGTGTAGGTGAACACGGGGCCATTGTTGTAGGTGCCGGTCACCCGCACGCTGGTGCCCACCAGATCGGGATGCTGCTGTAAGAAGGCCGCGTCGTCCGACGAGGCCGACGGAGTATGGATCTTGAGCTCGAGCTTGTCGTAAGAGCCCGGAGCGAGCTCGACGCTGAAGCTCCGGGTGGCGCCTGGGGTGCCGAGGGGCATATCCACCAGCAAGGGCCCGAGCTCCAGCTCCTCGCAGTCACCACCGACACCCGAGGCACAGTCTTCGGTGACGCCGACGCGGTGAAGCTCGATCTCCCGCACGACCAGCTCGACTCTCGAGATCACGAGAGTGTTCGTACCATCGGTGAAGGTCTCCGGTGTACTGACCACACCCAACGCCGTACCCCGCGCCGCTGCAGGGCCAGCCTGGGTGGCGAAGTTGAGGCTCACCTGGCCCGAGTTGGATGGTCCGGCATCGCTACACGCAGTAGCCGCCAGGGCGAAGAACACCAGGGACGCCAAACCGGCCGCTAGACGACGCATTGAGGGCTCCTTGAGAGAGTAAGTGTTGCGGCCCCCTCAAAGGCAATCCACATGCCCTCTAGACATTGCGTGCCAACTCGTTGCAGCAGCATGGTTTACCGGTCACCAAAGAAGTCCTAGCATCCGATTGACTGCAACGGTGTATTACACGTTGGCACGTTACGATGCAACAGCAACCTAGTTCCTGCGGACTCGGACTGCATCCTGGCTCAGCCACAGCCTACCCCAACGCCCCCATACGCGCACAGATTTACCGCCGCCCGTATCCGTGCCCTTTCTATATAGAGAGGCAGTAATGACTGGCTGGTTTGGCCGCCCCTTTGAGCTCGCCGCGCTCCTCTTGCCGGCACTCCTCGGCTGTCTGGACCGCAAAACGGGCTGCGCCGATTGCGGCACCGTTGTGGTCGCGGCCGTCAGCGAGCCGACCAGTCTGGTCCCCCCGCTGGTGTCCGAAACGGTCGGCCGGGACATCTCGGATCAGGTGTTCGAGCGCCTGGCCAACCTTGCGCCCGGAGCCGCGCCGATCGATCTGGCCGCGTACCGGCCCGGGCTGGCCGAGCGCTGGGAGCGCGTCGACTCACTCACCTGGAGATTCCATCTCCGGCCCGGTGCCCGCTGGCATGACGGGAAACCGGTGACGGCCGAGGATGTGGTCTTCTCCTTCGACGCCTTCAGCGACTCCACCCTGGATGCCGCGGCGCGATCGTACCTCGCGGGCCGAGTGCATGCGAGCGCCGAAGACTCCGCCACGGTTCGCATAGCCTTCGCCAGCCCGTCGCCCGATCAGCTGTACGACGCCACCTATCACGTCCGCATTCTGCCGCGCCACATCTGGGACTCGATTCCCCGCTCCCGTTGGGCGGCGGATACGACGGTGAGCCACCTGGTGGGCAGCGGACCTTATCGGATGCAGGACTGGCGGCGGGGGCAGTTCGTCAGGCTGGTGGCGGAGAGCCTGGAGGCGGGCCGGAACCAGCTCCCGGCCATTCGGCGGGCCGTCTGGCGGTTCGCGGCCGATCCGGATGCCGCTCTCAATCTGATATTGAGCCGGGAAGCCGATCTGATGGAGACCGTCGGAACCCCGGAGCGGATGCAGCGGGTGCTCGGGGACACGAGCTTCCGAGTCGTCTCGTACCCAGCGGCGGTGTACGGGTTCCTGGCGTTCCGGGTGGCGGATGCCGCCGGCCACCCGCACCCGATCCTCGGAAACCGCGAGGTCCGCCGGGCGTTGGCGGAGGCAGTGGACCGTCCCCGGGTGGCGCGCGCCCTGTTCGGCGAGGGAACCAAGGCTCCGCCCGGACCGATGTCGCAGCTGCTGTGGATCTGGGATGACAAGACCAGGGTACTGCCGTTCGATTCGATCGGAGCGAGAGGCGCGCTGGCCCGAATCGCGAGCCACCGCCCATTGGGGCGGATCGACATCCTGGTCCCCTCTACCAGCTCGGCACGCCGGCAGCTGGCTCAGGTGATTCAGGAAGCGTGGCGGAAGGCAGGAGTGGAGGCGACGGTGACGACGGTGGACTTCCCGGTCTTTCAGGAGCGGCTGGCCAAGGGTCGGTTCGACAGCTACATCGGCGCCTACCTGGACGAGCCGAGCCCCCGGTCATTGGCTGATCAGTGGTCGCGGAGCGGCTGGGGCGCGCTCAACTACGGGCGCTACGCCAACCCGGTATTCGATTCCCTGCTCAGCGCGGCCTCCCGCGAGGGCGACGTAGCAGTAGCCCGGCGGCGCTGGCGGGAAGCCATGGACACCCTCAACGCCGATGCTCCCGCGATCTTTCTCTATGCCCTGGCCAACAGCGCGGTGGTCCAGCGCCGGCTGGAGAACGTGAAGCTGGATCCGTACTCCTGGGCCAGCGGACTGTCGGAATGGAAGATCGACCCGGCTCGGGCGTTGGCGAGGGATTCGGTGAGGTAGCTGGGAGCTATGCCGTCCGACGCTTGGCTGCGCGTTTCCGTGGCTTCTTGAGCTCGATTACCCCCTCTTCCCGCGGCTGCCGGTAGACGTAGCGCTCGCCCCGGAAATTCTTCAGCACCACTTCCTCCTCGTTCATGCTTTCCACGTATTCCGGCAGGATCGGGATCTTCCCGCCGCCACCGGGGGCGTCGATCACGAAGTAGGGAATGGCCAGGCCGCTGGTCCAGCCCCGAAGCGCTCGCATGATCTCGATGCCGGTCTGCACCGTGGTCCGGAAGTGCTCCGCTCCCGCCACCTGATCGGCCATATAGATGTAGTAGGGCCGAACCCGGGCCATGAGCAGCCGGTGCATCAACTCCATCATCACCGCCGGTGTGTCATTCACTCCCCGCAAGAGCACCGTCTGGCAGCCGAGCGGGATCCCGGCGTCGGCCAGCATGCCGAGGGCGGCGACGGCGGCCGGGGTGAGCTCGTCGGGGTGGTTGAAGTGGGTGTTGATGTAGAGCGGGTGGAACCGCTTCAGCATTGCGCAGAGCTCCGGAGTGATCCGCTCGGGCAGGTGGCAGGGAATCCGGCTGCCGATGCGGATGATCTGGAGATGGGGGATGGCGCGAAGCCGGATGAGGATCGCCTCCAGCCGCCGGTCGTTCAGCAGCAGGGGGTCTCCCCCGGACATGATCACGTCCCGGATCTCGGTGTGCTCCTCCAGATAGCGGAAGGCACTCTCGAACTGGGACATGGGAATCTTCTCCGGGTCGCCCACTTTCCGCCGCCGGGTACAGAAGCGGCAGTACGTGGCGCAGACCGGCGACACGAGGAAGAGGGCCCGGTCGGGATAGCGGTGAGTGATGTTGGGGACGGGGCTGTCGGCGTCCTCGTTGAGCGAGTCGACCATCCCGTCCACCACCTCCAGCTCTTCGACCGAGGGGACGTATTGGCGCCAGATTGGATCGTCGGGCGACTTGATCAGCTCGACCATGGCCGGGGAGATGCGGAACTCAAAGTTCTCGGCGGCCTGCCGGAGCCGGTCGAGCTCGGGGAAGTTCTCCGGCCCGAACTTGAGGGCTAAAGCGTCGAGCGACGCTATCGAGTTTTTCTTGAGGACTTCCTGCCAGGTCTCCATGGGTATCGGCCTCCGGTTACGGGTGA
>DASYIX010000047.1:0-8907 GCA_035997125.1 Gemmatimonadales bacterium
GGTGTCTGGATCCCGTACCATGACCATGGGGTGAGCCGCGCTGTTCCACTGAAGCCGCACCGCTCCGCCCGCCTCCCGACGCACCGCCACGGTGTTGGGCACGGCAGTGCGCTCGACCCGGGCCACTGACTGCGACATGCCGGCCACTCGAGCTCCCGGCGCTATCAGCCGGAGGTTAGTCAGTTGGGCGCGGGTCTGATCCAGCGGCACCGCAAACGCAAAGTGCCGGCTCTCCTGAGGATCATCCGCCACCGGCTGAGCATCAAAGGAGAGGGCAAAGACTCTCGAACCGTCGGAAGCGGTCGCCTCGATCGAATAGGGTCCTGGAGCGGTCGGCAGGCTGGGACGGGTGACGACCTGAAAGACCGGCTCCAGCACCGGCTGTCCGTTCACGATGTGTCCCCACACCAACAGAGCGGGCTGCTTCTGGGACAGCGACGTTTGAGTGCGAATGCCGCTGGCCTGGCGGAACGCCTGGACCTTCTTGTACGTGTAATCGCTGATCCAGGGATCCAGGCAATAGCTCATGATGTCAGGCGCGGTCGGCGGCTTGAGGCTCGCCGCTATCACGTCCAGCCCGTACACGCCGATCGCTCCGTTGGGATAGGGATAGGCCTCGTTGGGATCCAGGCCGCCGGGATCGCCGCAGGGGCTGTGATAGCGTCCCCAGGTGTGGCCCAGCTCATGAGCGGTGACCCGGGCGACATCATTCGGACTGTCGGTGCCGATCGCGGTGGGGACGCCGATAAATCCCATCCCCACAATTCCACTGAAGTAATCGAGCTTCACCAACCCGTAATAGGTCCGATCGGAACCATCCGCCACTCGCAAGGCGTCCACGTCGCCGAGAATCTGGTTCCACTCATTGTTGTCGTTCCTGGGCTGCAGCGGACCGCTGGCCGTGAACACCGCATGGACGTCGGCCTGGATGGTGCTGAGCGGGTACATGCGCCGGGCCATCTGAATGAGCCGGTCTGGATTCCCGCCCACGGATCCCTGGAGCCCGTTGGCGCTTTGCAGCACCGGAACGAATCGAATCGCCGCTGCCGGAGCCGGCCGCACCTGAAGCGGCTGGGCGGCGCCCGAGGCGGGGAGGCTGTTGTCGGCTTCATTGGTCTCGGCGATGGCGTTGCCGGGATCCACGTCCGCCAGCATCGACGTGTTGGTCTGGAACACTGACGCCGGCACCCGCACGTTCCAGGAGCTGCCGAGCACACCTTCCTGCACTCCCGTTGGGGTCGAGCCTGTGGGAGCCGGTATGGTAAAGGTCTGGCTCAGCGTCCCGCCCTGGAAGAAGCGCAACCGAACCGCGGGCCGGAGCGAGTTGGCGCCGCTCGCGGTGACGAACACCCGGGCGTAGCCCTCCCGGCTTTGGACTAACGGCACATCCCCCGCCGGAGTCTGGGTACTCTGGGTGAGGGTGACCCGCTCGATCCGCAGGTTGAGGGTCGGCGTGTTAGCGACGCAGGTGATGACAAAGCCGAGGCTCGCGTTGCCCCCGGCGGGCACGGCCACCCGGGCCGGGTTGGCCCCAGACACGGAGCAGTTCGTCGCCATGCCGCGGAGCTGCACCGTGTGGGCCGAGGCGGCGATGTTGTTCAGAGTGAGCGTCGCGTTGGGGCCGATAGGCTGCGCGGTGCCGCCGTCCACGGTGACTGTATAGCCGTCGGGATCCGGATTCGACCCACCGGTGGAGGTGGTGACTGTGAGTGTGCCGGCGGTGGGTCCGGGTGCGGTGCAGGTGATGGAAAAGTCGACCTGAACCGTCTGGCCCGCGGCGATCGACACTGTCCGAGGATTGTCACCAATGACCTGGCAGTTGGCGGCAAGGCCGGTCAGCCCCAGGGTGTGGGCTCCGGGGGGCAGCCCACCAAGGCTCATGCTGGCGCTCACGCTGATGGGTCCCCGATCGGATCCATCGAGCAGGAGGTCGAACCCGTCGGGATCGGAGCCTGATCCGCTGGTGGCCGTGACCACCGCGATGGCACCGCTGCTCGCGCTGCAGGTGATAGTGAAGGGGGCCCGGGCCGTGGCGCCGCTACTTACCGTGATGGCGCGGGGGTCGTCTCCCTGGACGGCGCAATTCTGTGCTACACCGGACAGGGTGACCGAGTGCGTCCCGTCCGCCAGGCCATCGACGACAAGGGTGGCATCCAGGCCAATCGCCGGACCCGGGGCTCCGTCGACCACGACAGCGTAACCGTCGGGGTCGAGCTCCACCCCAGCGGTGGTGGTGCTGACGCTGAGCGACGGAAGCACGACATCCGTGCCGCCGCCGGCACAGCCCAGCCAGGCCGCGGGCATTACCCAGAACAGGAATTTTTTGAGGCGGAGAGGCAATGTCGGTCCACGACCCTCGTTGCGGCCCCTCCGCCCGAACCGGGAAGGGGTCTTGGGGGACTAGGAACCAAATCAACCGCCCTTGGATGTCAAGCAGGAGCCATTCTTGGCCCGGATTTCCCTGCTCGGCACCGTCGCGTCACTGCTCTTGCGCTCCGTTTCGTTACAGGTACATTGCTCTTGTCCCACCGCATTACACCTGATCTGCAGACAGAGATGAACGTCTTGACTGCTCTCGGCCCCCTGCTCGGCAATCCCAACTTCCTTGCCTGTTGCGGGCGGACCCTCGGCTGTGGTCCCGCTCCACCTGACGCCTTGAATTGAGCGCCTCGACGATTGGTCGAGGCGCTCTTTAGTTCCGCGTGCAGAGCGCTGGCGGGCCACCAGTGTTTGACTCCGCGGAGAATCCGCAGGACCCCGTTCACATATAGTGAGGATTACCCACGAAATCCTTTGGTCACACCGACGTGCAGGCCGGCCTCTTCGCGTCAGCGCGGCCACCCCTCAGGAGGGTAACCGAATGAATCGCTGTAGCAGACTTGTAGCCTGGACCGCTATTTCTGTTCTTATAGCGCTACTGCTCGGAGGGACACTGAGTCCCGCCGCAGCGCAGGGTCCTAGTGGAAAGGTGAAGGGCCACTCGCTCAAGGAGCTCATGTCCTCCGGGGGTTACGCAGCCCACCAACTATTGAAGGCGGGTAGAGCGGCGGCAGGAGCGCCTGGAAAGGCCGGGCTTCGGGCACTGGCGCCGGTACCGGGCGAGGATGAGGATGAAGACCACGATCCCTTGGAGGATGGCAGCGCGTTTGTTACCGACCAGTCCAGGCCGGGAGAAGCCCCGATGGGCGGCGGGAACGCCGGGCGCCCCTTCGGCCGGAACCGCCAATTTCAAAATGTCTTTGTGAACGACCCCTGCCTGGACCCCCCACCCAGCACCCCCATTCCGGCGGATAACGACCGGGTGGTCCAAAGCGAGACCGAGATCGCCATCCTCAACAGCGTCGGAGATGGCGATGAGAACGATGACAGCGGCGATGATAAAGGTGGCGGTCGGCTGATGGTCGCGGGCTACAACGACTCCTACGGGTTCTACGACAACCGGCAGGGCCTGAGTGGCTTCTCCTATTCCACCGACGGCGGGAAGAGCTGGATCGATGCCAGCGGCCTTCCGCCCATCATCAAGTCGGGCGCCCCTGCCGGAACCCCCGGCAGCGATGCCTACGCCGGCGATCCGGTGCTTGCGGTGCATCACCGGACGAGATTGTTCTACTACGCCTCCATTTATTTGACGCCGGACGGCTTTCAAACCCTGGCCGTGAACCGCGGGCGGTTCAAGGTGGCTGATCAGCAGGTACCGGTCGAGAGCAAGGCCAACACCCGCTGCGCCGGCAACAACGCAGCGTTTGGAATCCCGGATCCACCGGCGTTCCACAGAGAGCGGATCATCTGGGACCCGCCGGTTGTGGCCGTGCCCACGTCGATCTTGGGGGCTGATGCGGATCACTCCGATGGCCTGGACAAAGAATGGCTCTACGTGGACCAGAACACCGGGGTCCTCTACCTGACCTACACCCGCTTTGCCTTCAACGGCGACACGCCGATCGAGATGGTACGCTCATTCGACCAGGGTCAGACCTGGACCCTGCCCTCGGTGATCGTGCCCAACCTGTTCGACACCTTCAACCAGGCCACGATGCCAGTTGTGACCCCGACCGGGCGAGTCGTGGTAACCTGGTTCGCGCGCACCTTCCCCGAGGCCGCAGGCTTCAGCGAGCGGGACCAGCGTATCGAAACCGCGTACTCGGACGACTGCAGCACCCCGGCGCCTTGCACCTTCAGCGCCCCGGTGATTGTCACCCACGTCAATCCCCAAGGCGAACCGCCGGGCTATAACCGGGGCCGGGCCACCATCTTGAATGTTCCGTACATCGCAGTGGACAAGGGTCGAGATGATGGGAAGTTCACCAAGGGCGAGAGAAAGCAGGGAGGCTTCGGGAACGTCTATGTCACGTACTTCAACGGCAAGACCCCCTTCGCTGTTTACCCGGCTCCAAACCCGACGTTCAGTCGGGCGGGGGACATTTTCCTCAGCACCTCGAGCAACAATGGCGCTTCCTACGGCCCGAGGGTGAAGGTCAATGACGACAACACCAATACCTCCCACGTCTTCGGGAGCGTGCAGGTCAATAAGAAGGGGACGATCTTCGTCACCTGGCTGGATCGCCGGGTGGATCCGGAGCGGAATTTCCTGACCGATACCTGGGGTGACATCTCGAATAACCAGGGAACCTCGTTGGGTGGGGATGTTCGGATCAGCGATGTATCCACCGACTGGTTCGCGCGCGCGGATGCTGCTCCCAATTTCGGCGACTACAACTCGAGCGAGCTCATCAACTTCAAGGACTTCGTCTCGATCTGGGCGGATGGCCGGTTCCCGCCCCCGACCGCGCCGATCACCTGCACCCCGGCCGGGGTTTGCTCTCGTCCAAGGAACAATTCAGCGACCCCAGACAGCTTCTTCGAGATCCTCGGAGATGGCAGTGGCCACGGGGACGACGGACATGGCAGCCACTGATTCTGCCTGACCTGTAGTAAGACGGGCACCTGCCGCTCTTCGCGACAGGTGCCCGTTCCTTTTTCTTTTTTCTTTCGCCCCCCAGCCCAATTTTTCTCACCGCCCGGTTAGCTTCGAAGCATGGGGCTGCTCGATTCCTTTCGCGCTCATCTCGCCACCCTCCCGCTGCCGTCCGGCTCGGCTCTGGTAGCCGTCTCCGGTGGACCGGATTCGGTCGTCCTGCTTGACCTGCTGGTCCAGACCCAGGAGCTGCACGGCCTCAGTCTGGTTGTCGCCCACGCTGACCACGGCATCCACCCAGACAGCGGCAAGGTAGCCGAGCGGGTCCGCGCGCTCGCCGCTTCGTACGGCCTCCCTTACAAGACCGAACAACTGCAGCTCGGCCCTTCCGCCGGAGAAACCCTGGCTCGGGCCCGGCGCTACGCCTGGCTGGAAGACGTTCGCCTCCGAGTTGGCGCGTCGATCATTGTCACCGCCCACCACGCCGACGATCAGGTGGAGACGGTTCTGATGCGGGTGCTTTCCGGCTCCGGCCCGGCTGGTCTGGCCGGCATGACGGCGGTGCGGGGAAAGCTGGTCCGTCCGTTGCTCAGGGTGTCCCGGGCCGAGCTTGCCGAGTACGCGCAAGAACGGGGTCTCCAGGCCTGGGTCGATCCGGCCAACTCCGATCCCCGGCATCTGCGCTCCTGGATTCGGACCCAGCTCCTGCCCCAACTGCGCGGGCGCCTGCCTCAAATCGACACGAGCCTGCAGCGTGTGTCCCGTCAGGCAGGCATCGATCGGGCAGCCTGGGACGCGCTGCTGGATCTGTTGCCGGGACTGAATTTGCGGGCCGAGAACGAGGGAATTTCCGTTGCTGCGTCCAGTCTCGGGGACTATGATTCAGCCCTGACGCAGGCGGTCCTTTTAGCTCTTGCCCGGCGAGTCGGCTGCCGTCTAGGGCCATCCCGGGTTGGTCGGGTTTTTGATCTTCTCCGGACCGGTGAGAGCGGGATGCGAGTGCCGCTCGGCGGGAACTGGACCGCGGCGCTGGAATTTGGCCGGCTCCGCATCCTGCCGCTTGAAGCCGAGCCGACTGCCGCGCCCTGGTCACTTGCCGAGCAGCGCGGCGAGGGCAGTTGGGGCCGGTGGACCTTCCGCTGGCAACCGGCAACCGCGCCCGGGCATCAAGACCGGGTGGGACTGAGCGCCTGGTTCACTCCAGATCCTTTGACGGTTCGGCGGTGGTCCCCCGGAGAGAAGGTGAAGCCGCTCGGTGGCACTGGCCGCCGGCTCGTCGTCCGCTGCTTTCAGGAGGTCCGGGTACCCCGGAGCCGGCGGGGGTCCTGGCCGGTGCTGGCGCAGAGCAACGATGTCCTCTGGATTCCGGGCGTATGCCGCTCCGGCGTCCGGCTCCCGGCTGAAGGAACGGAGGCGCTTCGGGTCGATGCTGAGTACACCTGAGGTGCTGCGCCGCACCGGCGGCCGGCCGGTCAAGTCGATCGTCTATGACGAAGCCACCATCGCGGCGCGGGTTCAGGCGCTTGCCGGTGAGATCACCAGGGCCTATCCCGATGGACCGCTGCTGGTGCTGGGCCTGCTCAAAGGGAGCTTCATCTTCCTGAGCGATCTCGTCCGGAAGATCGAGCGCCCGGTCCAGGTCGATTTTCTGGTGGCCAGCTCCTACGGCGATGGGAAGGTCTCGAGTGGCACGGTCCGGTTGCTCTACGATCCGGAAACCCGGCTGGAAGGCAAACATATCCTGCTGGTCGAGGATATTATTGATACAGGAAAGACCCTGCAGCGCCTGATGACGCTGCTGAGCGCGCGGAACCCCCAAAGCATTGCCATCTGCGCGCTCCTGGATAAAAAGCTGGCGCCCGAGCCGCGCCCGGAGCTCCGTTTCGTGGGCTTCCAGGCGCCACCGGCCTTTCTGGTCGGGTATGGGCTCGATCACGCCGAGAACTTTAGACACCTCCCGTTCATTGCGGACTTGGAATAAATGGCAGACCGACTTCCGAACCGACCCCCTCGCACCAACTGGGGGAACCTGAGCAAGAACCTGGCTCTCTGGCTGCTGGTGGGGCTGCTGGCGCTCTTCCTGTTCCAGATGATGAGCCGGCAGCGCAATCCCACCCAGGAGTTCTCCTACACGGAGTTCAGCAAGCAGCTCGACCAGGGCAACATTGCCCGGGTCGAGGTGTTTGATGGCAAGCGTCTGGAAGGGGATTTCCGCAGCCCGGTGACGCAGGAGGGCCGGAGCGCCAAGAGCTTTCAGGTGCTTCTCCCAGTCGCCAACAGCGAGGCCTTTATCAAGCGGCTGGAGGACGCCAAGGTCCCCATTCTGGCCAAGGAACCGAAGGGCGGGATCACCGCGATCATCATCGCGGCGCTCCCCTGGATTGTCATCCTGGGGCTGTGGTTTTTCCTCCTGCGCCAGCTCCAGGCAGGCGGCAGCCGCGCGTTCGCCTTTGGAAAATCCAAGGCCAAGCTCCTGGCCGGCGATACGCCCAAGGTAACCTTCGCCGACGTGGCCGGTGCCGACGAGGCCAAGGTCGAGCTCCAGGAGATCATCGAGTTCCTCAAGGATCCCCAGAAATTCACCCGCCTCGGCGGCCGGCTACCCAAGGGGGCCCTACTGGTGGGGCCGCCGGGAACCGGCAAGACGCTGCTGGCCAAGGCGGTGGCGGGTGAGGCCGGACGGCCCTTCTTCTCGATGTCGGGCTCCGACTTCGTGGAGATGTTCGTGGGCGTCGGCGCCAGCCGGGTGCGCGACTTGTTTGAGCAAGGGAAGTCGCACGCGCCCTGCATCATCTTCATCGACGAGATCGACGCCGTAGGCCGGCATCGTGGCGCAGGCCTCGGGGGGGGGCACGACGAACGGGAGCAGACGCTGAATCAGCTCCTGGTCGAAATGGACGGTTTCGAATCCAACGACGGGGTGATCCTGGTGGCGGCCACCAACCGGCCCGACGTGCTGGATCCGGCCCTGCTTCGTCCCGGCCGCTTCGACCGGACTATCGTAGTCGATGCCCCCGACGTGCGCGGTCGGGAGGGGATCCTCCGGGTCCACACCCGGAAGATCCCGCTGGCGGCGGACGTGCGGCTGGAAGTCATTGCCAAGGGCACCCCGGGCATGGCGGGAGCCGATTTGGCCAACCTGGTCAACGAAGCGGCGGTACTCGCGGCGCGGCGCAACAAGACCCTGGTGGACATGTCGGACTTCGAGGACGCCAAGGATAAGGTCATGCTGGGTGTGGAGCGGCGGAGTCTGGTGCTCACCGAGGCCGAGCGGACCCTGACCGCCTACCACGAGGCGGGACACGCGATCGTGGCTACTAAGATCCCCGGGAGCGATCCTATCCATAAAGTCACCATCGTTCCCCGGGGTCGCGCATTGGGCCTCACGGCCTCGCTGCCCGAGGTTGACCGGCACAATTACAGCAAGGATTGGTTGATCGGCAGCCTGGCCATGTTCTTCGGTGGCCGCGTAGCCGAGGAGCTCGTCTTCGGCGCGGATAAGGTTACCACCGGGGCAGGGAACGACATCGAGCGGGCGACAGGACTGGCGCGCCGGATGGTCACCCAGTTCGGCATGAGCGAGCTCATCGGCCCGCTCGCGGTCGGAGACAAGGAGCAGGAAATCTTCCTCGGCCGGGAGTTCGCCCAGCGCAGGGAGATCTCCGAGCGCACCGCGCAGATGGTTGACGACGAGGTGAAGCGCCTCATCGACGAAGCCTACTCCCGGGCCAGCCTCATCCTCAGTGAGAACCGCGAGCTGCTCGACCGCATCGCTCAAGCGCTGCTCGACCGCGAGACCATCGATCGCGAAGACCTCGACCGGCTGGTGAAGAATCAGCCGCTTCCCCCGCGCAGCATGCCGCCGGTTGAGCCGGCGGCCGCGCCGGCCAACACCGCCGCCAAGCCGGGTGCTTCCCCCGCTCGCGCGCCGATTCTCGGAGCGCCTCCGGCCGAACCAGCCGGCGCGTGAATGTTACGCCGCTGGCGCTTCA
>DASYIX010000048.1:0-4806 GCA_035997125.1 Gemmatimonadales bacterium
AAGGGGGGTCAAGGTGCCGGACAACATTCGCGAGGCTCGGCTTCGACCGGAGTACGCGTCGCTCTATCCCGGGGTCGAGCCGGGCGTGTGGCTGCCCGCCACCACGGTAGGCCAGAAGCTCCTGCTCTGGCACCTGGCGACTTCGGTGACGCCTCAAGGCGAGCGGCTGATGGCGGAGGAGCACTTCGAGTTTCGGGGTGGGCCAGGCGCCGTCAATCGGAACGGCGCCCTCACCCGGGCCAGTGATCAGTTCGAGAAGCTCGATCAGTGAACCAGCGGCCCGCCGAGCTGGGCAAGGCCGGGTTCGGTGGTAGAGTGGAGATACGCGTTGGGGTCGTGGATCAGGGCACCTTCCGGCAGGTAGTTGTAGGCCGGGCCCAGTTCGCTCCGAATTCGCGCCGCGTAGAACTCCGGTAGCTGGTCCGTCTCACCTTCCATAAAGCTCCGCACCGACCGATCCGTATCCAACAGCCGGCGGATGGTCTCGTGATAGCGAATCCGCCCGAAGCCTTCGGACGACACGGCGCGAACCACGTTCATCCACTTGGGGATCATCGTCGGTGTGGCGGGGATTCGCCGCGCGATGGCCTTCCAGGAGAACGAATACCGGGTGACATCGACCAGGCCGTCGTAGAACTCCGGCCAGGAGTAATTCTTGGGCCGGACGTTCATCGCGTGGTTGTTGTTCAGGAAATGGAACGGGAAAGGGAGCACTCGTCCGGCGCGCTGGTAATCCAGATTCATCGGTGCGGCCCGCCCAAAGGCTGACAGCAGCGAGTAGGCCGGGAAGGCGCCGGGTGAGAGGTCGATAAACTTCTTGGTCAGCTCGAACGGCTCCGGCCCCATGTCGCCATCCAGCCCCATCACGAAGTTGGTCTGGATGTACGGGATATAGCGCAGGATCATGTTGACGTGCTCGGACACCTGCTTGACCTTGTCCATTCCGGTCCGGCGGGTCTTCGACTTGTTGCCCATGTCGTACCAGGACTCGATGCCCGGGAGGATGGCCTGAAAGCCGTTCTGCCGCAGCCGTTGCAGGTGCTTCTCGTTTAACAGCGACAGGCTGCTCTCCGCGATGTGCCGCATTCTTCCCTGGGGAACCGCCGCCTCGATCGCCTCCATGTAATCGTCGAACCGGACCCCGAAGTTGGGGTCGTGCCAGCCCACGATCGGATGCTTGATCTTGGTGAGAAGGAACTTGAGGTCATCGCGCAGCTGAATGAAGCTTAGCGGCTGATAGTCTACCGTGGAGTCGATGCAGAAGCTGCAGGTGTAGGGGCAGCCCAGGCTGCCGATCATGGGGATGATCTTGATCGTGGGAGCCTTGGCCAGGGTCAGCTCCACGAACTTCCACCGCTCTTCCAGAGTCGGCAGCTCGAGCGGCTGGCGCAGCGCCGCGACCTCCCGACCCATCGGCCGGTGTGGGGTGCACTCCCGGCACACCTCGGCAATAGTCGCGCGGTCGGTAAAACCGAGGACATAGTCGTAATACTTCTTGGCGTCCTCGGGATAGCAGCGGGCATGAGGTCCGCCCAGCACCGTCACTGCGCCGCGTTTCCGGAAGAAGTTGCTCAGCGCGTAGGCGAGTTGCGCGGACTGGCTAAAGGCGCCGATGAAGACGAGATCCAGGTCGGCCGGAAGCTCTTCGAGGAGATTCTCCAGGCCGGTGTAGCAAACAAACCGGACATCGTGGCCTTCCTGCTCACACCAGACCGCGACCACCTGGGGCATTATGCTGGCGAGATTCGCATTCATCACCCTCCCGTACAAGGAGGGATTGGGACTCTTGGTGACGAGATCGAGAATGCCGATACGCAGTCGGCGCATTGAGGGTCCTCGCACATCGGGGAACGGCCGATTTCCCTTCGCACACCCGGATACGACTGGGGCCTGAACGAGCGGAAGGACCGGAAGGAGAGCCTTTTCTGGCTATGTTGACCGGATCAAAGGATCGGATGAGTAACCCGATCCTTTAGCAGCGAGCCCAAGCCAGAAGGGCATGGGCCATATTGACCAGGCGGAAAATGGCTAGGAGGCTCCCGGATAGCAAGCCGTGGTCGTGGCCGGCACGAAAACCTTGAGAGCCTTGGTCCGGCTCTGGTAATGCAGCGGAGAATCCAGCGTCATCACCTCGCCGTCCAGAGCCACCTGCAGCCGGCGGCGCCGGGTCTCGACCGCCACCTGTTCTACAGTGAACAGGTCCAGCTCTTTGACCCGCTCGGCTCCCTCCAGAATGGTTTTCAGCGCCAGTCCGAGGAGTCCCTGACGCCGTTCGGCATTCAGCAGGTAGAGCGCCAGCCGGCCACGGGTGATGGACTCACGGGTTCCCGCGTGAATTCCGGTCGTCCGGTATTCGTTGTTTGACACCAGCAACAGGGGTGTCCGCCGAATCAACTCCTTCCCTTCGACATGCAGCTTCACCGCCATGAACGGATTTCGTCGTATCACGGTGAGAGCCGCCCAGAAAGCGGCAATCCACTTACCCCGGAATGTGGCCCGGTAACGTTCGCGGAGTCGCACGATGGCCGGATAGACGCCGAGGCTGGAGTTGTTGAGAAAGAACCGCCCGTTGACCTCGCCTACGTCCACTCTGCACCACGTGCCGTCGACGATGATCTTGGCTGCTTCCTCCAAGTTCAGGGGGATTTCCAGATCCTTGGCGAAGTGGTTGAGAGTGCCCAGTGGCAGCACGCCCAGCGTGATCTCCCGCCCGACTACCGCGGACGCGGCCGTGTTGATGGTGCCGTCGCCGCCGCCGGCGACGAGCGTCTCGCAGCCGGCCTCGACCGCCTTGCGCACGGCGCTCCGGAGCTCGGCACCGTTCCGGGCCAGGGCGATGTCAGCCTCGCGTCCCGCCGCTCCGAAAATCTCTTGGAGACGGGCGGCAACCTTGACGGCCGCGCCATGGCCCGAGGAGGCATTGAGAACAACCGCAATCTTGCCCACGCTCAGGCGAGCCCGGCTCTGCGCCGGTAGCGGACCCACCGGTCACCGATGGCCACTCCGGTGACCCAGATCGTCGCCCCTGCGTACCCCGCGAGCACATCGCTCGGGTAATGCACGCCGAGGTACACTCGGGAGAAGCCGATCAACAGAATGAGCGAGATAGTGGCGACCCAGACAATCGCGCGAAGGACGGGACTGTGCAGTCGTCCCGACAGCAGTATCGCCAGCCCGCCGAAGAAGCTGGCGGCAAAGAACGCATGGCCACTGGGAAAGCTGTGCGAGCGGGGCAACGGATAGTCGAAGAAGGCGCTCGGCCGGGCCCGGGCAAAGCCGAGCTTGAGCAGGCTATCCAGCAGACCGGCTCCCGCCATGGTGACTACCACGAGAAGGGCACCGCGCCGCCAGCCGCGGATCAGGAATGCCATGGCGATGACGACGCCCAGCGGAGCCAGCCATGCTGGTCCGCCGAAGCGGCTGGCCGCGATCATCACCCGGGTGAGACCGGGAGAGGCGAGGCTGTGAATAGCCGTGCGAAGGCGGTCATCCAGAACCGGAGCCGGCGTGTCGGTCAGGACCTCGTGTCCCAGCCAGACAAGGAGCCAGAGCGCGAGCCCGGCCGCGATCAGCCCCGCGAGAATGGTTCCGGTCAGAAGGCGCTGCGACGTCGCCGAATCTTCCATCGCTGCAATGAGCCCCGGCACCTGGTTTCCCGCAAGCGGAGCGAATACTATGGGCAGGTCATCTGCCAGGCGGAGGCATGCAAGTCACTCGATGGACGCTCAAATCAAGAAGAGGGATCACGGTGCTCAGCCTGTTGCTCTTGATCATCGCGCTGGTCATCGCGGCGATCTTCCTGGTGCGGTACCTGCACAGCCCTACTTCATGAGTCGCTTGATCAGCTGGATCTGCCCGGTGTGATACAGATCGTGCGCGGCGACGCCGTGAATCTCCTCCGCGTAAGTCCACACCCCTCGGGGTGAGCGCCGCCGGAGCGCTGCCGGCATCAACCCACTCACCACCTCCCGCAGCTTCCGGTGCTCGGCGTCCAGAAAGGCCACATCCCGCTTCCATGCCCGCAAATCGGCGGGATCGGAGATGGCCGGCCAGTTGCTCGGCTTGCGATCGAACGACGCGACTGCAGCGCCTGCCAGCCGGCGCCGCACCGCGTACTTCCAGTACGCGGCGTGAAGCGTCAGCTCCCAGACGTTATGCCGGTTCGGAGCCGGCCTCCACAGCGCCTCTGCAGGCGTCACCCCCCGGAGCGCTCCCCGGAGCGTGGTCCCGTGCCAGCCCTTCCGGTCGAACGCCTGATCCAACATCTCGAGGAGCAGGCCGATCAACGAGTCGGGCCCGGGTTTCTCCTTCCGCACAGCCACCTCTTAATTCGAGCTTCGAGTCGGCGTCGCAAAGGTGAACCCTTTGCCCACGCTCAGCACCCAGCCGGCGCTCTCTACGTCGGTCGCAAACCGGCGAGCCAGATCGAGTCGCAAAGCGGGTGTATCCGCTGACCGGCTGGCGCCGATCCTGAGACCGATTCCCGCATCCCATCCTACCCTTCGGGGCGAACCGGCGTACCACGCCCCACCGTGGTCCACGAAGCCGGCTAGGCCGAGCCCTACCAAACCGGCGAGGTCTTCAGTGACCGTGTACCGGTACTCGGCGGTGCCGAAGATCGAACGATCGCCGGTGAACGCGTGGCTGCCGAAGGCGCGGGGGCCGCTGCCGAGACCCAGGTCGAATTCTTCTCCCGGCACCGGATCCTTGAGCCAGCCACCTTCGAGATGAAACACCGCCACGTGGCGGGACCCCGGCTGCAGCACCACGGTCCCGCCGATTAGCACCGAGCCCGAGTCCAGCCCG
>DASYIX010000049.1:0-10649 GCA_035997125.1 Gemmatimonadales bacterium
TCAGCATTGGCGGTGCTGCTGCCACGGCTGAAGGCGATCTGAACCTTTTTCGGGCTCGCCGAGCTTACCGCCTCGGGTTGAGCCGGGTTGGGCATGTCGTCACACGCAGCAAGCGCTGCGGAAGCGAGCGAAACCAACAGCGCGCGACGAATTGCCGGCTGAATTCGGGTGCTGAAATCAAACATGCGTCGTCTCCTTGATGATTATTTCACGTGACCGCAGGATGCGGTGGGCCTGGCCCAGCCCTCGAGTGAGCCGGACCACTTGGCCCCCTCAGTTACGGGCCGCGAGGATGCTGGCCCTCAACGGTCAAGTGAAAATCAAGAGCGCTGTGTAGTGGATTCAGCGGCAATCCGGGGAGCGATTATTCGAGCCCGCGAGGTGATGGAGGTCACAATATCAGGTGTGAAGGGGAAGCGCAGAACCACTTCCCGCGTTTAATTGGCCAGAACGACGAGCGAAGGCAGTCGCAGAAGGACTCTCCCGAAGGGAGACGAGCCGTGCGGAATCTGGGGAGGCAAGGTATCCGGCTCCTGCTCGTGGCTGGGCTGCTGGGATGCGCCACTGGACGGAACTACCCCAATCCAGATGGTCCGCGTTACGCGGGCGGCACGGCGGTTGACCCCGGCACCGGATACAAGAACGCTACCGCGCTGCGGGTAGTCTCGTTCAACATCGAGTATGGGCTGCGGGTGGACAGCGCCATCGCGGTGCTGGCAGGCGATCCAGCTCTGCGAAACGCCGATGTGATCCTACTTCAGGAGATGGATGAGAAAGGTACCCGGCGGGTAGCCGACACCCTCGGCATGTGGTACCTGTACTACCCGTCCGTCTTCCGCTTCAACACCCGCCGTGACCTCGGCAATGCGATATTGACCCGCTGGCCCATCGTCGAAGACCGAAAAATCGTGTTGCCTCATCTCTCCCGCATTGTCCACAGCCAGCGCGCGGCCACCGCAGCGACGATTCGGGTGGGTGAAGCCCTGGTGCGAGTGTATTCACTTCACCTGGGCACCATGGCGGGCCTGGCGCCAGCGGCGCGGCGCGACCAGCTGCAGGCGGTTCTCGCGGATGCCGGGCGATACCCGCGGGTCGTGATCGGGGGTGACCTGAACGACCCAGGTATCGGACGGATCCCGCGTGATCTGGGCTACACGTGGCCGACCCAGCGCGGCCCTGCTACCACGCGGATTGGAAGGCTGGATCACATCCTTCTCAAGGGGCTCAAGAGTCCCGACAGCGCCGCGGCGGGCACGGTACTCGAGGTTCGCGGTGCCAGCGACCACCTGCCGGTTTGGGCCATCGGAATTCTGCGCTGAGCCAACCGATGGGCTGCCGCTGTACCGCCTGGGCCGGCCTGGGAGCTCCCACTTGCGCCCTGCGGGATATCGCTATATGATGTTCATCATATGAGCGCTGCGACCAAGAGCCGGCCCGCCCCCAGCCGCAAGGAAGCCACCCACGAGCGCATCGTGGAGGCCGCTGCCCGTGCCATCCGGCGGAGCGGGTACGGCGGCACCGGCGTGGCCGAGATCATGAAGGAGGCCGGCCTCACGCATGGCGGCTTCTACGCCCACTTCGATTCGCGCGAGGGGATGCTGGTCGAGGCGGCCGACCGCGCGGGTGCCGACACAGTGGCCGTGATGGCGCGGGTGGCCGCCGCGGCACCGCCCAAGAAGGAGCTCGCGGCCATGCTCCGGACCTATCTCTCGAAGGAGCATGTGGCAGTTGCCGAGACCGGGTGTGCCGTCGCCGCGCTTGGCTCGGAGATGCCGCGCCAGGCACCTAAGGTTCGGCGGGCCGCCACCCGGCGGATCAAGGAGATGATCGATCTGGTCGCCCGCCTGTTGCCCGATTGGGGCCAGCCGGGCGCACACGAGCGGGCACTCGTTACCGTCACCACCGCGGTCGGTGCGCTGGTCCTGGCCCGCGCCGTGGATGACCCCAAGCTCTCCGACGCGCTCCGCCAGGCGGCGCTGAACCACCTCACCCCCACAGGTTGATAGCCCATGCACCCAGCCGGGGGTTTGCGTTTGCTTAGAAATATGATGTTCATCATATGAGCGTAGGGGAATTGACTTCACCCGAAAGCGAGCACGGCATGTCAGACAATCATGAGCAGCAGCAGACTCGGCCGGTGGCCATCGTGACGGGCGCATCGGGAGGGATCGGCGAGGCTAGCGCCCGGGCGCTTCACGCGGCGGGCTATCGGGTGTTCGGCACCTACCGCAAGGCCCCCGCAACGAGGTTGCCCGGCGTCGAGTATGTGGCGTGCGATGTGACCAGTGACGAGTCGGTCGCGGCCGCGGTGGGTCAGGTACTGGAGAAGGCCGGCCGGATCGATCTGTTGGTGAACAACGCGGGCGTTGGCCTGGTTGCCGGCGCAGAGGAATCATCGATCGAGCAGGCGAAGTCCCTCTTCGACGTGAACTTGTTCGGCGTTATTCGCCTGACCAGGGCCGTCCTTCCCACCATGCGGCGGCAGCGGGCCGGACGGATCGTCAACCTCAGCTCGGTCATGGGCCTGATCCCGGCGCCGTTTATGGCCCTGTACGCAGCCAGCAAGCACGCCGTGGAAGGCTATTCCGAGTCGCTGGACCATGAGATCAGAGGCTCGGGGGTCCGAGTGGTGCTGGTCGAGCCCGCCTACACCCGGACTTCCTTTGAGGGCAATGTCTACCAGGCAGACCAGCAGCTCGAGGTCTATCAGTCGGCACGAACGAACGCCGAGGGAGTCCTCCGGGACGGGATGAAGACGGCCGACACGCCGGAGCTGGTCGCGAGCGCTGTCGTGAAGGCTTCCACCGAGGCCAACCCGGCGCGCCGCTACACCGCAGGCCGGGCAGCCCGACAGATCAGTCTCCTCCGGCGTTTCGTTCCCGCGTCCGCGTTTGACAAGAGTCTCAGGAAGCAGATGCGTTTGCCCGCATAGTCAGATTGACTGAAAGAACGGGTCAGTTCGAGCGAGTGTTCGAGATCGAGTTTCTACTCTTGAGGAGGCCGCCAATGTTCACCAGAATCCAGAGTCGTGCGTTTGTGGTGCTGAGCCTGGGGCTCGTACCCATCGGAAACTCGCTGAACGGTCAGAGTGTGACTCCGGCCGATAAGCCGAGTGATAATAAGATCGAGCTGTCCTATCACGTGAAGGCCATCCAGCGGGACAGCGCCGGACAGTACACGATGTCGGGTACGGTGAATGGCGAGCGGCAGGGCAAGGCGACCCTCGTGTTCGGCTTCGACGAGGGGTCGTCCGGGCAAGCCGGGAAGGCGCTGGTTCATTCATCCTGGGTAGTCACGGCGGTTCCGGCTTCAGAATCCTTCAAAGCAAAATTGAGTGGAACCGCCGAGGTGGTCTCGGGTCAGACCCACCTGGTCGGCAAGATCACCGAAGGCGCCAACAAGGGGCGTCGGGTCGAGACCAGCAGCCGGCTGCTCAACTTCGGACCCAACCAATCTCTAAGTGACATCGACGGCAACATGATTATTGACGGGAAGTAAAGAACAGCACAGTGACCCTAGAGGCGGGCCAGCGGCCGAGGCACTGGAGCCGTGTTGCTGGCTAGCGCTCCTTCCGCTGCGACGGTACTCCGGGCCTTGCGGAGAGAGTAGTACCAAGGGATTTCGCCGGGGCAGAGAAGTTACGCGACCGCCTCCGCTTGCCACAGTCCGGCGTAGTCGAGCACCCAGCCATGGGGGTCGACCCGAAGCACGCCCACAAACCTGGCGGCGCCGGGCAGGTCAGCCTCATAGTCGTACTCGGCAGCTGACCGGCGGGCGTAGCGTTGTACCAGCGGCGTGAGCGCCACTGCCGGCCAGTCCAGCCAGGCAGAGCGGACCTCAGCCGCCTGGCCCACCGAGAGATTCAAGCGCCGGAGCGGCAGCAAGTTTGTGGCAGGGGTGAAGCTGAGATCCAGATCGACGCATCCAGCCACCGCCGGACAGCGCACTCCATTCATGGTCCAGTCGCCATCGTGACCGCGCCGAACCTGAAGCTGAACCTCTCGGGCGCCGCGCCAGCCATCGACGGCGGCTTCGGTGGTCCGCCACTCCGCATCGCAACGAACGCTGTACCGCAGCGCCGTAGGATTCCGCTCATCCTGGAATACCGCCATCCCCCGGAGCTCGGCTCCGTCTTGTCCCTCACGCAGGGTGGCGGCGGCGTGCCCTGGTACATCGAGCCGTCGCCAGAGCACACACTCCATTAAGCGCCTCGATTGCCGGGGCCGGGATGACTAGCCTGGCTCGCAATATTACATTGGAGACCAGCCCCCCTCACCATTCCGGGTTATGAAAACATCCGACCATGTGTCATCGGCCACGCCCAGCCGGGTGAGTCCAAGCCTATCGGTTCTCCTGGTGGACGACGAGGCTACCGTCCGCCACTTTGCCGCCAGGGTGTTGGAGCGGGAAGGCTATCGCGTCGTGCAAGCTTCCGATGGAGCCCAGGCTCTGGATCTGGTCCGGGCCGAGGAGCTGCCGGTTGACATTGTGGTCTCGGACATCGTCATGCCGCAGCTCAACGGCGTCCAGCTGATGGAGGCTCTCTCGACCTCACACCCCGACCTCCCGGTCATCCTGATGTCGGGCTACGCCCCGGCGGAGCTTTCGGCGTTAGGCATCGCGGCGCCGTGCAGTTTGCTTATGAAGCCGTTTCCCGCCGAGCGACTGCTGGCGGAAGTGAAGCGCTGCTCCCGGAAAGGTTCGCAGCCCGCCGCCTGAACGTCAGCTGGTGGGTTGCATCCAACGTCGCCCGCGACCCGGGCGCCGAACGCCATAAGAGAGTCTCGTACTACGCGGCGCCGCGACGTTGTACTCGATCGCGTCCAGGTCGAAACGTAAGTAGGCGTAATCGCCTGCCGGCGGGTGCCAGATCCCTTCGCCCCGTGCCATTACTCGGTGCGAGCCGAAATCGCGGTAGTCGCTCAACGGAGTCGACCACCGCATTTTCGTGAATGATCTTCCGTCTGCCGAAAGCGCCCCCCGCCCGTCGGCGACGAAGTTCGTCAGCTCTCCGCGGTCGTTGAACGACAGGACCGCGTGGGCAGTGTGGCTTCCGTTCGTATACGATGCGCTGACGGTTTGGCGATCGATCTCCCGCCACTGAATCCCGCGATCGACCAGCACGCCGGGTGCGAACACGCACAGGTCGTTGAACAACGTCACCGTCTCGGCTGCGTCCATTTCCGGACCCTTCGCGTCAACCATCGTCACGGCCGATGCGACCTTTACTCGCATCGTCGCGGAGGGTCCGACGAACCGGTGGAACGCCTGGACCGGGAGGCCGAACATCGAGGCGTCCATGAGAAACAGGCGGGATGGCTGGTCGTAGAAGTTGTACTGCTCGCCGGTGAAGGACATCCACCGCGCGTCGGGTCCGCTGCGGATCTGCCCGTGAAACCGGGCACGGAAGTTCCGCACCCGAGGCTGTCCCACGGCGCCGTTGAGCCGGATGTACCGTTGGACCACCGCCGGGAGACCCGCCAGATCGGCGTCCGTGAGTAGCGGCGCCGGGGTGGCTCGGCCCAGCCCCCGCTCGATCTCGCGATCGAACTCGGCGCGGAGGCTCCAGGGGCCTTGCGACAGGAAGCCGAGCGTGACGCCCAGGAGTATGATGACGTTCGCGATGGTTCCGTACCGGGCATCGGGCCACGACGTGACGATCGCGACCTGCGAGACGACGACTGCAGCGGCGCCCACCACCCACCACCACCGGGGCCAGGTGAAGAGGGAGATCGCGGTCGCGATGAGCAGTGCCGCAGCCAGGAGCCAAAGCAGCCCCACGGACCTATCGATCCGTCCCCCCATCGCCTTTGCGGTACCCATGAGGTGAATGAGCCCGTGGGCAATAAGGAAGAGCGCGAAGAGGATCTTCACCTAGGCAGCGAGCGCGCCGAAGACGGCGCCGATGCCCGCTGTCAGGCCCATGGCGAGCGCGCCCCAAAACAGGAGGCGGAGTGCACCGGGCCACGGCCGCGCGCCGCCGACCCGTGCGGCGAGCCCGCCGAGCCCGGCAAGGCACCCGAGCGAGGCACCCGCGACGAGCGGCACGAGCCACCGCGTCGGACTGAGGCTCGCCACGAGTAGGGGCAGCGCCGCACCCACCGCGAAGGATAGGGCCGACGTCAGCGCAGCCTGGACCGGCCGCGCCTGCAACGCCTCGGAAATACCCAGCTCGTCCCGAGCGTGAGCCCCGAGTGCATCGTGCGCCATCAACTGCGTCGCCACGTCGGCAGCAAGGGTCGGCGAGAGGCCGCGCTCCCGGTAGATCGCCGCCAGTTCTGCGTGCTCCGCCCGTGGTTGGGCCGCCAGTTCGCCCCGTTCGCGCACCAGATCCGCGCGCTCGGTATCCGCCTGGGAACTCACCGAGACATACTCGCCCGCTGCCATCGACATTGCCCCCGCGACGAGTCCGGCGACCCCGGCGACGAGCACGGCCGAGCGGGTGCCCTGGGCGGTCGCAACGCCGAGGACGAGACTCGCCGTCGAGAGGATGCCATCGTTCGCGCCCAGCACGCCGGCGCGCAGCCAACCGATGCGCCCCGACCGGTGCAGCTCAGGATATATGGTCAGAGTCCCTTCCAGACCCAGCGGGCGAGAGCCACGAGTAGTCCCCCGACGAAGAGGACCCCGAAGATCAGCTTGTTGCGCCGGGCGAGCCACTCGGGCAAGTAGATGTCGAAGTTGGCGCGCTGACTCGTAGTATAGTGTGCCGCCACGTCGGTGAGCGGACAGCGCCAGTGATTCCACACCAGGACCAGGATCTCCGCTCCCACCACGACGGAGAAGGCGAGCACCAGGTCGAACCGGTCCAACCAGGCGTAGAATGGAATCGCAATGATGCAGCCGGCGACCAGCGCCCAGACGATGGTATGGACGATTTTGACTGCTCGGAGTCGCGCGATTGTGCTCATGTCGCTACGAATCTACGCCGCCGCCGCGGTTTCCATAGGAGGGTGCCGGCCGGTGATGAGTGCAGCGCCACCGGTGGCCCTGCCCATTCAGGCTCCGCGCCACTCAATCGTCGTACATCAAGGCCGTGTTGCTGGGAGAGTTTTCGGGCCGAGTAGGGCCGTCGGATCCATCTCCGGAGCATGGTTGGTGACCGAGTCTGTCGAGGCTTCGCTGACAGATCGCCACGTTAACACATATCCGGCATGACTTTGAGGGGTTAAAAGATATTGCCCTCAACTGTCAATCCCAACGACGCCCAACCGAATTTCGAGATCATTGCTACAGTTGTTAGGGCAGGAAGAAGGTTGTTTCGGGAGATGCTGAAGATGACACCGCTCTTACTTTCTTGCCGTTGCCATACGGGCGGCGCCACCTCAAGCTAATGTTCCATAGTGTGCGCGATGAGCACCGCGCCCATGAGTCCTTCAAAAAGAGGACGCCCCATTCCTGACGACCTTCGAAGGTCTTGTTCCAGGCAGCCTGGGTTGCAAGCTGCTTCTCGTCAATACTCAGGAGGTAGAATTTCGGGCCGACAAGAAGATCAACGGCATCATGCTCTACTCGCCACGCGATTGAAACCATCCCGCGTCCTGGGACGGCATGAGTGCCGCCGGGAAATGTAGGAGGCGATACCTAGCGGGGCGTGACGACCGTCACGCCCCGAATTGCTGGCAAAGGTGTGGAGATTTCACTGAGGGAGTGTCCACATCAGCCCGAACTGCGCTTCCCAATCCGTGGCTTTGGACATTAGCCCCAGGAAATTGAAGAACTTGAGATCGAGCCCGCGCGCGACCTGCCAGTGGGCCGCTGCCGCCAACCCATAGTCGTCGGGCGCGCCGCCTTCGCCGCCTTCGATCCCGAGGAGAACGCGCCACTTAGGCGAGAGACGTCGCAGGTATTCGAGCGACGTCTCGCCGAGATCCCAGTGGGTGTCGCCCCGATTGTACTCGATGGTCGTACGGAACGTCATCGTGCCCCAGTGATACTGGCGCACCGCACCGATCTCGCCTTTGACATCCCACTCCGCGTCGCCGATCAGCACCTGCTGCCCATGCTGTGGAGGCAGTACCTCAACTGAGGCAAAGAACTCGGGCCGGCTCCCACGCTCCCGGACGAGGCGAAGCCGGAGCTGGCCGGCGACATCGGACAGGCCGGTTTCGTGGATCGTGGCCGGTGTGCCGAACGTGTCGGCCGCCGACTTCTCGAATGTCGCGTTGATCAGCGAGCCCTCGAGCTCCACCGCCAACCAGTCGGTCACCCCATAGGCGAGGAACAGCGCGGCTTCGGTCGTCTTATAAGTGCCGCGGAAGTCCTCGACGTGCGCCGACCCGAACATCGACGGCGAGTACTCCCAATTGTGATCCCACGTGTACGCGCCAAACGGATAGATCAATACCTGATGCGGTTCGACGTACGTCTCGATCATCGACGTGCGTATGCCGGTCCCGCGGTCACCCTGTGCCGGCAGCATCCGCGGCGAGCCGACACCGGCGAGGGCGCAAATCACTATCAGTCGCTTCACAGTGACCTCCTTGGTGCTTGCCTCCAACAGCATCCCAACCGGCTGATTGAGGACATCACAACAATCCAGGGATGAGACCGGAACGATCGCCAAAAGCTTCTTGCAAAGGAGCTGCCGAGGGGCCTGGTTGTGACAGAAACCGTGATTGCAGAGGGAGGTGGAGATTATGTTCTGGTCGCCGTCACTTTGGCTGCTGCTTGCGGCCGCTGCAGCAATCCCGCTTATGACGTTGTAGAAACGAAGGTCGCTTGTTCAGTGACGCTATGAGATCCCGCTTGATGTGCCATTGGAACCCTTATCTGTAACCTGCCGCCTGGAGCTGGAACAGCTCCGAATACAGCCCGCCCAGCGCCACCAATGCCTCGTGCGTCCCCTGCTCCACCAGCTCCCCACCCTTGAGCACCAGGATCCGGTCCGCCATCCGGACCGTCGAGAACCGGTGCGAGATCAGCACCGCCATCCTTCCTTTAGTAAGCTCGCTAAATCGTAGAAAGACCTCGTACTCTGCCCGCGCATCCAGCGCGGCCGTCGGCTCGTCCAGGATCAGCAGCTGCGCGTCCCGCATATACGCCCGCGCCAGCGCCACCTTCTGCCACTCGCCGCCGGAGAGATCCACCCCGCCCTCGAACCGCTTGCCCAGCATCTGGTCATACCGCCCCGCCAGCCGCTGCGCCACCGAATCCGCCAGGCTCCGCTCGGCCGCGGTCTTGATCGCCGGCTCGTCCCCGATCCGGGCGATGTTGCCCACCGCGATGTTTTCCTTCAAGGCAAAATCGTAGCGCACGAAGTCCTGGAAGATGACGCCGACGTTGCGTCGGAGGCTGTCGATGTCGTACTCCCTCAGATCCACGCCGTCGAGCAGGATTCGCCCCTCGTCCGGGTCGTAGAGCCGGGCCAGGAGCTTGACCAGCGTGGTCTTCCCCGCGCCGTTCTCGCCCACCAGCGCCAGCCGCTCCCCCGGTGAGAGCGAGAAGTCGAGCCCCCTCACCGCCCACTGCTCTGCACCGGGGTACTTGAACCCCACGCCCTCGAAGGCAAAGCCGACCTTGATCGGCACCGGCACCGGCTTCGCGCCCGGCTGGGGCCGAATGCTGGGCTCGATGTCCAGGAAGCTGAACAGATCGTCCAGGTAGAGGCTCTGCTCGAAGATCTGCGCCAGCGACAGCAGCACCCGCTGAATCAGGTCCCGGCTCTGCCGGAACGACCCGGCCAGGAAGGTCAGGACGCCAATGGTGAACAGCCCCGCCGGCGAGCGGTGACCGACGACCGTGAGATAGATGATGACCGCGTAGGCGCCGTAGTACCCCAGCGTCCCCACCAGCGAGAGCAGGGTCGAAACGATGCTGCGCCGGACCGACAGCGCCTTGTTGGCCTCATAGAAATCCCGGGAGAGCCGGTCGTAGCGCCCCACCAGAAAATCGGAGAGGCCGAAGAGCTTGAGCTCCTTGGCGGAGATGTCGCTGGCGCCGATGTAGCGGAGATAATCCAGCTGCCGCCGCTCCGGGGTCCAGGAGTAGAGCAGCGAATAGCCCAGCGAGGCGAAGTGAGTCTCCCCCAGCAGCGACGGCAGCACCGCCACCACCAGCAGCACCAGGAGCCAGGGAACGTAGACCGCGATCGCGACGCTGAGCGACACCAGGGTGATCAGGTCTTGCAGCGTCGCCAGCAGCATGGTGAAGAGCCCGATCCGACCCACGGTCTGCCGCCGGGCCCGCTCCAGCTTGTCATAAATCTCGGCGTCCTCGAACTGCTCCAGGTCGAGCGTCGCGGCGTGCTGCATCAGCTGGACGCTGGTGCGGTTGGCGAACAGGTCGCCCAGCAGACTCTCCAGCAGGGCGGAGAGCCGGCTCAGCCCCTCGCCCACCAGCGCGATGACCAGCTCGATGCCGAGGAGGATCGCGAGCCGCTGCCAGGCCACCGCGCCGCCCTGGCCGGAGATGGAGACCGCATGCACCACCTCGTCCACGATGAGCTTGCCGATCCAGAGCACGCCCAGCGGAACGGCCGATCGGGCCACCCGGAGCAGCAGGATGCCGACGACGTAGCGGGGCTCGGTCTCCCACACCATCCGGAGCAGCTTGGGCAGGTGCCGGAGGGCCTGAAGCCGCTCGCGCCAGGAGACGTTGGGAGCTGCCGAGGGCCGGCCTCGGCCGTTTCCGCGAATTACCGGGTGTTG
>DASYIX010000050.1:0-11536 GCA_035997125.1 Gemmatimonadales bacterium
TCACCAATAGCGATCGCAACAGCTTCCCGACCGACGACTTGGGCAGCGACGGGCGAATGTGGATCTGGACTGGAACCTTGTAGGATTCGAGCTGGTGGCGGCAGTGTGCCATGAGGTCGGCTAACCGCAGTGTCGCGTCCCGCCGCGGGACCACAAACGCGTGCAGTACATTCTCGAGGATATTGTTGGGGTCGGGTCCTCCCACCACCGCGGCCTCCCGCACGTCGGGATGCCGGGTGAGCACGAGCTCGAGCTCCGCGGGATTGACCTTGCGGCCGCCGATCTTCAGCACCTCGTCGAGCCGTCCCAGGAGATCGACGTCGCCGTTGTAATCGAGGCGACCCACATCACCGGTACGGAAGCCTCGCGCCGGAAGCGGATCCTCAGGCCTACCCTCGGCCCAGTAACCCACCATTAAGCCCCGGCCCTGGATCAGGATCTCGCCGGTTTCTCCTGGGGCCACCGGGCTGCCATCCGGATGAACGATCCCCACCGAGAGACCGGGCGAGGTGCAGTTGATGCGGTTGCACAGGCCGCCCCGGCCGGGTCTGAGATACGCCACCCGGGCTTCGGTGAGGCCGTAGGGGACGTGGATAGCGGTCCGCGGCAACAGATCCCGAAGCTGTCGCAGCCGCTCCGGGGTCGTCGCTGCAGAACCGATCTCGACATACCGCAAGTGGGACATCGCCTCTCTGAGCACCGAAGCAAAGTGGTCGATTGCGATGTGACACGCGGCGGGGACCAGGAGCAGCGCCGTGGGGCGTAGCTCGCGTAACGACTTCAGCGCCTGATAGATGTCCGCGGTGATCACGATCGAGGCTTGGGCGAGCAGATAGGCGAGTATGTGGCGGAAGGTTAGGGCGTGATGCAGCGGAAGCGGAATGACAACGGCGTCATGTTCGGAGAGCCGGAGGAAATCTCGGGTGAACTCTGCCGCTGCCAGCCAGCTCTCGTGCGAATGCATCACCCCTTTCGGAGTTCCAGTCGAGCCGCTGGTATACGTGATGGACGCTATGTCGTGCCGTGACCCCTTCGTCGGTAACGAGATCTCGCTCTCTTCATCCGATTCAAGGATCGCGTCCAACGATTCGACGGCGATGCTATGGATGGCCGATAGCTCGGGCGGACGCTCTCTGACGAGTATCGTCCTGACGCCGACGCCGACAAGGACGTCGCGGATCTCCTCGAGGCGCTCGGCAACACTCCGGTCCACGATCAGTGCGGTCGGTCGTGCATCCGCCAGAATACGCCCCAAGGTGACCGGTGGGATGCCGGTGTACTCGGGCACGAAGACGCCCCGGGCCTTCCACACGCCAAACGCCGCGGTGAGAAACTCGAGGCAATTTGGCAGCACTGTGACGACGCGGTCCCCCGGCCTCACCCCACACCTGATCAAGGCCCTACCAAGCCGCTCGGACCAGAGATCGATTTCGGCGTAAGTCCGCCGGTCCGTCCCGCAGACCGCACCACCGGAACCTCCCGACTGGCGGGCGGCGCTATGGAGGAGGTCGGGGAGCAGGACAGGCCAGTCCTCCGTCCCTGTCTCGAGGATCGAGGTGACCTCAGGTGCCGAGTTGAGCTTTGCTGGCATTTGGCGGTTCCGCGCAGTGCTACAGCTTCCCAGTTGCTCCTTCGTGGGCCAAGATCTGTGCGACATATCGCGCAAGGGCCGTGCCGACCCTAGACGGCGGTGCGGTACCGTTTCCACGCCTGAGATGTGGCCAGGGGAATGCTTGGCCGTTCGCAAATGAGGCACTCTCTGTTGCCTGTTCTGTGCACCTCCCCCCACCTACCCGGCCTCGGAATACGTCGCCAGGAGCTGGACCAACCGCTGCCGGGGCACGATCGGCGGTAGGCCAAACTCCGGCCACTTGGTGAGCACCTTCTCCATCAGTGAGCGTCCCGGGAGCGACACTTCCGGAACCGGGCACTTCACGGTCGCATCGATGATGGCCAGCGACGAGCGGTAGGGCGGGCCGCCCACCTGCTCTCCTTCGCCGGCCGCCCGCGCGAGCACCGCGGGGTCAACTTGGAATGTCTGCGCATGGGGAACGATGGTAATGTCGCGCTCGGGGTCTATTCGCGTGCTCAGTCCCCAGTTCAGGGTCTCTGGGTCGCGGATGTCCAGGTCTTCGTCCACGAGGTAGATGAACTTCTGGCCGAAGCCAATCTTCGCGAGGACGCGGCCGATTTCCGCAGCGTGAACTGCTGCCGATCTCTCCACCTGGGCGACCAGGGCGCTTACGCCCGCGCTGCCGCGCAGGATGGCGAGATCGCGCAAGCCCCGGAGCCCCAGCTTGCAGGTGAGGTAGTACCACAGCGGCCCGAGGATCCCCAGCTCCATCACGAGATGGCCATCGGACGGCGGGAGTTGCTGGACGTACCCGTGGTGGACCGGTGCACGGCGGTGGGTGATCGCGGTGATATCTACGACGGCCGCCGGCGCAGCCCTGTCCATGTACCCTAGGGCCTCACCGAAAGGCCCTTCCAGCTGCTCCGCACCAGGCGAGACCCAGCCTTCGATCACACACTCAGCGTCGGCGGGTACCCATAAGTCGATGGTTCTCCCCGGTATCACCGCGATTCCCGTTCCTGTCAGCCCGCCGGCAATGGTCAGCTCGTCCACCCCGTATTCGGTCTTTGCCGCCGCAGCGAAGTTCACCGCCGGGGGAGCCCCGACCACGATGGCCACCGGCATCGGTTTGCCGCGTTCGTGGTACTTGGCGTAGTGAATGGCTCCATGCTGCATCCGGCTTCCGAAAAAGAGGCCTGCTCGCTTTCCGTCGTGAATCTGGAGGCGATAGTTGCCGAGATTCTGAACCCCGGTCTCTGGATCCTTGGTGATCACGTTCCCGGCCGAAAGGTACGGCCCGGCATCCCGTCCGGGCGTCCAGACCGGCACTGGAATGGAGAGCAAACTTGCCGCGGTGGTTTCCACGACCTCTTGTGCTGGTGCGCTCTTGACCGGAACCGTTTGCTGCGGTGCTGTGAGGGCCGTCGCCCATTGCTGGAGCACGGCCTGAGGGCTGACCCCGAGAGCGCTGGCATAGAGCGCATGCGAGGCGTAGAGGTTGACGGCGACGGGGACGGCATGGCCCTTGACCTGCTCAAATAGAATGGCATAACTCTGATCGTCCGGCGTCGATTCCATGGCCCACCGGGCGATGCAGGCGATCTCCCAGTCTTTGTCTACCGTCGCCTGAACTCGCCGCAGCCGTCCGGCGTTCTCTAAAAACCTCAGATACGACTGGAGATCGAGGAAGGGTGGGGCAGGCGGCCCGCTCATGCAAACACCTCGCCACCGTCGACCACGATGGTCTGCCCCGTCAAGAAGCCACTCTCCTCTGACGCCAGGAAGACGACGGTCCCGACCACGTCGTCCGCAGTCTCGGTGCGGGGGAGGGCACGGAGCGCAACCACCTGCTCGTTGCGCCCTCCGTCGGATGTGGCTGTTCCTTCGTGGAGGACGTAACCGGGGGCGACGGCGTTCACGGTAATGCCGAACGGTCCCAGCTCGCGGGCCAACGCCCGAGTCATGGCATGCACGGCTCCTTTTGACGCGACGTAGTGGAGTAGGTGGGGGAGACCCTTGTGGACGGCATTCGAGCCCACGTTGATGATCGTGCCTCGTTTCTGGACTTTCATGACTGGCACGACCGCCTGGATGCAGGCAAACGTGCCGATGACGTTCACGGCGAGGACTTCTTCCCACTCGGCCACGGACAGCTCCTCAACCGGGCAGCGCCGCAGGGTGGCAAAGAGCGCGGCGTTGTTGACCAGGACATCGATCCGGCCGAACGTCGATACCGTCGTTTCAGCCAACCGGCGCGAATCCTCGGGACAGCGGATGTCCGCTCGAACGAAGAGAGTCCGGGGATTGGTGTCGGTGAGCTCCGCGGCTTCCCGACCCGGCAGGGCGATGTCGGCCAGCACGACCGCCGCCCCCTCCCGGGCCAAGCGTCCAGCATACGCGAGACCCAGCCCGCGCGCCGCACCGGTGACGATGATCACCTTGTCGGTCAGCCGCATCGGGTCAGCGACCCAGTCGGACGCAGACGCTCTTCACCTGCGTGTAGTGCTGCAGCGCTTCCACCCCTCGCTCCCGTCCGAAGCCACTCTGCTTGTAGCCGCCGAACGGACTGGCGACCGAGCCGCTGAAGAAGTCGTTGATATAGACCTGCCCCACCTGGAGGCGAGCGGCAAAGGTGTGGGCCCGATTGAGGTCCGACGTCCACACCCCCGCCACCAGGCCATAGGGGGTGTCGTTTGCGAGCCGGATCGCTTCCGCCTCCGTGTGGAATCGGAAGACGGTCAGGACCGGTCCGAAGATCTCTTCTCGCGCCACGCGGGTCGCATTTGACATACCCCCAAGGAGCGTCGGCTCGACGAAGTAACCGGACCGGCAGGCAGGGTGGTCGGGCGCCTTGCCGCCGAGCAGCAGAGTGCCGCCCTCTCTCTGGCCCAGCGCAACGTAGCTCAGGACGTGTTGTCGATGCGCTTCGGAAATGAGCGGACCCATGTCCGGATCATCAAGGCCGGGTCCCAGCCGAAGCCGTCGCGCTCGTTCGATGAGCCGGTCGAGGAACTCGTCATAGATCGTGTCCTCGAGCAATAGCCTTGAACCCGCACAGCAGACCTGGCCGGCGTTGGTGAAGATCGCCTGAATGGTGCCCGTCAGGGCCAGGTCGATGTCTGCGTCGGCCAGGACGATGTTGGGCGACTTGCCGCCGAGCTCGAGCGTGAGAGGCACGACCCGCCGTGCCGCCCGCTGCATGACCTGCACGCCCGTCTCCACCGATCCGGTAAAGGAGATATGACGCACTAGCGGATGATCGACCAGCGCCGCCCCCGTTTCAGGGCCGGTTCCCGGAACCACGTTGAACACGCCATCCGGCAGGCCGGCTTCAGTGAGGACCCGGGCTAATCGCAGCGCGGTCAGCGGAGTCTCTTCTGCCGGCTTGAGGACCACCGTGTTTCCGGCCGCGAGAGCCGGTGCGACACTGCGCACTGCCAGGCGAAGGGGATAGTTCCAGGGGGAAATGTGGGCAGTAACGCCCATCGGCTCCCGCAGCGTGTAGCTGAGGTACTGGGGCGAGATTGGGATGGTCGAGCCGAACAGCTTATCAGCCAGCCCGGCATAAAATTCGAACGCTTCCGCGGACTTGACGACATCGTCTCTAGCTTCGCGCAGCGGCTTGCCGTTGTTCAGAGTCTCCAGGACCGCCAGCTCATCCTCGCACTCCCGCATCCTGCTCGCCACCCTCAAGAGCATGCGACCGCGTTGCGCGGTCGGCAGGCCCGCCCATCCGGGGAGGGCGGCGTCGGCCGCGTGCACAGCGGAGTCTATTTCAGTCGCGCCACAGCGCGCGACTCGGCACAACACCCGGCCGGTAGCCGGGTTGATCAACGGGTCGTATTCGGTATCCGTGGCACGCACTTCCCGGCCGCCAATCCACGGCGACCACTCGGCTGGAAGAGAAGCAGACACGCCACCATCCGCGTTGGGTGCCGTCTCATGCGGCCACGTCAGGATATCGATACCGTCCGGATCCATCGCTTATCGTCCTGCCTCGCCGTCCAGCAGCGCGCTCATGATCCGCTTGATGTCGTCCACCGTGTCCATGCTGAGCGCCAGCTCGGGTGGAATGTCCAGGCCGAACTCCTCCCGCAATGCCTCGATGAGCGTCAGGTGTCCCAGCGAATCCCAGCGGTCCAGATCGCCGCGGCGGGTCTCATCGCGGAGCTGACGCGGCCCTACCTCGAACACTCGCTGGAGCAGCGTGTCGACTCGTTGCGAAACTGCGTGCGGAGCAGTCATCCCGGGCTCCCGGAGAACACCGTTGCCGCGAACGTACCGTCGTAGCCCATGCTGGAGACCAGTGCGGCGGGCGTGTCGTCCGGCGGCCCGCTGAGTGCTACCTGAGTCAGGTATTCCACGGCCGCGATGCACTGGAGCGGGCCCGAGGCGCTGAAGCATTCGCCGATGACGGGCTTGATGGGAACGATGTCCACCGCTGACAATCGGGTATCAAACACGTCGCGCAAGAGCTGCGCCTCGAAGTCGTCCACTCCCGGACCGCCGTTGGTCGACGGGAAGACCGCGACGATCTCGGTCAGTTCCAGCCCGCTTGCCGCCACTGCTCCTCGAACGGCCTCTGCTGCCCTCCTCGCGCCGTGTGGGGTATCCCACCACACACCGTGGCAGATGACCGTGGCACCACACGTTGCGAGGGGCTCCCGCTCGCTGGCGGTAGCGGCGTCGCCTGACTGCAACAGAAGCACGCCCACGCCTTCCCCTGGGGACCCGGTCGTCGCAGTTTCGAGCACCCGCAGGTTGCAGGGATTGATTTCATCGTAGCCTCCGGCGATCATCGTCTCCTCCTCGCCGTTCCGAATTGCTTCCGCGGCATACCCGACTGCCTCCAGTCCTGCGATCAGTCCCGAGGCGATCGGCGTGTTCGAACCCCACAGTGAATAGGCGTCGCTGACGCTGACGCTGCTCCAGTTCGGCAGCGTGGTCGGGAACTGCCGCGGGTTGACCAGCTGATAACCTTGTTCGGTTCCGATTTCGAAGTACCCGAGATACTTGCTCAGATGACCGTAGGCGCTTCCCAGGGCGACCCCCACGCGCTCTCGCTCGGGATCGGACAACTCGCTCAGGAATGCTCCGAGATCGTAGTCGAGGGCAGCGAGCAGATAAGCGGTCAGCCGGTCGGTCTCGGGCAAGCGGCGACGGTTTTCCAGGTGGAGCGGGGTGGCGGCAAACCGTCGCACCCCGGGTGCCGAAGCAGGATTGCCGGCGTGCCGGCTGCACGCGAGATGGTTCCAGAATGCCTGAGCCCCCAGCCCGCAGCAGGTGGCGGCAGCCGCGCCGGTCACGAACACGGGAGTCAGCCCCATGACTAGGCGTCCCAACGGCGAAAGATGACCAGGGCGTTGTTGCCCCCGACCCCGAAGGCGTTGGAGAGAATCGTCGCAACGTCTCCCTCCCGCGCCTCATTGGGTATGTAATCCAGGTCGCACTGCGGATCCGGCGTCTCATAGTTGATCGTCGGATACATGACGCGCCGGGTCAGAGTAAGCACGCAAGCCACCGCTTCGAACAGTGCCGCAGCGCCTTGGGCGTGTCCCAGCATCGCCTTGATCGCGCTCACCGGCACGTGATACGCACGGTCGCCCAGGACCTGCTTCAGAAACAGAGTCTCTTTCTGGTCGTTGAGGCGGGTTCCCGACCCATGCGCGCTGACGTGGTCGATAACGTCGGGGGAGATTCGCGCCTTGCGGAGGGCCCGCTCGAAGGCCACGCGCATACCCCGAGTATCGGTGACGGAGCTGGCGAAGGGACCCGCGGCATCGCAGCTGGTGCCATACCCCAGCACCTCGGCGAGGATAGGGGCGCCCCGTCGCCGCGCAGACGAGAGCGTCTCCAGTACCAGTGCGGCGGCTCCTTCGGACAGTATCGTCCCCTTCCGGTGCCGGTCGAATGGCTGGCAGCGCTGGGGAGCCTGCAGGAGCAGGCGGGTGAAGCCGAGGATGTCGACGTAGCCGATGGTGTCGGCACCGGCCGCCACCATGACGTCCGCCGTTCCGGCCTGCAGGATCGCGGCGCTCCAGGCAATCGCGTGATTTCCCGCCGCACACGTGCTGGTGAGCAGATGGCTCGGTCCTTCGAGACCGAACGCCGTGCTGACCCGTTCGGCGAGGTTCCCGAGCCGCATCCACATTGGTCCCTGTGGCCGTGGCGCGGCCCCATCGCTCTCGCGGAATCGCTGCCACTCGGCTTCAAGCTCGCTGGCGTCTCCCAGCGCCGTGCCGACGATGACGCCGATCCGGTCGGGGCGAGGCGTCGGCCACGCGATGCCGGCGTGGTCGAGGGCTAGCCGCGTGCTGGCCACCGCAAGGCGCGAAGCCCGGCCCATCTCAGTTCCGGCAGGCAGGAGCGGAGCGAAGTCCTCGTCCGCCACCTGGCCCGCACGGAGCGAGGCATAGGCCGTCGGCCAGGGGAACTGGATCGGCCCGATCCCACTTCTGCCGGCCGCCAATGCTCGCTGAAAGGCATCCACACCAGTACCCACAGCGGAGACGACACCCAGGCCCGTGACTACGATACGTTCGGTGGTATTCATCGTACCTGGACTGGATCTCGGGGCCGGGCCGCACATAGGTGTTCGCGGGCTACATCCGGAGGGAAAAGCCACCATCCACCACAATGGTCTGACCCCGAATTCGCTGAGCCAGCGGACTGCAGAGGAAGGTGACAACCGCAGCCACCTCGTCCGGCGCCACCGCTTGCCGGTCGGGAGTCTGTTGCAGCAGCGACTGGGTATACTCGTGGACGTCCGGTACGACGCTCGCGAATGCGTTCAGCGCCGGTGTCTCCACAGTTCCGGGGCACACCACGTTGACGTTTATGTTTCGCTCCGCGAGCTCTACTGCGAGGTACCTGGCCAGCGCCTCGATTCCCGCTTTGGCTACTCCTAAGGCCGCATAGCCCGGGGCACAGCGCCGTGCCCCCAGGCTGGAAATGGCAACGACCGCTCCGGGGCGACCGGCCATGAGCTCGACCGAGCGCTGGGTGCAGTGAAGGAAGGCAGTCAGATTGGCGTTCAACACGTGGTCCCAGTGCCGGAGCGGGAGGTCCATGGCAGATCGGCACGGGGCCGACACGGCATTGCTCACGAAGATGTCAAACAGGCCCCACGCCTGCTTGATCTCGCAGAACAGCTGATCGATTCCCGCTCGGTCCTCCAGGTTCACCCGGAACGCCAGCGCGCGCCGCTGGTCCCCCGACGCGGCCTGGAGTGTCTCTTCCGCTCCCTTCCGGTTCCGGTAATACGTGATGGCGACCTCGGCACCGGCGTGGTGGAGTGCCAGCGCGATTGCCCGGCCGATGACTCCCGAGCCCCCGGTTACCAGCGCCTTCTTTCCTTCCAGGATCATCCTGTCCTCGACTCCGCCCGCTGCTCCAGGGAAGCGGGAAGACGGCTTGCCCAGACCGCCAAGCATTCTTCTCCATCGGGAGATCGCAGCTCAGCGCTGCAGCCGGCACAGCGGAGCAACGAGGGTTTGGTCACTTCCAATCGCTCGGACCCGCAGGACGGACACCGCTGGGGTCGGGCCTGCACCAGCTCCTTGACCACGCGAACCCACGTCTGGGGCTTGAACTTCGCCTCGATCCCAGCCACCGGTTGGCCCGGTCGGAGCCGGTCCGGATCGATTTCGGGCAGGCGCAGGCGCAACACCGCGGCTCCGTCGGCCGTTAATAGTCCGTCCTCTTCCAGCTGGCGGGGCGCGAGCAGCTCGGAGAGCTTCTCCAGCGCGCTGCCGTGAAAGAACTCGACCCCAAAGGTGGTCTCGAGCCGGAACTCGATATCCACGTAATCGAGGGATTCGAGGCCGAGCTCCTGCCCCAGCTCGGAGTCCAGCGTGAGCCGATCGCCCAGATCTTGGCGGATGGCGGTGATGGCCTGGCGCACGCATTCGTAAATTTCCCGGTCGGTCGGCATGGGTGTCATGTGTTGAGGAGGACTTTGATGTCGTCCCGGTCGAAGATGTATGGGTGGGACGAATAGAATTCGATCCACAGCTCCCGCACCAGCTGCTCCAGCCCTTCCGGTGTGAAGTGCTTTGGCTGGTGGACGGCGTGCAGGCCGTCGTAGTCGTTCCAATCGGTGTGAAGCAGCCGTCCTTCACGGAGCGAGCTGCGCCAGAGAGGCGTTTCGGGGAAGGGAGTCGGGATCACGAACTCGACTAACTCTGCCTCCACGGCGCGCAGGAAAGTCAGCACCTTGTCGGCGATGCCCCGGTCGTGCTGGTCGGTGCCGACGTAGACGGACATCCAGATCTGGATGCCGGCTTCCCGGTATCTATCATAGATGCGGCGAAAGCGGTCCAGCGATGCCTGATCGCCGTCGATCGCTCGGTTGGAGAGGCTGTCGTAGAGGACGTTGTAGATCGCGTGGACCTTGGCTTCGGAAGCCAGCCGCAAGAACTGGTCGTCCGAGCGACGCGGCAGCCCGATGGCCGACGCCCAGGAGCTGGGCTTACCGACACGGGCGAGCAGCCGGAGGAGCTCATCGGTGTATGGCGCGTAGCGCTCGCCGGTGAAAAAGAGATTGTCGTCCGTGATGTAAATGGTCGACGCGGGGAACGCCTGCAGTTCCTGCTCCACCAGGTCCAGAGGACGGAATCGAATACGGCCGCCATAGGCGAAGGGGATGGGGCACCCGGCACACGTCAGCATGCATCCCCGCGAGACCTGGAGATAGTTCACCGGATTGGAGTAGGCGTAGCGATCGTAGATGCCGCGGTCGGGAATGGGGACTTCCCGCATGTCTACCGGCTGGGCGCGGCGGTAGAACGGCTTCAGCGCACCGTGTTCGTAGTCGCTCAGCATCTCCTGCCAGACCCCTTCGGCATCCCCTGCGAATACCACGTCAGCGTGCTGCTTCGCCTCTTCGGGCCGATAGGTGGTATGCAGTCCTCCGAGCACCACGGTCCGGCCGGCGGCGCGCAGCGCGTCGGCGAGCTGGTAGGCCCGGGGGGCCATTTCCGTCTTGACGTGGAGGCAGTAGAGGTCGGCATCGAGCCGGGACATGTCCAGCTGATCGATGCGGTCGTCCACGAAGTCGATCTCGACGTCGCTCGGTGTGAGGGCCGCAAGCAGGGGGAACGCCAGGCAGGGCGGCGTGCGGGTGCGAGCGTCGGCCTCGTAGTCGGTGGTGCGGAACAGCGGCGACCAGTCGGCCAGCACCTGGTAGAAGCGGCGAAACTTCGGGTAGATGAACTGGAGCTTTTGTAGCTTCCGCATCGGGCCGACTCCTGCTCGCCTATTGAGCGAGACCTGTCTGCCGGGACGGCAAGCAGCGGCCGTGCGTCGTCGAGCTGATTTCGGTCTGGTCGGACTGGACCGGATGGAGGGGGAGCCGCTCGAGCACTACCTGGGCTCCCGCGTATCGCCCGGTGTGGGTCAGTGAAAGATGGATCTTGTTGGCGCCCAGTTGTTCGGCGAGGCGCCTGGCCGCGCCGCTGAGGCGAATGGCCGGTTTCCCCGCCGCATTGTTCTCCACCGCGACATCGGTCCACTGGAGCCCCATGCTCCAGCCGGTGCCGAGGGCTTTGAAGACTGCTTCCTTTGCGGCAAAGCGGGCTGCAAGGTGGGGATAGGGGTTCACCTTCTCCTGGCAGTGGTGCAGCTCGCAGGGCGCGAAGGTGCGAGTCAGGAACGCAGCGTGGCGCTGGGCGAGGTCGCGGATCCGGCGGATCTCCACCACGTCCATACCGATACCGACGATCATGGCTGGCATCTCATGGCGAGTATCCAGGCTTACGAAGTAAACATGCAAGTGTATAGCACACGATCCCGCTCTTTGACTAATCCACCTTTGTGGTATCCCTTAGTATCTGCGAACACGATGGTACCTCTCGGCCCGGTGCAGGTCACCCACTGGTCGCCTGGGACAACTGCGGCCATCTGAGCATCGGTCGAACGCTTCGTATCGCCTTCGAGGTGGTAATCGGGCTCCTGATTGTGGGC